>QXWO01000050.1 GCA_009911035.1 Lachnospiraceae bacterium
CCTTGATTCTCTATTGCATATTCATGGAAAGCGTAGCACATAGCTCTAATCGCATCATATCCAGAAAGTCCTATTACAGCTTCAATAGTTTTGTTCTCTAATTCTTTCCAGCCATAAAGCATAAGTTGCTGTTTTAGGTCGTCAAGCCCATCAATATGGTTATAAAGCGATGGGGACTTAACACCTAATTGCGCTGCAAGCGTTTTTAAGGATAAGTTTTCTATGCCTATCGTATTTGCCATATATGCGGCTTCTTTGATAACCGATTCTTTATCAATTTTTATTTTTGGCAAAATAAAGCTCCTCCTTTTGTTTACTCTAATTTGTATTTTAACAAATCTGATTAGTTATGTCAAGATATTAGGAATTGGAAGAGGATTCCGTAGTCGTAGGCATTCGTGGGAATGTGTATAACTGGCTATCTTATGGAATTGTGGGTAACTCTGTTTGCAGGACGTGGGAAAGCTGCACTTTAGCTTTTCCATGTGCTGTGAATAGAGTTATCCATGATTCCATAGCCTGTTATGCACATTTCCACAATGCTTGTCTTTTGGTCTTTGGTTTCTTTGGTTCGGAATAGCGTGGTGCTGGCGGTCTATCTCTTGTTTTCGGTTGCTTGCTTCTTTACCGTACATGAGCATTATAACCTGATTGCCCGTGAGGAAGAACGGGAAATGGCGCCTTTCTGTTATTCGGAAAATATTGCCATGACACCATATAGTGCGCTGGCAAGCGGAAGGTTATCCCGCCACCCCGGAGAAACTTCAAAGCGGCTGGAACAGGATGCTTATGCGCGGTTCAAATATGACGATACGGCGGAGGCTGACAGAAAGGTTATACGGCGTGTAGAAGAAATCGCAGAAAAAAGGGATGTTTCCATGACGGAGGTTTCCCTTGCGTGGCTTCTGACGAAGGTGACAGCGCCTGTAGTTGGAGCGACAAAGATTTCCCATGTGGATGGCGCGGTAAAAGCGGTGGAGTTGGAACTGACAAAAGCCGAGACCCGTTATCTGGAGGAGCTGTATGTTCCCCATGCCCTTGCTGGCGTTATGGCACAGAACGGCAAACAAAAAGCAGGAAATGTAGTATAAATGACAGGAGGATAAGACAATGGAGAAAATTATACAGACAGCAGGAAAGATGCAGTTAGGCGACTTCGCACCGGAATTTGCGCACTATAATGACGATGTGCTGTTTGGGGAAAACTGGAACAATCAGGATATTGACCTGAAAACACGCTGCATTGTAACGATGGTGGCGCTGATGTCTTCTGGTATTACGGATTCTTCGCTGATTTACCATCTGAAAAATGCAAAGGCACATGGCGTGACGAAAGCGGAAGCCGCAGCGATCATCACCCATGCTGCTTTTTATGCAGGATGGCCGAAGGGGTGGGCGGTGTTTGGTCTGGCAAAGGATGTGTGGAAAGATGAGACTGCGGGTGGAGATGCAAAAGCTGTTCATGCTGCGGAGATGGTGTTTCCTATCGGCAAGCCTAATGATGGCTTTGCGCAGTATTTTATTGGTCAGAGTTATCTTGCTCCACTTTCTACATCACAGGTTGGGATTTTCAATGTGACATTTGAGCCGGGATGCCGCAACAACTGGCATATCCATCATGCGGATAAAGGCGGCGGGCAGATTCTGGTCTGTGTCGCAGGGCGTGGGTATTACCAGGAAGAAGGAAAAGAGGCGCAGGAACTCCGCCCCGGAGACGTTGTCAATATCCCGGTCGGTGTAAAGCACTGGCACGGCGCGGCAAAAGACAGCTGGTTTTCGCATCTGGCGGTTGAAGTTCCTAGTGAGAACGGTTCCAATGAGTGGCTGGAAGCGGTAGACGATGGAACATATAACAGCCTGAAGTAAGATCCGGATTAGAGAAGATAAAGAAGCAAGGAGGAGAAAATCATGTTAGGAAATTTTATATATTGAAATCCGACAAAAATTTGTTTTGGAGAGGATTCCCTGCAGTATTTGGGCGAGGAACTTTCTAAATACGGGAAAAACATCCAGTTGATTTATGGAGGAGGTTCTATTAAGAAAAAAGGAATCTATGAACAGGTAATGGAATTTCTGAAAGTTGACTATGGTGGGAACAGGAAGCGAAGTGAACGGTGGTGCGGTTATCACTAACCATGAGCAGAAATTGAAGATTGGTCATGTATTCGGTGATAATGTAATGCCGAAGTTTTCGATTTTGAATCCGAAATATACCTATACATTGCCTAAACGTCAGATGGTGGCTGTATTTATGATATTTTCAATCATATTTGTGAGCAGTATTTTTCCGGCGAGGATGACAATACCAGTGATTACATCAGTGAGGCTCTGATGCAATCAGTCGTCCATAGTTCAAGGATTGCCCTTTAGAACCCGGAAGATTATGAGGCGAGGTCTAATATCATGTGGACGGAGACATGGGCGCTTAATACCCTGATTGCAAAGGGCAAATTTACTGACTGGATGGTTCATATGCTGGGACAGTCTGCAGGTGCATATACGGATGCGACTCACGGAATGACACTTTCTGCTGTATCGTTTCCGTATTGTCGGTATATTATGCCTTATGGACTTGCGGCGACTGCGTGGAATACTTCGGCTCCAAGGTGTGGCACTCCAACAGCAAGTATAAGTGGACGGTCTGGCAGTACAACGCCAAGTTCAAAGGGGAAAGCAGGTGCGCCACGCCCCATCTGTACGAGCAGCGGATCAAGGAGCTGTTCCTGGAGGCGGTCGGCATCCTCATCCTGATGGAAAACCGGGAGGAGGCCATCGGGGACTGCAGGGCGGTCATGGATGCCCTGGCCGACAGCAGCGCCATTGAAGCGGAGCTGGAAGCAGTCATCGGGGAGAAAGAAGTGACGGTGGGGCTGATCCAAAGGCTGGTCGATGGGAACGTCACCCGGAAACTTGACCAGCACGACTACCGCAAAAAGTATGACGGGTATGCCAGCCGGTACGCTGCTTTGGAGAGCCGGATGGACAGCCTGGAGAAAGAGCGGGAGAGGAAGGAAATCCAGTATGACATTTTCAGCGGATTCGTTGCGGGGCTTGAGGAAGTGCGGGAGCTGCCAGTGGATTTCAATGAAAAGCTGTTCCACAGGCTTGTGGATTACGCAACGGTCCATTCGGACGGCAGGGTGGTATTCACCTTCCGCAACGGTGTGGAAGCCGGGACAGAGATTTAAAGCCGGAAGCGGTCGGGGTATCGGGTTTGCCAGATGCTGCCGGCCGTTTTTCTATATGTGGAAATCTGCAAAGAATTGAGGTATAATTTTAATGCTGGGAATGCCCGATAAAACAAAATATCAGGAGGGATACTGTAATGAAGAAAATAGTTGCAATCAATGCCAGTCCGCGTAAAGGATGGAATACAGACATGATCGTGATGGAAGCGGCAAAAGGCGCTGAAAGTGCAGGGGCATATATTAAAAAAACAGACCTTTACAAAATAGAGAAGTTTACTGGCTGTATATCATGCTTTGGGTGTAAAAGGGAAAAGAATCTTGGGCAGTGTATTTATAAAGATGGATTGGCTCCCGTGCTTGAGGAAATCAGGAAGGCGGATGGGCTGATCATTGGAAGCCCCAATTACCTGGGGGATTTCAGCGCAGCGTTCCGGTCACTTTATGAAAGGCTGGTTTTTCAGTATATAACTTATAATACCGAGGTACAAAGCTACAATGACCACAGAATTCCAGTGCTGCTTATCATGACAAGCAATGCACCGGATGACAGTTACATGGAATTGATGAATAAGTATAAAGCAGTGTTTGACTCTTTTATCGGGCCGACAGAAATACTGGCGGTTGGAGAAACAATGCAGGTTTCTGATTACAGCCAGTTCAACTGGACAATGTTCAATGCGGAAGACAGAAAAGTGAAACAGGAAACAGTCTTCCCAGAGCAATGCCGGAAGGCATTTGAAGCAGGGGTAAGGCTGGCAGCAGAATAAATTTCAACAGGGCAGGATGGAGTGATAAAACAGTAGAATCCTTTGGGTGCAAAAAATAACGATAGCCTTGCCCCCAAAGGGGGTATCGTTATTTTTTACATTATGGAATATCGAAAGTGCGGCAAATTCAATAAATAAAATGATAGTCGCTCATGTATGGGTGTATCTGCCTTTCTGAAAAGTGTTGATTTTAGGGCATTTGCAGTAAATGTAAAAACGATAGCACGGGGGAAATATTTGTATCAATCTGGACACGCAATATTGTGTGGAAGGTCGGTTGCTCAACTAATGGGTAGCCTCCTAACCGATCGCTCAACGATTGCATTTTCCTTATGTGCCTTGCCGCTTGGATTGCATGGCAGAAAGGAAATTGATTTCCCCTACAAAATTGAAAACGATATCCCCTTTCTGTATCTGCTTTCCGTCCACCTTTTCCGCCGCATGGACGATGATTTTCTTGATAAATTCGTTGACGATTGCTTCCACAGTCTGCAAAATATACCAAGCCGGAAAACAATCCCTGTCTGCACGCTATTGTGGGGCGGCGTTTGTTTGCCCTTAGTTCCTGCATCCGCTCAAAAACAACGTCCTTTACAATCGATTCATGGGTATTAGAAAATTAATTGCTGTTCCTTTGTGGTTGGAATTCGCAGGTAAATTGCCAATATAGTGTTGGCGCAAACAACTTCAAACGATTGTGGATTTGACCATCTATTTTATGTTATAATGTTTTATATGATTTTGTTTTCAGCATTTTTCCCTTATCAGGGTTTATAAGCCCTGTGGAAAGATATAATACAAGGGAAACTTTAAGGGAAAGTTCACCTGCGATAAACTTGGTATTATCAAGGGTTAGTGGAGATTTTATGAAAAAATATAACCGCTAATGTTTTCTCTAAAAATCATCAAATCCACAATCGGAATTGATATGGCGAAAGGATAAATTATGATTGGTAATAAACAGGTCAAAGAAATTTTATTTGGATTAGGGGCAGATTTATGCGGAATAGCGGGCATTGATAGATTTGATGACGCTCCTAAAGGGTATCACCCTACAGATGTTTTACCGACATGCAAATCGGTTATTTCTTTTGGGTGCAGATTTCCAATAGGAACTCTAAATTGTAATTCTCCTGTACCTTATACAAGAGTGAGAAATTCTATTACACCCAAAATGGACGCAATGGCTCTTGCGTTTTGTATTGAGATGGAAAAATATCAAATCGCTTGTGTACCGATTCCAACGAACGAAAGTCAATGGGACGAAAATACTATGAGATGGCGTTCCATTATTTCTCAAAAGCATGCGGCACAGGCAGCGGGATTAGGTACGATAGGGAGACATTCTTTGCTTATTACACCAGAATTTGGAAGTATGGTTTGGCTGGGAGCAGTTTTGTGCGAACAAGAATTAGAATGTGACCAGTTAAAAGATAATATTTGCAATAACTGTAATGCCTGCGTAAATATATGTCCGGTAAATGCGTTAGAGCATTTAGAGCTTGAGCAACAGGCATGTTGGGATTATGCCTTTGGTGATGATAAAACAACGCAAAGCTGGGTGATAAGTTGTCATAAATGTAGAGATGTTTGCCCTTATAATTTAGGAACAGAAAATTCGTTTATAAAGAAGTAGATCAATTCCAGTTTGTAGAATAAAAACATAAATAAGAGGTTATTAGAAAAACTGTCTAACAACCTCCATTACAATTATCTGTCTTGAGAAGTTGTAAACCGTTTGCTACATTTGAGTAACTGATGTGCGGAAAGCTCTTTTCTATGAGGAGGGTGCAGGATAGGGAAATTCGTTCAAGTCCCATCTGCCGCATTGGTTAAGAGTGAGGAACACCATGAGAAAGAAGAAAAGAGTTATGAAAATAATTTTTATTGTGCTTATCGCAGTGCTTATATTGCTGCTTATCATATACATCAATCATCAAGTCCATTTAAAAGAGGAAGCTGAATTACGTTTGCCGTTAGGACAGATGGTTGAAGTTGACGGACATAATATGAGTATCTATATGGAAGGGACTGGTGATATAACACTTGTTTTCATGTCAGGTGGTGGCACTTGCTCTCCTCTATTGGATTTCAAGTCTCTCTATTCTCTTTTAAGTGATAAATATCAGATTGCAGTTGTAGAGAAATTCGGATATGGTTTCAGCGATGTTGTCGATAAGGGCAGAGACATTGATTCTATACTCGAAGACACAAGAACTGCTCTTGCCTCCGCAGGATTAAATGCGCCCTATGTCCTTTGTCCCCACTCAATGTCAGGACTTGAAGCCCTATATTGGGCACAGAAATATCCTGATGAGGTATCTGCAATTATAGGACTTGATATGGCGGTGCCAGATTATTATGACAGCATGAACATAAATATACCGATTATGCGCATTGCAAGCTGGGCGGCTAATATAGGTGTCACTCGTTTTATACCGGGCATTTCGGACAGTGATGCTATAAAGCATGGTACATTATCTGATGATGAAAAAGAAATCTATAGAGCCATTTTCTACAGTCGGACAGCAACTGTGACAATGATAAACGAAACTGAACGAGTAAAAGAAAATGCTGAAAAAGTGAACAGTATGGGTGCTCCACAGATTCCAATGTTATTATTCATTTCAGACGGTTCTGGTGGAACAGGCTTTGATAAAGAAACATGGAGGAAAATTCCAATAGAATATATATCACAGATTGATGAAGGGGAATATATAGAATTAGACTGCCCGCATTATGTTCATGATTACGAGTACAAAACAATAAGTGAAAGTATCATTGCATTCTTAATGGAACGATAAATTCTTTAGGTTAGAATCAATGATGGGGTAAACGAAAAAGCAGTTTTGGCATTCCATGAAGCGTTTTGTCAAGTACTTTTTTGAGATATTCGCGTCTGTGGACGGTTAGGAGCCGTTCTTGTGGGTAGGTAGTATAAAACCTTTGCCCTATGGATTTTTGTGTCTGCAACGCCTTAAAAACCAAGCCTTTTCAAACCCTATTGCGTAACATTCCATTCTGTTCTTTGGGAGAGGTCGGGGCGTGGGGGCAGAGCCACCCTTAAACCCTTGACAGTCTGAATAATCGGAACGTACATAGGACGAGGATGAGGTCGCCTAACATGACCGCACTGCTTTCAGGATAGTTTCCAGCAGGCCGCAGGGAGTATCCTCAAAGAGTTCAACCGTCACAGTACTGATATGGAGCACTGCCGCAGGAGCGGCAGTGAAATCCTGTCTGCCGCGAAGGGATACTTCCGTAAATTCCGCAGCAGCATCCGGCAGCAGCACAGTCTGCTCCATTACCGGCCTGGATCCATTCCTTTTTCGGGGCAGTTCCTCAAGCGCCAGCTTCCGGATCTTTGCGATCCAGTAGTAATAGCTTTTTAAAGAGATATCATGCTGTTCGCACCATACCTGATTCGTCAGGCCGGAGGCTCTGCATTGCCGGATCACATCCAGCCAGTATTGAAGTTTTACCTGTTTATCCGGAGTCAAAGTGGAAATGTCCATAGGTATTCTCATTTATCTGGATTTAGAGTTTTGGGAGTGAACCCTAAAAACTCTAACCCTGATTTTACAGGAGAACGCCATATATTTCACTACACGTTCTTATTTGACGCTTACTTTAGTTCTGCCTAATAAGCAGTGGGAACACTTTTCCGAAAAGGAGTTATTGTTTAAAAACTTATTCCAGCCATCTGTATGACTCACTTTGCGGCATCTTTGGGCCGGCTACTGTGGAGAAGACACAAAGCGGATGGTAGATTCTCTGGCAATGACACGGGATTCCAGCTCATACATGCATGGTTCTGCGTTGTTGTTTATCTGGTCCAGCAGAATCTCCACAGATTTTTTTCCAATCTCATCCAAAGGCTGGGCCAGGGCAGTAAGTTTGGGGCTGGTTTCCTTCGCAAGCAGGGAATTATCAAAGCCGGCAATGGCAATGTCCTGTGGAACTGCATAACCCAGTTCACGGAAAGCAGCGATGGATTCACAGGCAGTGATGTCGTCGTTAGCAAAATATGCTTCACAGCACAGACCTGAATTTGCTGCGTACTGCTTTACAAGCTTATAGACCAGGCTGGCGTTCATATTCTCTGGCGCCGGACATTCGATCACATCGGTCAGCTTTATCTGGCTGGCAGACAAATATTGCTGAAACCCTGCATATTTCAAGGCGGAGGTAGATTCTTTGGTGGGGCCGATATATCCTATTTTCTGAAAACCCATGTTTAAGAAATGCCTGGCTATCTGCTGGCCTCCATGATAATGGGATATATACACACTGCTGAATCCTTCTACCCGTTTGGTGATCATTACTGTGGGAACTTGCAGACGCTGATAGGCAGGCAGGCTCTGCTCCGCAGAAACAGGGACTGCGATTACCCCGTCTACTTTTCGCTGGCGAAGCTGGGCGAGAATATTTTTCTCCTTGTCCAGACTGCGGTGAGTATTGCAGATAATAACGCTGTATCCCTCATAAAAAGCCTGGTTTTCTATAGATTCTATAATTTCACTGAAAAAAGGGTAGGCAATTTCCGGAACCAGCAGGCCGAAAATGTTCGTCCGGTTTCCTGCTAGGCTCTGAGCGATGAGATTGGGTTCATAATCCAGTTCTTTGACCCAGTGGAGCACCTTCTGGCGTGTCTCTGCTTTGACGGAAGGATGATTAGAGAGAACTCTTGAGACAGTGACTCTTGAAACGCCTGCCTTATCGGCAATATCCTGCATACTGACCACGGCGGTCCCTCCTTTCTTAATGCATGGAACATGGGTGGTTCATATAACATCAGACAAATATTTGCAATTGGGTTTGCCCAATTCATAATCTTACATAGGGATATTTTATTCCTGACTGCCGCAGTTGTCAAGAATAGCCACCCATAAGGGTGGCTTTTCCATTACAATTCACATCCATGCCAGTTACTACCAAAACTGCCTGTTGGCATGGATTGACCTGCGTCTGTCTGGTTAAAGATGCTTAAAGAGGAGGACAGCCGGTTTATATCGCTGACACTTTATTCCCCGGAATGCTGGGATCATTGAATAGAGCTATGCTTTCAGGCACATCAGTTGGTCACCAGGCTTAAGCTGACCGGATGCGACTGTTTCCACAGAGGCCAGATCATCAGAGTTGGTAACTGCTACCATAATGGTGGCAGGATGGCCGGTAGCTTTGATTTTTTCCAGATCCATAGTCAGCAGAAGATCTCCTTTTTTTACGGTCTGTCCTTCTTTGATGTGGCTTCTGAATCCGTCCCCTTTCATTTCTACAGTATCAATACCTACATGGATAAGCAGTTCTACGCCTTCCGCTTCAATACCAACAGCATGTAAGGTGTCGGCAAGCTGGCTTATTTTGCCGTCCATGGGGGAATAAACTTTTCCCAGTTCAGGATCGATGCCGCAGCATACCCCAAGGACACCCTGTGAAAATGTCGGGTCGGGGATTTCTTCCATGGGAACGAAAGATCCCTGTGCTACAGCTCCCAGCACGTCAGGAAAGGGTATCGGTGCAGGTGCCGGAGCGGCCTTTTTACTTCCTTTGAGACTGTCGGCTTCCATGGCCTCCGGAGGTACTGCAAAGAACCAGCACAGGCCAAAAGCTACGGCGAAAGTAGTGAGGGCAAGTATCACGTACATCATTAGCTGGGAAGGGGAGTATATGTACAACAGCAGTCCCGGAATCGTGGTTATGCCATTGCCGGTTCCTTTCATTCCAAGTAGCATGGCAATCATGCCGGCTACACCGTTGATGGAACAGCTAAGGAGAAAGGGTTTCATGCCATAACGCAGGATGACACCGAATAGTGCAGGTTCACCGATACCCAGCAGGGCAGATACAGTGGCACTGGGGCCGATAGCGCGGATTTCTTTTTTCCTGGCTTTTATGGAGATGGCAAGACATACGCCGGCGGAGGAAAATCCGCACATACATAAAATGGCATTGAAAGGATTAAAACCAGTGCTTGCCAACAGGCTGATCTCCAGCATATTGAATATATGGTGGACACCTGTGAGGGTGATAATAGACCAGAAGAAGCCTACGACCAGACCACCGATGCCAAATGGAAGTTCCAGTGCATATTCTACGATGACCAGCAGGACGTTTTCCAGTGCATGGAGGAGAGGACCGATTACCAAAAGGGAAAGGATCAACATAACGAACAGCACCAGAAAGGGCGTGATCATAAAGTCAAAAACTGTGGGAACTGTTTTTCGCAGTTTCTTTTCCAGCTTACTGCCGATGACGCCGGCTACAAAGGCGGGCAGGATACTTCCCTGATAACCTACTATGGGAATAAAGCCGAAAAGCATAAGGGGTGTTACGCCGCTGGAAGGGTCTGCCACAGAGTAGGCGTTTGGCAGGGAGCCGTTTACCAGCATCAGCCCTAGGATCAGGCCAAGTACCGGGGAACCGCCAAATACACGGAATGTAGACCAGCACACAATAGCAGGCAGGAAAGCGAAAGTGGTGCCGGAGAGTACATCTACCAGAACCTGAAAGGTCTGGGGAATATCGGCATTGGTCATGCCGAATAATGCCAGAAAGTTGTTGTTGAGCAGGGCACCCTTTAAACCGAGAAACAGACCGGTGGCCACAAGGGCAGGTATGACAGGAACAAACACATCCCCAAAAGTACGGATGGCTTTTTGGACTTTATTTTTACCGTCCATTTTTGCTTCTTTTGCTTCGCTTGCAGTGGTTTCGGCAATTCCAAGCTGAATGATCTGCTCATAGACCCGGTTCACGTGGCCGGTGCCAAAGATGATCTGATATTGTCCGGCTGTGAAGAAAGTACCTTTCACTGCATCAATTTCGCCGACCTTTTCATCGTCTGCCAGGGAGCGGTCTGCGACAATGAGACGCAGTCGGGTGGCGCAATGGGCAGCAGACTTGATGTTTTCAGACCCGCCGACGGCCTGAATAACTTCTTTTGCTATCTTTGCATAATCGTAGTTCATAGTTTCCTCCTTGAAAATTTGTTTTGATGTACCGTGCAAATGCACATAATGTACTCGCGTTCATCTTGATGCGAGGATAGCATGTAATAGTGGGGAAAGTCAATATAAGCGTTGAAAAAACATAAAATCAGCAATGTGCATAAAATACCAAATTCAGTTTTGTTAAAAACAGAAAAAGAAATATGGTGGATTGACAGAGCCGTTTTGGAAAATTATAATAAACAAAATGAAAGCGTGTTCAATAACAGATGATTTAAGGAGGTTCTCATGGATCAGAAATTGATTTTTTTGGATATCGACGGTACCCTGACTGAACCGGGGAAGAATGTTCCGCCCCCGTCTGCGGTGGAGGCGGTACGCCGGGCCCGGGAAAAAGGGCACAAGGTAGTATTATGTTCCGGCCGGAACTATGGAATGCTCTTTCCTGTATTGGAGTTTGGATTTGACGGGCTGGTTGCTAGTGCCGGCGGTTATATCGAGTATGATGGTCAGGTAGTTTATGACTGCCCAATGACCCCGCAGCAGCAGGCCAGGGTACTGGATGTTTTTAAGAAAAGCGGTATTTTCTGTACTATAGGAGGGAAAAACAGCAGCTATACAGACGAAGGCTTCAAGGAATTTCTTGCACAGAATACACAATCCAGAGCAAACAGTGAACTGCTGCGGTGGCGGATTCAGATTGAGAATGAGCTGGGGATTCATCCTATGTCGGAATATGATGGCGAGCCTATTTATGGGATGGCATTCATGAGCAGGGGGGCAGAGCGTCTGAAAAAGCCCATGGAGGTACTGCAGGATGAATTTGATTTCTGCATCCAGGACGAAGATGCCTGCGGCATTGTGAATGGAGAACTGGCCAGCAGGGCTTTCAATAAGGGAAAGGCAGTGGAAAGGTTATGTGAATTTTTAGGGATTTCCCGGACTGATACAATCGCTGTGGGAGACAGTATGAATGATATGGAAATGCTTCAGGCTGTGGAGACAGGCGTCTGTATGGCAAATGGAAGTCCTTCTCTCAAAAAGATTGCCCATATGGTTTGTCCGGCTGTGACAGAAGATGGTCTTTATAGTGCGTTTGAAAAACTACAATTGATTTAAGGTAAGAGGGTGGTAAGAATGGCTAAGAAAGAAGAAAAATTGTTTCAAAACCGTATGGCACGCCACATGGAGGAACTGCGGTGGCTGTATATGGAGCTTTATCACAATGAATCCATGTTTGCGGAGCTGTGCCAAAAGTTATACGAATTTGACCGGGATCGGCCGGCGGCTTTAAAAAAGCGTGATCTGGAAAGGGAAGCGGATCCGGAGTGGTACAAGTCCAATGCCCTTACAGGGATGATGATGTACATTGACAATTTTGCAGGGGACCTGAACGGGCTTCGTGAAAAGCTGCCCTATGTCCAGCAGACGGGCGTAAACTTTCTCCATCTGATGCCGTTTCTGGATACGGTGCCCGGCCGCAGTGACGGTGGCTATGCGGTGGCGGATTTCCGCAAGGTACGCCCTGATCTGGGGACAATGGAAGATTTGGAGAAACTGGCGGCGGTCTGTCATAAAAAAGGAATCAACCTGTGCATGGATTTTGTAATGAACCATACCAGTCAGGATCACCAGTGGGCGGAAAGAGCCCGCAGGGGGGAAGGGGAATACATGAGCCGGTATTTCTTTTTTGCAGACCCTTCCATACCGGCGGAATATGAGAAGACCGTACCCCAGGTATTCCCAACGACTGCGCCGGGAAACTTCACATGGCTGGAGGACTGCGGGCACTATGTCATGACTTCTTTTTACCCTTACCAGTGGGATTTGAACTACCAAAATCCACGGGTATTTAATGAGATGATGTACAATTATCTCTATCTGGCAAACAAGGGTATGGATATGATCCGTATTGATGCCGTGCCATACATATGGAAAGAACTGGGGACTGACTGCCGCAACCGCCCGCAGGTCCATACCATCGTGCGGATGATGAGGATAATAGGCGAGATCGTCTGTCCAAGCGTGATACTGTTAGGCGAGGTGGTCATGGAACCGATAAAGGTAGTGCCTTACTTTGGCAGCATAGAAAAACCGGAGTGCCATCTATTGTACAATGTAACCACCATGTGTACCACATGGCATACCGTAGCCACCCGGGATACCCGTCTGCTCCGCAGGCAGCTTGACATAGTGAATGCTCTGCCGAAGGAGTATGTATTTCTGAATTACCTCCGCTGTCATGATGACATTGGCTGGGGGCTGGATTATGGGTGGCTGCACCAGAATTTTGGCACAGATGAAGTGCTTCATAAACGGTATCTGAACGATTACTTCCAGGGTTTTGCAGGTAACAGTACCAGCAGGGGAGAGCTTTACAATGATGATATTACCAGTGGCGATGCACGGCTGTGCGGCACGACGGCCAGCCTGTGCGGTATTGAAAAGGCGGGGTTTGAGCAGGATCATGAGGCAATGGAGCAGGCGGTACAGTTTGATTTGACACTCCATGCCATGATGCTTATGCAGACCGGCATTCCCATGTTATACAGCGGGGACGAACTGGCGCAGGTAAACGATTATAGCTATAAGGAAGACCCACGGAAAGCGGATGACAGCCGTTACCTTCACCGGGGCAGGCTTAAATGGGAGCAGACAGAACATATACATGATTTGGATACTCCTGAGGGAAAAGTGTTCTGCGGGCTGAATGCGTTAACGGCTCTGCGGGGAACATCCCCGGCCTTTGGAACGAAAGCAGACGTGTGGACGCTGGATACGGGTGATAATGGTCTGCTGGCTGTCGGGCGTTATGCCAAAGGGCAGAAAATTATCGGTGTATTTAACTTCACCGGGTGGGAAAAGACTGTTACTTTTCCCCATGATCCCGGCAGATTTACGGATATGCTGACGGGTGAGTCCTGCTTCTTACAGGATTTGTCCATCCCTGCCTACGGATTCTTCTATCTGGAACAAAGAAACGGGGGAGAATAACTATGGCGGTAATCATTGATGAACAGCGCAGGATATTTACGTTACACACCCAAAATTCAACTTACCAGATGAAAGCGGACGCCCAGAATGTCCTGCTCCATACCTATTATGGTGAAAAAACGGATAACAGTGACAAATCTCTTTTGTATTACCAGACGGACAGAGGGTTTTCCGGCAATCCGTATGAAATGGGGAGAATTGACAGGACTTATTCCATGGACTCTCTTTTACAGGAATACAGCAGCTTCGGTACAGGTGATTACAGGATCACTTCTTTGAAAGTGGAGAATAAGGACGGAAGCCAGGCGGCGGAACTGCGCTATGCCGGGTACCGTCTGCACCAGGGAAAATATTTTATTCCGGGCATGCCGGCAGTGTATGCGGAAAATGGCGAGGCGCAAACGCTGATGATCCGGCTGGCAGATCCCTATTCCGGTTTGAAAGTTGAACTTTATTACGGGATACTGGAGGAAACGGATATCATTACCAGAGCCGTAAAAATAACAAATCAGGGGACGGAAGACATTGTCTTAAAGAAAGCAGCCAGCATGAACCTTGACTGGGAATATGGGGAGTTTGAGTGGATATCTTTTTATGGAAGACATGGCATGGAGCTGAATTTTCAAAGAGAGAGGATCCATCATGGCATACAGGCGGTTGGAAGTGTCAGGGGAACAAGCAGTCACCAGTATAATCCTTTTGCCATTCTGTGTGAAAAAGGAGCCGATGAAAAAATGGGAAGCTGTTACGGTTTTTCGTTTGTCTACAGCGGGGAATTTCTGATGGAGGCAGAAAAGGACCAGATTGACAGAACCAGACTGATCTGTGGGATTCATCCTGATAATTTTTCATGGACTCTGCATGGAGGAGATACCTTCTGGACCCCCGAAGTGATGATGACCCACAGCGGGAGCGGCTTGGGAAAAGTAAGCCGGAATTTCCATAAGGTAATCAGGGAGCATATCTGCCGGGGAGGATGGAAAGAAAAGCAGCGTCCTGTTTTGATCAATAACTGGGAGGCAACTTATTTTGATTTTACAGGGGAAAAACTGGTTGCCATTGCAAAAGAGGCAAAAAAGCAGGGTGTTGAATTGTTTGTAATGGATGACGGATGGTACGGCAAAAGGGAGGATGACAGCACTGGATTAGGGGACTGGTTTCCCAATGAAAAGAAACTTGGCTGTACCTTAAAAGAGCTGGCAGAACGCATTACAGCAGAAGGGATGCAGTTTGGTATCTGGCTGGAGCCGGAGGGGATATCCGAGGACAGCGACTTATACAGATGCCATCCAGACTGGGCAGTGGCAGTCCCTGGCAGAAAGCCGTGTTTAAGCAGGGGAGAGCTGATTCTGGATTTTTCCAGAGAAGACGTACAGGATTATATCATAAAGCGGATAGCGGAGCTGCTTGGCGGGATACCGGTTACTTATGTGAAATGGGACTGCAACCGGGCAATCTGCGATAAATTCAGCAGGATGCTGGATGGCAGCAGACAGGGTGAATTTTCACACAGGTATGTGCTGGGGCTGTACAGGGTACTGGAAGAACTGACAGAAAAATTCCCTGAAATATTGTTTGAGGGCTGTGGGGGAGGCGGCGGGCGGTTTGACGCCGGACTGCTCTATTATATGCCGCAGATATGGGGCAGTGATACAACAGATGCGATTGAGAGACTGAGCATCCAGTATGGGGCTTCTTTCGGATATCCGGTTTCTGTGATGGGGACCCATGTCTCAACGGTTCCCAACCACCAGACAGGACGGGTAACACCGCTAGCTACGAGAGGATGTATGGCTATGGCAGGCACCTTTGGCTATGAACTGGATATCGGGAAACTGACACAGGAAGAAAAGACGGAGATAAGAGAACAGATAAACCTATTTAAAAAGCATTATAACCTGATACAGCATGGCGACTATTACAGGATATCCAGTCCTTATGAAGGCACATGCACCGTATGGGAGATCGCAGATCCGTCTGGCAGGGAGGTGCTGATCAGTGCAGTATATCATCATGTGCAGGCAAACCCTGTACCGGTCAGGGTAAAAGTACAGGGATTAAAGGATGAGGCAGGCTATCAGCTTTTCCTGAATGAGGATTTTAATGAAAAATATCCCGGAAAACGGTTGCCTTTTGGATTTCGTCCTGGTGAAGTGATAAGCGGCGCCGCATTAAGACAGTTTGGCTTTGTGGTTCCGGAGGCGGTGAATGGGTTTCAGGCATGGCAGATTTATATGAAAGAATGCCCATACCCATGTGAATAAATGTAAAAATACAATAAAATATTTTTAAGAAAGGAAGTATTACCATGAAAAAATTTGAGTACACCATCAACGATCCTGTAGGTATCCATGCACGTCCGGCCGGCCTGCTGGCTAAGAAAGCCAAGACAATGGGCAGCACTGTCACTATCGCCACGGCAGACGGAAGATCTGCCGCAGCTTCCAAACTTATGGCGCTTATGGGGCTGGGCGTTAAGCAGGGAGATACGATATCCGTCCTCATTGAGGGAGATGGCGAAGAGGATGATGCTGCTGCAATGGAGCAGTTCTTTAAGGATAATCTGTAAGTGACATAAGGAGGGAAATATGATCTTAATACAGGGAAAAGGTGTTTCAAAGGGCGTTGCAAACGGTCCAGTCTATTTCTTCCGGCGTCCGGGAATTACAATTACAGATGCTCCCGCATCCGATATCGAGGCAGAAAAGGAACGCATTACGGCTGCCCGGGAAAAATCTGCTGCCCAGCTAAATGCCCTGGCAGAAAAGGTCCGGCAGGAGACGGGGGAGGAAACGGCGCTTCTCTTTGAAACCCATGCTATGTTTGTTGAGGACGAGGATTATGTGGATTGCATGATGGATACACTGGCAGAGGAAAAGTGCACGGCAGAACGGGCGGTGGAAATTGCTGGTGAGAAGTTTGCGGCTATGCTGGCGGCCATGGATGACGCCTATATGCAGGCGAGGGCAGCAGATATCAGGGATGTGACTCGCCGCATCCTCAATAACCTTATGGGGATAACAGAGGGCAGCATTGATTCGGAAGTACCCGTGATACTGGCTGCAGATGATCTGGCGCCTTCTGAGACGATCCAGCTTGACAAAAATAAAATCCTTGGGTTTATCACCCAGGGGGGATCAGGTAACAGCCATACAGCCATTCTGGCCCGCACCATGGGCATCCCTGCCATTTCGGGGCTGGGAGATGCACTGAAACCGGAGCTCAACGGGCGAATAGTCTACATTGACGGGGAAACCGGACAGGTGGCAGTTGAGCCGGATGATATTACGCTGGCGGCTTTTCAGGCAAAATATGAGAAGCAGCGGGAAATGAAAGAACTGCTGGAAACCATGAAAGGGCAGGAAGATGTGACCCTGGACGGGCGGAAAATCATGCTCTACTGTAATATTGGCTCGCCAGAGGATATCGCCGCTGTTTTGTCCAATGACGGACAGGGGATCGGTTTGTTCCGCTCGGAGTTTTTGTATCTTGCTTCTGATGATTTCCCTTCTGAGGAATCCCAGTTCCAGGCATACAAGGAAGCAGCTACTGCCATGGAAGGCAGGAGGGTGGTCATCCGTACATTGGATATTGGCGCTGATAAGCAGGTGGGCTACTTCGGGCTGCAGAAGGAAGAAAACCCTGCGCTGGGAGTGCGTGCAATCCGTATCTGCCTGAACCGGCCTGAAGTATTCCGCACCCAGCTCCGTGCCCTTTACCGGGCTTCCGCTTATGGGAAAGTTGCAATTATGTTCCCGATGATCACCTCCGTGTGGGAAGTAAAAGAATGTAAACGGGCATGTCAGAAAGTAATGGCTGAACTGGATGCAGAGGGGATCCCTTACCGGAAAGATACTGAGATTGGCATTATGATCGAGACGCCGGCCTCTGTTCTGGTTGCAGAGGAACTGGCAAAAGAGGTTGACTTTTTCTCTGTTGGAACCAATGACCTGACGCAGTATACCCTGGCATGTGACCGGCAGGCAAATGACCTTGGCAAGTTTTTTGATCCCCATCATCCGGCAGTCCTGCGGGCATTGAAGATTGCTGCAGATGCAGCACATAAAGCAGGTATCTGGATAGGTATCTGCGGAGAACTGGGGGCAGATTTATCAATGCTGGAGACTTTTCTGGCCATTGGGATCGACGAGTTGTCAGTATCACCTACTTCGGTACTGCCGCTCCGGGCCAAGATCCGTAAATCCATTGCGAAAACATGTACGCTGGAATTATTGGAGTGCTAAATAAACGCTGCCACGCTTTGCGGGCCGGCTTATAGCAGTAAAAAATCAATGACACATGCAGCATACTGCCCGGAAATCTGATTACGGTGCAGGTGCTGCATGTGTCATAATTAATTGTGGGAAGCGGACAGAGAATAACACGACTTCCGTCTTATGGTATACTGTTTATGGTCTGTTCAATGATGCTTTCCATGATTTCTCTGGTAAGCTGTCCGGCCACGTAGCCATATACATTTCCTTCTTTATCGATCATAAACGTGGTAGGGTATGCATTGACGCCGTAGGTATATGCGTAAAGCCCTCCAGTATCCATGACGACAGGGAAACTGTAGCCGTTTTCTTCCAAAAAGGCGGCGACGGTTTCTTCGTCTTTTTCCCTGCCATAGTCAGGGGAAGCGATTCCCAGCACGACAACCTCAGAGCCGTTCTCACCATAGTATTCATATATTTCCTGTATTTCCGGCATCTCTCCTTTACAGGGAGGGCACCAGGTAGCCCAGAAATTTAAAAACACGGTTTTCCCTTTGTAATCAGAGAGTGTATGGGTATTGCCGTACTGGTCTGTGAGGGAAAAATCCGGGGCAGGTACTTTGGGGGCAGAATCTTCGCTGCCGTTTTCGGAAGTATCTTCACCGGGAGTGTTCCCCGTCTCTTTTTCACTGGTGTTTCCAGAAGCATTCTCGGGACTGTCCACGGAGCTGTCTGTACTTTCGGAGGCATCCTGCCGTCCGGCGGCGGAAGGGGTCTGGGAGTCCTCCTGGGATGTGGTCCCGAAGCCGGATAAATAGGAGCTGATCCCATTCATCCATCCGGTAAACATCATGACGCCGATGAAAATCATAAGTATGCCTCCGGCTTTGACCGTGTATTTTACGACAGAGCGGTATTTTTTAAACCAATCCAAAAGGGTCTTTGTAAACAGCCCTACTGCCATAAAGGGCAGTACAAATCCAAGGGTATAAACGCCGATAAGCAGAAATCCCATAAGGGAGGAAGCAGCGGAAGCCGACAAAAGGAGCACGCTGGCCAGGGCCGGTCCTACGCAGGGAGTCCACGCAAAGCTGAAAGTAAATCCCATGATTAGGGCTGTAAGGGGATTCATGGCAAGGGTATCCGGGCGGAAATGAATTCGGTGTTCCTTATAAAACAGATTCTGTCCGAATAATCCCAATTGGTATAAGCCGAAAAGAATCACAATGATACCGCCGATACGGGTGAACAGCGTCTGGTAATTGTGAAAAAACTTTCCCGCGGAGGTAAAGCCAAGGCCTAAAAGAAAGAAGGCAAAACTGATGCCGATTACAAAAAAGAGCGTGTTTCCAAGAACCCTGCTTCTTTTGTATGTGACAGTTCCATCGTCATTTTCCGTTTTTGCGCCGCCTGAGAGATAGCCGATGTAAAGGGGGATCAGGGGCAGCACACAGGGAGAGAAGAAACTGATTAGTCCCTGGATAAATACAGTGATGGCGGAGACGCCTGTTTCGAGGGTCAGATTCATAATAACCTCCAGTTTTCCATAATGATTTTTGTAAATAATAATATATCAGATAAATTTGTTGTTGACAAATGGAAATGCCGGGTATATATTTTGATTGTCAAACAATTTGATTATCAAAGTAAATAATACTGAGTTTAAAATGAAGGGACAGGAAAATGAAAACTAGGGTGACGGAGCTTTTGGGGATTACTTATCCCATTTTTCAGGGAGGAATGGCGTGGGTGGCGGAGCATCATCTGGCTGCGGCTGTATCGGCAGCCGGAGGTCTGGGAATCATTGCGGCAGCCAGTGCCCCTGCGGAAGTTGTAAGGAGTGAAATCAGAAAGGCAAGGGAGTTGACAGATAAGCCTGTAGGGGTGAACATCATGCTGATGAATCCCAACGCGCCGGAAGTTGCGAAGGTGGTGCTTGAGGAAGGGGTCGGCATTGTGACTACCGGTGCAGGCAATCCTGCCAAATTTATGAAGGAATTTAAGGAAGCCGGGGTGAAAGTGATTCCTGTGGTGGCCAGCGTGGCCATGGCAAAGATGATGGAGCGGTGCGGTGCTGACGGAGTGATAGCGGAAGGAATGGAATCAGGCGGCCATATCGGTTCCACCACCACCATGTGTTTAGTCCCCCAGGTGGCGGACGCTGTGAAAATACCAGTGATTGCTGCAGGAGGTGTTGGCGACGGAAGGGGCATTGCCGCTTCCTTTATGCTGGGAGCAGAGGCAGTCCAGATAGGAACCAGATTTGTAACGGCCAAAGAATCCATTGTCCATACCAATTATAAAGAAAAAATCCTGAAAGCAAAAGATATTGATTCGGAAGTGACCGGAATGAGTACCGGGCATCCCATCCGTCAGATACGCAACCAGATGAGCAGGGAATACCTGCGGCTGGAAAAGGAAGGGGCCGGGCTGGAAGAATTAGAGCAGCTTACGTTAGGCTCCCTGCGCAGGGCAGTGATGGACGGGGATGTGGTGAACGGTACGCTTATGGCAGGACAGATTGCAGGTCTAATCAGGAAGGAGCAGACCTGCCGGGAAATTATAGAAGAAATGATGGAGGAAGCCGCAGGGCTTCTTGGAGAAAGGGACAGGTGTTGATTGAAAATGGGAAAAACAGCGTTTATGTTTCCGGGACAGGGAGCACAATACATAGGAATGGGCAGAGACTTTTATGAAAAAGAAGAAACAGCCAGAAATATTTTTGACAAGGCAGGCAAAATAACAGGACTCGACATTGCCACCATCTGCTTTGAGGAAAACGATAAGCTTTCTGTTACAGAGTATACCCAGATTGCCATGCTGACGGTTGAGACAGCGATCTTAAAGGTTCTGGAGGAAAGAGAGATCCGCCCCCATACGGCGGCCGGACTGAGCCTTGGGGAATACGGGGCGATTGTGGCCTCCGGGGTCATGAGAGCGGAGGACGCCTTTGCCATTGTAAGGCGCAGGGGCGTGTACATGCAGGAGGCAGTGCCCACAGGCGGTTCCATGGCGGCCATTCTGGGACTTGAGAGCGGCGTGATTGAAGAAGTATGTGCCCAGACGCCGGGGATCGTGACAATTGCCAATTATAACTGCCCCGGCCAGATCGTCATTTCCGGACAGGAGAAGGCTGTGGTCAGGGCGGTGGAAGCTCTGATGGAAAAAGGGGCAAAGAGGATCGTGCCTTTGAATGTCAGCGGCCCCTTCCATTCCCAGCTTCTCTCAGGAGCAGGAGAGCGCTTACGGAAGGATTTGGATAAGGTACAGCTTGCAGAGGAATTTATCCCCTATGTGGCAAACCTGACAGCGGACTATGTGACCAGCACACAGGATATCAGAAGCCTTTTGGAGCGGCAGATATCTTCCCCTGTGAAATGGCAGCAGTCTGTGGAAAGAATGCTGGCAGACGGGGTGGATACTTTTGTGGAGATCGGGCCGGGAAGAACCCTGTGCGGATTTGTGAAAAAAATAGACAGAAAGGCCAGAGTGGTTAATATCGACAAGTATGAAGATTTGGCAAAGGCTCTGGAGGTGCTTGCAGATGCTTAAGGGAAAAGTAGCGCTGGTAACAGGCGGCGGCAGGGGAATCGGAAGGGCGATTTCCCTAGGTCTTGCAAAGGAGGGCGCGTTTGTGGTGGTCAACTATAACGGTTCCGGGGAGAAGGCACAGGAGACAGTAAGAGACATTCAGGCGGCAGGCGGCGAAGCCCAGACCTATGGCTGTAATGTGGCAGATTTTAACGCCTGCAGGGCGATGATGGAGGAACTGACTGCAAGGTATGGACATATCGACATTCTTGTGAACAACGCAGGTATTACAAGAGACGGGCTGATGGCAAAAATGAGTGAGGAAGATTTTGACGATGTGATCGCCATAAACCTTAAGGGGTGTTTTAACACCATGCGGCACCTTTATAGGCAGTTTTTAAAACAGCGAAGCGGAAAAATCATTAACATTTCTTCCGTTACAGGGCTCATGGGCAATCCGGGCCAGGCAAATTACTGCGCGTCCAAGGCGGGCATCATCGGGCTTACCAAAAGTATGGCGCGGGAGCTGGGAAGCCGGGGCATTACGGTGAATGCCGTGGCACCGGGGCTGATAGAGACGGAAATGACGGAAAAACTTCCCGATTCCGTGAAAGAAGCCATGAAGGAGCAGATTATCCTTAGAAGGCCCGGAAAGCCGGAGGAAGTGGCGGATGTGGTTGTTTTTCTGGCTTCTGAAAGGGCAGACTATATCACAGGACAGGTAATATCCGTGGACGGCGGAATGGCAGTATAGTGCAGAACAGGATCATGGAGGTTAGTAAGAAGGGAGAAAATTCTTGGTATGAGCAGACGAGTAGTAGTAACAGGCATGGGAGTCATTACCCCCATTGGCCTGAATGTTGCAGATTTTTTTGATTCAGTGAAAGCAGGGAAGCATGGGTTTGGACCCATTACGGGGTTTGACAGCGCCGGTTATAAATGTCATGTTGCGGCACAGGTAAAGGAATTTGATCCCCAGAAATATATGGATTTCAAAACCGCAAAGAGGATGGAAGTATTCAGCCAGTATGCGGTGGCGGCGGCAAAAGAGGCTTTTGAGGATTCCGGCCTTGTGCTGGAAAAGGAAGACCCTTACCGCATCGGCTGTGCGGTAGGTTCCGGGATAGGAAGCTTACAGGCTATAGAGCGGGAGTACGGCAAGTTAATAAACAGAGGACCTTCCAGGGTAAATCCTCTTTTCGTGCCCCTTATGATTTCCAATATGGCGGCAGGCAACGTTTCCATTTTCTTCGGACTGAAAGGAAAAAGCATCAATGTTGTGACAGCCTGCGCCACAGGCACCAATTCCATTGGGGAAGCCTTCCGCAGCATCCAGTACGGAGAGGCGGATGTGATGGCGGCAGGGGGAACGGAGAGTTCCATCAGCCCCATTGGAGTAGCAGGTTTCTGTGCCCTCACCGCGTTGTCAAATGTGGATGATCCGGACAAATGTTCCCTGCCCTTTGACAAAAAACGCAGTGGTTTTGTGATGGGAGAAGGGGCTGGTATTGTGATACTGGAAGAACTGGAACATGCCAGAGCCAGAAATGCGCATATCTATGGGGAAGTAAAAGGGTACGGGTGCACAAGTGATGCCTATCATATCACTTCTCCTGCAGAGGACGGGATGGGCGCTGCGAAAGCCATGCTTGCGGCAGTTGCGGACGGAGGAATAAAGCCCGGGGACATTACCTACATCAATGCCCACGGCACGGCGACCCACCACAACGATCTTTTTGAGACCAGGGCCATCAAAGAAGCTTTCGGGGAACATGCCCGGAAAATACATATCAATTCAACCAAGTCCATGATAGGACACCTTCTGGGGGCGGCAGGAGCCGTAGAGTTTGTAGCCTGCGTGAAGGAAATGGAGGAAGGATTCATTCATAAGACTGTGGGATATGAAACCCCTGACGAAGAACTGGATCTGGATTATTGCAGGGAGGCTTACCAGGAGGAAATCCCCTATGCCCTTAGCAATTCCCTTGGCTTTGGGGGACACAATGCAAGCATTTTGATTGGAAAATACAACGGATAACAGGCGGAGGTAGAAATGTCTTTATTAACGGCAAAGGAAATAATGGAAATTATCCCCCACAGGCAGCCTTTTCTGCTGATAGATACGGTGGAAGAAATTACTCCCGGCGTGCGTGCGGTGGCGAAAAAGTGTGTCTCTTACAATGAACCCTTTTTTCAGGGGCATTTTCCCGGAGAACCGGTAATGCCCGGGGTGCTTATTATTGAGGCACTGGCCCAGGCAGGGGCGGTGGCGATTTTAAGCCTGGATGAAAATAAAGGGAAAACCGCTTATTTTGCGGCCATACAATCGGCAAAATTCAAAAGAAAAGTCATCCCCGGCGATGTACTGATGCTGGAGACGGAAATTGTAAAGCAAAAGGGCCCTATGGGCATAGGAAAGGCAGTTGCATGGGTGGACGGTGAAGTGGCGGCCCAAGCGGAGCTGACGTTTGCTATTTCGTAAAATATCCGGCTTTGGAACATTTGGCGCACATTAGCGTGACCGTCAAGCTGGAGGCAGAACTGTTACTGAAAAAGAGATTATGTGGAGGCGGGAAATGTCGGGATTATTTCATAAAAAGACATTACAATTACGGGAGAGAGAGTTAAAGGACGGGAAGAAGCCGGAAGAGAAAGCAAGGCTGATAACCTGGCTGGCGCAAAAAAAGAAGGACGGCCAGGAGGATAAGCAGGTCATCGTATGCCCCGATTGTAAAAGAGAACTGGATAAAGGGGATGTGGTGGTCAATAATTATATCTGTACGGCCTGCGGCAGTTATTTCCGTGTAAGGACGAAAAACAGGATCCGTATGGTGTGCGACAGGGACAGCTTTATCCCGTGGTATGAGGATATGGAAATCAGCAATCCCTTAACGTTTCCCGGATATGAGGAAAAACTGAAAGAGGTAAAGGAAAAGACCGGACTCCATGAAGGAGTAACGGTAGGGGAAGCGCGGATACTGGGGGAAAAAGTCTGTCTCGGCATCTGCGATGCAAGATTTCTTATGGGAAGCATGGGCCATGTAGTGGGAGAGAAGATTGCGCTGGCAGTGGAGCGGGCTACCAGACTGCAGCTTCCGGTGGTGCTTTTTACCTGTTCCGGCGGTGCTCGGATGCAGGAGGGAATCATTTCCCTTATGCAGATGGCCAAAACCGCGGCGGCTCTTAAAAAGCACTCGGATGCAGGGCTTTTGTATGTGTCTGTGCTTACCGACCCGACTACAGGGGGCGTGACCGCGAGCTTTGCCATGCTGGGGGATATTATTCTTGCAGAGCCGGGAGCGCTGATTGGCTTTGCCGGGCCCCGGGTCATAGAGCAAACTATCGGCCAGAAACTTCCTAAGGGTTTCCAGAGCGCGGAATTCCAGATGGAGCACGGATTTGTGGACGGTATCGTGGAGCGGGACGATTTGAAAAGAACCCTGTACCAGATCTTAAATTCCCACAGGATTTCTGCGGAAAGCAATGGTTATACTCATTTTACAGATAAAATAAGTAAGTTTATCCCCACAGAGCTTGACCGGGAAAAAATGATAAAGACACCTGCAAAGACTGCCTGGGAGAGAGTACGGGCGGCAAGAAGCATGGAAAGGCCCACGGCCCTTACTTTTATGGAAGAAATTTTTGACGGCTTTATAGAATTCCATGGAGACAGGAATTTCAGGGACGACAAAACGATTGTGGGCGGCATCGGGCTGCTTTATGGACAGCCGGTCACCTTGATTGGCGTCCAGAAGGGAAATGACGCAAAAGAATGTGCCTATAGGAATTACGGAATGACTTCCCCGGAAGGCTACCGGAAAGCTCTGCGTTTGATGAAGCAGGCAGAGAAATTCCGCCGCCCGGTCTTTTGTTTTATCAACACCTCCGGCGCTTATCCGGGCATGGAAGCGGAGGAGCGGGGGCAGGGAGAAGCCATTGCCCGGAATCTCTTTGAAATGTCCGGGCTAAAGACGCCTGTTCTTTCTATCATCATAGGAGAAGGGGGAAGCGGCGGGGCGCTGGGCCTTGCAGTGGGCAATGAGGTGTGGATGATGGAAAACGCTACCTATTCTGTGCTGTCGCCGGAAGGCTTTGCCTCCATTTTGTGGAAAGACGGAAAACGGGCCCAGGAGGCCGCACAGGTGATGGGGATCACGGCGGAGGATCTGAAGAAATTAAAGGTGATTGAAAGGATTGTGCCCGAGTATGGAGGCGCTGACGCATCTACCTTAAAAGATATCTGCGGCTATATGAAAGCGCATATGGTGGAATTCCTGCAAAGATTTGACACCATGACCGGGGAGGAAATCGCACAGGACAGATATAGCCGTTTCAGAAAATATTGAAAAATGATATTGCAAGCGAAAACGACAGGGCGGCTGTGGTATGTCATCAGACTACAATAAGCTGGCTTGCGAAGCGGGCTGTCCGTTGTTTGGGAAGCGGCGCCCTGTTTATGAGGAGGTTGATTATGCCGGCAAGGATTATTGGAACCGGAAGCTGTCTGCCTATTAGGAAGGTAGATAATAAAGAACTGGAAAAGTGGACGGATACTACGGATGAGTGGATACGGAGCCGTACAGGGATTGAAAGCAGATATATTGCGGTGGAGGAGACGACCACTTCCATGGCAGTGGAAGCCGCCCGGCGGGCGGTGGAGAATGCAGAAGTAAGGGCAGAGGAGATTGATTTGATCATTGTGGGAACGGTGTCCGGAGATATGTGTTTTCCTTCCACGGCCTGTCAGATACAAAACGCCATTTCGGCGGTAAATGCAACGGCATTTGATCTCAATGCGGCCTGCGCGGGGTTTCTGTTCGGCCTTGCCATTGCAGAAAGCTATATGGCATGCGGCAGGGCAGAGACTGCGCTGGTGATAGGGGCGGAAACCCTTTCCAAAATGATGGACTGGAATGACCGGAGCACCTGCGTACTTTTCGGAGACGGCGCAGGGGCGGCTGTGGTGCGGAAGGAAGAGGTGGGCATTTTAAGCATGGTGCAGGGAACCGATGGCGGGGGAGGAGATGCCCTCTGGTGCCATAACAGGCCCGTAAACAATCCGCTGGTCAAAAAGGAATGGAAGCCGGAATATGCCCGGATGAATGGGCAGGCAGTTTTCAGGTTTGCGGTAAAAACTGTGCCCGGTGCAGTTATGCAGGCCCTTGACCAGGCTGGAATATCAGCAGGGCAGATCAAATATTTTCTGCTTCATCAGGCAAATATAAGAATCATAGAGGCAGTGGCAAAAAAATTAGGCCAGCCAGCCGAAAAATTTCCCACAAACCTTCAGGAATGTGGTAATATTTCAGCAGGCAGTGTGCCTCTTTTGATGGATATGCTGAACCGGCAGGGGAGGCTTCAAAAGGGTGATAAAATTGTACTTGCAGGCTTTGGAGCTGGTCTTACCTGGGGGGCAGCAGTCCTTACATGGTAGCCGGCGCCCCACGGTAAAAGCTGGGGGACGGGCCTTTGCGGCAGTGATCCAGTGTGCAGAATGCACACAGAGCCTGTTGGCAGCAGGGGATAAAGCCGCATGGAATGGAGTAGATATGGAACTTGATAAAGCACTAAATACTTTGCTGGTCAAGCTGTTCAGGGATATTATGGACATTGAGCAGGAAGCACTGATCACAGGAGAATTTACAGATATTACCATCAATGATATGCATGTGATAGAAGCCATCGGGACAGGGGAGCCTTCCCCAAGTTCGGCGGTGGCCAAAAAGCTTTCCGTCACCATGGGAACACTTACCAAATCCATTGACAGACTGACCAGAACCAGCTATGTACTGCGGGAGCGGAGCGAGGAGGATAAACGGCTGGTGCTCTTATCCCTGACTCAAAAGGGAAAACGGGCCTTTGACCACCACCAGGAATTTCACAGACAAATGATCAAGGCGGCCATGGCACAGTTTGACGAGGAGGAAAGCCGGATACTTTTAGAGTCATTAGGCGGACTGGCAGACTATTTTGCCCGACAGAAAAATGCAGACAGAAAGGGTGCAGGCGCAAATCCGTGATTGAAAAAGAAAATTTTAACGTTTTAAATTATATTAAAAAAGAAGAATACACCGGCAGCATGGAGGGCATGAGATTTATGCTGAAAAAGAAAGACTATGAGGACGGCCCGAAACTGGAAACGATCATCTGGCCGGAGCCTTACTGCTATGCCAAGACCCCGGAGGAAAATAAGCAGAGGACGGAATTTACATTCAACGCCCAGGGAGTCCGGGAAGCTGCAGACTGGCTGAATGAACAGTATGTGTCACAGAAGGAATTATGGGAATTGTCTAAGAAGGTGTAAGTATTTTTATTTTTTTGTTGAAATATCTGTGCGGCATGAATTATAATAGACTTAGTTAATGTCGGTAGCGTCTGACGGTTTCCGGCATTAAGTATCAGTGAAGTGGGGGAGACAGTAAGATGGCATCATTGATTTTTGAAAATCAGGTAATCAACAGGGAAGTGCCTTTTTGCAGAGTGTACAGCATGGACAGTAAGCAGAAGCTGGAGAAGCTTTTTTTAAAAAACAGGATTTCTTATTTTATTGAATGGGAAGGAAAGTCTTTTTTTTCAAGGGTATTTGGAGGCTCGGATCAGAAGGAGAAGAATACCTTTACCATCCGGATCAATGAGGCCGACGTGGAGCGTGCCACTGAACTGATTCAGGGAATGGATTCAGTGAAACTAAAGAAAATATAATAAGTGCATAAGGAATGAAGCAAATGACCCTGGGATAACTGTCTGGGGTCTTGAACTTTACAGAATCCGGTGCGGCATTTTGAAATCAGTATATTTTGTTAATGCCGCAGCGATTAGTTCCCGGTAAAATATGGTATGAAATGTTATGCCAAAGTGTAGGGAAACAGCAGTTTGCGGGAAGGAAGGGAAGATGAATCAGAGTGCAGGAAAAAGGCTCTCAAAAGAGCAGGTACACAAGAAAGAAAAGGAACAGCAGCTCTGCCCGGTCTATAAAAAATGTGGGGGATGTCAGCTTTTACATATGGAATATAAAAGACAGCTTGACTGGAAAAGGGAACAGGTGTCCAGCCTCTTAAAGCCTTTTGGAAAGCTGGAGGGCATCACCGGCATGGAAAATCCGGCCCATTACCGTCATAAGGTACATGCAGTTTTCGGAAGAGATACCAGGGGAAATGCCATTTCAGGCGTTTACAAGGAAGGGACCCACATAATCGTTCCGGTAGACACATGTCTTTTGGAAAATGAAAAGGCAGACGCCATTATAAAAACAATCAGAGGGCTGCTTAAATCTTTTAAAATAAAAATATATGACGAGGATACAGGGTATGGACTGCTCCGCCATGTGCTTGTCAGAGTGGGGTATGAAACCGGGCAGATCATGGTAGTGCTGGTGCTCAGGTCACCGGTCATGCCATCCAAGAATAATTTTGTAAAAGCTTTAAGGAAAGAACATCCTGAAATTACTACCGTGGTGGTAAATGTCAATGACCGGAAGACAAGCATGGTCCTTGGCACAAAAGAACAGGTGATTTATGGGCCGGGTTATATTGAAGATAAGCTTTGCGGACTGACCTTTAAGATTTCCCCACGGTCTTTCTATCAGGTAAATCCGTCCCAGACAGAAAAGCTGTACAGAAAAGCAGTGGAATACGCAGAGCTTTCCGGAAAAGAAGTGGTGCTGGACACCTACTGTGGAACCGGAACCATAGGCATGATCGCGGCGGTCAAGGCAAAGGAAGTCATCGGTGTGGAATTGAACAAAGATGCCGTGAGGGATGCTGTGGCAGGAGCAAAGAAAAACCAGATTGCCAATATCCGTTTTTATCAGGCAGATGCAGGTGAATTTATGACGGACATGGCCCTTATAGGGCGGAACGTGGATGTGGTGTTCATGGATCCGCCGCGTCAGGGCAGCAGTCAGGCGTTTCTGGATGCGGTCGTAAAGCTAAAGCCTAAAAAGGTGGTGTATATATCCTGCAACCCTGAGACACTGGCAAGGGATATGGAATACTTAAGTGGGAAGGGATACCGGATGGAGAGGGGGAGAGGGATAGATATGTTTCCTTTTACCGTTCATGTTGAGACATGCGTTTTGTTGTCCAAACTGAAATCGGCACAACATATAGAAGTGAAGATTGAACTTGATGAGATGGATTTGACGAAAGCGGAGAGCAAGGCGACTTATGCGGAGATAAAAGCGTATGTGTTAGAGAAGCATGGACTTAAGGTGTCACAGCTTTATATTGCACAGGTGAAAAGGAAGCATGGGATAATTGAGAGAGTCAATTATAATGTGGGAGAGGGTAAGGCGAAAGTACCGCAGGTGCCAATGGAAAAAGAAAAGGCGATAGAGGATGCGTTGAGATATTTTCAGATGATTTAAAGATTTATATGAGGAAATGAACATTTTGCGGAAAAGATGTAGCATGATAGGTTTTAAGCAATGCTATTGTTAGGAAGTGCGGCGTTTGCCGACACCTCTAGATACTTTGCCTTGGCTACCACTTATTGGGGAGGGCATCCGCTGTCAAGAATTTTCGGCTAGGACTAAAATACTTGACAGCGGATGCCCTCCCCAATACAATGCAGGGGGAAAAGTATCCGAATGATTTCAAAATATAATAATGTGATTTCCAGATACTTTCAGGTGATTTCAAATATTGGGATTTGATATCCCAACTTTGAAAGTTGACTTCATTTTAGTTGGATTTGATGTCATTCAATCTTTTTCACATAGAAAATGACAGTCAGATGCTGTCACAAATAAATGTGAATATTTTACTGGCGTCAATTTATGATGGATTGATGTCAGTAAAAAATGTTTGGCATAAAAAATAGCTGAATTGGCGTCACGAAATGGATAAATGGCGTCAAATTTATATCTTTTGGCGCTATTATTAAAAATCTAAGGGTTTTAAGGGGGTTCGGGGCTACTCCCCGACAAGATTAGTATTTCGTGCCCACGAAATGCGTATCTTGCGGCGTTCTGTAGAACGCCTTTTGAACAAAAACATGGGTAATAAAATGATAGTCAAAATGTGAGGTTTACGAAGAAATGTAAGCAGAAAATCATTAGAGGTGTGAAAGAGTAGAAATTAGTGGATTTCATTTATAAGAATGATACTTAAGCATATTGAAAAGTAACCTGCATCAGATATTATAGAAATGATATTTATAAGACTGATAATGCATGATATAATATTCTAAAAATGTTGGCACTTAGAGCATGGGTGAATAAATGGGAATGGATATTTTTTTAAACGATTATTATGATTTGTTAAAATTAATGCACGATAACGAAGCCATTATTTTAAATGAAAAGATTATACCACTTACGCAAATGCAGATTGCGGGTACAATGAACTATAGCAAAATGAAAATTAGTTCGATGTTTCGGATACTTCAAAGGGAAGGATATATAAAACAAAAAACAAGGGGTAAGTACGTTTTAACGGACAAAGCGGAGATTATAATAAATACGATAGAGTCATTGAAGATGTAATTTAATATCATGGTTTAGATTACGGAGGATTAGAATGGATTTATACAAATATTTATCAGAAAAACAGATAGATGCAGTCAAAACAATAGAAGAAGATTTGGAAATTATTGCGTGCGCGGGAGCTGGCAAGACAGGCGTAGTTACAAGGAGAATTATCAATATTTTAGTGAGTAATAAAAATATCTTACCGGAGAATATTGTTGCATTTACCTTTACAGAAAAAGCAGCAACAGAATTGAAAAGCCGAATATATAAATATGGTGAAGCTGTACTGGGAAATACAAATGGATTTGCGAATATGTATGTAGGAACGATACATGGATTTTGCTTGAAGATGTTACAAGAATATATTGCAGAGTTTCAGAAGTTCACAGTGTTAGATGAGATAAAAACAAAACTGTATATCGAAAAGAACTACAACAACTGTGGTATGAAAGATTTAGGTCTTAAAATATATAGTGAGACGAATCTTTTCTTGAGCGTAATGAGCACTTTAAATGAAAACTGGTTTGAAAGAGGTAAATGGGATGATAAAATGCAAGATGCTGTGGATAATTACAGAAAAACATTTTATGAGAAAAATTATTTTGATTATTCGCTTATTATGCAGGAAATGCTGAATCAATTAGAGAATAATAAGGAGTTTGCCAATTTAGTCACAAGCAAAATAAAATACTTAACTGTTGATGAATACCAAGATACAAATCCGATTCAAGAGAGATTAATTCATTTCTTGAAGCGGGGTGGTTGCAATTTATGTATTGTGGGAGATGATGACCAAACCATTTATCAGTTTCGTGGAAGTGATCCGGAGAATATTTTAACATTTAAAGAAAGGTATGGAATAAAAAAATATATTGTATTAGATACTGATTATCGTAGTTCGGAGGCGGTTATTGACATTGCAAAACGCGTGATTGTTAATAATACCAAACGCTTACCTAAAAAAATGGTATCAGGCGCATTGTTTCAATACGAAGAAGGTGATACTGTATACCATGAATTTGAGGAAGCAAAAGATGAATATGGTTTTATTGCAGAGAGAGTTAAAGAACTTCATAACGTTGGTATAAAATACTCAGAAATGGCGGTTTTGTTACGTAAGCGTAAACATGGACCTGAGTTGGCAAAAGTATTTGATGAATGTGAAATCCCTTATATAATCGAGGGCGTAAATGAATTATTTTCTACATCGGAATGCAAGGCGGCAAAAGGTATTTTTGACTATTTGGATGGATCCATTGGAATGATAGAGTTATTTCAAATGTGGGAAAAGATAGGGTATTCGCTGGATAGAAAAGAGATAGCCGATGCGATAGCCACTTTGGAAATAATCAATGTAAAAGATAAAAAGTACTATGGTGATTTCGTATTGCAAAAAGTATATCATGATTTTTTGCGTAAATTATCAATCATGGATGATCCAGAAAATGAAAAAGCGGAAATTATACTATATAATTTAGGTAAATTCAGTCAAGTAATTCAGGATTTTGAGACAATTCATTTTGCAACGTTGCCGAAAAATAAGTTAAAGAATTTCTGCAATTTTTTACAGTATACAGCGGCTGGATATTATCCGGAAGGATACATAGCCAATACATATATCAGACCGGATGCAGTTAATATTATGACGGTACATCAGTCAAAAGGACTGGAATTTACTGCTGTATTTATTCCACAGTTAAACCATAACAACTTTCCATCAGCAAAAATGGGCGGAAAAGGCATTTGGCATGTGATTAAAAAGGATTGGATTCCAAATGCGGAGCGGTTTGCAGGGGGAATAGAGGAAGAACGTAAATTATTTTATGTTGCAGTAACACGTGCAAAGAAATTTTTGTTTTTGACCAGATCACTAGGGAATGCCAGAGAGAAAAAGGTATCAGAATTTATGGTAGAAGCAAAAGATTCACCATATATGTTGATGCATGATTCTCAGATGCAATATACAAGCAAGCATTTGCCCGTAATGAATGAAGATTCAGCACCAATTAATCTCAATTTTTCAATTTTGCAAGATTATTTTGAATGTGCATATCGTTTTAAGATGTCAATGTTTTATGGATTTGTGCAGCCGATTGTGCCAGCAATGGGTTATGGAAAAGCAATGCATGAAATTGTGAGAAATATCCATAAAAAATTTCTTGACGGAGAGAAATTGCAAGATAGAGAAATTATGGATATTGTAGATGTGAGTTTTTATCTTCCATATGCAAATCCCAAATTGGAAGCAAACATGCTTGAGGGTGCAAAGAAAACTATTTCGGAGTATGTGGCGAAAAATCAAGATGATTTTGATAAAATTACAATGGCAGAGGCAGATATTGAACTGGATATGGGAGATGGAATAAAAGTAAATGGTAGAATAGATTTGGTAAAACGACGTGAAATATCCGGTGAAGAAAAAACATATATTGTTGATTTCAAAACTGCCAGTAGGGATGTAACAGAATGTATTAATGCAGAGCAATTAAAAATATATGCATTGGGGTATCAGAAGCTGACGGGAGAAAATGCAGATTATTTGGAAATATATAATCTGGACAACTCAGAAAGTGAGCGGCAAAGAGTGACGGAAGGGTTACTGGATGATGTGAGTCGTGATATTAGAGCTGCGGCAGAAAATATTCGCAACAATGATTTGCCGCGGAAATGTTCAAAAGAAAGATGCCAGAAGTGTTATTTGAATTATTTATGTTTAAGCAGAAAAGAAAAAAGAGAGTTTGGAGTATAGAAGAGGAGAGACCATAAGATGGCAAATTTGTCAAAGATACGTCGCGATAAAATGATACAGTTTTTAGAGACATTGAAAGAACAGCATAGTGATGATGAATCATTGATTGCAATTAATCAGATTGAGAAAGAACTGGCATCAAAACGTTATGGTTTGATATGGGAAGAACATGAGGAAAATGTCGATGTTATGATGCGGGATAATATTCCTGTTTTTACGGAAGTATCTGAGCGCGAAATAGCAGAAGCACCGGAAAAAAATTATAATTTTTTGTTGGAAGGGGATAATTTACATAGTCTGCATTTGTTGGAAAAAACACATAAAGGGAAGGTGGATGTGATTTATATTGATCCACCATATAATACTGGTGGTAAAGACTTTAAATATGATGACACATTTATAGATGAAAAAGATGGTTTTAGACATAGTAAATGGCTATCATTTATGTATGAAAGACTTATTGTTTCTAAGAAATTATTAAAAGAATCAGGCGTGATTTTTATTTCTATTGATGATAATGAAGTTTCACAATTAAAATTATTATGTGATGAAATTTTTGGGGTTAATAATTTTGTGGGAATGATTTTGTGGAAGAAAAAAACGAATGGAAATAATATGGGATGGTTGCCAGCAGTACATGACTATATTGTTTGTTATTCAAAGTCAATTGATAATGTTTTTGATTTGGGATATGAATTATCAGAAGAAGATATCTTGGAGAAATACAGTAATCCAGATGATGATCCGCGTGGACCTTGGGTTACTACAGATTTATCAGCTAACCATGTTGGACCCTATTTCCCAGTTACAAACCCTAAGACAGGAGACGTTTTTTATCCACCAGATGGAAGATATTGGGTATTTAATGAAAATGAAGTAAAAAAACGTATTGATGATGGTCGAATAATATTTGGAAAAAGTGGAATTGCACGTCCGGTACAACGTGTGTTTGCAAGAGATAGAGAAATGACGAAAAGAAAAGCGGAATCATGGTGGGATAAACAGGCAATGAATGCAGATGCAACGCAAGAGTTAAAAGATATTTTTGGTGTTGCTAAGATTTTTACACATCCTAAACCGTCAAAGTTGATTCAAAATATAATCAAAATTTCATGCGAAAAGGATGGGATCATTTTAGATTTTTTTGCAGGTTCAGGTACAACGGCACAAGCAGTATTAGAACTAAACAAACAAGATGGAGGAAATCGTAAGTTTGTTTTATGCACAAATAACGAAAATAATATTTGTCGGGATGTTACATATCAGCGAATAAAGACGGTGATTACAGGAAAGAGAAAAGATGGCACAGAGTATTCAGAAGGAATTCCTGCTAATCTAAAATACTATCGAACTGATTTTGTATCAAAAGAAGAGGAATTCCTTGCAGATGCATTATTAGAGCATACAGCTGAAATGATACAGTTAGAACATGGAATCAAAATTGATAATCGTCAGTATGTGATGCTTATGAGTGATGAAGAAGCAGATGAGTTAGAAAGCCATTGGGATGAATATTCAGATATAAAAGCAATATATGTTTCTCAAAATGTGCTGTTGACAACAACACAAGAGACGTTGTTTGGAACAGTAGATATACATACTATACCGAATTATTATTTTAATTCTGAATTAAGAGAGGCAGGGCAATTATGGTAGAAGGGATAAAAGACTTAGAATTCCAAAATGAATGTGTGGATTTTTTAATTCAAAAAACAGTCGCGGGCGATAGTAAACAGGTTATTACAGTAAAAGCTCCTACAGGTGCAGGAAAAACAATTATTTTGATAAAATATATTAATGAGTATTTGAACAATACATATGGAAATACCGCGTTTATTTGGCTATGTCCGGGTAAGGGAAATCTGGAAGAACAAAGTAAAGAACAGATGGAGAGCGTGACGCCGGAAAGAGATACAAGAAATTTGTTGTATTCACTTTTGACAGGTTTTTCTGCCGGAAGTATTACTTTTATTAATTGGGAATTGGTTACTAAAAAGGGAAATAATGCTTTAAAGGATGGAGAAAGGCAAAATCTGTTTGATCGAATTGCAGATGCACATAAGTCAGGATTGGAGTTCGTGGTTATTATTGATGAGGAACATGCAAACAATACCAGTAAAGCAAATGAGATTATTAATGCTTTTTCTGCAAAGAATATTATTCGCGTATCTGCCACAGCAAATAAAGTAAATCATCAGGAATATTATGAAATTTCGGAAGATGATGTGATTAGTGAGGGATTGATTACACGTGCAATTTATGTCAATGAGGGAGTGGATGAGGAAAAACAGATTACCAATGATTATGACTATCTGTTGGATTTAGTTGATGAAAAGAGAAAAGAAATAGTAGAGAATTATAAAATGATAGGATCAAAGGTGCGTCCATTGGTATTAATACAATTTCCGGCAGGGCAACCGGAAACAATTCAAGCAGTTGAAGAAAAATTGTCATCTATGGGATATACCTATGATAATGGTATGGTAAACATTTGGATGAGTGATGAAAAAATGATATCGGATGATTTAACTGATTTGGATGGTTCTCCTGCATTTTTGCTTATGAAGCAGGCAATATCTACCGGATGGGATTGTCCTCGCGCCAAGATTCTCGTAAAATTACGTGAAGGTGGAAGTGAGGATTTTCAGATTCAAACGATAGGGCGTATCAGACGTATGCCGGAGAAAAAACATTACGGACTAAACATTTTAGACTTTTGTTATTTGTATACACTGGATACCAAGTATAAGGAAGGTATGCTGTCCTCTATGGATAAAGCATATCAATTAAGAAGATTATTTTTAAAAGATGAGGTGAAGGGTTTCTCGCTTACGAAAGAACTTCGAAATTTAGATTATGATGGACTTGGTGAAAGGGAGACTTTGCTAAGGGTTCATGATTACTTTAAGAAGACTTATTTATTGAGTGGTAATAAGGAAACAAATAAAGTAAATCTTGAAGGAGCGGGATATAACTTTGCGGAGGAGATAGATAGTCGTGTCCTTAGGGGAATATTTCGGACAACGGAAGAATTGGCAAAGCAGGATGCGCATAGACAAATTGTGATGAAAACTCAGATTAATACACATACACATGGTATTTATCTGCTACATGCAATCGATGAGATTAAAAAGGTTACCGGAATGCAGTCACAGAAAGTAAAGACGATTCTGGAAAGAATGTTCCGAAAGGGGAAGAATACAAAGTATAAATTCCTTTCATTGGATACCAATGCTTTTTATGCTTTCATTATCAATAATACAGCCAAATTAAAGATGGATTTTAAGCAAGTGACCAGTCAAATGAATGTACAGCAGTCTTTTGTATTGAAACCAAAAACAGATCGTTTTGTAATACCGGAACAGGAAATGTATAAGTATAGTGAGGTGAAAAGGGAACAGTTATTCCGTTTGTATGCATATTGGAAATATACGACCGCTTTTTGTACAGAGAGGACGCGATCATTACCAGAACGACTATTTGAACGTTATTGCGAGAACAATGACGGGGTAAAATGGTTTTATAAGAATGGTGATGCAGGACAGCAGTATTTATCAATTGTCTATATTGATGGCTTGCAAAAACAGTGGTTATTTTATCCGGATTACATTGTACAGAAAGAAAATGGGGAGACGTGGCTGATTGAAACTAAGGGTGGAGAGGCGTCAGGACATAGTAAAAATATTGATATGCAGATGGGAAATAAGTTTTTGGCATTTAAGCGGTATGCAGAGGAATATGGACTTAAATGGGGATTTGTCAGAGATATTGATGAGCAATTGTATATTAATAATACGGAGTTTGTTGATGATATGTCAGATGAACGTTGGGTTGCAATTGAGGAAGAATTCGGATAGGAAGATAATAGTTCAGAGTTATAGATATAGAAATGCGGGAGGTTAATTAAATGGGGAAGATTAGATTTGAAGATGATTATATATTTAGAAATAATAGAATGATTACGTCTTCGCCAGATATAGCATTGACAGAATTGGTTGCAAATGCATGGGATGCGGGTGCATTGCATGTCGATATTACGCTTCCAACGGACGAGGAAAGAAATTTATGTATTAAGGATGATGGTTGTGGAATGTCTGAACAGGAATTTAATGAGCGTTGGATGACATTAAATTACAATCGAACAAAACATCAGGGAAAGTATGTTGTATTTCCTGATGATTTGGAAGAGAAAAATAAAACACGAGTTGCATATGGTAGAAATGGTGTTGGAAGGCATGGAATGCTTTGTTTTGCGAATAGTTATGTTATTCGAACATGGAATGCGGGAAAATGTTTTGAATGTACTATTTCAATTTCATCAGGTAATGAACCATTCAAAATAGTTTCAAAGAAATCATATAAAAAAGAAGGACATGGAACAGAAATAAGTTCCTATGCAAGTAGAAATATTCCAAATCTTAAAGAAACTAAAGAGATCTTATCTGCTAGATTTATATATGATCCGCAGTTTGACTTGACTATTAACGGAGAGAGCTTGACGCTTGCAACATGTGATGGTGTTGTCAAGGAGGAGGAAGTTAAAACTAAAGATGGAAAGAGGCTTAATGTTTCTATTATTGATTCTACAAAAACTGCGTCTAGTTCGCAGCAACATGGTATTGCATTTTGGGTATGCGGAAGATTGGTTGGAACACCAGCATGGTCATATGGGAGGTATCAATTTCTTGATGCAAGATATAGAATTGCAAAACGGTATACAGTTATTGTACAGTCAGAAGATATTATTGATGAGGTTCAGCCAGATTGGACGGGTTTTTTTGATTCAATAGTAATGGATAATGTATATTTGGCAGTTAAGGAACTTGTATCAGAACTTGTTAGTAATGTTATGAGGGAACAAATTACGGATTTAAAAACAGAAGTTATAGAGGGATCCCGGGATGAGTTAGAAGAGTTATCATTATCAGAAAAGCGAGAAGTGTCATTATTTATGGATGTTTTGACAGATACAAATCCAATGATGGCAACAGAGATGTTGAAAACGTCAGTTGAAGCACTTATGCAGATACAAAAAGCAAAAAAAGGGCACGAACTGCTAGTGCAATTAAGTAATATGAAGCCAGAGGAAATTGATAAATTATCTGATTTATTGAAAAGTTGGGATATAAATGATGTAATTAGCGTGATTGATGAGATAGATAGAAGGATATTAGTGATTGAAGCAATAGGTCGAGTTTATGAAAACAAGAATACAGACGAATTGCATACTTTACATCCAATGGTTTTAGGAGCGCGATGGTTATTCGGAGCAGAATTTGATTCTCCCATGTTTGCATCTAATAAATCACTTAACACAGTAGTAAAAGGCTTATTTAAAGATGAAGAATATGATGTAGATGCAATTGCAAATCCAAGGAAACGTCCGGACATTGTTTGTTTAAAGAAATCATCTATGAGAGTGGTCTGCACAGATAGGGTTGACAATGAAGCAGGAAGAATCATGAAACCGGATCAAATTCTTATTGTTGAATTAAAACGTGGTGGATCTGAAATTGGATTGATGGAAGTTGCACAAGCGGAGAATTATGTAAGACAAATTAAGAAATCGGGTATTTTACATAAAACCTCTAGCATACATGCTTTTGTGGTTGGGTGTAAGATAGGTGATATAGATACACATAAAGAAGTAGATAGTGGAATTGTAGATGTGGTGACATATGGACATTTGGTTGATACTGCAAGTGTAAAATTATTTGGACTAAGGCAAACACTGGAGGAGCATTATAAAAATTTAGATGATGAGTGTTTGGTGGAAAAAGCATTAAAAGAGCCTGCACAAATAAAGATGAGACTTGAAAATTAAAATTTTGAAAGAGTAGGTAATATATGGAACTGGAAATCAGCATTGAGGATTTACTAGACAAGCGTCGCGTGGAATCCGACAGAATTGAATTTAAAGCAGGATGGAATCCTGATGACATTTATCATAGTGTATGTGCCTTTGCCAATGATTTTGACAATGTGGGCGGCGGATATATTCTCATTGGTGTGGAGGAAAAGAACGGTATAGCAGTCCGTCCGGTAAAAGGAGTGGAGGAACAGGAGATTGATAAAATTCAAAAAGAGATTCTTGGTTACAATAACACCATTATTCCGGCATATTTTCCAAAAGTAATTATAGAAGAAGTAGATGCGAAGATGATTGTAGTATTGTGGGTAACAACCGGAATCCAGAGACCATATAAAGTACCGGAGCATGTGACTGCAAAAAAAGAGAAAAAGCATTACTACTATATCCGTTATGCATCCAATTCTGTGCATGTTAATCCGGAACAGGAGCGTGAACTGATCAATATGACTAATTATGCTCCGCTGGATGCCAGACCAAATTTTGACGCGTCAGAGAATGATATTTCGGTTGCACTGCTGATAGACCATCTTAATGAGACAAAAAGCAAACTGGCAAAACAAGTGACAGAACGTGGAGTGATGGCTGTTTTAAATGATATGCAGTTATTGGTTGGACCGCCAGAACAGCAATATATTTCTAATGTGGCATTAATGATGTTTTGTGAACACTTGGATAAATTTTTCCCTTATACACAGGTAGAAATTGTGCGTTTCCCAGATGGAAGTATCAAAAATCCTAATAATTTCAAAGAGTTTCCGGTTATTAAGGGTTCAGTGCCAATGATGATTAAACGTACCATGCAGACATTGCAGGATTTGGTAATTGAAGAGATGGTTACGAAAGTGAATTACCAAATGGAAGCAATACGCAGATTTAATTATCCGTACCAGGCATTGGAGGAGGTAGTTGTAAATGCATTTTATCACAGGGATTATCTTTCTTATCAGTCAATTATGATTGAGATTGAGCCTGAGTTGATTCGAATTATCAGCTTTCCCGGAATAGACCGTTCTATTCCGCAAAGAGTAATCGAAGAGGGTGAGCGCTTCTCTTCCAGATACTATCGTAATAAACGTTTGGGTGAATTTTTGAAAGAATTGGATTTATCTGAAGGAAAATCAACAGGCATTCCAACTATTCAGGAAGAACTGCGGAATAATGGTTCGCCCAAAGCAAGGTTCTTTACGGATGATGACAGACGGGCTGTGACTGTGGAAATTCCAATCCATCAGGATTTCTTGAATAGAGATGAACCCCAAAATGAACCCCAAAATGAACCCCAAAATAAAATTAGTGAAAAGATTATTGAACTGGTAAAAGAAAATAATCTCATCAGCCGGAAAGAAATGGCGGAGAAGCTGGGGTGTTCTATGAGTACAATTAAGAGGGCACTTGCAAATTTAAAGGAAGAAGAGCGGCTTGTATATGAAGGTTCAAGCAGGAAAGGGCATTGGATTGTTAAATAAATTTTTTGTGTAAGTTGTCTGAATTTTCTTATATATTTTAACTAGTTGAAAGGAATTTACAAACGAAAAAACATAATACCTACAAAGATACGCAAAGTTTGTGTAAATAGGTATCTTTATGCCTAACAATCTTATCCCGTATTCTGTATGCTATATATAAGTTTTAAGATTTGAATTTATAATCTAAGACTTACGAAGGGTAGAACAACTCAGCATCAGAACAATGGGAAAGGAAACCGACAGTGTGGATTTAGAACTGGAAAGACTGGCAGACCTGTTAGCCTATCTAATAGAAAAGTATGGAAATAAAATTGAATTGGAGAGCCTTCCAGATCCGCCGAGACCAACGACTGAATAAGTTGCTGGTCTTTGTTTTTGCGTATATTTTTCTTGTGACTATCGGTAAAAAATGATATAATATAAATATATCGTAAATACAATGTCCAAACCAAAGAGGGAGCATAGCTTATGGTCAAGAAAAAAGTAAAAGCTTATATGTACACAAGGGTATCAACTTCCATGCAGGTAGACGGATATTCTCTTGATGCACAGAAAGAGAAGATAAGGAAATATGCAGATGCATTTGAATATGCGATTGTAGGAGAATATGAGGATGCAGGCAAATCCGGCAAGTCAATCACAGGAAGGGCAGAATTTAAAAGGATGCTGGAAGATATAGAAACAGGTAAGGACGGTGTCTCTTATGTTCTGGTATTCAA
>QXWO01000051.1 GCA_009911035.1 Lachnospiraceae bacterium
CTGTATCCTTCCCACTGCCGGGCGGATTGGGGACTTTCACCCGTTAGAACGTGTGCCCACCGGGCACACCAAAAAAGACCTTGAAAGGTATTATCCTCTCAAGGTCTTAATCTTAGAAATTATGCGATTTTTCAGCCTCTGCACACTTTCCTGCACCAAATGATGTAAATTTGATGTAAATGTGTACTGATGGCGCGTATCCCGGCATTAAAGTACATCCCGTTTTACCGGGGAAAACGATACATCTTAATAGAGCTTTGCGCCTGCCGGAATGTGGTTGTCTACCATCAGAAGATGGAGTTTTTCTGCACCTTCCTCATTGTGAACAGCGCTTATCAGCATACCGCAGGAATCAATACCCATCATCGGTCTTGGCGGAAGATTGGTGATAGCGATACAAGTCTTGCCGACCAATTCTTCCGGCTCGTAATACTCGTGAATACCGCTTAAAATCGTCCTGTTTTCGCCTGTGCCATCGTCTAATGTAAACTTTAAGAGTTTCTTTGACTTCGGTACGGCTTCACATTCAAGCACCTTTACGGCTCTGAAATCCGATTTAGAGAAAGTCTCAAAATCAACGAAATCCTTGAATAGAGGCTCAATCTCTACCTTAGAAAAATCAATCTTCTCCGGCTCTGTGTTTACATCATTTGCAACCGCCTGAACAGCCTTTAGGCTTACATCATTTTTCTTATTTACACCATCTAAGGTCTTCATCGTCGGGAACAACAAAACATCCCGTATCGCCGGCGAATCAGTCAGCAGCATCACCAGTCTGTCAATCCCATATCCGATTCCCCCGGTAGGCGGCATTCCAATTTCCAATGCATTCAGGAAGTCTTCATCGGTATGGTTCGCTTCCTCATCCCCCTGTGCAAAGAGTTCTTCCTGCGCCTTAAAGCGCTCCCGCTGGTCAATAGGATCGTTCAATTCGGAATAGGCATTACACATTTCCCGTCCGGTGATGAACAGCTCGAACCGTTCCACGTGGTCCGGCTTATCAGGTTTCCTCTTGGTGAGGGGCGAAATTTCCACCGGATGATCCATGACAAAGGTAGGCTGAACCAAATGTTCTTCTACAAATTCCTCAAAGAACAGATTCAGAATATCCCCCTTGGTATGGCGGTCTTCATAGTGGACTTCCTTTTCATCTGCAAGCTTTTTGGCCGCTGCAGTGTCCGGTATCTGGTCGAAATCAATGCCTGTATACTTTTTGACTGCATCAATCATGGTAAGCCGTTCAAAGGGCCTGCCCAAATCTATCATTTCCCCGCCATAGGGAACAGTGGTGGTGCCGCACACTTCCTGGGCCACAAAGCGGAACATATTCTCAGTCAGATCCATCATTCCGTTGTAGTCAGTGTATGCCTGGTACAGTTCCATCAGTGTAAATTCTGGGTTATGTCTGGTATCCAGGCCTTCATTTCTGAAAACGCGCCCGATTTCGTAAACTCTCTCTAAACCGCCTACGATAAGTCTCTTTAAATAAAGCTCCAGGGAAATACGCAGTTTCACATCTTCGTCAAGGGCGTTGAAATGAGTCTCAAATGGCCTGGCAGCCGCGCCTCCGGCATTGGATACCAGCATAGGAGTTTCCACTTCCATGAATCCCTGATCGTCTAAATATCTTCTAATGGCAGAAATGATCTTAGAACGCTTTACAAAGGTTTCTTTTACTTCCTCGTTCATGATAAGATCCGTATACCTCTGGCGGTAACGGATATCTGTATTGGTCAGGCCATGGTATTTTTCGGGAAGAATCTGAAGGCTCTTGGAAAGCAGGGTCACGCTGGCGGCATGAATGGATATTTCCTCCGTCTTGGTCTTAAAAACCTCTCCGGTGATTCCCACGATATCGCCCACGTCATACTTTTTAAAATCTGCATAAGGTTCTTCCCCGATGCTGTCCCTTGCCACATAGGACTGGATATTTCCTTTCAAATCCTGAATATTGCAAAAAGAAGCCTTACCCATCACACGTTTCTGCATGATACGTCCGGCCACAGATACCCTCTGCCCCTCCATCTGTCCATAATTTTCCTTAATGTCCCTGCTGTGGGCTGTCACGTCAAATTTCGTGATTTTAAAGGGGTCTTTGCCTGCCTCCTGCAATGCGGCAAGCTTTTCCCTTTTGATCTTTAATAGCTGGTTGATATCCTGTTCCTGTGCGCTGCTACCGCCCTGTGTCTGGTTCTTTCCCTGATTTGCCACGTCTAACACTCCTTTTAAAAGCTTCGGCCTTCGTAATTTACAAGTTTCTGACTGTTACTGGTTAAATCTTTGAATTTCAAGTACTTCATATTTTAGGATTCCCGCCTGTGTTTCCACTTCCACGATATCCCCCAGTTTGCTTCCGATCAGAGCTTTTCCTACCGGGGATTCGTTGGAAATCTTTCCTTTTAAGCTGTTGGCCTCTGTAGAGCCTACAATTTTGTATTCCAAATCTTCATTAAATTCAAGGTCACGGATTTTTACGCAGCATCCGATGTTGATTTTGTCAAGGTCTACCTCATCCTCAACCACCACTTCCACGTTCTTTAAAATCTTTTCCAGTTCTTCGATCCTGGCTTCAATATCACGCTGTTCATCCTTGGCTGCATCATATTCGGCGTTTTCTGACAAATCGCCCTGCTCCCTTGCCTCTTTGATTTTCTGCGCTACTTCTTGTCTTTTTACTACCTTAAGTTCATGAAGTTCATCCTCATATCTCCTCAATCCCTCATAGGTAAGTATGTTCTTCTTCTCTTCCATTGCTGATCGCCCTTCCATCCTTTATGTTTTGTTTCACTTCATATAAGGTCTTAGTCAACTTTCGTATTATACCCACTTTTTACCGTAGTGTCAAGGAATTTCAGCGTTTCCCGCCTGCTTACGCACTTTATTTTTCCGGAGCTTACCGCCGGGTATGATTCCCATGATCCGTCCTCCCCCAGATCCAGCCACGGCCTGTCGTCAGGTACTTTCGCCGTCCTTGTCATGATGATCCCGAACTCCTCATAAAGGTAGTCCTCAAGCAGTCCGGCCGCCTCCCCTTCCTCCCCGGCAAATGTGACCTGCTTCATTCTGGGCAGGTAGGGCGTAAGCAGCTCCAGCGCCTCGTCCAGTTCCTGCTCCCGGCTTTCCCCGGGCAGTGAAATGCACAGCTTGTCAAAGGGCCTGTACTGGTAAAGGCAGACCGCCATCAGTTCCGGCGGTATCCTCATAGGATTTCTGGTAAGCTGGGGGGCAGAAACCTGCTCCCGGCAGTCATACCCTATCACTGCCCTCTCCTCCGCCTCCTCTAAAAGCCGCTGGGCTCTGTCCTCTTTCCATCTCTTGGGCCTTCCCCTAAAAAGGGTTTTTCCGCTGTATTCAGGCAGCAGTACATAGTAAATCTGCATTCTGCCCGCCCTGGCCCGTTCTTTCCCCAGAAGGTAAGGGTACTCCCTTCCTATCTTTCTGACAGGAAGTCCCAGTTTTTTAAGGTCGTATCCCTTTTCCGGGTACTGGCCGGATGCAATTCCCATGTAAAAAATATTTTTGTTATTCGTTTCCATAGAAAAGCATATGTAATATGCTTCCATCCTATTCCACAAAGATGTTTTTTACTGCTTTCCCTAATTCTTCAAAAGTTTCCATCTCGTTGATGGTTCTTCTAAAGGCGGCGGAATAGGGATACCCTGCGGTGTACCATGCGATATGCTTACGCATTTCCCGTACCGCCGTATATTCGCCTTTTAGCTCAAGTTCCATCTGTGCATGGCGCAGAATGGTATCACGCACTTCGGCGCCAGAGGGCCTTTCTGCCCTTTGTCCGGTGTGCAGATAATGAAGGATCTCCCTGAAAATCCATGGATTTCCCCTGACGGCCCGGCCCACCATCACGCCGTCGCATCCGGTCTGTTCAAGAAGGGCACGGGCAGAGGGTCCGTCCGTCACATCACCGTTTCCGATTACCGGGATGGACACCGCCTCCTTTACCCTTGCAATAATATTCCAGTCCGCCTGTCCTGCATAGTACTGCTCCCGGCTGCGTCCGTGTACCGCCACTGCTGCTGCGCCGCATCCTTCGGCGATCCGCGCAATCTCCACGGCGTTTGGCTCCTGGTCATAAAAACCCTTCCGTATTTTCACGGTAACAGGCTTCTTCACCGCCCTGACAGTCTTGGTTATAATTTCCTCCACCAGTCTGGGATTTTTCAAAAGGGCCGAGCCTTCCCCGTTATTGACCACCTTAGGCACCGGACACCCCATATTGAGATCCAGTATGTCAAAGGGGCGCTCTTCTATTTTTTTTGCTATCCCACTGATGATATCCGGGTCAGAGCCAAAAAGCTGGAAAGATACCGGCCTCTCGCCGGGATCGATCTTCATCAGTCCCTCCGTGTTTTTGTTTCCATAAAAAACAGCCTTGGCGCTGACCATCTCCATACAGACCAGCCCTGCCCCCTGCTCATGGCATAACAAACGAAATGGCAGGTCACTTACGCCTGCCATGGGAGCCAGTATTAAATTATTGTCCAAAACCACATTCCCTATTTGCAGTTTTCTTACCACAACCGTCATAGCTTTCACCTGTTCTGCGCCTTAAGACTTAATGCCGTTACTTTAGTCCGGGTCGTTTCCGGTACACATTGTCCGCTCCATGCTTCCCTGCTGTTAAGTGGCATTGTCTGTAAGATCCAGCTCCTCTATCGTCTCATGAAGGATAAACACTCTGTAATATAAGCTTAAGGATTCAAACATTTCCTGCCTTTTACGGCGGATTTCGTTCACCAAAAGGCCGCTTCCGATTTCATCATAAAGGAAATCGTCCTCCGCATATTCTGTGTGCATGGATACGTTTCCGTCTTCCTCAAACTCAATCATAAAAACGCCGCCGATCTCTTCCGTAAAAAGGACACAGATAATTTGCAGTTCCTCCTTCACTGACGCCGGAAGTCCTGCAAATTTTTCATTGAAATAATATTTTTTTTCGTAAGCGCTGGCTCCGCAGAGCACTATCTTTCCTTCTCCGGCTTCACGATTCATTATCTGTGCCTCCGCGCTTCCGGGTACACGGCATCAGCCCGCCGCCCCAGAGCATGTTTGAAAAACTATTCCCTTAAAATGTAAGCACACAAAATGTGCCTGCATCATTTTAAAGGGTTGCCGCCATCACTGCCTTTATGGTATGCATCCTGTTTTCGGCTTCCTCAAATACGATAGACGCCGGGGAATTGAATACCTGGTCAGTGACTTCCATTTCTGATATACCAAATTTTGCTTCAATTTCCTTTCCCACTTTCGTCTTCAAATCATGGAAAGCAGGAAGGCAGTGCATGAAAACTGCCTGCTCTCCGGCATTTTCCATTACCCTGCTGTTTACCTGATAAGGGGACAGTTCCCTGATTCTTTCTTCCCACACAGCGTCAGGCTCACCCATGGAAACCCACACGTCAGTGTATATAACATCAGCGCCTTTCGTCCCGGCACTTACATCTTCGGTCAGTGTAATGGTTCCGCCGGACTCCTCCGCTATCTTTTCACATTCTTTGACCAATGCCTCAGCGGGGAAATATTTTCTGGTAGTGCAGGCCGTGAAATGCATTCCAAGTTTTGCACAGACTACCATAAGGGAATTGCCCATATTGTAACGAGCATCCCCCATATAGGTAAGCTTTACGCCTTTGATTCGTCCAAGTTTCTCCTTAATGGTCAATATATCTGCCAGCATCTGGGTGGGATGGAATTCATTGGTCAGACCGTTCCAAACCGGAACCCCGGCATATCTGGCAAGTTCCTCCACGATTTCCTGCCCAAACCCCCGGTACTCGATTCCCTCAAACATGCTTCCCAGCACATGGGCTGTATCTGCAATGCTCTCCTTTTTGCCAATCTGGGAACTGGAAGGGTCAAGGTACGTGGTCCCCATCCCCAAATCATGGGCCGCCACCTCAAAGGAACAACGGGTCCGGGTACTGGTCTTTTCAAAAATAAGCGCTACATTTTTGCCCCTGTGCATATCCAAAGTCAGGATACCTTTTTTCTTCTTATCTTTCAAATCTGCCGCCAAGTCCACCAGATATAAAATCTCCTCCGGTGTAAAATCCAGGAGCTTTAAAAAACTTCTGCCTTTTAAGTTCATTTGTTTATCCTCATTATTTATCGCTTACCAGTTCTTTTAAAGACGCCGCCAGACCTGCGATCCCCTGTATTTCGGAAGGGATGATGATCTTGGTCGCCCTGCCGTCAGCCGCTTTTTCAAAAGCTTCCAGACTCTTAATACGGAGCACCGATTCGTCTGCGCCGGCCTCACGGATCATGCGGATACCGTCTGCCGTCGCCTGCTGTACTTTCAAAATAGCCTCTGCTTCACCTTCCGCTTCACGGATCATCTTTTCCTTCTGGGCTTCTGCCCGCAGAATCGCTGACTGTTTTTCAGCCTCTGCTTCCAGAATAGCTGACTGTTTCTTACCTTCCGCAACTGTTACACTTGCTTTCTTCTCACCTTCTGCACGGGTAACGGCTTCCCTTCTTTCACGCTCCGCTTTCATCTGTCTCTCCATGGCATTCTGGATTTCTGCCGGAGGAATAATGTTTTTAAGCTCTACCCTGTTCACCTTGATACCCCATGGATCTGTAGCCTCGTCCAGGGAAGCGCGCATCTTGGTGTTGATCGTCTCTCTGGAGGTAAGGGTCTGGTCAAGTTCCAAATCACCAATGATATTACGCAGGGTAGTGGCTGTCAGGTTTTCGATCGCCATGATCGGGTTCTCCACACCGTAGGCAAACATCTTCGGGTCTGTGATCTGGAAAAACACAACCGTGTCGATCCGCATGGTTACATTATCTTTTGTAATAACCGGCTGGGGCGCAAAGTCCACCACCTGCTCTTTTAAGTTGATCTTCTTTGCTACCTTGTCGATAATGGGCACTTTAAAATGAAGTCCTACCGACCACGTTCCCTGATAAGCGCCCAGACGCTCCACTACATAAGCATAAGCCTGGGGTACGATCTTCACACAGGATGCAAGCAGAATAAGCACCACCACCAGCACTACCAATATTAATATTTGCATAATTTTTCCTCTTCTTTCCGGGATTTTCCCTTATATATTTTGTTTCTTTTCCTCTACCATCAGCTTCACGCCGCTGATAGAACGTACCGTCACTACGCTTCCCACCGGAAGGGTAATGCCTTCCGCAGTGGTCCGGGCGCTCCACTCCTGTCCTCCCACCGTGACCTGTCCAATTCCCTGCAGATTGTCGATTTCACTGATGACGATCGCCTGCTTTCCTACAAGACTTTCCGCATTGGTTTTCACCCTGTCTTTGTTGAAGTATTTCACTGCAATCGGACGGGTAAAATACAAAAGTACCAGTGACACCACAGCAAACAGCAGAATCTGAATCCACAGCGGTGTTCCGATCACGGCCGCCACGGCGGCAATCAGCGCGCCTCCTGCAAACCAGATTGTCGTCAGGCCCATGCTGATGATCTCAGCCACGATACAGGCAACAAAAACAACAAGCCATATTGTCGTCAAATTCATTCTCCCTCTCCTTGTCTACTCTTTCCCTTCATCCTATTATTATGAACAGGTTCATGCAGTAAATGCACAGACCTACATGGACTGCTGCGCAGGTTGTGCTATTTAATACCGGATACCTGTTATTAAAACATTTTACTACATAATAAGGTTACAGGCAACAAAAACAGTAGGGGATTTGCTTCGCGGGGCAGTTTCCTGTAGATACTAAGGGGCACACAAGAACGGTCATTCTCATGTGCCCTTTATATCCGCTTTATCAAATTTATAGGACGAATGCAAAAATATCCCTCTTGCCTGCCGGCATCCGCCTAATACCTATTTTACCAAAATACATGGTCACCCAGTACAAATCCCTCTCTCTTGCCTGCGCGTCTGAAATGGGTCGCCCCGCCAACGGTAGTCTCCCCATTGATAGCTGCCTGGGCTGCCTGCATACATGCGTCTGGCACGCTGGATTCATAAACCCTTGCAACCTTTCCGGTCATAGCCGGTGTAAACTGCCCGGAGGCATAAATAACTGAATGAATCGTATTCGGGTATGCACCGCTTTTCACACGGTTCATGACAACTGCCCCTACGCCAACCATTCCGTCATAAGACTGGTTGCCAGCCTCGCAATAGATAAGAGCCCCAAGAAGCCGCAGTTCGTCTGCATCTGCCGCCACTGCACCGCGGTTGGCTTTGCGCTTTTTCTCCGCTTCTTCCTTCTCTCTTGCCCGGATAACTTCCATGCTCTCGCCTTCATCAATGTGGAATCTGACATTGATGTATTCCGAAGCTACATATCCGACTTCATCGTTATAATCCACACTGATCCAGCCGTCTGTCACGGTATCAATAAATTCCACAGAATCTTCATAAGCCAAAAATCCGTATACATCCGATTCCTCATTGGGCTGCATCCTTACACGGACAGCTTCTGAATCCAGGGTGACAATCCAGTTGCCCACATCCTCCGCCATCTCTTTGGCTTCCTCCCCGAACAGAAGATACTCATCCTTCGCCCAGCCGATAACATTTCCTGATTTAAGCTTCGTCCACCCGTCTTTTCGCTCTAAGATGGTGCCGCCGCAGTCTTTATACAAAAGGCCCACTTTCTCAGAGTCTTCGCTGGCCTTCGCCCTGATATTCAGCGCATCCTGGACATTGGCCATGGTCAGCTCCTGTTCCATTCTTTCTTTCTCGGCTTCAAATTTCTGGTCAAGGTTCAGTTCTGTCTGCTCCGGCTGTTCCTTCCGGGGCGTTTCACTGTTAAAAGCGCCGGAGCCGAATATCTCTGCAGCCCCTGCACTTAAGAAATCATAGCCTTCCCTTTCACTTGCCTGAACGGTTATTTCCCCTGCTGTGAGGAAATACAGGCTTATAAAAAATCCTGCTACCGCTGCCAGCAGTCTATTTCTCCGGTTCATCTTGCTACCTCCAAAACATTCTGTATTTGTAATATGATTATGTATATAGATATATACATTTATACTATATTTGTTACAGATTTATTACAGTTGGTACAAATTTATAATAACAAATTGTCCCATGTTTGTCAAGTTCCAGCAATTTGAAGCCTTTTTCACTATAATTTCTCTTTGATTTTTATCAAAAATGTTACGGCTTTTTTACAGTTTTTTTGATTTTTCGACGCAGGCTTCCACCGCCTTCATCACAGCGCTCCTAAGGCCTGCCTCCTCAAGGGCCTGCACCCCTTCAATGGTCGTCCCGCCGGGGGAACACACCATGTCTTTCAGTTCCCCGGGATGCTTCCCGCTCTCCAGCATAAGTTTCGCACTTCCCAAAACTGCCTGGGCAGCAAAGCGGTATGCCTGGGCTCTGGACATACCTGCCTTCACACCGCCGTCGGCAAGAGCCTCCATAAAAAGAAAGACAAAGGCCGGGGAGCTGCCACTTACTGCGCCCACTGCGTCTATCAGTTTTTCCGGCACCTCCTCCGCAAGGCCGAAGCTTCCTGCGATCTTCATGCACAGCGCCATTTCTTCATCCGTCACGCATAAGTTTCTGCACACACCGCAGCATCCCTCCCCCACCATAGCCGGGGTATTAGGCATACATCTTACCAGTTTGATCTCTTTCCCGAAAGCTTTCTCTATCTGTCCGGTGGTTTTTCCGGCTGCAATACTGATGATCAATGTGTCCTGTTTTATGCAGTCTTTTATCTGGGAAATCACTTCCCCAAACATCTGGGGCTTTATTGCCAGGATAAGAAGATCTGCCAGGGCCGCTGCTTTTGCATTATCTTCCAGTGTTTCTATGCCGTACTTTTCCCTTACCCCGTCCCGGGTAGCCCTGGTCCGGGCAGTTCCCAGAATATCCTCCGGCTTTGCAATGCCCTTTGCCAACATTCCGCCAATCATGGCTTTCGCCATATTTCCAAGTCCGATAAATCCAATTTTCATGTCTTACCTCATTTCCACACATTTTCTTGATGCGATATATTCTTTTATGAATCTCTCATACGCCTACAAAGATTCTGCACGGTATTTCCGTGTATACCCGGCTGCCTGATAAAGCAGAAGCGCCGATGCCACAGCCGCGTTCAGGGATTCCAGTTTTCCCGCCATGGGAATTTTCAGATAAACATCCGCCAAATCTGCTGTCTCTTTTTTCAGACCATTCCCCTCATTGCCTATAAGAAAGGCGCTGCCTCCTTTATACGCTGTCTGGTCAAAATACTGCTGCCCCTCCAAATGGGCCGCATACACCGTGATGTGGCTGCACTGCAGAAGACGGACTGCCCCGCCAATATCCTCTGTATAGACAAAGGGCACCCGGTACAAAGACCCCATGGTGGACCGGATCGTCTTAGGGTTATAAATATCCACCGTTCCCCTGCTTAAAATCACACCGCTTGCGCCTGCCCCTTCCGCCGTCCTTATCATGGTCCCCAGATTCCCCGGGTCCTGAATATCCTCCGCCAGCAGAAAAAGCGGCTCTTTTCCCTCTCTTTCCTTCTGCTTTGCGGCCTGTCCTGTCATGGCTTTTAGGGAGTGGGAAAACTGCCCCATAACAAATAAAATCCCCTGGGGCGTACGGGTATCTGTAATATGCTTAAAAACCTCCTCTGATACCTTTTCCACATAAATGCCTGTGTCCATGCATTCATGCAGCTTTTTCCTGACAAGGGCATAATTTTCTTTGGTAAATTCTCCCCCATCCCCCGGCCCCGGAGCGTCTCTCCTTCCCTCCAGAAACTCCCAGAGACCTTCACTTACATAGATCTCCCGCAGCGCAGCCGGGGGCGCTTCCTTATACATTCTGATTCCTTCCGCAATAAAAAGCCCTTCCTTATTCCGCACCCTGCTCTTATCACGGAGCTGCACAAGATGTCTGATGCGTCCATTCGATAAACTGGTAATCATATTTTCCCCATTTCTGTTTCATTTTCAAACATGCTCTAAAACAAACGCCGGCTTAAGCCGGCGTTTTATTGCAACAGACTGCCCGCAGAATGCGGCAGTATTTGTAAACATAAGAATGTTTAAAGCACGTTTATTCTGATAATAATCTGCTGACCCGGTACTGATATTCGGGAATGTCTTTCTGCATATTTAATGCTTCCTCGATATCAAAATCCACAAACTCTCCTTTTCTGTACCCGACTACCCTGTTGCTCTTGCCTTCACACAGGATATCCGCCGCATATGCACCCATGATAGATGCATAGAAACGGTCTTTACAGGTAGGAGAGCCGCCTCTTTGCATGTAGCCCAGTATCGTCGCCCTTGTCTCCATGCCCGTGGCTGCCTCGATCCTTCTTGCCATGGAAGTGGAATGTCCAATCCCTTCCGCATTGACAATGATATGGTGGGTCTTGCCCCTTTTACGGTTTCTGATAATGTTATTGATAATATTCTGTTCATTAAAATCATATTTTTCTGGAAGAAGAATATCTTCAGCCCCGTTTGCCACACCGCACCACAAGGCAATATAACCTGCGTTCCTTCCCATAACCTCGATGATACTGCATCTTTCATGGGAGGAGGAAGTATCTCTTACCTTGTCAATGGCCTGCATGGCCGTATTGATGGCCGTATCAAAGCCTATCGTGTAATCTGTGCAGGCAATATCAAGGTCAATGGTCCCCGGTATGCCGATGGTATTGATCCCGTGCCTTGCAAGGGCCTGCGCCCCCCGGTAAGAGCCGTCGCCGCCGATGACTACCACTCCGTCAATGCCGTGGGCTTTGCATATTTCCGCCGCTTTCTCCTGCACCTCTCCCAGCCGGAATTCCGGGCAGCGGGCCGTGCCAAGTATGGTTCCGCCCTTCTGGATGGTATCGGAAACGTCTTTCTTTTCCATCTCTATGATTTCTTCATTCAAAAGACCCTGGTAGCCCTTCTTGATTCCTTTCACTTTCACGCCATTGCCGATTGCCTTACGCACAATCGCACGGATTGCCGCATTCATTCCCGGGGCATCACCGCCGCTGGTCAGAACGCCAATGGTTTTAATTTCCTTTGCCATAAGTGTTTCCATCCTTTCTTTGCTGTTATTTTACATCCATTTTATACTGTTTTCAATCTTTTTTCACGTCCCAGACAATTTTTATATTATCTTTACCATACCGCCCGCTTAATTTGTCAAAAAGTTCATCGCCGGCACAGACATTTTTGTTGGGAGGAAGCTTTTTCATGGCTTTCATGTCCTCTATATAAATAATAACGCTGTCGTTTCCGTCTGAGTCTGCAAGAATGGCAAACATCTCCTCCGCCTCCTTGTCGTAAACTTCTTTTGATGGAAACTTGATCCAAAGCTTTTTGGGAATCTCGTCAAAAGCAGTGATTCTTTCACAGATCAATTTGCCGTCCTTATCCTCCTCTAAGGCCACCCTTCCTCTGATGAATACCTTATTGTCCTCCACCAGCTTTGCGCTATATTTTTCATAGTCCCTTGGGAACACAATGACTTCCACAGTGCCTACCAGATCTTCCACCTGCAGAAAGGCCATGATTTTGTCGTTCTTGGTATATTTGATTCTTTTATCTGCAATCATGCCCCCAATGACCGCCGCTGCATTGTCTCTGACTGCCGCCTCGTTGGTCTCCTCGTCCAGCATGAAATCTGCCGTAGTGTTGGTAATGCCTTTGCGCCAGAGTTCTTCCTGTTCCTCTAAGGGGTGGCCGCTTATGTAAATTCCAAGCACTTCTTTTTCAAAGGCAAGCAACATTTCCTTAGAATATTCGCCTACATCTGGAAGCTTTATTTCGTACTCTTTCTTCTGTTCCTCGTCCACAATATCAAAAAGGCTGATCTGCCCTGCCATATTGTTCTTTTTGTCATGGATGATCCGGTCCATGATCTGCACATAGGCACTCATAAACTGTTTCCGGGTTCCGGGAAGGCTGTCAAAAGCCCCTGCCTTAATAAAATTCTCAATGGCCTTTTTATTGATTTCCTTGTCCACTACCCTTGTAATGAAATCTTTCAGGTTCATGTAAGGTCCCCGGAGGTTTCTCTCCTCCACCACCACATCGATCACCGGCCTGCCTATACTTTTGATGGCGGTCAGGGCATAGCGGATAGCCGCATCACCATTCACAGAAAATCCGCTCTCTCCCTGGTTGATATCCGGCGGCAGAATCGTAATTCCCATATTCCGGCTTACCATGATGTATTCTGCCACTTTGTTGGAGTTATCAATTACAGAGGTCATGAGAGCCGCCATGAACTCTACAGGGTAATAGTACTTTAAGTAGGCTGTCTGGTATGCTATTACTGCATAACATGCCGCATGGGATTTGTTGAAAGCATACTTTGCAAAATCCATCATGTCGTCATAGATCCGGGAGGCCACCTGCTCGGAAATACCGTTTGCCACGCATCCGGGCACCCCTTCTTCCTCATTTCCATAAATAAAGTTAGCCCGCTCTTTCTCCATCACTGCCTGCTTTTTCTTGCTCATGGCACGGCGCACCAGATCGCTCCGCCCAAGAGTGTAGCCGCCAAGATCCCGGACGATCTGCATTACCTGCTCCTGATATACAATACAGCCATAGGTAGAAGACAGAATCGGCTCTAGTTGGGGACAGGAGTACGTAATTGCCCCGGAACTGCTCTTTCCCTTTACGTACTTGGGGATAAAATCCATGGGGCCGGGACGGTAAAGAGAAATCCCCGCAATGATATCTTCAAGGTTTTGGGGTTTTAGTTCCTTCATAAAGCTTTTCATGCCGCCGCTTTCAAGCTGGAACACCCCGTCCGTCCGGCCCGTTCCAATGGAGGCCAATACCTTTTTATCCTCAAAATCAATGCTGTCAATATCAATATGCACGCCTCTGCTTTTTTCAATCAGGGCCACCGCATCCCGCAGAACGGTCAAGGTACGCAGACCCAGAAAATCCATCTTTAAAAGCCCCAGCTCTTCGATGGTAGTCATGGTAAACTGTGTGGTCACGGAACCGTCAGATGCTCTTGAGAGGGGCACCAGTTCTTCCGCAGGCCTTGAACAGATTACCACCCCTGCGGCGTGCATGGAGGTGTGCCGGGGCAGACCTTCCAGACGCCTGCTCATGTCGATCAGTTCCTTTACCTGGCCGTCTGTCTCATACATCCCACGCAGCTCCGGGTTGATCTGCAGGGCCCGGTCTATGGTGATGTTCAGCTCATTGGGTATCAGCTTCGCCAAAGAATCCACATAGGCATAGGGTAAGTCCATGACCCTGCCCACATCCCGGATGACTCCCTTGGCTGCCAGGGTACCGAAGGTGACGATCTGGACCACCTTCTCCGAACCGTATTTCCGGCTTACATAGTCGATCACTTCCTGCCGTCTCTCGAAGCAGAAATCAATATCGATATCCGGCATGGACACACGCTCCGGGTTCAAAAACCGTTCAAAGAGCAGGCTGTACTTGATAGGGTCAATGTTGGTGATTTTCAGCACATAGGAGACAATGCTTCCTGCCGCCGACCCCCTGCCCGGCCCTACCATGATCCCGTTGGACTTGGCATAGTTGATGAAATCCCACACGATCAGAAAGTAGTCCACATACCCCATGTCCTTAATGACCTTCAGCTCATAGTCAAGCCGTTCCCTTAAGGTCTGGTCCCTGTCCTCTAAAGGGACGCTTTCACCTGCAGGCCGGTTCCCGGCGTCTGCCTGTACCTGCCGCTCTCCATACCGCTCTTTTAAACCATCGTAACAAAGTTTATTTAAGTACGTCCAGGAGTCATACCCTTCGGGTACCTGAAAATGAGGCAGTTTCGTAACTCCGAACTCGATTTCCACCTTACAGCGGTCCGCTATGCTCTGGGTATTTTCCACAGCTTCCCATGCATAGGGGAAAAGCCCTTTCATTTCCTCCTCGCTCTTGACATAATACTGCCCGCCCACATAGCGCATCCTGTCCTCATCCGCCAGCTTTTTTCCGGTCTGGATGCACAGCAGGATATCGTGAGGCTTTACGTCCTCCGCGTAAGTGTAATGGACATCGTTGGTAACTACCAGGGGAATCCCAAGTTCTTTACTCATCTGCATAAGAGTCGTGTTTACCATCCGCTGTTCGGGCAGTCCATGGTCCTGCATTTCCAGAAAATAATTTTTTTCCCCGAAGCAGTCCCGGTATTTTAACGCCGCCTTCTTTGCCTCCTCCACAAGCCCTTTCTGGATATAACGCTGGACCTCCCCTGCAAGGCAGGCCGATAAGGCAATAATACCCTCATGGTTTTCCCTAAGAATCTCCATATCCACACGGGGCTTGTAATAATACCCCTCCGTAAAGCCCCTGCTCACGATCTTCATCAGATTGTCATAGCCTGTATTATTTTCCGCCAGCAGGACAAGATGGTAATACCTGTCCTCTCCTCCGGTCAGTTCCTTATCAAAACGGGAATTGGGGGCCACATAAATCTCACAGCCGAGAATCGGCCTGATCCCTTCCGCCTGACATGCCTTATAAAAATCAATCACCCCGTACATGACCCCATGGTCTGTAATGGCGGCGCTGTCCATGCCCAGTTCCTTCACACGTTTTACATACTCTTTGATCTTATTGGAACCGTCCAGCAGACTGTATTCTGTGTGGACGTGAAGATGTGCAAATGCCATTGGAATCGCCTCCTGCTAAAAAAATTTCTCTGCGCTGCCTGTGAATATTTTTTGAAAAACGAACTTTTAGATAGGGGTATTATACCCCCGCACAGCGAAATCAGCAAGGATAATATAAGCCCTGCAGCCGATGCAGTTGCGCCTTAGACGTGGAAATCGTATCGCTTATGCCGTTTTGCGGGAAAATAAAAAGCCGCTGAATCTTTAAAGTCCATTGGCTTTATCCTGCGTCATAACATTTGGTTTTTCGTGAATTCTCTTGTAAGAATCAGGGTGTAGGCAATCGTCAGTAAAATCATGACCAAAACATGAATTATCTGCTTTTTTGCTGTAAATCTCTGAAGTATTGACCTTGTCAATCCATCCGGCCGGATTTTCATAAAAAGCGGCGTTCCTGCTCTCCCGTATAGGAAAAGAGGAACGCCGCCTGTGCAACAGCCCAGCGTCATGATGTTTCCAGCAGACGGACATCCAATTCCAGGCTGCCCTGCTTCACCCAGACCATTTTATCTTGAATTTTGACAACTCTTGCTCCCAGGTACGTAGCTATCCTGTACTCTTTCCCCCGCCATAATATGACACCTATGATACCGGTAAAGCGAATCCCTGCCATGGGAATACCCGCCACTGACAGCATCAAAGTCCCATCCGTGGAAAAACACTGGGTCCATATATACGCTTTGGGAAATGACCGGCCAGGGTTGCTCTCCCAGGCATTATTGTCCGTGATGACCTGAATGGAGCAGGTGCGTTTATTCCCTGTGTTGTGGATGGCAGGTATTACCGCCAAAGTCTGTGTACCGGACTGGCATTTTAAATACCACCCATAAAAAGAATTATACATATGCATCTTAAGGGCCTTTCATCTCATCCAGCCTTTTTATAATGTCTTTTCCTAGATATGGTGAAAGCTCGTCAAACTGTGAGTAAGTCAGGTCATTGCCGTTTTCCAGATATTTTTCCAGAATCTCCTCCAGCCTGCTGCTTCCAAGATACGGCGCACATTCGCTTATCAGTTCAAAAGAAATGTCATCCGTAACCAACAGGACTTCTTTTAAATATTCTGAGTCCAGGTAAGGCGCTATATCCAAAATACTGTCTTCCCCCAGCCAATCTGTTTTTCCATTCTTTATGGCCTCTGCCAGATAAGCGGAGGATAAGTCAGAATCGGAATACAGGATCAGTTCTTCCAATTCATCGCCAGTCAGAGGTACGCCCTGGTTTAGCAGGGCGCCTAACGCCTCGCTGACCACATCGTCTTCCAGATAGTAAAGTACTTCCAGCAGTTTATCTTTATCTACCTTACCTTCTCTGATCTCTGCAGTCATATCTGCACTTTTTTCATCTTCCTCCGAATAATAGATGCTCTCAAAATCCTTTTCCCTTAAATAAGGAGGTTCCACCCAGAGGTTTTTGATCTTTGCACCCTGCCCCACAAATTTAATGGCATTTCTTCCCGCCTTTATATTCACGCAAAAGGAACCTGCTTCCCCTGTGTCATTAATGACAGTCACTTCTCCGTCTGGATTTACATGGACAATCTTGAAACGCCCAGCCTTCACCTCAAAAGCAGAATCCATCTGCAGTTCAACATCCCTTTTGGCATTAAAGATCCACACGGAGGCAGTTCCGTTCAGATACATTCCGTCACACTTTATCCGCTCCCCTCCCATATACGAGTACATATTCCACTGGCCGGTGATATCCTTTCCGGCTGTCAGACTGTCATCATCATATGCCCGCCATGCTCCTCCCTGTTGATCTGCCAGCACCGGTTTCGCCAGAAAGTCGTCCAGTCCTGTACCTGCCCAGTCCTTTACAGTCCCTCCCACTCCATACCAGAAGGAACTATATGCAGCCCCAACTCTGTCCCAGAAAGAGGAATATTCATCCGCCAGAATCTGCAGAGGCATGGTATCGGCTTCTGTCTGCACACTGGCGCAGGCAGATAAAAGCACAATGATCCCCGTCAGACAGATGGAAAGCGCCGCCCGGAAACCGCCTGTTTTTTTATAGCGGAGAATTCCTTTAAGTCTCAACTTTAAATCTTCCTTTCTCTCCAGCAATGTTGTGGAAGGGATATTTCTGTTGACATTCATGCTTTTCCGGGCAGTATCAATCAGTACGTTGCCGTACGCTTTCTTCCCCTCTTTCGTCAGCGCTGCAAGCACAGCCTCGTCGCAGGAAAGCTCACAGTCAATATTGAGCTTTATGCCAATCAGATAAAATACCGGATTGAACCAGTGAATACAAAGCAAGAACTGGTATACCCACTTATACCACAAATCTTTCCTTTTCACGTGAATCAGTTCATGGTGAATCACCATCTGTAAATCCTTCAAATCCCACTCGTCCTCCGGCAGGATTATCACAGGACGGACAAGTCCGGCCGTAATGGGCACGGAAACATTCCCGCTCTTATATATGGCAGGCCCCTTCTTCATACAAAGGCTCCGTGCCAGATCCTTTGTCATACCAATTATCCGTTCATCTTCAATCTGTCTGCAGCTCTTTTTGATGTTAGAAGTAAAGCACAGATAATTTCTAAGTTTGACCATCAGACTGATTCCCGCACCAGCCAGCCAGAGGATCCCCAAAATAACACCCCAGTCTGTACCTGTCCCGCCCTCCGGCAGAAAATCCTGTATCTGGTTTCCGGCTCCAGAGATTAAAATACCTTCCTCCTGCTCCTTGCTCTGCATGGAAATGCCTTCCCCGTTCATCCCTTCCATCCTATCGGAGGAATCTTTTTGCATCTCACCATTCTCCCGGGGTGGCCTCTGACTGGCAGTCCGGTAAGGATCTTCCTCCGGTCCTGCTGCCGGCATCAGCCCTGCCGTCCCCCCATCCAGCCCGGCTGCTCCGCCTTTTATCAGCACGGAAGAATAGCCCATATCAAAGTAAACCGGAATCACCAGCCTTGCAATCACCAGAAGCCATATATAATAATTCCATTTCTTTGATAAAAATCTTCCGGTGGCAGGGCGTATCAGTAAAATCAGCAGTCCCGTCAATGCGCCCGACAAAGACAGGGACAAAACGCACATAAAAATCTGTCTCATCGCGTTCTCCTTTCTGCAAACGAACCCTACGATCGTCTGATAATCCCTTTAACAATTCTGATTAAAATAATCCCGCAGTTCTTTGATATCTTCCTCGGTAAGCGCTGTGCTGTTTACCAGAGCCGCCGCCAGATTCCGGGAGCTTCCCTTAAAAAATTTATCCACGAAACACTTGGTCTCTTCCCGGACATACTCCTCACGTCCGATACAGGGCGCGTAATAATATACTTCGCGCTTTTCCTGACTGATCACATTCTTTTTTAACAGCCGCTTGATCAGGGTAAGGACTGTGGTCCTCTCCCAATTTTTATTCTGCCCCAGCCGGGCACGGATTTCATTGGCATTCAGAGAATCTCCGGCTGACCACAAAACCTCAAGTATCTCCAGCTCCGCATCGGAAACGGTAATCTTCTTCTCCATTTGCTTCCTCCCTGTCAGTTTTTACTATGTTCAAAAGTCTACTTATGTAGACAATTATAGTTTACACATGTAGACACCAGATGTCAACCCTCTTTTTATGGCGGTGCTACTGCTCCCACCGCACAACATCCCCCTTCTTTATTTCCATGGTAGCGGAAATAATGATCTGGCTGTCCTTATCAAGCGTCCCTTCCTCAAGCGCTGCCCAGTTTTCATTCTTGTCAATAACCTTCACATTCATTTCATCCACATAATACTCCTGCCCCAGAATCCCTTCCCGCTCTTTCAGCACATAGATGAAGTTTCTGTCCTCTTTGATATAAAGGGCTGTAACCGGAATGCAGTACTTATGCTTTTCCCCGTTTTCCGACCGGAAAATGGTACCGGATGCACCGGGAACGCCTGTATTTTCAGGAAGTCCGATCAGGGCTTCGTATTTTTCAGGATTTGTCCTGCTTTCTGAAAGATATGCGATCTTTTCCTCAAAATCCCCGCCTGCCCCTTTGATCTTCACATGCATTTCATCCCCCAGGCTTATGTATTTCTTCTGTTCCTTATCTAAAGTCACCTTTAACTGGCAGGGCAGACTTTCATCAGAAATAAGCAGAACCGCTGTGTCCGGCACCCGGTCCCCCACGCCTGCAAGAATCTCTGTGACCACGCCCCCAAAAGGCGCTTTCACGATCCCCTGACTGTCCATAATCTGCTGTAATTCCTGCATACCGGCATAAAGACTGGCTTCCTCCACCCGGGCTAGATCAAGGTCGGATGCAGCATTGTCCGGCAGAAGAATGTCTTCCACTTTTCTGCCTGCCTGCTTCACCGCCTCATCCCGCTGTGCCCTGGCGTCAGCTTCCTCGTATGCAGCACTCTGGAGCGCATCCTTTAAGGCTTCATCTCCTCCGTCCCCCTCCAGCTCCTCCTGTGCCTGGCTGTAGCTTTCCGCCGCACGGCCCACCAGGGTGTCCTCTATCCGGGCAGTGGTGTTGTAATCCTCTCTGGCACGGGCAAGCTCCAGCTCCTTTTTCTGCTGTGCAATAGCCTGGTTTTTCACAATCGCGTCGATCTGGAGGGAAATCTTGGAAATTTCGGTTTTCTTTTCCTCTATCAGCTTCCCTAAATCCTGAAGATCGATCTGAAACAGTATATCCCCTTCCTCCACCCGGTCCCCGGCATGAACGGGCATGGTATCTATCAGGAGTCCCGGCAGATATGTGATTATCTGCTCTCCCCCTGCTACAACGATTCCTTCCGCTTCCACCTTATGCTCTACATACTTGGACTCCGGCCGGCAGGTACCTACAATGGGAAGTCTATAGGCATAAACGCTTTTGGAAATCACCGTACACACTATCATAACTATTAAAAAAGCTGCAAAACAGGCCATGATTTTTTTCATCCTATACCTCCATACATCACGCTTTCAGACCCGAATAAATAATTCCCTGTTCCAGATAATCCTGTCCCAACAAAAATACAAACACTGCCGGGATCAGTGTGATCACACTGGCGCAAAAAGCAAATCCCGCCTGCCCCCAGGTAATTTCCGGCAGATACAGGGATAGGGGCCATAAAGATCTTTCCTCCAAAAATGCCATGGGCTGTTCCATCATGTTCCAGTATTCCAGAAAGCCAAGCACCATGGCCGAGAGAAGGCCGCTTTTTCCAATAGGAAGGCCGATCCTCATAAACAGGGTAAACTCCCCGGCTCCGTCCACCCTTGCTGCCTCCAGCATCTGGGGCGGTATTCCCCGGAAGCCCCCGTAGGATAAAAATACCGGAAAAGTGGAAAACACAGCCGGAAAAATAATAGCCTGATGGGTGTTAAGAAGGGCCAGCCCATCCAGCACCAGATAGCTGGAGAGCATCGTCACCTGAAAAGGCAGAAGCATCAGCACCACATACAGGCCAAATAAACCCCTGCTGCCTTTAGCCGGATACACCGCAAATCCCCATGCCGCAGGAACTGCCGCCAGCATCTGGCCTGCCAGAATACAGCACACCAGCTTCACGGAATTCCAGAATAGGATAAAGAACTGCGGCGTCCCAAAGAGCAGCTTTCCATAATTTTCAAAAGAAGGATAATCCGGCAGCAGTTTCCAGCTTATAAATCCCTCCCCATTCCCAAATACCGGGGCAAGGTACCCTTTCATTTCCAGCGCGTCCATAAGGGAGCCTGACAAAAGAAGGGCTATGGGCAAAAGCACCAGCAGGGCAGGGGGCAAAAGGCAGACAGCCGCCAGCCCCCTTTTTAATGCTTTTCCCGCCTTAATGTTTTTTCCTGTCCTATTTTTCATCCCATTCATTCCTGTCCCACAATCTCTGTAATATGAAAATAACCGCCATCAGAACGCCTCCCGTACACACCGCCGCTGCTGCCATTTTGTCCAGCTCCAGATTGACAAACCAGTTGTTGAACAAATGCTGCATCAGATAAATGCTTTTGTGTGGGTAAGCCCCCGCCGTAAGGTATGCCTCCCGGTAAATCTTAAAAGAATTCAAAAAAGATAAAATCACAATGGTATACAGGCTCCCCTTCAGGCTGGGCAGGATCATATACCGTATCTTCTGCCATTTTCCCGCCCCGTCCACTGTCGCCGCCTCCAGCAGGGCCGCAGGTATGCCTTTCAGCCCTGCCAGCCACAAAATCACGGTGTACCCCAGATTTTTCCAGACATAGCTTCCCACCAGTACCCAGAAGGCCGCCTCTGTTCCCAGATAGTCCCTGTGCACTTCCCCCCAGAGTCCGGTCCTTAGCCCCATTTCTGTAAGAAATAAGTTCAGGAATCCCTGTCTGTAAAAAATCATTTTCCAGACCATCACAATCGTTGCCGTGGGCATGGCAAGGGGGAACAGATACACGGACTTCATCCGCCCCCTGCCTCCCAGCCCGTTGAGCAGCACCGCTGTCACGAAACCGGCCAGCACCAGCAGCGGGATACACACCAGCGTAAACCCTATGGTGTTTTTCACTGCCAGCACAAAAGCCTGGTTGGTAAAAATAATCTGGTAATTTTTCATTCCTGTAAAATGCCCTGTCACCGCCCCGGTAAAGGATCTTTTGACCACATCCCCGAAGGGAAGCAGCACAAAAATGAGAATCCCCACAAAGCCGGGGCCTGTAAACAGATAAAAGAACTTTTTCTTCTTCCTCATACTGTCTTCTCTCTTTTATTCCGACATATAAATGGATAATCTTTGTTCAATGGCTAAAAGCGCCTCCTCAAGGCTCTGCCCATTCTGCATAAACTTTTCCCCCTCCTCAAACACTGCCTTTTCTAGGACAATGTCTGAAAAATAAGGGGTATCGGCCGTTCCCATCCAGCCTTTTAAGATATCCAGTTCCTTATCATCCGGCAGATAAACATCCATATAAACCACTACACCATCGCCGTCCGTCATCGCCAGCGTGCCATATTCCCCGTTTTCACCCACCTGTTCATCATCGGGCTTAAGGAGCCGGGCAAAGGCTTCTTTATTGATCACATATCCGCCCAGCGCATACTGGATGTCTGTTCCCAGAAAAGCTTTCAGGAAATCCTTTGCAAGTTCGCTCTGGGACGAGGCCGCATTGATTCCCAAAATGGTTTTCGGGATAAAAAACTTATGGCCGTCATGTTCCATCCATATCAATTTTGTGTCCTCAAACCCCTCCGCTTTTGCGGCGGAGGTAAGGCCATAATATCCATAAGGATAATTGTTTTCGCCCACAGACAACTGTTGGTATCCGCCTACGTAATACAGGTATTCCTCCCCGAAAAAGCTGATATCGTAAATCCAGTCTTCACCAAATTCTGAGAGATAGTACTCCCTGTTTTCCTCATATCTTTGCAGACTTTTTTCATCTAGGCCGTCCATCTGCGCATCATAGATCCGCTTTGTCTGGATCAGAAACTCTTTTACAGCCTCCTGATTGATTTCCCCATTATCCTTTTTCCATGCCGGGGCGCTGATCGGGGCAAAAACCTTCATGACTTCCTTTTCCCCGCAAAATCCCAGAATCGCCTTTCCCGGGTTCTCCTTCCTGATCTGCTCAATTCCATCGGCAAGAGCCGCCATATCCTTCCTGCCGGAAACATATTTCTCCCTTCCAAGTATCAGCGGGAAGGAAACCTCACAGGGGATCCCATAAACCGCGCCTTCCTTTGCAAGCGCCTGATAGAGATTCGCGTACATGGTTTCTTCCCCGCCTGCCTCTTCCATAAAATCCCCAAGTTCCAGAAGCAGGCCTTTTTCCATATAAGAATCCATGGGCAGGCCGTCCAGCATCAGAAGGTCAGGTCCGTCCCCTGCCAGGATCCGGGTATTCAGTTTCTTTAAGGCGTCTTCTCTGGTGACCGCGCCGCCTTCCTCCATTCCTATTTCGTATTCCACATACACATCCGGGTTCTGTATCTGATAAAGGGATATCCCCGTGCGGATGCTGTAGCTTTCGGTAAGGCTGTATATTTTCAGCTTCTGCTCCGGCATGGACGGCATATCCGGATCATAGGTAAAGCGCACCAGCGTTCCGTCGTTGGAAACTGCCAGAAATTCTTCCCCGCCCAGGGCTGCCGCAGCCTTGATGCAAAAGAGCGGGCTGCCCAGCCTTGACAGGTTCCCGTCAATCAACTGCTCCACATCGTCCTGCCCGATCACATGGCGGTGCAGGCCCTTTTCCCCTGCCAGATAGATCACCCCTGCATCCCCTGTTGCCGGGCTCCCCCCTGCTAAGCCAGTTTCCGGAAACATGTACAGGTCATACCAGCTTCCGCCGTTAAACCCTCTGTCCCCATAATTTTCTTTTACAAATCCGGCAAAGACTTCGTCCTCCAGAGTCTCATCTTTTTCCATATCGTAAAGAACCGGCGCCGGAAAATCATATCCGTCTATTATCATCAGGCTGCCGGCAAACTGTATAAGCTGGGGACGTCCGTCCACTGTCAGAAACAGTCTGCTGCTGCCGTCTTCCATCACCTCGTAAATGTTCCAGCCCTGGGTCGTCACAAACATCCTGCCCTGCTCCGACATCCAGATATTCTTCGGATACATATCATCCTCTGTTAGTGAAAACGGCACCAAAAGCTCCGTTCCGTCGCTCTTTACCAGCATACATTTAGGGCTGAATGCGCTCTCCTGCTCCTGATCCTCCTCCTGCTGTTGGCCGTCCTCCCCCAGCTCCTCCGGATCCTCTGCATAGTCCTCATAGATAATCCCAAGGGTTCCCTCAGCATTTGCCTGTACATCCAGGAAATAGGCTTCATTCATCTTCTGATCCAGCCACTCGTTTTTTACTCTCTCCCATGATGCGCCTGCGTCCTTTGATTCCCATAATCCACAGTATTTATCAGAGATAAGCAGGGTTCCATCAGAAAGAATCTTCAAATTGCTGACTGCTTCCAGTTCATCAGTCAGATCAATTTCCTCCTCCCTGTACCGTCCCGTGGCAGTCTCTCCCGGCTTTCCCTTCTCCCCTTCCGCCAGTCCCTTCTGACCATCCTCCTCTTGCGGTCCGCCTCCTGCCCCCTGGTTTCCGCAGCCAGCCAGCATCACTGCCGCTAAAAGCAGGCATATTATCTTTTTCAACCATAAATTTTTCATAAAACACTGTTCCTTCCTGTCCTTATACGCGCAAAGTGACTATTGTGATAGTCTATCCATTCATAGACTATCACAATAGTCACTTTGTGTCAATTATTTTTAAAAATTTCATTTTCGTATCGGACTTTACGGAAAGCAGTCCTTATAGCGTACAATCACCAGCCTCCGGTCCACGCCCGCGAATACGCTTTTGAATCTTCCGCAGAAAGCTGTTCAAGCCCTGTAACTCTCCCCTTGTCATCATACTTCACGACAACACCTGTATAACCATTTTCCTCTCCTGCCTCTCTGGCATATACCCTTCCTGAAAATCCTGTCCCCCCTTCGATCCTGCCATCTGCAAAAAAGTAGACTGGCTCGCCAAAATAATAAAGCTGGTAATCATCCGTCTCAAATCCCACGCTCAGGCCGTCGTCCTTAAATTCCTCCACAAGGTCTTTAACACTTATCTTCAGGCTTAAGGGCAGACCGCCTGTCTCCAGCATCTCCCCCTCCTGTGCAGCCCATGCCATTTCCACCTCTGCACTGGCTGCCATTATGCTTTCCACATCTTCACTTACCACACTTGTTTCAGCAAACTCCTGCGAACCTACATTCACCTGATAAACGGCTGTATTTTCATCCTCCGCTGCCCCGGCCCACCCGGCAGCATCTTCTATCTTTTGTGCTGTCACAGAATATTCTGCCGCTGCGGCCCTTCCGGACTCCGATACATTGTAGGCCGCACTGGTAATAAAAACCGTAAGGGCGCTTGCCACTGCCGCCGCTGCCGCCAGCATCCCAATCAGCGTTGTCCTTTTAAAAGTCATGACCGCAACAATTCTCTCTTTCACGGCATTTTTGCCGAACCCCAGTCCGGTCGTAAACCCCGCACTCCTGCACTCTGCCAGAGACAGCAGCGCCCGGGCATACTCTTTCCTGCTGCTGCCTTCCCGCTTCACCACAGTCTCATCACATAAGAGTTCCATGTCCCTGTTAAAAAGCAGGTACATTACCCACACAAGGGGATTGAACCAGTGAAGGCACAGGGCGCCGTGGGCAGCCAGCTTCTTTAGATTGTCATGGTTCATAATGTGTACCAGTTCGTGGCGCAGACATAAACTTGTATTCTTTTCATTCATAAAAAAGATTCCCTTAGGAAAAACCACTGCCGGACGCAGCACTCCGTAAGTCACAGGCGTGGCAGTCCGGTCCGATATCTGGAATTTGACCCTGCGAAGCCTTTCCTGCTCCCTCTCTCCCAGCCGGGACAGGGCAAGCAGCCTCTTTCTCTCCGGCTCCGGCATGGGCAGCCCTTCCCTGAATAGCTGGCTGTCCCTGAAATAAAGGAATACGGAACCTGCGGCCATCACCATCGTCCCTGCCACATAAATAACCACAAACACCGCCGTCTGGTTCTGACAGGCAGTTACAGCCAGCACATCTCCCTGGCTGTCATATGTCAAATCTGTCATCGCTTCCTGATTTGTCGTCTCGAAAACTTCTGTTTTCAGGCTGTATATCTGCCCATCCAAAGCTAAATGATCTGTTAAACTGCCAATGCCCGGAAGGGACAGGGATATGGAAAAAGGAAACAGCAGACGCAAAATCACAATTTCCCAGAGAATCACCATCACCTTCTTTGGAAGATGACGTATCAGCAGGGAACGAAAAACTACAATTCCCGCAATCAGTATCCCTGCCGCCATGCTCATTTGTATCAGATTCATTTTTCACCCTCCTTTTAAACACACCAGGCTTATTCCAATTCGTCAATCAGTTTCTTTAACTGACCGACCTCCTGTTTTGACAACTTTTTCCCATCCAGAAATGCTGCAAAAAACTTCTCTCTGGAACCGTCAAACATCTTGTCGATCAGCTCCTCCGTCTCATAATCCTGTATCTCCTGCCGGGAAACCAGCGCACTACACACAAAGCCCGGTTCTTCCCGCTTTACTGCGCCCTTATCTACACACTTCTTGATTACCGTATATGTAGTGTTCCTGTTCCAGCCGGTTTCCTCCTTTAAGATTTTCACAATCTGCCCTGCCGGGATTTTCCCCTCACGCCAGAGCACCTCCATGATCTTACGTTCCGAATCAAACAGCTTCATTTTCCTCTCCTTGTCAGTTCCATCCGAATCCGGCCCATAGGTACCGGATAATTGCCAGTATTATGACTATTCTAATAGTCCTTTATCATAAGACTATCACAGTAGTTGGATTTTGTCAAATGATAAGCCACATAAGACACAGCATTTATGACAATTTAGTCATTTCTATTTTCCCCAAAATTTCCATTGACAAAGCGCCCTATATGTTGTACGCTATCTACAGATATGAAAATTCAATATTGTGAAGAATCTCTTATTCAGAGTGGTGGAGGTACATAGGACCGGTGAAGCCACGGCAACCCCATTTTGGAAGGTGCCTACCTGAGCGAATAAGCAGCCTTACGGCGAATCGAACAATAAGAGGATTTGATTATCGGTTATCGGGTCCGCTTATTTACATAATGAGCGGATTTTTTATGTGCAGGCCAGTGCAGCTTTGCAGGCGGATCTTCTGCCAAGCAGCGTACGGGCCGCGCGGGGGGCAGAGGAAATACTTCTTCCCTGCCTGGTCAGTTACTATTTAAAACAAACAGGAGGAAAAGAAATGGAAAAACATTTATTTACTTCAGAATCAGTGACAGAAGGACATCCCGACAAGGTCTGTGATGCCATCTCCGACGCGATTCTGGACGCATGCATGGAAAAAGACCCCATGAGCCGTGTAGCATGTGAAACTGCTACCTGCACAGGATTCGTCCTTGTAACAGGGGAAATCACCACTAACGCTTACGTAGACATCCAGAAAGTGGTACGCGATACTGTCAAGGAAATCGGATACACCAAGTCCGAGTATGGGTTTGACGGCAATACCTGTGCTGTATTCGTAGCCATCGACGAACAGTCCGCAGACATCGCAATGGGCGTTGACAAAGCTTTGGAAGCAAAAGAAAACAAAATGTCCGACGCAGAAATCGAAGCAATCGGCGCAGGCGACCAGGGTATGATGTTCGGCTACGCAACCAATGAAACAGAAGAATATATGCCTTATTCAATTGCCCTTGCGCACAAGCTGGCTCTCCAGCTCACCAAGGTCCGCAAAGACGGGACCCTTTCCTATTTAAGACCAGACGGCAAGAGCCAGGTTTCCGTAGAATACGATGAGGCAGGAAAGCCCATCCGTTTAGAGGCAGTTGTCCTTTCCACACAGCATGATGAAGATGTGACACAGGAACAGATTCATAAAGATATCAAAAAATATGTATTTGACCCGATTCTTCCCAAGGAACTGCTGGATGAAAACACCAAATACTTTATCAACCCTACAGGACGTTTCGTGATCGGCGGCCCTCACGGTGACGCAGGTCTTACAGGCCGCAAGATTATCGTAGACACCTACGGCGGATATGCACGCCACGGCGGCGGCGCTTTCTCCGGAAAGGACTGCACCAAGGTTGACAGAAGCGCTGCATACGCTGCACGTTATGTAGCTAAGAATATCGTAGGGGCAGGTCTTGCCGACAAATGTGAGATCCAGTTGTCCTACGCAATCGGCGTAGCACAGCCTACCTCCATTATGGTGGATACCTTCGGAACCGGCAAGCTTGACAACGAAAAACTGGTTGAGATCATCAGGGAAAACTTCGACTTACGTCCTGCAGGCATCATTAAAATGCTGGATTTACGCCGCCCCATTTATAAGCAGACGGCTGCATACGGACATTTCGGCCGCAACGACCTGGATCTGCCCTGGGAGAAACTTGACAAGGCAGATGTCCTTAAGAAATACTTATAAAGCCCGCACCAGACATACCGATAACAGCCGGAAACAGGATTCCCTGTCCCGGCTGTTGTTTTGTCAGTTTGGGCAGCCTGTCTCTGCCGCTCACGGAAATCATTTTTTGTACCCGGCTGCTTCTGCCACTTTTTTCAATTCTTCTGGTGTAAAAGTTTCTCAAATGTTCAATATCTGCATATCGGAACATCATACCTATTCACATTCATCCCGGATATTTCTCCATGAATCGTATCAACATACATGCCACCGTTCGCTGGAACGGATGGAATGTCCTAAATTCGATGCAAAGGCAATATCATTGTCATCATACTCAAGTTTATGACGCAAAACAAGAAAACCGATTATCCTGCCATCACTTTCGCGCACAGACATGTACCACGTTATCTTACCCGACATCCCATCACAAAAATCAATCCAGTCGTGCACGTCATCATATTTTTCAAGATAGTCAAGCCGGGGATTCTTTCTGAACCGTATGTAATTCTCATGCGCGTGTCGGGAAATTCTTCCCGATATACGGCTCTGCCGACTGTTAACTTAATGACATTGCCTTTTTCCAAGCGCTCTTTTTCTTCCGTCATTTTTTTATCTGTTTAACACTGTCCAATTTTTTGTAATAGTGCTTCACGTAAAATCTGTGAGAAATTTAATTCCAGTTTTTCTGCCTCCTCATTCAGCCATTCCGGTAATGTCACGTTTTTCCTCACCGATTTTTATTAAACATCTTCCTATATTCTAAGTGTTCTTTCTTATCGCTGTACATAGGTTCTGTGCATCCTTTTGTCCGTCCAGGTCCGGCGTACTGCCCGCCCATTCGTCCGCAATTTTTAAAAAAATAGTTTCCGTATCTGTAACTTTTGTTTCATTGACAAGGATTCACATTAAATCTATAATAGATAAAAGGGTTTAAATTACCTATGTATGGGGGTATGTGTATGAAACGAGTCAAAACTTCTGAACTTGTTCCCGGCATGGTGACCGCTACGGATGTATTTAATTACAGCCAGCAGCTTATCCTGCCTAAAGGGATGATCTTAAATGACAGGACAATTACCAAGCTTGCTTTTTATTCGATCATTTTTGTAAATGTCGAGGATCCGTCTGAAAATGACGCCTTAGAGGAGACGCCTTACGAGCCGTCTTACTACGAGCGTATCAGGACGTGCCCGGAATTCGTGCAGTTCCGTAAGGAATTTGAAACGGATGTGGCCAATTTCAAATCTGCCATGAATGATGTAGTAGAAAAAGGCGCCCCTCTGGATATCAGCAAGCTTATGAACTACACGCTGAATATTCTGGATGTTGATTCCACAAGCCCGAACGTGTTCGATATGCTTCACATCATGCGCGAGTATGATGATTCCACTTATGTACATAGTATGAATGTAGCGTTGATCTGCAATGTTTTTGCAAGATGGCTCCACATGAGTGAAGAAGAAATCCGTCTGGCCACCATCAGCGGCCTGCTTCATGATATCGGAAAAACACAGATTCCCGACGCCATCATCAAAAAGCCCGGAAAGCTCACTGATGATGAATACAATATTGTCAAGACCCATCCCAGAGAAGGATACAGGCTGTTGCGGAATTCTCACCTCCATCCTTCCGTATTGAACGCTGTACTGATGCATCACGAACGGTGTGACGGCACCGGATATCCTTCCGGCCTTCAAAGAGATGAGATAGATACTTTTGGTAAAATGGTAGCTATTGCTGATGTGTATGATGCCATGACCAGCGCCCGGATCTACCGCGGCCCCTTATGTCCTTTCAAGGCCATTGCCCTTTTTGAGAGTGAGGGCCTGCAAAGATATGATACACGCTTTATCATGACATTCCTCGAAAATGTGGTTAACACCTATCTGCTCAACAAAGTCCGCCTGAATAACGGGGTTGTGGGCAAGATTATTTTTATCAACAGGGACAGATATTCCGCCCCTACCGTCCAGACAGACCACGGATTCCTTGATTTAAGTCTTCACCCGGATATATCAATAGAAGCTCTGGTATAAACCAGAGCTTCTTTTTTGTTATAATAAGCTGATTTGTCAAACAGGACAGCGTTTGTTTTTACCCCGTCTTTAACCGGAACCTTTGCAGTTCACGATCCGAGTTGACCTTTTCAATCTGTGCCCCAAGACTCTGAAGCTTGATATGGAAATCTTCATAGCCTCTTTCAATAAACTTAATATCGTCAACAATTGTAGTGCCTTCCGCAGAAAGCCCTGCAATCACCAGAGCGGCTCCCGCGCGCAAATCCGGCGCACTGATGCTGGCTCCGGTATATCTGCTCACGCCGTCAATGATGGCCGTATTCCCTTCCACCTTAATACTGGCACCCATTCTGGTCAGTTCATCCACATACTTGAAACGGTTTTCAAAAATGCTTTCCGTAACGATGCTGGTTCCCCGGGAGAGGCCTAAGGCCACTGTGATCTGGGGCTGCATGTCTGTTGGAAATCCCGGATAAGGCAGGGTCTTTACATGGGTATGGGTGAGGGGCTTCGCCGCCACTACCCGCACAGCATCGTCAGATTCTTCCACCTCACAGCCTATCTCATTAAGCTTGGCGCTGATAGACTCTAAATGCTTGGGAATCACATTTTTAACCGTCACATCGCCTTTTGTTACTGCCGCTGCGAACATAAAGGTACCTGCTTCGATCTGGTCCGGAATGATTGCATACTCTGTTCCATGAAGCCTCGGCACACCCTTGATCCTTATGACATCCGTACCGGCGCCTCTTACAACTGCGCCCATACTGTTTAAAAAATTGGCAACATCCACCACATGAGGCTCTTTGGCTGCATTTTCAATGATGGTCTGGCCCTCTGCCATAACGGCCGCCATCATCACATCAATGGTGGCTCCTACCGTCACCACATCCATATAAATATGACTGCCCCGGAGCCGCTCCGCCTCGGCAATAATCAGGCCGTGCTCGATCCGCACGTCTGCCCCAAGGGCGCGGAACCCCTTGATATGCTGATCAATGGGACGCAGGCCGATATTGCAGCCGCCCGGAAGTGTTACCTGGGCTTTTTTATACTTTCCCAAAAGTGCTCCCAGCAGATAGTAGGAAGCACGGATCTTTTTAATAAAATCGTCTTCTATCACCAGGTCCATAATGGATTTCCCTGATATTTTCACCGTATGTCTGTCAATCCTTTCCACAATGCCCCCGATGCTTTCAATAGCCTGCATCATCACATTGGTGTCCCGGACATCCGGCACGTTCTCTATCAACACGGTTTCATCCGCCATAATGGAAGCTGCCAGGATTGCAAGGGCCGCATTCTTAGCGCCGCCTATCTCCACCTCTCCCACCAGCGGATTACCACCTTTTATTGCATACTGTTCCATAGTATACCTCTATATGATCAAAATCAAATTGTCTTCGCACAATGCACTAATCTATATTATCAAAACTTAAAAGCTAAATTTGTTTCACTCGCTAACGTCCATTATAACATATTGTGACCATTTGTAAACATCAAACATCAGTTCATATAGGCAAATGGATCCACCTGTGAACCGTTTATCAATATTTCAAAGTGCAGATGAGGGCCTGTGCTGATGCCCGTATTTCCGCTAAGCGCTATCTTTTGTCCCTGAGAAACAGTTTGTCCCGGTGACACTAATACCTTACTCAAGTGTCCGTATCTCGTCTGTCTTCCGTCCGGATGGTTGATATAAACAACATAACCGTACCCACTTCCCCATCCTGCTTTTGCCACGGTACCGCCGCAGGATGCAAATACAGCCGTACCTGTAGGAGTCGCCCAGTCAACTCCTTTATGATTGGTGCTGGCGCCCCTTGTGGGCCTGCTCCTTCGCCCGAATCTGGAAGTCAGGCGTCCGCCGGATATGGGTTTGATATAGGTAGGCGGTATTTTGGTGCCCCGCTCCACGATCTTGGGAACTGCCTGGTAGGTGATCTCCTCTTTGACAATTTCCTGATTCACCTTCTTATCATTTTCAAAAGTTACCACCGCAATTACTCTTCTGTGCCCGGCAGAAGGCTCCTGCAGCGTCTTGGTTTCCGTGGTATACCAGTCATCGTTGTCTACGTAAATAACCTCTTCCTCGTAATCCTCCTCGTAATACATTTCCTCCTGACGCACCACTGCCAGTTTCGGTTCCGGCACGGTAATAACCAGTTCATCTCCTACACGTATCATGGAATTTTCATCCTCAAGAGACTCATTCATCTCAATCAGCCTGTCCATGGGAATGTTTGTCTTAATTGCAATTTCAGAGAGCGTGTCCCCTGATACGACCTCGTACACATCACTCTTTTCTTCATCCTGTGTCACTTCCTGAATGGCCGCCCCAAGGGGTGTAAGGTCGTCCTCATTCAGATAAGCTTCCACCACCTCAATGTTGTCCCCATATTCCATAGAGATCAGCCCCAGGTCATAATCTTCAAAGTCCTTTTCCTTTGCCGGCTCCACCGCCGCAAATACCTCCGTCAGGTCTGCATGGATTCCAGCTTCCATATTTACCGTCTCCTGGACCTCCTCCACCGCTTCTTCCTGATTCTGAATCTGGGTAGTCAGAACGGAAAGTTCCCTGGCCGGGTCAAGATGCAGTTCCACCTGATACCTGCTCTCGCTGTCGTATTTGTCAAGAGCCGCCTGCAAAAGACTGATCACCTCATCCTTTCTGGAAAGATTCACCATATATTCATTGATTTTAACCACATAAGACCTTTGCAGGGTTTCCTTTACATCGGATCTGAAAATTTCTACCATATTGTCAATGACCTGCCCGGGGGCATCTATCTTCCCCCATAACACCTCACTGCCTACCGTTTCCAGATCCCCTTCCACCAGCACCAGTTCTTCACTGTCCGAAGCGATCCGGCGTCTTGCCTCCAGCGCATATTCCTCCGCTTCCTCCGGCGACGCCACCACTCCGGCTTCTTTATTGTTTAAAATCACTGTAAACATATTATTACCCAATTTTTCAAAGGGTACATATGAGGGCAGAAAAAATATACTGACAAAAATTGCCAGTACTCCAATTTTTATTTTTATGATATTCAATCGTCTGTAGCAACAAGTCATATGTTTCATTTATTTGGACTCCAACGCATTTTTCTTCATTTCTTTATTATTTGCACCATTTATTATCCGCAAAATTTTGCAGTAAATTTATTCTAACAGTTATCATTTTAGTTGTAAAGGGTATGTTATTTCCAAATTTTCTGATATGATAGAGTCAGATTATTCACAGACCAGCCAGCGCCCCGCAGGACAAACAGCCTGGATGTCCTGCGGGGCGCTGGCTGGTCTGCGAAAGATAACGGGAAATGAGGGAGGTAAATTCATGGAACGGATAATTTTTCATATTGATGTGAATTCCGCCTATTTGAGCTGGAGCGCCTTAGAACGTCTCTCTGGCGGCAGTACTGTGGATCTACGGGAAATCCCTTCCATTGTGGGAGGCGATATGGAACAGCGTCACGGCGTGGTTCTTGCCAAGTCCATTCCCGCCAAAAAGTACGGTGTTACCACAGGAGAGCCTATTGTAAACGCCCTGCGCAAATGTCCAAACCTTTACATAGAGCCCCCGAATCACACCCTCTACCATCGGCGCAGCAGGGAGCTTATGGATTATCTTCTGGATGTCTGCCCGGAAATAGAGCAGCTTAGTGTGGATGAATGTTTTATGGACTTCACGCCTGTCCGGAACCGTTTTTCCTCTCCTTTAGAAGGGGCCCATGTCATCAAAAACCATATCCGTGATACCTTCGGGTTTACAGTGAATATCGGAATTTCAGATAAAAAGATTCTTGCAAAGATGGCTTCAGATTTTCAGAAACCAGATAGGGTGCATACTCTTTTTTCCTGGGAAATCGAAGAAAAAATGTGGCCTATGCCAGTTTCTTCCTTATATATGTGCGGCAAGTCCAGTGCACTTACGCTGAAAAATCTGGAAATCATAACCATTGGGGATTTGGCCAGATGTGACAGGGACATTCTTGTCTCCCACCTAAAAAGCCACGGCCTTCTTTTGTGGGAGTACGCCAACGGCATTGATGACACCTCTGTCATTTCTACTCCTATAGAAGCAAAGGGCATTGGCAATTCCACCACACTTCCCAAAGACGTGACGGACAGGCAGGAGGCATTCCGGTGCCTTTTGTCCCTGTCCGACAGTGTTGCCGGGCGGCTCCGTAAAGGGGGCCAGCTTGCGGGCATGATAAGCGTGGAAATCAAGTACAGCAGTTTCCAGACCGCTTCCCATCAAATGCCTCTTTCTCCTGCCTCAAACACTTCACAGGTTATTTACAGGACCGCCTGCCAGCTCTTTGACGACTTGTGGAACGGCTCCCCCATTCGGCTTTTAGGAATCCGCTCGTCCAAACTGGCCGCCGAATCCGGGCCAGCCCAGATTTCCCTGTTCGACCTGCCCGAAAGCGGCGCCTTCTCCCCGGAAAATACTGCATCAAAAAACAGCGCAGCTTCCCCTTCAAAGGAAAAGCTGGCTGCTCTGGATAAAACTCTGGACTCCATCCGGCAGAAGTACGGGAAAAATGCCGTCGTCCGCGGAAGTTTTCTTAACAGGCCGCCGGAAGTGTAGCCAGTGCCCCCACTGCACCTGCCAAATCTCTGCCCGCTGCCCAGAATGAATTCGAATAATTATTCAAAAGAAGTCAGACGCCAGACTTTCTAACACTCCAGCCGAAGGTTCCCAATTTTTCTCCCAAGGTAAAGTAGCTTCCATGGGAATAGGCTATTGGATCAGCCTTATCCAGCATGAAACGGCCGCCTTCATCCATATACGCTTCCTCTGCGTGGACTGCTTCCACTTTAGCCAGATACATATCGTGGGTTCCCAGACGCAGGGTCTGCACCACCCGGCACTCTATATTTACCGGACTTTCTTTGATAAGAGGCACCTTCACCTTTTTTCCCGGCAGCAAAGTCAGGTGCATGTCTTTGATCTTATCCGTATCTTTTCCGCTCTTTACTCCGCAGTAATCCGTTGCAAAAGCTAATTCCCGGGTAGTCAGGTTTATGACAAATTCCCCGGTTTCCTCTATCATATGGTGGGAATACCTCTCGGGCCGCACGGAAATAGATACCATGGCAGGGTCACTGCACACAGTCCCTGTCCACGCTACCGTAAAAACATTGGGCTTCCCGTCAAGACCTGCCGCCGTCACCAGCACCGCAGGCACCGGGTACAGCATATTCCCCGGCTTCCAGCTTTGTTTTCCCATATAATTGATCCCTCCTAAAACAATCCTAAAATTCTGGCAATTGTAATTGCAATATTGGCAATTGTAATAACCATTGTGACAACCACCATGGGCAGCAGCGTCTTATTGCTCTTTGCGCTCTTCTCCTGTTCTTCTTTTAAAGTTGTGGTCTGCTTTGCCAGTTCCTCGATCATAGCCGCCTGCACATTGCGGTAAACTTTTACGTTATCAGAGTGGGTATAATCTTCCAGTCCTCTGAACAGTTCTTCCAGCCTGCTTTGAAGCCCTGACATATTTTCCGTCATTTTATCAAGACTGTCGGAATTTTCCTTAATTTCCGCAATCTTTGCCAGACTCTCGCTTAAAGTCTGGTTAATGCCTGCAATAGACAAATCCGAAGTCTCCTTGATTTTTGACACGGAAGCGGCCTCCACTTCCCCAATTGTCTGGTCAAGCTTTTCACCAGCCTTGTCTGCCAGCGCCTGTACGCCCTGAGCGCTCTCAATATTTTTCAGATTCAGCTTGCGCATCTCCTGAAGGCAGTCGTCATATTTATCCATCTGCTCTTTGAACAGCACCAACTGCTTTTCTAAATTTTCAAGCGCTGCTGCATCGGCTGCTGCATTCGCCCGAATAATTTCCTGTGAATTTAATTTCTGTGCAACCTTGTCCATAAAGTTATCCATTGCTATTCCTCCGGGTGTATCCAATTCATTTATCAAATTCGCATTTCTCTTGTATCTTAACACTTTTATGGAACTTTTACAACAAACTAATCAGCTTCGCGCGTATTTTCATGTAACAATCCCGAATCGCTTTCTTTCAAACTACACCCAAAACTAAATTTGTCATACCGGCCGCACAAGCAAAGCACAGGTCACCTCAGAGAACATAGGGATTTCCATGAATAAATATACATCCATTGTACATTTTGTATATTTTTCCTCTCCGTTCTTTTGTAACCTTGTAATAATTTACTTTAATTTCATACTGTGTTCATAATTTGTTCACAATCCTGTGGTATATTATATATAAATCAAACAAGCGATTCCGTAATGTTTTTCATTACACACATAGATAAATTTTTTCATAATAGCCCAGGCGCAGAAATGTGTCTGGGCACTCCTCATTTTATTCCTCTTTATCAATTTATATTTCCTGATCCGCCGGGATCAGACAAGGCTTCTATTCCATGGAAAATCCCTCATAAACCTGATTTAACGCCTCCTGCGCCTCCTTATCACTCATCCCCTTAAGGCTTTCCACATCCATCCATTTGAAAACCGCTTTCTTTTTCGTCAGTCCCATACTACCGTAATAGCTGTCCGGGAAAGCAGTATATTCTTCTTCCGTCAGGGTATTTCCATTACAGTCCTCACTGGTGGTCCGGACTGCATAATCCTCTCCTTCATAGACGACCCTCTGACTTGCCAGCGGCGTCTCCATTACAAAATCATCCGAAATATTTAAAGAGCTGACGCGGTATAAATATTTACTCGGCGAATCCTTCAATGCGTCATATACAATAAAATGATTTTTGATTCCCCCGGCCGAAAAGCTGCTGTATACCGTCATACTCTCCTTAATGATATCCGGCTGGGAATCTGTTTCCTGAAAAGATGTCTCCAGCTTTTTCAGCTCTCCATTTTTATCTATCTTATAAAATTCACTGTAAGTATAACATCCCGTGCCTCCCTGATTGGATACGATCAAAGTCGGTCTCCCGTCATTGGTAAGTCCGGCAATTGTAAAACAATACCTGTCATCCGCATATTCTACCTCTTTTGCCCATACAGCCCTGTTTAAAGCAAACAATTCTATCTGCCTCTCCGTGCTCAGCATCCCCAAAGAAGCGTCCGCATAATCCACATAATCTGCCCAGCTCTCTGCAAGAAGGGCTACGCTGTCCGTTAAACTTTGGGCCATTAAATATTCTTCCAGAAAAGTATCCCTGTAAAAAGACGGCCCATTCTCCGCTTCTCCTTCTACCCGTCTGCTTTTCAGTCCGGGATGGTCAATGTAAAACATATTATCGGAATTTTCCTGTAAAAAAACTCTCGGCTCATTCCACTCATGCCCGCCGTCACTGTAAGTTACCAGTACGATCACATCCTTTTTCCCGTCCTGATTGTAGTCCCGGAATGCCACTGCGCTCACGCCGGTAAATTTACTTTCTGTACTCGTTTTGGCATCTGGGAATGTATAAACAATATCTTCGTTCTTCAGCAGTGCAAACACCGGCTCCCCACTGCCGTCTGTGGGCGCTATGGAGGTAAAAAACACCTTTCCCCAATCATCCAGCTCTGTCTCAAAGCTCTGGTCTTTGATCATTCCTTCTACGAAAGGCACTGATTCTTCTGCCCCATCCCCGCCATTTTCTCCTTCACCTCCAAAATTCACCAATCCTTCGTTGTCCACATGCTCCGGGATTCCTTCACCGTCTGCGGATTCAGACTCTGCCTCTGTATCCACCTTCTCCCATTGAAGCCCCCGGGCTATACCTTCCTCCTTCTTTCCGCATCCATTTATACAGAAAATAAAAAATATGGTTAAAAAAATAATTCCTCTGATCTTCATATTGTCCTCATTCCAATCCTGTATATATTTATTGTTTTCCCCAAATCTTTTATTATATAACTTCCCCAATATATGTCAAAACCGGAAACAGCCGGCCTTACGGCCAGCTATTCCTTTCTCTTGGTAATTCCAAGTACTTCTTCATTTAATGTAAGCATCTTTGCATCCAGTGCGGATACCATTTTTGCACATTCTACCAGTTCGTTTCTTATATAATCCGGCGCATTCCCTTCAAATTTGTAATGGATCTTGTGCTCTAAGCTTGCCCAGAAGTCCATTGCAACCGTCCGAATCTGTATCTCAACTTTCGTATCCAGAATTCTGTCCGATAAATATACCGGAACAGTTACCAGCATGTGATAACTCTTGTAGCCGCTGGTCTTTGGTGTGACAATATAATCCTTCACTGCAATCACTTTAATATCGCTCTGATTGCTGATCATCTCTGCAATCCTGTAGATATCAGATGTAAAAGAGCAGATAACGCGAATGCCTGCAATGTCATTTACGTACTGAATCATATTCTGAATGGTTGATTCATAACCATGTTTCTTTAACTTTTTAACAATACTTTCAGAAGTCTTGATTCTGGATTTAATGTGTTCAATCGGATTATACCTGTGGATATGCTGAAATTCATCATTTAGTATTTCCAGTTTCGTTGACATCTGCTTCAGCGCAGAACTATAAACTAATATCACTTCCTTCCAACTGTCAATATCGCTGTCTCGCTCAACTCTTAATTCCATTTTCCTCCCGCCTTACTTATGTATTACTGCAAAATACGGCAGAGAAAGTGCTTTCCTTTAACTCTGTCGCACCTTATGATTTATTATACCATGCCTCTGCATAAAATGTACATCTTACACAATAAATTTATAAATTATTAATCTTTATTGTGAAAAATAATGGTGTTGAGAACTTGCCTGCTCTCTGCTATAATAATTCGGAGAAAAATGAACAGAAATGAGGGATATTATGTTCCGTTTATGGGCTAAGATTTTTAAAGATAACCGTATGCTGAAGGATACCGTGATATGCGACGACAGTCAGCAGACCCGCACCCACAAGGTTTTTCACGCACTGGACGAAATCTGCTATCAGTTCGACCTTGGAAAACCTATCTGGTTAGACGCAACGGTCAACGAATTCAAACGCCATTCCAAAGCGCGCTTTACAAATGATAACTTTATCGAGCAGATCGACTTCGATTATCTGGAGATCCATGTCATCGAAGAAGATTAATAATTAATAATTATGTAAAAATCTGAATGCCGAACTTATATATTATTTACGTATTATTTGCATATTTTATTTGACACCAGAAACAATAAGTAGTAGTATCATAATATATTACACATAGTTTCAAATACTACTTATCGTGTTTTCCGATGTAAAAGGAGGTTTTTTTATGCAAATAACAATACGTGAACCTGGAAGTGCAATCACACATTTTATCGGAATGATGATGGCTGTCTTTGCAGCAGCTCCCTTATTGATAAAGGCTGCCTTTTCTTCCGGCAGCAAAGCCGTACTGGCTCTTGGCATTTTCTGTATCAGCATGGTATTGCTGTACGGCGCAAGCGCCACTTACCACTCTCTCAATATCAGCGGCAAAGCCTTACGGATCTTCAGAAAGCTTGACCATATGATGATTTTTGTCCTGATTGCAGGTTCCTATACCCCTGTCTGTCTAATTGTGTTAGGTGGCAGTCTTGGCTACACGCTGTTAGCTGTTGTATGGGGCATCGCGCTTTTGGGCATGACTTTAAAAGCCTGCTGGATCACCTGTCCTAAATGGTTTTCTTCCCTCATTTATATTGCCATGGGATGGGTCTGCCTTGCGGTATTTGGTCCTCTCTGGAACGTACTGCCACACGCGGCTTTTGGATGGCTCCTTGCCGGCGGTATTATTTACACCATCGGCGGCGTCATTTATGCCCTGAAGCTTCCAATATTTAACAGCAGACATGAGTTTTTCGGCTCCCATGAGATTTTTCATCTCTTTGTAATGGGCGGAAGTATCTGCCACTTTATCTTTATGTTTCTTTATGTGGCCTAAATATAATAATGATCTTATAAATCAACTACCCCGGTGCAAGCACTCAAGTACTGTGAGCGGCTCCTACGTCGCCTCTCACAGCACTTGACTTTCTC
>QXWO01000052.1 GCA_009911035.1 Lachnospiraceae bacterium
CACTTTTACCTCTTTGCAGGATTTCTCCCACGCAGAGTTTATATGCGACAACGTGTCGCTGCACGATGGAATTCATCAATATAGAACCAGGTCGTCTTATGCTTGGAACGGTTGGCCGTGACACGGTTCCACACGGCATCCTGCATAATGAGAAGGCCGATCTCTTTCAGTGCTTTCCCCAGAGACTTTAACTGGAAGCAGAGTACCCGGTGGTTGTTCATGTCAATGTTGGAACGGTGATTGAACACATTCAGGGAACCATTGACATAGATTTCCAAAGCCGTAGCGATATTCTGTGCCTCCGGTTCAGCCTGCTTCAAAAGCAGCTCATACAGGTCTCCCAGGATCGGCATATTCTCCGGGCGGGGGTCCTGCAGGTAATCCCGGTACACCAGCCTCGTGCAGCGGTCAATAATGGTCCTCTCAATCGGGGAAAGCCCTTCCTTGCCGCCGATAATAAGGTCACACAGCGACAGGATAAAATCGCTTTTCAGCGTAATGGGGTTTTCATCGTCCGAATAGTCCAGGTTAATGTCCATCGGGTTGATGTAGTTGGTGGAAGTCGGGGAAATATCAATGACCTGCCCCTGGGCGCCGAACTGCTGTACTAAAGGCCCGTACTCATTTTCCGGGTCTGCAATGATGATGTCATCCTCCGTTAAAAGGAACACATTGACGATCTCACGCTTTGCCGAGAAAGACTTGCCGCTGCCCGGCGTGCCTAAGAACAGGCCGTTGGGGTTCTTTAAGTTCTTGCGGTTCGCCATGATCAGGTTGTTGCTTAAAGCGTTCAGGCCATAATAAAGCGCCTCGCCCTCCTGGAACAGCTCGCAGGTCGTGAACGGCACGAAAATGGCGGTGCTGCTGGTCGTAAGCCCCCGCTCAATCTCAACCTGGTTCAGCCCTAATGCAAGGGAGGACATAAGGCCCTGCTCCTGCTGGAAGTCCAGACGTTTCAGGGCACAGTTATATTTCTGCGCAATGCCGGAGGCAGACAGAATATCGTTCAGCAGCTTCTGGCGTTTCGGCGCGATGTTCTCCACCAGTACCGTGACTAAAAACATCCGCTCATTCCGGCTCTGCAAATCCTGTAAGAGATTTTTTGCTTCTTCGCCATAGGTGGCAAGGTCGGTAGGTATGATGTCCATGTCATACCCGGCGCGGACCGCTTTCTTCTGTTCCTCAATGGTCATTTTCTGCAAATCGGACATTTTGCGCTTGATGTTCTTGATCGCCTGGGCCTGGTCGATGGACTGGATATGCAGGTTCACCGTCACGGCGTCGTCCAGGTCAAGGAGCTCCGCCAGCAGTCGGTCCGTCAGCTCCGGCGCTAAAATCTGCAAAAAAGACACCGCCCCGGAATGGTCGGCTACCCGGAAAGTCTTTCCGTCATTTGAGAACGACAGGCCGGAGGGCGAAATAAAATCCTTTGTGGAAAGCCCGGTTTTCGGCAGGTCCGCCCAGACAAAATGAAACTTTTCCTGCCCGTCCGGGTGGAGCTGGCTGTGAAGAACCTCCAGGCGTTCCAGCCCATTAAGTGGCTTTGCATGCGCTCCCAGGGCTTTGAAATTCGCCAGCACATCGGCCTCGATCCGCTCCAGGCGCATCTTCGCGGTGCGAAGGTCGTCGGCCTCAATGCCGAAAGTGATATATTTCCGCTTGGTAAGGCCGTTGTTGCCTTTTTGGAGCTGGCCCTTTAACATATCCCCATACTCCCTGCGGATTCCGTCATATTCGTCGCCGCGGATGGGGATGTCGATACTGCGGGCGAAATCCTGCATATTTGCACGCTGGTTGATGAAGGTAAGCTGCACATGGATCGAAGCGTCAAAATAATTGAGGAAATCACAGTAGCCCTCAAAAATCTGCGCCTTGTCATCCGCCTGTGCGAGCTGGTAGTTAATGTCAAAAAACTGCACCGTCTTGGTGTAGAGCTTATCCGTCAGCCGGCAGATCCCATCCCGGTACATTTCCTTATAGGGAATGCTCTGCTGGACCGTCTGCGGGGCGTCCGATTTAAGCCCACTGAAAAAGCCGCCTTTCCTGGACGGCTTTATGCGGGAAGCATTACGCCCGCCTGTTTTTGCGTCTGCCCTGGCCTTTTTTGCCTGCCTGATGTTTCTTTGCAGGCGCTTTTCCTGGGCCTCCTGCTGTCTGGTTTTTGGCAATCCTCATAACCTCCTTCTCTGACATGGATTTATACAAATTTTCCGTCCGGTATGGCCGTTTCTTCGGCCAGAGCTTATAGCGGAGCCTGTTTTTCAGAAGTTTCTCCGCCGACTGCCCATCCCGCTCATACATGGCGAAAAAGAAAAAGGGCATCATAAGCCCGATCATCATTAGCACCGCCGCCGAGTTACCGACAGCGCCGCGGGTAAGGAAGTATACCGGCAGCCCGACCAATGCGGCCAGGCTGAAACAGATAAGCTGGCGCTTCGTCAGGTTGAACGCCAGCTTGGTCTTGACTTTCGTTAAGTCTTTGGGTACGGGTACATAAGGCATGTAAATTCACCTCCATTCATGCTGTATCTCACTGGTTTTGTTCCTGCATCGTGACCGTGGATTCCACCTCATTGCCCCACACATCCCAGCCGGGGGTCTGCTGCCTTGCAAAAAGCTCTATCCTGGGCTGGTCGCCCATGAGCTTCACAATCTTATCCCGTACCTCGTCCGGCTTCTTGCTGTGCTGCTCAATATGGGAGATTACAAACTGGTGGATTCCCGCGCACTGGCGTTTCGGGCGCCCGCGTGTCGCCAGAAGGCATACCTCCGCATTAGAGCGGGTCCAGAACCCCATCCCGTAAAACCAGGAATCTGCTTTCCGGTTCTGTTTGAGCCAGAGGAAGGCCAGCGTCTTATATTTGAACCCCCATGCTTCGATCACCCGGAACGCCTCATTAAGCTGTGGGAAGGTGGCCCATAGGAAAAGCGCACTGTCTTTGGCCGCAAGGTCTGCAACCGGCAGCGCGCATATTTCTTCCATGCTCATGGTGGGGTAGTGCTTTTCGGCCACCCCATTTCCGCGTTTCATATCATAGCGCCAGGGCGGGTCCGCGTACACGATGCCATATTTTCCGGCCTCCGCCATTACCGGGCCTGCTCATTCTTGGCCGGGGCGGATTTTGCCGGGGGCGTCTTGACCTTGCCGGCATTTTCTTTCAGGGCGCCGGCCAGGGAAGGCTTCTCCGCCGCTCCCTTTGTCGCTTCAAGGGTGGCCTGCAGGTTTTCAATCGCCTGGCCGTACCCTCCGATCAGGGCGTCATTAAGCTGCCTGCGGAAATCCGCCGTCACCGGCCAGCAGACATCCCTCCATTTTCCCTGCTTATCCTGGGTGGAGGGCATATTGACGTACAGGCCGTTCTCGCCGGAGCAGATACGGAAGCCGTCGATCTTGAAACAGTCCCCAATCGTCACATTGGCGAAAGCCAGAAGGTTCCCCATCGGGGCAATCGGGCGTACCGTTACATCCAGCTTCAAGCCCTCGCCCGCCTGGGCCTCCGGCTGCATGGTTTCATGGTTGGTCTTACTCATATAGAAAAATCCTCCTTCTTGTTAAAATAGGTCGGTTACACACTAATGCGAGTTAAAAATACTTTTGGATAGCGAGCCTGTCTTAAACAGGGCAAAGGCCAGCAGGACCGTATAGCCTGCCGTGCCCCAGATCGCGCCGTGGATGTCGCCGGAAGAAGGGATTGACTGGACCAGCGCCGCATAGATCGCGACGCAGACCATAATCAAAAACCCCTGGAAACCTAAAGCAAACAGGGAACGCAGGTAATTCGTCCCCATCTGCCCCCATTCACGGTTTGCCATTGTGGAAAACGGTATGGGTGCCAGGCTGACCGTGAGATATATTTCAATCATGCGGCCATACACAATGACAAAGATCACGATGGACAACACCCACATGCACAGGTTGATAATGTTGGTCTCCAGCCACAGGCCGATCAGTTCCCACATCCCCATTGCTTCAAGCTGCGTTTCCAGGTCGGCCAGCGCGGCGGTAACATCCATGCTCCCGTTTATCACGCCGGAACTTTGATTCACCACATGCTGGGCGACGTCAAACACCGCCATGACGATGGTAAAACAGTTGGTGAGCAGGTATGTGGCAACAAAGGTTTTGAAAATCCACTTGAAGATGTTGAACGTATCAAAATCGTGCATGTTGTTCTTTTCCAGGATCATCTGGATCAGTTCATAGACAAGAACAAAAGTCAGGATGATTCCCGCAATGGGAATGACGACGGTTTCAGAAAGATTCTGGATCATGCTGAACACGCCGCCATTCCATCCCTGCGGTGTCTGGCCTACCTGTGAGGCCACATCCGAGACCTGGCTGTTGACGGACTCAAAGATACCGGTGTATTGTCCTGTGATCGCTTCAATCAAGCCCTCTTTAATCCAGTCTGTTATCCATTCAAACAGACTGCCCATCGGCTATTAACCGAACAGGCCGGAGAGCAGCGGGATCAGCGTGGCACCCACCAGCGCAATACCTCCGCCAGCCATAAGCTGTTTCATCCGTTTTTGTTCACACCGGGTCGCTGCCCCGGTGCGGCCCCACTTCAAAAGAAGCGGACACCCCATGCTTTCACATGGGCGCAGACTATATCTTCACCCGCATGGAGCGGGGCAGGCTGCTTCGGGCCGCTCGGCCCTACTCCTGCAAAGGATAGTCGTTGAACCTTCCCCTGTTCGGGGCTTGGCTGCTGATCGCCCATTGTCCCGGCGTTTAGGTTCGCACCCTGCGCCATCCGTGCGTTTTTTTCCGCTTTCGCCACCGTCACATCCGGGCATGTTTCATCCCCATGTTTTGGTACGCACGGCTTTAGGGGTTCCCAGCAATTCAGCCTGTTGCCGTATGGACTTCCACCATACGCTGCACGGCAATTACTTGTCCGTGGAGGGCGTAGCTTACCCCTGCGACTTGGCTCCGGGATTGTCATTGCCATAACCCTCCAGAAGGTTGATGACACCCCATGCGCCGAGGCCGGCACCCAGAGCAATCACCAGAATTTTCAGGGTATCAATCGCACTTGCAAAAAAAGCCATAAAGAAGTCCTCCTTTAATTTGAAATATATTGGTTTTGTGGTATGGCCGTATCTGGCCGGAAACGAAAAAACGCCCCTGTGCTTTAAGAAAATCTGCATAAAGCACAGGGGCGGCATAGTCCAGGATCATCCTGGAAAGGTATACAGTTGTCAGGGAGGGGCGCGAATCCTCAATAGAACCTCCTTCCGGTGAAAAGAAAAAGCCCGCCAAAGCCAGAGACTTTAACAGGCAGCTACATCATCATACAGCCGGCGCCTCCAAATCCTCCGCCGTGACCTCATAATTGCGGTACAGCTCCCCAGGGCTGACGGGCAACCTGGTTGAGAGGAATCTTTCAATGTCAAACGCATTTTTAGGGGCATAATCCGACAGGTATTTATAGTTCGGGTGTTTCGTAATATCGTACTTGCGGGAGAGGAAGGGCCGGACGCCCCTAATCTGCAGGAGGCATTTCCCGCCGTCCATCACGGCCAGCTCGTCCACCGACATCAAATCCTTTCCCAATTTCTGAAAATTCTGTCCGTGGGATTCCTGGCTGCCTTTGGTGACGCTGGTGTTATACATGTCGATGGTCTCTTTTCCCAGCAGGGAATTCCAGCTTTTCAGCGTGGTTTCCTCCTTGCCTCCCAGGAAAAGGGAAGCGTCACAATTCCCGATGATGGTGTCCATGTTGTCCTTATAGAGCGCCTTTAGCTGGCTCTGCGCCTGCAATACCAGGCAGGCTGAAATCTCCCTGGAACGGATCGTCGCCATCAGCTTTTCCAGGTTCGGAATCTGCCCGATATTGGCGGCCTCGTCGATCAGGCACCGCACATGTACCGGCAGCCTGCCGCCATACTTGTCATCGGCACGCTCGCACAGCAGATTGAACAGCTGCGTATAGGCCATGCTGACAAGGAAATTGAACGTCGCATCCGTATCACTGATGATAAAGAACAGCGCTGTTTTCCTGTCCCCGACCAGGTCAAGCTCCAGCTCGTCATACATGGTGATCTCCCGGACCTCCTTAATATCGAATGGCGCCAGTCTGGCGCCGCAGCTAATAAGTATGCTTTTGGCGGTCTTGCCCGCCGCTAATTTATATTTCTTATACTGGCGGAGGGCGAAGTGGTCCGGGTCTTTCTGCTCCAGCGCGTCAAAGAGAAGGTCAACGGCATTTTTGAAACTTTCGTCATCTTCCCGGACCTCCATAGCGTTTATCATTTCTACCAGAGTGGAAAAATTCTGCTCGTTTGTCGGGGCCTCATAATAGATATAGCCGATCAGCGCCGTATACAGCAGGGTCTCGGCCTTGACCCAAAAATCGTCGCCGGATTTTCCTTCCCCTTTGGTATTGGCAATCAGCACCGTTACCAGTTTCAGAATGTCTTTCTCATTGTGAATGTAGGCAAAAGGGTTGTAGTGCATACTTTTTGAAAAATTGATCGTATTGAATACCTTAATCTTATAAGGCTCATACACAGTTTTTCCATTCTTTCCCTTGACCGGTTTTCCATCCTTGTCCAGTTTCGGCATGCCGCGGCTTAGCAGCTTTCCCACTTCGATCAGGACCGTACCTTTCGGATCGGTGACGACATACGAACTATGGAGCTGCATGAGGTTGGGTTTTATAAAAAATCTCGTCTTGCCGGAACCGGAACCGCCGACTACCAGCACATTTTTATTGCGGGCATGGGCCGGATTCTTCGGCCTGCCGGACATCATAAGCCCCTCGGTCTGCGTCAGGATCATGTTGTTTTCCGGTTTCGGGTCCATAAAAGGGGCAATGTCTGTTTTGTTCCCCCACCGTGCAGAGCCGTACTCCACATCTTTGCGGTACTTTTTTGCATTTTTTCCCTTCACATATACCGCCAGCCGCACGATAGCCGCCCCGCATAATCCCGCCAGCCAGTCCAGTGCCGCACCCGGCCACATGCTTTGAAATGCCAGCGAGAAACCTTCGGACAATCCTAACAATTTCTGTGAGGCGTCCGTTCCGGGGGCAAGGCGCACCGCCTCGCCCAGCTTCGCAAATACCAGAAGGAACAAAAGATAGGGCAGGTGGAGGATCACCTGCTTTTTTAAGGCATCCGTGTCTATCTTCATCGTTCCGGCCCTCCGTGTTCCTTGTTCTTCACCCGGTCACGGCCAAGAGCCTGCGCCAGCTCCTTGAATTTATGGAGCTGGGAGAGCAGCGACGGCCTGGCGCTCCGGGCAAGGTCTTTCTGGGTATATTCCTTAAAAGCTGCCGTCAGCGCGTCCGCCTGGTTCGCTTTGAAATAGACCGTCCATTTAGGCGGGTCAGTCCCCAGCTCTTTTTCAATATGGTAGCGGACCTGGTGTTTCCTGGCGTACCGCTCAAAGGAGCGGATTCTGCCGGACACTTCAATAGTGTTGGCTCCTGGGTCCTTACAGGTCAGCCGTTTCATGCTGTTCCTGCCGACTTTCGGGGTCGTGCGTTCCTGCTCCATCTTCTGGAGCACGGCGGCAATGGCAGAGCGCAGCACCCGCCCGGACAGCTTCGCTGCCTGGATGGAAACTGATACGGTCCGCTGTTCCAAATCTTCCTGCATAAGCATCCTCCTTCCTGATAAAATCTGTAATTATAAATGGGAAACAACTGCCTTACCGGGCGTCCCCGATCACCTGCTGGCGGGGTGCGTGCTCAAAGGCTTTTGCCGCCTGGTCTGCCTGGATTTTCGCATGTTTCAGGAGCGTCTTAATGATAGTCGCCGGGTGGTCCTGTTCCTCTAAATGCGCCACCATATCCCTGCAGCCCTCCGGGAGATATGCAGCCATATCCTTACAGACATCCTCCAGGCCGCCCATGAATCCCCAGCAGCTATCCGACAGCTCGCCGTTTTTGTAAAGCTCAAAGCCGTAGCACTCGCCCCGCAGGTAGGAATCATAAGCGGCCACTTCGCTGCGCATCAGGTCCTCCGCCTTTTTCCGGACGGCGCCGGTCATTTTTTCCCCGCCAAACTCCTTTAGCGCATCCTCTTTGGCAACATAAATCCATCCGACCTGCCCGCTGTCCCAGGGGTCATTGAAACTTGTGGTCTGCATGGCAAGGCCGCTGTGGTCCATCAGATAGAGGGGCAGCGTAATGTATTTTTCGGAGATCACCTTCAGCATGGCGTCATCAACCGCCCGTTCCTCCGTCTTTGGCCCGTGCCGGAACCGGCTGCTCACAATGTTTACCATGTGTTCATAGCGTTTCAGACCCGCTTCATCATGCCCCACGGTATCTAAATACATCTCCCGCAGGAAATCGTCTTTATCCATGTAATTGTGGCTGTCGCCCAGCGCATAGCGGGAATGGAAACAGGCCATCGTCCCAAAATGTTCGTCTACCTCACGGGGAGAGATTAAAATGTCGTCCGGCTGCACCATCAGCGCATATGGACCGTCAACTGCCATCAGCATAAGCCATCAACTCCTTTCCGGTTCCCTGGGCTTTTTATCCGGCGCTTTCGGCTCTGCCTGCGCCGCATGTTTCCTTGCATTGTCAAGCTGTTCCCGCACGGAAACATCCCGCTTCGCCTCCGGCGCCCCTGCGCCGAAGAAGCCCGGCAGCTCCTGAAAGCCGATACTGTCCACATAATAAGCGGTGTCTGCGCCATTCCCATGCAGGACTACCACATCAGAAACGGAAAGGGAATGGCCCTTGAAATCTTCCGGGTGGTCGATATTGAAGCGCCTGTAAATATCCTCCAGCGTTTCGCCCGGTTCCCGCTGCATGGCATAGACCATCCGGTAATTGTCCCGGCTCACGGAGAGCCCCTTGCTTTCCAGCCAGTCCAGGGACATAAAACGGAGGTTGTCTGTATTGTCCGATAAGTCAAGCTGGTAAATGGAATAAGCGCTGATCCCATACTCTTTTTCATAGGAAGAAATACGCTCCAGAAGCGGCGCCGTTTCTCCCTCCATGTGTTCCTCATGTTCAAATGCCGCCAGCCTCATGCGGATTTTCCCGGTATCTCCTGAAAGCAGCTCGTCCGCCATGCGCTCCTTTTCTGCATGGAAATCCGGGTACAGGTCTGCATAGGCCCCGCTGTTCTGCCTGAAAAATTCATCCAGGTCGAAAGCCAGGTCCGTGGATTCGTCAAGCCTTATATCATCCCCGCCCGGTTCCTCCATGGCAGGTGCCGGCTGCTGTTTTTCCTCTGGCGGGAGGGGCTGCTTCACCGCAACGATCTCACCCGCCAGCCGGACAAATTTTTCCGGGTATCTGAACTGTTCCTTATACTGCTCCATGAAATAATCGGGAAGGTCGGCAAAACTTTCCTCACCGAGACCGGCTATGAAAAAGGTGCCTGCCATGATCTCAATCATCTCGCCGTCCTGGTTGTAGATCGCCCGGTTCAGGGGCAGCCCGTTTATTTTTCCTTCATCATTGCAGACAATCGCGACAGGCTCCGCATAAGGGTAGTAGCCCTCTATGCCTCCCCCGACTGCCTCCTGCATGGATTCAAGGCTCCCGTCCAGCTCGGCCTCATAAGGCGCTTTCCCCGGCTCTATCATCAACACTTTCAAATCTGCATATCCTCCTTCTTTTTAATTGGCGCCTTCGGTTCTGCCGCAGCCTTTTCCCGTTCCTTCGCCGCAGACAGCTTTCCCAGCACAGAAGGTTTTTCCGGCTTTTCAGGCATAGAAATGCCGCCCTCCGAAACATCGGCGGCGGTATGGTCTGTTTTTACCGGCTCCTGGCCCTCCACTGTGTACCCCGGCAGGAGAGCTCCATACACGGTAAAATGGTGTTCATACTGTTTGGGTATCTGCGGGGAAATTTCCGTGAATAAATGGGAATAGGCTTTTTTCCGTCCTTCCAGGTACTTTTCCGCAGCGGCTTTATCTGTGTAGCGTTTCTGATTCTGCCCGGCAATCTTTTCGCCATAGCCCTCCTTTGGGGAGTTCACATAGACATCCCAGGTCACATACCAGGCAACCGGCACGCTCTGTTTGGTCTCCCGGTCATATTTGGTATCTTCCCAAATACCGCCGGTCATACGGTAGACGCGGTTGCTGATTTCCTCGTCGTTCTTCCAGTTGTCGGTTTTGCGCCATTCATTTGCGGTATGCTTTACTTCCTGCGTATGAAGGTATTCCAGCGCCCGATTTAGTTTCTGTGTGACCGCTGCCTGCTGCTCCCATTGCTTCGTTGCCGCAAGTACAATATCAAAGGCTTTCTTTTCTCCATCCATGCTGTCCTGGCGCATGGCCTGTATTTTTTCCTCACCCTGCGCAATGAAAGAAGAAATATCCACATCCTCACAATATACGCTATGCTCAAATTTAAGATTGCTGCCTTCCGTCAGATAATCAAAACGGTAGACCTTATAGTCTTTATTTTCTTCTAATATGTCCAACACCTCCTATATCTCCGGCGCATGGCTCTTTTTCGGTGCCGCCTGTGCCGGGGTGGTTTTTTCTGCCGGTTTCACCGCTGCAAGCTGCGCCATGACCGAAGGCCGGTCCGACGTAAATATGGAAATCTGTTCATTCTCCGCCAGCGGCTGCGCCGGAAGGGGCAGCGTTTCGTCCGAATGGGTCAGTATCTGCTCCCGTTTCAGGTCTGCCACGATCTCGTCAAATACCGCATTGATGGCTTTCCGTTCCGCACCCTCCGGGAAGGCTTTCAGGACTGCCATTTCCCCGCTTTTATCTGTCGCGAAAGTAACGGCACAATCCGCATGTCCCGCCAGATAATCAGAGCTGTAAGGCAGCTTATCCTTGATGTAACAGGCAAAGGCCCTGGCGGTCATCTCCGTGTTGCTGTCCCAATAGCCGCCGTCCTTTTCGCACTCCTTACCCATGCGCACGGAATTCCGGTAAAAATCGGTTTCCACCCGCCCGATCTGCGGCGCCTCCTGTGCCTGCATCCCGGACAGCATGTGCTCGAATATTTCCAGCCGTTCCCGCTCACTTTTGGGGATCACCCGCCCGGTGACAGACTTCTTGAAAGCGCTGATCTGCTCCACGGAACCGGCCTCGCCGGATAGAAACGACTCTTTAAGAACCGCGTAGGTTTTCATCTGTTCCTCATTGCCATGCCGTTTCAGGGAACCGAGCACCGCCGAATCCAGCCATCCTGCCGCATTTTTCCGGGTTCGTTCTGTCTGCGCTTCGGTGCGGGCCGCAGCCTGCTCCGGCGTCTCCGGCTTATATTTCATGGTATCAATCAGCTTCTGGAACGGCGCATAGAGGCGGGGCTGTTCCGAGAGCATCCCATTCGCGCCCATCTTCGTACCCAGGTAATCGTCAAACCCGTGCCACCATTCATGGGCTAAAGAGCCGGCCCCGTGCATCTTCGTAAGGTTGATGACCTTCCGCAGCGGTTCATAATGGGCCGCCGCGTTGCCGCTGCCCCTGGCGCCGAAAGCAATGGCAAGCGTTCCCTGATAGGCAATATCTTTATCACTGATCTGCAAGGCCGACGCCAGATCCTTCAGCGCCTCAAATCCCATGTTGAGGGAAGCCTGCCGGTCATTCTGGTTCATCCAGTTCCCAAATTCACCGCCGCGGAACCCGAAGGCGTCAAGGTAGTGCTGCCCGGTGATCTCCATGCCGTTTCTGTAATCCGGCCCGGTGCGCCGCACATGGGAGAGCTGGGGAGGCACAAACCGCGTCTTTCCGCTTTTGCTGCGCCCTTTTGCCAACGCCTGCACCCATTTCAGGGCGGCCTCCCGCGATTCAAAGTTTGTCTGCAAGATGGAATAGCCCTTCGTCACATAATAGGTGTCAGGTTTCCAGTCATTATTTTTGGAATAAGTATTCTTCCCGTCGTTGAAATGGATCGCATAGCCCTTCGGCACCTTCTGGTCTTTGGAAACGCCAAACTGTTCCTTCTGCGCTTTCTGTGTGAAGTTCCGCTCAAAATGCGCGGCAGAGTGGACCATCAGGGCATTGGACAGCTTGTTTGTAATGGCCGGGTTCTCCCGGCCCTTCTCCGTCGCCTGGTAATGGATGCCGCCGCCCCAGCCCTGCACCTGTTCCAGATACCCGTTTTTCACAAAGAAACGGTCATAGGCTTTCATGGCATCCTCCACGGTGCGGACTTCCGAGACCACGCTCTGCAGCTCCCGTACCGTCTGGATATATTCTTTCTGTCTTGCAAGGCGCTTCTCCGGCGTGTCGTCCTTGCGGTAATACTGCGGGGAGGCATTTAACCCGTCCCGCGCCTTTTTGATGAAATAGACCACGCCGAGGGGAACCCCGTCCTCCAGCATGGCCCCATAGTCCGGTTTCTTCCAGATATTATCCTTTTTTACGAATTTCTCGGCCTCGCGCTCATTCATGGCATCCAGGTCATTCACATAGAGCCCCCGGTCCTTCCATAGATCTTTTTTTGCGCCGCCGATCTTTTCCCCGAAATCTTCATGCTGCATGTTATCCGCCAATCATTATCACCTCCAGTCTGTCATAAAAAATCACCGCTCCGGGGAAGGGCGGCGTTCCTGTAATTTATCATGCTGCGGGCGTATTCCCATGATCCGGTCCGTCTCCCTGCGGACCAGCCGGTCAAGCGCACCCAAATCCTCCGGGGTAACGGCAAACTCCCGGTAATTCTCATACCAGAGCCCCGTGACCGCCGCAATCGGCAGTAGCTTTTCCGGCCCTCCGGGAAAAAGGCGGTAGACCGGACCGCCGTCAAGGAGCATCTGCTTCGCTGTCCCCAGGGGTATGCGGTACATATCTGTGTCCGGGTTCTGCGCCTCCTCCATATACTCCACATTCAGCCGTTCCTCCAAATCCTGGGGCATATAGGAAAATGCCTGCTCCTTCCACTGGCTGAACCGGTTAGAATAGCGGTACTGCCATTCCGTCACCTGCTCCGGCGCATAGAGGTAGCGCCAGGTTTTCAGGGCGTCCTTTTCGCACAGCTCCATTGACTCCCATTTTTCAATAGCTGCCTCCGCCTTCGTGCCGTCCCGGTATTCCATGCTGACGCCGTAAGGGTAGAGGGTATTCCTTTCTATATCCTGCCACAGCGTGTCAAGGCCCATCATCAGGACATCCCCGTACAGCCGTCCGTCCTCTTTGCGCTCCGTGTGGAACAGGAAGGCCCTTGCGCCGGGATATTCCGTCATGGCAGCTGTCCGGTAAAGCTCCGCCGAAGGGCAGTAGGCAAGCAGCGCGTCCGAAAGCCACATGTGATTCTTCCCCATGACGGCAATGGAATCCGCCCCGGTATTCGTGGCAAGCGTGCGCAGGTTATATTCGCTGTCCCGCAGGAAATCCCCGGCCAGGATATGGAGCTCATAGGCAAATACGCCTAAATCCGTATCGCGGACTAAGTGAATCTGCGGAAGTGGTTCCTGTTTCAAGTTCATTTCCTCCCTTCGTTCTGTTTTTATCACCGGCTGCCCCTGTCATGGGACGCCTCCGGCTGGTGCTTTGCCGGCGCTGCCTTCGCCGCCTGCTCCCGCATGGCCTCCAGGACGGAGGGCCGGCGCTGTGCCCGCTGTTCCAGCCTTGCAAGGGCATTCAGGGAAAGCCCTACATTCTCGCCGATGGCAGACGCAAAAGCGCGCTCTATCCTGAAAGCCCCCTTGAAGGCATCTGCGACCCTGCCGTTTTCCTTCGCCTCCGCCTGTGCGGGTTTCCCCTGGATGGAGCGCCCCATGTTCTTCAGGTGCCGGCCTGCCTCATGGAATTCCGTGCTGAACGCATCGATCCTGGAGACCGCACGGTCACTGGACTGCACGATCCTTTCCGCCGCTGCCTGCACCGCCTCCAGCGCTGGCCCAAGGCGCAGGAACCGGGAGACGCCGTTCAGGGCCACGGCGCCGCGGTCGGCGAAATCCTTAAGGATATTCTTGCATCCTTCCACGACCTGCCCTTTCAGCTCCAGGATGCGCTGGCGCATGGCGTCCACATTCCCCTCCAGAGCCTTACTGTTCTTCTGCAGCAAGGCTTTCAGGGAGCGGTCCTGCACCTCCTGTATCTTCTGGCGCATCTCCCCCAGTTCCTCCAGTGCAGCATCAAGCCTCCGCTCCATGGACGCCACCTGGCCGGCCAGTTCTTCAAGCTCCCTGCCGCCCGCGGGGTCATTCCCCATCAGCAGGACGATCAGCGCCTTCACCTGCTCATTTTCGTCTGCAAGCACGTCCTGGGCTGCCTGCAGCGCAACTGGTTCCGCTGCCAGAAGTTCCATATCTGCCATCTATGAATCCCTCCTGTCTGCGGAGGGCTCCCCGGCAATCTTGCCGACAATCTCCGGACCGGTCTCGTAAATCTGCATGAGCCGCCTGGCCGTTCCGCTTGGCTGAGCGGCGCCGCTGGTCCAGAGCCGGACCGTGGAAGGGGCGACATTCATCAGAAGCGCAAAGCCTTTCTCGTTCATATCCAGCTTTTTCATCAGGGCCTTAACCATATCGGGGCCGTAGTCCGGGCACCGGGCAGCTTCGGCAATCATCTGTAAAGCCGTGTTCTCTGTGTTCGTCATTTCTGAAATCCTCCTGTCAAATTGAAATAGCCGCCTGTTTTTGGCGGCATTGCCGTTGTTGGTCTTTCATCTGCCCTATAACGTGGAGCAGCATTTCGTTGTAGTCCTTTCCTGTACGGGGTGGGTTGACGCCCACACGGATATGCCGGAACCGCTGATCTTCATGGAGCATTGCCTTGATCCTCCTGGCATTTTTAAGGCCGCCGAGGTCGTTGTCCATGTAGAGGCTGACGCGCCGGATTTCCGGGTGTCGTTTCAGAAATGCGGTCAGCGCCACATGGGAAGTGCCGCCCAAAGACAGACGGTAGCCGTCCCATTTCCAGCCTTTTAATTCCTGCAGCGTGGCATGGGAGAGGGCGTCAATGGGCGCCTCAAATACCGCCACATGCCGGCTGTCCGGATTCCTGGGTGGATAGCAGAAGCTGTATTCCTTGTCGCTGCCGTAGACATCTTTCCTAAGGCTGCCGGCAATGCTCCGCATACAGGCAAACTTTGCTTTGCCGGCTTCATCCTTTCCCACAAACACACAGACCGGCTCGCCATGATGCCGCGCCTCATAGAACAGCCCGTCCCGGAAACACCGGCTGATCACATCCGGGCTGATCCCGCGCCGCTGCAAATAAGAAACGGCAGAAGTGGCGCACCGTCTGGCCCAGGGGAGGGAAAATGCTTTCTTCTCCGGTTCCTTATGCACACGCCCTGCCGCTGCCATGCTCCGATAGGCCGGCGTCTGCTGGATTTCCCCGCCGACCAGCGTATGGACCGCATCCACCAGCCCGTAGCCCCGTATCTGGATCAGGTAATCCAGGGCGTTGATACTCCGGCCCCGGCTGTTCCAGTACCAGTACCTTTTCCCGGTCACATAGACCAGGCTGTCATGCTCCTTGTGGCGGTAATTCGGGCCGTCCCGTTTCAGCACCCCAGGCTCATGGAACTGCAGGTAGGCAAACAGGTCCGCCTCACGCGCCGCCTGAATCTGCTCCTTTGTTACGCCGGGCATGACACCGGCACAGGGATTCTTTTCATCGTGCCCCGCCTCCTTTCTGTGATGAAAAAAGACGCCATAAGGCGCCTAACAGCCGTACAGGTCATGGTTGACCTCGGCGCGGTAATAGCTGTCCATTGTTGCCGGGGCATTATAGAGCGCCGCCAGCAGGTATGCCTTGATGTTCCCGACTTTCGTGGTGTTCCTGTCAATGCAGTCAAAGACATACTCCAGGTGGCCGGAATTGATTTTCAGGAAGCGGCCCTTTACCACCTCCCTGGGAAAATCATCCCCGGCGATACGGATATATGGACGTTTGGATAAAACCACTTCAAGCATAAGCTCCACCGTCTCGTCTAAGCGTTCTTTCCCATACCGGGAAACCATACAGCCATACTCAATATTTTCTTTCAGGATTTCACGGTAAGCGTCTGCCAGCTCTATCCGATCCATCCCATCCGAACGGCCTGCCGCCTCCGGCCCTGACGGATAGATTGATGGATGGGTCCTTGATATATCCGTTTTTGATTTTTTAGTTTTTAATGGATTAGTATTTAATTGTGCGGGATTTCCCTGTCCAGGTTCCCCCTGTTCAGGTTTTGCCTGTCCTGGATTTGCCTGTCTTGGATTTTCCCGTTTAGGTGAATCCCCCTGTTTTTCAGCATTTACAGGCTTTTCATGGATCGTATACTCGATGTCTCCGAGCTGCCCGTTCTCATAGCGGAGGCGCTGCCTGGTGAGGTACCCGTGCCGCTCCAGCTCTTTCAGGGCGGTAGTGATTGAATCCACGCCGTCCTTGCAGATATGGGCGAGCCCCTTTGTGGTATAGTCCCAATCTTCCGGAAGCGACAGCATGAGCGAGAGAAGCCCCTTTGCCTTTAAGGACAGTTCCGTATTGCGCAGGTGGTGGTTGCACATGATCGTGAAGTCCTTTGTTTTTTCTACCCGGAATACAGCCATAACAAAAACCTCCTTCCTTTCCCTCCGGGCTACAAGGCGCGGTCCTTGCGGTCATAGTGCAGATGGCCGCCCGGCGCAACCTTCGCATGGTTTTTCAATTTGACTTCGCCCCGTTCCTGGCTGTCTATGAATTTCTGGTAGCCGGCATCCGTAAGGAACAGGCGCATCTTATCTCCTTTATCCCCGACAGGGGCATTACCTGAAAGCACGTCAAAGACGATCATGTGCTTTACTTCCGGGTCGAAGCGTTCCAGGGCCATGATGTCATGCCCCTTCAATTTCTCCGCACCGGATTTCTGCCTGGCCTCCGCCAGTAGTTCCCCCATCGTCTTAGGCCCTGCCGGAATCCGGTAGTTTTTCCGAATATCCTGAATAAGAGCCAGGCAGTCTTTTTCCGGCATGGCATCCAGCTTTCGCACAAGCTCCGCCGCCGTTTTCCTCCTTACCGGGTCCGGTATATAGGGGAGGCACATGCGCAGCTCATATGTGACATCTGATTTCCCATAGCCCTCCGTCTGGAATATCAGGCGCTTTTCCATTTCGTTCAGTTCCATGTGAATCTCCTTTCTCCTGAAAATGAGTACAAAAAAAGGACGCCCACCTATAAAAGTGAAACGCCCACGGCAATCAGCGGCCAGGCAATACACCGGACCGCTGGCGCTATTAAATTTTGTCGTTAATGAAACAGCCTCCTTTTTTCGATATTTTTCTCGTCAGATTTCAACTTGGAAAAGGAATTGAATAAATGACGGCAAACGCTCAAACCCCTTGAAAATCAAGGCTTTTTCCGTTTGTCGTTATTATACCGTAACGGCATTCTCATGCATCACTGCTTGTGGAGATGGGATTTACACCATTAGAAATTGCAGAACGGTTAGGGCATGAAAAAATTGAGACAACACTCAATACCTATTCACATTTATATCCCAATAAGCAGGCACAATTGGCTGACCGTTTGGATGGAGAGTTTGTAAAGGAGGCAGAGGAAATATGAGTGGAATACATAAATATCCTACAATTAGTTTTCGCATTTCACCTAGAGAAAAAGAAGAAATTGAAGCAAAGATTTTAGCAAGTGGACTTTCAAAGAAAGATTATTTTGTACGTTCCTGCATTTATAATCGTGTTTGTGTAGTGGGTAAAAAAGAACTTGTATATAAATTAGTCCAAGAATTAAGGATAATGAGAACTGCAATGGTGGAAGTGGCAGAGCAATTAGAACAGGGGAAATCGGATATATCACCGGACGGGCTAAAGGATTTAAAAAATGACTATATGGATATATTAAAAGCAATAATTTGGATGCTTGACGGTGCAAAATATTTATGGGAAGATGCACAGAAAGATGGAGCTGAAGAAAACGGACATGATAGAGAATTATTGGAGAGGAAGGGTGATGAATGAGAAGAAAAAGAGAAGTTATAAAAAACATAAAGCCAGTATTTTGCCGCTTTGATATGGATAATGAACAGGAGCGGCGTGCATGGCAGATTATACAGAAGTTGAATAAGGGGCAGGAAGAAGATAGAAAATTAAGCTATAACAATATTATTTCGCAGGCGATTACAGGTTATTATGATAAAGTGACCATGAGCCATGAAGAACTATTGGAAAAAGTGAAGGAAGTTATTCATTCAGAAGTAACAACAGTTTTAAGAATGCCCTTGCAGATGCCATATTCGTCTCCACAGAATGCTCAAGTTGACTTTGAATATGAAGAATTAAACGAAGCAGCATTATCTTTTTTGGATGGTATATCAGGAATATAGTAGAGGTATTGAGTAATATATAGAGTAGGAAGTACGGTACTAGCCGATACCTTCGTATACTTTGCCTTGATTATTATTTATTGGGGAGAGCAACCGCTGTCAAGAATTTTCGTCTAGGACTAAAATACTTGACAGCGGTTGCTCTCCCCAATACAATGTGAGCGGCAAAGGATGCGAAAACAACCAAAAATATGGTTTTATAGTTAAAGGTTTTGAAACGATTTCAATAAATAAGAATTTGATATCTGGGCTTTTTTGGTGATTTCAAAAAGAGAGAATCGATATCTTGCCATTTTAGGACGATTTCAAAAAATAGGGAATTGATATTAAGATATTTTGAGACGATTTCAAAAATTAACTGTTTGATATCTGGCTGTTTTCCAGTGATTTCATTTTGGGTGGCTTTGATTTCATATTATCAATTTGTTATATCAAAGGAGCCGGAAATGATATCGGTATGTACAATATGGCATATTTAAGGGGGTTCGGGGTACTCCCCGATAAGATTTAGCATTTCGTGCCCACGAAATGCGTATCTTGCGGCATTCTATGGAATGCCTTTTGCATAAAAATCTTGTGGTGAAAAATAAAGTGATAACATGATAATTAATGATATGTGAATATTTTTCCGTTTTATCTATCAGAAGGGAAACTCATACATTCGTTGGAATCAGAATGACATTTTTGATATTTTATAGTACAATTATTTTGGAAAAATACACGAGGAGGTTGTCTAATGGTTGACAACAAAAAAGAACAGGAAAGAGATGAACTTCACCGTACGATATGGAGTATGGCAAATGATCTTAGAGGTAGCGTAGACGGTTGGGATTTTAAACAATATGTGTTAGGTATGTTGTTTTACCGCTATATATCAGAGAATTTTGTAAAATATGTTAATGCAGGTGAAATAGAAGCAGGAAATGCTAATTTTGATTATGTGAAGCTGAATGATAAAGATGCAGAAGAAGCAAGGGAAGACTTGGTTCAGTCAAAGGGATATTTTATCCTTCCAAGTCAGCTTTTTTGTAATGTGAAAGAAAAAGCACCAAATAATGAAAATTTGAATGAAACGCTGGAAAGTGTGTTTCGCAGTATCGAAATGTCAGCACAAGGCAGAGATAGCGAGAAAAATTTCAAGGGATTGTTTGATGATATAGATGTAAACAGTAATAAACTGGGCGGAACAGTAGCAAAAAGGAATGAAAAACTTGCCAAACTGCTAGGCAGCGTTGGTGATATGAAATTGGGAAGTTATCAGGATAATACGATTGATGCCTTTGGTGATGCATATGAATATTTAATGGGTATGTATGCGTCAAATGCAGGGAAGAGTGGAGGAGAGTATTATACACCGCAGGAAGTATCAGAACTTCTTACAAAAATTACTGTGTTGGGAAAACAAGAGGTAAACAAGGTTTATGATCCTGCTTGTGGAAGTGGCTCTCTTTTGCTTAAGTTTGCAAAAGTTTTAGGAAAGGAAAATGTTCGTCTCGGATTTTTCGGACAGGAGATAAACCTAACTACATATAATCTTTGCAGAATGAACATGTGGTTACACGATATAGAATATACCGAGTTTGATATTGGACATGGAGACACATTAATAGAGCCTATGCACTGGGATGATGAGCCATTTGAAGCGATTGTTTCCAATCCGCCTTATTCTATTAAGTGGGAGGGTGACGATAATCCGATTCTTATAAATGATGAACGCTTTTCTCCTGCTGGGGTGCTTGCACCAAGGTCAAAAGCAGATTTGGCTTTTATCATGCATTCTTTAGCATGGCTTGCGACTAATGGAGTAGCAGCAATTGTATGTTTTCCGGGAGTTATGTACAGGGGTGGTGCAGAGCAGAAAATTCGTAAGTATTTAATTGACAATAATTATGTGGAATGTATTATACAGCTCCCAGATAATCTTTTCTTTGGTACAAGTATTGCGACTTGCATTATGGTATTGAAGAAGAGCAAAACTGAGAATAGCACGCTTTTTCTTGATGCCTCAAAAGAGTGTGTAAAGGTTACGAATAATAATAAACTGACAGAGGAGAATATCCAAAATATATTAAACGCATATAAGGAGAGGAAAGATAAAAAATACTATGCCGCAGTAATACCCAATGATAAGATCGCAGATAATGGATATAGCCTTTCAGTTTCGGCTTATGTAGAGCAGGAAGATACAAGGGAAAAGATTGATATTGTGAAATTAAATGCTGAAATTAAGGAGATTGTGGCTAGAGAAGAAGTGCTTCGTGCGGAAATTGACAGGATTATTGCAGAAATCGAGGTGGAGGCATGAATGAGTTCTCATTTTTACTGTATACAGTAGATGACAGTGATATAAAGGTAAATGCCATCTTAAAAGATGAAACAATTTGGCTCTCTCAAAAAGGAATGGCAGAATTATTTGACGTTGAAGTGCCTGCAATTTCTAAACATCTTACAAATATTTTTGCGGAAGGTGAATTGTCGGAGGATGCAACTGTTTCCAAAATGGAAATAGTTCAACAAGAAGGAAAACGTCAGGTAAAACGTCAGGTTGAATACTATTCGCTTGATGCTATTATTTCTGTAGGATATAGGGTTAATTCCAAAAGAGCGACACATTTTAGGATATGGGCAACCAAAGTTCTGAAGGAATATATGATTAAAGGTTTTGCCTTGGATGATGAAAGGCTGAAACAGGGGAAAACCGCTTTTGGAAAGGATTATTTTAAAGAACTGTTGGAACGGATTCGCTCTATTCGTGCGAGCGAACGCAGAATTTGGCAGCAGATTACAGATATTTTTGCAGAATGCAGCATTGATTATGATAAGGATTCCCCAGTTACACAGGCGTTTTATGCTATGGTTCAGAATAAGTTTCATTATGCGATTACAAAGCATACAGCAGCAGAGATTATTTATCATGGAGCAGATCATGAAAAGGCGAATATGGGGCTGACAACATGGAAAAATTCACCTGATGGACGTATCTTGAAGTCGGATGTTATTGTTGCAAAAAATTATTTGGATGAAAAACAGATTCGTCAGTTAGAAAGGGCAGTTACAGGTTACTTTGATTATATAGAAGACTTGATTGAAAGAGAAAATACATTTACTATGGAAGAATTTGCGTCCAGTGTTAATGAGTTTTTGGCATTTCGTAGATATGAAATATTGCCAGATAAATGTAAGGGAAGAATTTCAAGACAGGACGCATGGAAGAAAGCACAGGCTGAGTATGATATTTTTAATAAAACACAAATCATTCATTCTGATTTTGACGAGATGGTGAAAGAAGTGCTTGGGAAAGAGGTAGGACAGAATGAGTAGGTTGAATGAGTTGATACAGGAATTGTGCCCAAATGGGATAGAATATAAAACGTTGGGTGATATTGCCACGATATCAAGGGGAGGCAGTTTTCAGAAAAAGGATTTTACTGAATATGGTATTCCCTGTATACATTATGGGCAAATTTATACGAGATATGGTTTGTCAGCAGATAAAACAATAACATATATAGATGCAACAGCAGGGGAAAGGGCAAAATACGCTGAACCTAATGATATAGTCATGGCAGTTACAAGTGAAAATGTTAATGATGTATGTAAATGTGTTGCATGGATTGGAAGTGAAAAGGTTGCTGTTAGTGGACATACAGCAATTATCCATCATAATCAAAATGCGAAATACTTATCATATTATTTCAACTCGGAACATTTTTATAAACAAAAGGTAAAATTAGCGCATGGAACAAAAGTAATTGAAGTTACGCCGGATAAATTAGGAGATGTGAGGTTGCCTGTACCTCCTCTGGAGGTACAACGTGAAATAGTCCGTATTTTGGACTCTTTCACGTTACTTACAGCCGAGCTTACAGCCGAGCTTACAGCTCGGAAAAAGCAATATGAATATTACAGAAATAAATTATTAACATTTGATTCAAAGATTACTCGGAAAAAACTTGGCGAAATATTTGATTTTAGGAATGGTTTGAGTAAAGGAAAGGAGTTTTTTGGCAGAGGGACACATTTTATTAGATATACAGACGTATATAACAATCGGGCATTGCGAAAGGAAGACATAACGGCTTTGGTCCAGTGTACCCCAACAGAATTAGAAAAATTGCGGGTATCGCGGGGGGATGTTTTATTTACACGAACATCTGAAACTGCTGAAGACGTTGGTTGGTCTTCAGTTATGCTTGATGATATTGATAACTGTGTTTTTAATGGATTTACCATTAAAGCAACACCCAGAACCAATGATCTCCTCCCAGAATACTGTGCGTATTGTTTCTCAACAGATAGTTTTAGGAACTATGTAACAACACATTGTGCATTTACGACTCGAGCTTCATTGACTGGAACTACTATTGCAGAATATCAAATGGCAATTCCGCCTATTGATGTACAGCGGCGTATTGCAGAGGTGTTGGATAATTTTGAGGCTATATGTTCTGACTTAAACATAGGTCTGCCAGCAGAAATTGAAGCAAGACAAAAACAATATGAGTATTATCGTGATTTGCTGTTGACATTTGTTGAAACTGGAAACACAATTTTGACAGACAGACAGACAGACAGACAGACAGACAGACAGACAGACAGACAGACAGACAGACAGACAGACAGACAGACAG
>QXWO01000053.1 GCA_009911035.1 Lachnospiraceae bacterium
TGATTAAGCTTTTGCAGTATGTATTTGGTTACGTTATGTTGCCACTTGATGAAATTGCCAATCTATTTCGTGGAGAATACATTACCAAAAAGAGTACTCGTGAGGGGAAGGTGCCGGTAATTCTAGGTGGCCAGGAGCCGGCTTATTACATTGATAAATCCAATTATAAGGGTGAGATTGTCGTTGTGGCGAGAAGCGGTGCGTCTGCCGGATTTGTATCCTATTGGAATGAACCAATATTTATAACAGATGGTTTTGGATATGAAGCAAGAACTGGTTTGACAACTACGAAGTACCTGTACTATGTCCTTAAAAATATGGAAAGTGCATTAAATGCGATGAAGCGTGGAGCAGGAGTTCCCCATGTTAGTGGAGAAGCACTTGCCAAGGTAATGCTGCCAGTTCCGCAAATTGCAGAGCAGGAACGGATTGTTGGAGTCCTTGACCGTTTTAACAACCTTTGCAATGATCTTTTCTGCGGACTTCCGGCAGAAATTAGAGCAAGACAAAGACAGTATGAATACTATCGTGACAAATTATTAACTTTTAAGGAGTTAGACAAATGAGCACATTTAACATGGTTGCGGCCATGAATGAAAGCACAGTGGTTGCTGAGTATACACCAGAAGGAAAACATTCAGACAGTTATCAGAGCGAAGCGGAATTGGAAAAGGAATTTATCCATATGCTTACAGAGCAGGGATATGAGTATCTGCAAATTCATAAGGAAGCAGAGCTGATTACAAATTTGCGTCGGAAGATAGAGCAACTAAACTCATATACCTTTACCGATACGGAATGGGAACGTTTTTTTCAGAAATATATTGCCAATGCCAATGAGGGTATAGTGGAAAAGACGCGTACCATTCAAGAAGATGCAGTAAAGAATATGGAGCGTGATGATGGAAGTACTAAGAATATCATGTTTATAGATAAAAAGAATATTCACAACAATCGTTTACAGGTAATTAATCAATATGAGGTGTCTAAGGCAGATGATAGTAGCTCTGCGGACAGGCAGGCCAATTATGATAATCGCTATGATGTGACAATTCTTGTAAATGGCTTTCCGCTTGTTCATGTGGAATTGAAACGTAGAGGAGTCGCAGTCAGGGAAGCATTTAACCAAATTGATCGTTATCAGAGGGACAGCTTTTGGTCAGGAAGCGGGTTATATGAGTATGTACAAATATTTATTATCTCCAATGGAACTTATACAAAGTATTATTCCAATACAACCCGTTCTGCTCATCTCAAAGAGCAAAACAAGTATCTGGATAGTAAAGACATAAGCAGAGGAAAAAAGACCAGTAATAGTTTTGAATTTACATCATTTTGGGCAGATGCAAATAATAGGGTTATCTCCGATCTTGTGGATTTTACAAAAACATTTTTGTCAAAGCATACGCTTCTGAATATATTAACGAAGTATTGCGTTTTTACCTCGGAAGAATTGTTGCTTGTTATGCGTCCTTATCAGATTGCTGCTACAGAGAAAATTCTAAACCGTATTGAGATTGCTACAAATTATAAAAAATTGGGAACGGTAGAGGCAGGCGGTTATGTATGGCACACTACAGGAAGCGGGAAGACGCTGACTTCTTTTAAGACAGCACAGTTGGCTAGTCGTCTTAATTTTGTGGATAAGGTTCTTTTTGTGGTTGACCGTAAAGATCTTGATTATCAGACCATGAAAGAGTATGACCGCTTTCAAAAAGGGGCTGCAAATAGTAATACGTCAACAGCGATATTGAAAAAGCAGTTGGAAGACGAGGACGCGAAGATCATCATTACGACGATTCAAAAGCTGGATAATTTTATTAGCAGATATAAAGGTCATGAAGTATTTGACAGACATATTGTTTTAATATTTGATGAGTGTCACCGATCACAATTTGGCGATATGCATACTGCCATTACCAGAAATTTTAAGAAATATCACATTTTTGGCTTTACTGGCACTCCCATTTTTGCTGATAATGCTGGAAATGGAAAAAATGTTAATTTACGAACCACGCCACAGGCATTTGGAGATAAACTTCATACATATACCATTGTAGATGCGATAAATGATGAAAATGTTTTACCATTCCGTATCGACTATGTAACAACAATAAAGGATAAAAAGGGAACGAAAGATAAACAGGTATCAGCAATTGATACAGAAAAAGCACTTATGGAGCCTCAGAGGATTGCTGAGGTTGTTAAGTATATTTTGGAGCATTTTGACCAAAAGACCAAGCGAAACAAAGAAAGATTTGATTTTTCTAAATTAGTGAATGTGCAGGAGGTTGCATCTGCGAAGCATAGGGGAGATGTTGAAGAAAAAAAGCAATCTATCCGCATGAGGGGATTTAATTCTATTTTTGCAGTAAGTTCCATAGAAGCAGCAAAATTGTACTATACAGAATTTAAGAAGCAAATGCGAAATTTGCCGGAAACAGCACCCACAGGAGATCCACATAAATTGCGAGTAGCAATTATATACAGCTATGGTGTAAATGAAGCTGAGAATGATGATTTTGTGGAGGATGAAAATTCAGAAGATACAGATGGACTTGATAAGAGTTCCAGAGATTTTTTGGAAATGGCTATTAGCGATTACAATACTGTTTTCAGGACAAACTATGATACATCAAGTGATAAATTTCAAAACTATTATAAAGATGTTTCCCTTCGGATGAAAAATCGGGAAATAGATATTTTGATTGTAGTGAATATGTTTTTGACCGGATTTGATGCAACTACCCTTAACACGTTATGGGTAGATAAAAACTTAAAGTATCATGGATTATTGCAGGCATTTTCCAGAACTAACCGTATTCTTAATTCAGTAAAAACATTTGGTAATATTATATGTTTTCGCAATCTGGAGGAAGAAACCAATAATGCCATTGCTCTTTTTGGAGACAAAGAGGCGGGGAGCATTGTTCTGTTGAAAAATTTTGAAAGTTATTATAATGGCTATGATGAGAATGGCAAACACTACGATGGGTATGTGGAGCTGATTGGCAGGTTAAATGTGCTTTTTCCATTGGGAATGCCATTTGAAGGAGAACACGCAGAGAAAGAGTTTATCGCTCTTTATGGTGCGATCCTTAGAATGAGAAACATTCTTTCCACATTTGATAATTTTGAAGGGAAGGAACTCCTTTCTGACAGAGATTTTCAAGATTATCAGAGCGAATATATTGATTTATATCAAAAGTATAAGTCAAAAGTGAATGAGAAAAAGGAGAATATCAATGATGATGTGGTTTTTGAAATTGAGCTTGTGAAACAGGTAGAGATCAATATTGATTACATTCTTATGCTCGTAAAGAAGTATCAACAGGAAGGCAACCAGAATAAAGAGATTGTTGTTACAATAGAAAAAGCGGTCAATTCCAGTATGAATTTACGTAGCAAGATGGAGTTAATTAGAAATTTCCTGTCTAAAATAAATGCACAGACAGAAGTGGATGGGGATTGGAAAAAGTTTGTTGACGAACAAAGAAAAAGCGATCTTGCAGTTATTATTAGTGAGGAAAAGTTAAAGCCGGAAGAAACGCATAAGTTTATAAGTAATTCTTTTCGAGATGGTGTATTAAAAACTACAGGTACAGATATTGATGTTATTTTGCCAGCAGTATCACGATTTGGCGGTGGGAACAGAGCAATGAAAAAGAAAAGAGTTATTGACAGATTGATGGCTTATTTTGAGAAATATTTGGAATTGGTGTCTGGTGTTGTGAATGAATAAATGAATTTGAAATATTAAATTCGCTATACGTGTGTAAAGGAGAGTTATGTATTTAAAAGAGATACAGATCAGAAATTATAAGAATTTTTAAAAGAAAGATTTTTATTTCAAAAAGGTGTAAATGTAATTATCGGTGAAAATGATTCGGGAAAAACAAATTTAATGCAGGCAATACGATTAGTATTAGATAAGCGGATGGACTGGCGAGAAAGGGAAATTTCTGAAAAAATGTTTCCAGAAGTGCTTTCTGATTGGCAAGGACATATTATTGTAATATCTTTAAGATTTGCAGAGTTAAATGTAGAAAAAGAGGAGGAGGCAGTTTTAAAGTATATTTCGGGAAATAAAGATAATGAGGGCTCATTAACTTGGTTTTGTATACCAGATTCTGGAACGAGAAAAAGTTTATCAGAATGTAAGGATGAAATTACATTAAAAGGGAAATTAGTGAATTTAACGATTGCAAATTATGTAAGCATGATTACTTGTAGCGCCTATGTAGATTTTTTAGATGATAAGATATACGAACGCATGATTGGAAGATTATCTAATGGAGAATGTAATCTTACAGAAAAGCTTGATGAAAGTTTTTATGGATATGAAGGAAGGACAGGATTTAATGGAATAGAGTTTATTCGAAATAGGTTAGTAGACTTTACATATATTAGTGCCTTGCGTGATGCTGTAAATGATATGAAGCAACAGTATAATCCATTGATGACAATATTAAGGAAGATAGAGACAAAAATTTGTGATTTGGATAAAGACAGAGTAGAGGATTTGATAGATGATATAAATGACACTATAGGAAATGTTGATGAAATCAAAAAGCTATCAGAAGGAATTAATAATAAAATTTTAGAGTCTGTAGGAAATACCTATGCGCCAGATATCGCTTTGAAGTCAGAGATGTCAGGGGATATAAAAGATATTTTCAGAAAATTAAAAATAAAGTCAAAGAATCACAAGGAATTTGACCTGGATACGATTGGATTGGGCTCTACAAATATTATTTATATTGCTTTGAAGCTAATGGAATATTCGTATGTAAAGGAAGAGGAAAATTTACAGAGTAAGTATTTCCTTCTTTTATTTGAAGAGCCGGAAGCACATTTGCATAAACATATTCAAATGTCACTCTTCGAAAAGACAGGATTAGAAGTTAATGATGGGGTTCAGGTATTGATGACTACGCATTCAGATAATATATCTGCAGCTTCGAAGATTAGCCGGATGAATATAATATCAAAGGGCGATAAAGGGAGTAAAGTTATGCAACCATACAATGGGTTGAATAAGGATCAGATTATGCATATAGAACGTTATTTAGATGTTAAAAGAAGTGAATTACTTTTTTCTAAGAACGTGATTTTAGTAGAGGGAGATGCAGAAGAAATTCTTATTCCTGTTATGGTTAAGAAGTGTTTTGGAGTATCGTTGGACGAATTGGGGATTAGCTTAATAAATATAGGCAGTGTTGGATTTGAAAATGTATATTTATTATTTCATGATTTTCGAATTAATAAGAAATGCGCAATTATATCTGATTTAGATACGCCAATAAATTCTGCTGATAGTAGTCAGGAGAATGCATATGAAAGAGGTAAAGAGCGTCAAAAAAAGGTGGATGAAGAAAGTCAAAATAATAAATGGGTAAAGGGCTTTTTTGGTAAATATACTTTTGAAATAGAGATTGTTAAAGGCAATAAAATATATATGGATGCCCTTATTGACAAAACATATGAAAAAGAAGATACAAAAGAAAATAAGAAGCAGGATATCAGGTGTAATAATGTAAAAAAGTATGGTGATGTGGCTTTAAAGATGGCAAATGCTAATAAAAAGGGATGGAATGCCTTGATGATGTCTGAATTATTGGATGGAAAATTTCAGATTCCAGAGTATATACTGGATGCATTAGTTTTTGTGGCCGATGTATCCTTTTTGGAAAAAAGGAATTATCTAAAAATATTGCGTAATTATGGAGAAGTGTATGCGGATGTGGACATATTGACATTGATTGCGGAAAAACCGGAAATTGAGTTCGGCGAGTTATTAAAAGCAGTAAAGAATGATAATGATGGATGCACTGTAATCAAATTACTGCATAAAGTGGTGGAGAGATGATAGATTACAATGAAAAGTTAAGCAAAGAACAGATGACAATTTGTCAATCAGAAAAGAATTTGTTAGTGAAAGCATGTCCGGGGAGTGGAAAGACGAGAACTATAACATATAAGTTGGCATATCGGATAGAAAAAAATCCAGACAATCTTAAAAAGCTGATAGCAATTACATATACCAATAGAGCTGCCGATGAGATAACACATCGAATAGAAGAATTAGGAATTGATACAGAACGTGTATGGACAGGCACAGTACATCAATTTTGTCTAGAATGGATTCTTGAACGATATAAGATGTATACAAAGTCGTTAAATCAAGGGTTTAAAATTATTGATGAAAGGGTAAAAGAACGTTATATAACAGAAATATTAAGGCAGTTTAATTTACGAATACATTGGAGGGAAATCAATACAAGATATAATCGTGAATTACGTCTTGTAGAACAGGACGAGAATAAGAGAAAGGTTATAGGAGTATATCATCAAATCTTAAGAAGCAATAAAGAGTTAGACTTTGAGCAGATTTTGATTACATCTTATAATATATTAAAACAAAATGCATTTATTGCCAGTGATATAAAAGATTCCATAGAAATAATATGTATAGACGAGTATCAAGATACACAGGATTTACAGTATGCAATTATTGAGGAAATTGCAAATTCTAATGTAAGAAGGGCATTGCAAATTAATTTTTTTGGTGATCCTAATCAAGCGATATATGGAAGCCTTGGAGGTGTGGCAAAAGATCTGCAAGCTATTAATAATGAATTTACGAATATTTGTTTTGAGGAAAAAACATTGTCAGGATGTTATCGAAGCACAGAGCGACTTATAAAGTTTTATAAGGAATTTATGATAGATGAATATTCAATCGATGCAAATGGAAAAGTAAAGGATGATATTGGAATAATACAATATAACTATGAAATAGATAGGGAACAGATATATGATTCTATTGCACAGATAATTGAAAGAAATATTCAAGACGGTATTCCCGAAAAAGAAATATGTGTTGTAGCACCTGTGTGGGATTTGCTATATCCATTTTCTAAAGAGTTACAGGATAGATTACCGGATGTTAAATTTGACGCACCAGATATAACACCAATTAAAAGAGATCCTTTGAATCTGTTTTATAAATTGACAAGATTATTGTTAACGGAACCCAATATTAAAAAAATGCTATATAGAAGAAAACTGGCAGGAGAAATTGTGGATGAAATAAGCCTGTATATGGGAAAACAATTATATATTGAAGACATGGATTTGCTGAATATAGTAATTCAAGCAAAAGAGGATACAGAAAAAGGGAGTGACTTTGTAAAAAGAGGAATAGATAATGTTTTTAGGGTTATACAATGCAAAATAGAAGATAGTCTGGATTTGAAAAAAATGTATGATGATTTTTTGGAAAAAATGACAAATAGATTAGAAAATGAGAATTACCAGTTAACGGATGACTTGAGTACATTTAAAAAGATGTTTAAAGAAAAAGAAGGGGTTGTCATAAATACCTGTCATGGTGTAAAGGGGGAAGAGTATCAAACAGTAATTGCTTTTGGTCTGGTGTATGGGAAAATTCCCAGTGTTTATATTGAAAGTGACAAAAGGGATGAAGAGGCAAATAAGTTGTTATATGTAATCGCATCACGAGCAAAGAGTAGATTGTATTTGTTTTCGGAAAAGGGAAGAGTGTACTGGGATAATGGTGTTCGGCAATATGTTGATGCATTTCCGACTAGGCAATTATTTCAAAACAAAAGTGTAAAGTATGATATATAGTTATGGAAAACATAGATTGAAAGAATTATTTAGAAGGAAGAATTGCTTCTATTTTGCTTCTGAAAAAATGTATAGCTTTATACAAAAAAATAAAATAGGTGTAATATAGATAAATGGATGGGTGAAAAGGATATAAATGTATGTTAAAATTAAATCTATGAAACGAGTTCGAATAGTAAACAGAAAGCCGGGAAGCCGCATAAACAGCGGACTTTCCGGCTTTTGATGTGGGGCGTGATACCTTTTTGATACCTATATCTTGATTATTTTCTTACCATACCTTATAATATGAATTGTGATTAGAGTGCCTTTGATTGTTGGCTTAGCAATTTTTTCGTGCGCTTCGTTTGAATTTGAGTTCGATCTTTCAGAAAAAGTAAAAGCAAAAATTTGTATGGAGGGAAGAATGATTATGATAATGATGATTGCATGTATTGAAATGGTGGCTGTGGGCGTTTGTGGAGTGTGCCCTGCTAAGTCAATTTAGATAAGGATTAAACGCCGAGGGGTTCAAATCCCCTGCACTCCATTAAAGTAGGCTACCGTAATGGTAGCCTTTCCTTATAGAATATGTTATTTCTGTCGCCATTGATAACTATTATTTTTCTTATCATTTCCTTTTTCATCAACATTACTACTCGTAGCAGGCCAGTTGATTTTCCACTCAAAATACTCGTCCTCTGAAATCTCTCCGCTTTTTAACTGCTCTTTCCTCAAACACCACTCCCGCATGAAATCATTGACTAATCCATACTCTAGCCACATACCCACCGGGGCATGAGCAGGCCAGTCGTCATTGTCATAGTAACGCACTGATTTATCATCAGAGGCATTGCATTTGCCGGGATTGCGGACAAGCTGAAATAAATGGATCGTGCTACGGTCATCTTCATCAAGCCAAAGGAATGTAAGCATAATATCTTCGGCACAACCGGGAGTGACGCCAATAAAATGAATATAATTGACGTTCAGTATCTTTGCCATTTCCATTAAAGTGTTGTTTTTGGGAACACGATAGCCAGATTCATACTGTGCGATACGAACATCAGCATTGCGTTCCTCATATCCCAATTTCAAACCTAGTTCACGCTGTGTCAAGCCCCGGAATGTGCGTATTCTCTTTATCCGTTCTCCTAATACCATAGTCATATGTCCTTTCTGAAAATTAGAGTGATTGTTTTGAAATTATCATATTACATCTGCTCCACAACTCGTCTTTATATGCAAATACATCTTTATCAGTCTTTCTTTCAATAAAGCCGACTTTTTCATAACATTGCTTCGCTGATGCGTTTTCTTTGAAAACATTGAGCTGAACCGCTTTTGCGCCGGTTATCTGAAAAGCGTATTGCAGAGCAAGATTCAGCATTTCTTTTCCATAACCTTTTCCACGTTTTGTTTTATCAACAATAATAAATTTAAGAAAACCGATATTGTCTGCTGTGTTGACAGAATAACAGAAGAAGCCCACTGCCTGTCCGTTATTTTCAGTTGCTACATAAGCACTGTCTGTCCAGTCTATTGCACTTTTTTCTAAAAAATCATGGAAAGATTGTTGCGTAATTGGATAGGGAAAGCGATTTGCGCACCAAAAAGCATGAGTTCTTTCGTTATCAATCCATTTTGATACATATTCGTAATCTTTGCTTGGTATATATGGTCGGATTCTCATAAATGGAATGTCCTTTCTCCAATTTATTTATAAATTTGTTATAGGTGGTACACCATAATATATTCTTCTTCATTCTCCCTTACAATTTCAAAACCAATCTTTAAATACATCTTTGCTGCATAATTGGCTTTTTGAACAGAAAGAGAAACCCGGCTGTACCTATGTGATTTAAGCAGGGTAAGAATTTTTTTCATCATAGCCGTTCCAATGCCAAAGCCCCGGTATTCTTTATAAAGAGAGATTGCCAAAGAGGGCGTTTCATCATCTATATGTCCGTAATCGTTCATAATACGAACCCAAACAGCACCGACAACTTTACCGTCAACCTCCGCTACTAATCCCAAATCATCTATTGATTCCCCGAAACGCTCAACATAAACTTGCAATTCGGGAGATGTAATGATGGTTTTAGGTGGAGGTTCGATACCCTCTGGAATAAAGATTGCTTCATATAGAAAATTATCCAGTAACGGATATTCCTGTTTTTGTATTTTTCGTATCGTTACGTCCATAGCTGACCTCTCAATTCTGTATTCTCCATATATTCTAGCATAATTAAGATAATACAGCAACAAAAACTTATCAGAAATGCTAAATTTAATAAAAAAGATAAGTTTAACAAATAAGTTATTGACAATAACAGAAATGTTAAGTATAATTCAAATACAGAGCTTAACAAAAACGCTAAACAAAAGGAGGATATTGAATGAAGAATGAACTATTTGTAACTGCCGGGGAGGTAGCGCAGGAGTTGGGTGTTTCCAAACCATTTGCTTACAAATTAGTACGACAGATGAATGAGGAACTGGAAGAAAAAGGTTTTATCACAATCGCCGGACGTGTCAGCAGAAAATATTATGAAGAAAAATTCTACGGCATGGCGCAGGCGGCGAACTAAGGAGGGCGAACTATGGCGGCATATAAAGATGAACAGCGTGGAACATGGTATGTATCGTTCCATTATTATGACTGGACGGGTAAGAACTGCCGGAAAGTCAAGAGAGGTTTCAAGACCAAAAGAGAAGCTACGGAGTGGGAACACCATTTCCGAATGAAAGAAGCGGCTGACTTGGATATGACTTTCGGGGAATTTGTGCAGGCATACACAAGGGATATGAAACCGAAGCTGAAGCACAATACTTGGCTGACAAAGGAGCATATCTTACGCACAAAATTGCTACCGTACTTTGAGAATAAGAAAATGTGTGATATTCGTGCAAAAGATATTATTCAGTGGCAGAATGAGCAGATTTCCTATCGTGATGAAAAAGGAAAGCCTTATGCGCCGACTTATCTGAAAACTCTGCAATCCGAATTGAGCGCATTGTTTAATCATGCGGTACGGTTTTACGAATTAAAGAGCAATCCCGTTGTCAAAGCCGGGCCGCTTGGGAAAGGGAAAGCAGAGGAAATGCTTTTTTGGACGAAAGAGGAATATCTGAAATTCATTGAAAAAGTAAAAGACAAGCCGTATTCCTATCAAGCATTTCAAATTTTATACTGGTGTGGCTTGCGTGTTGGCGAACTTTTAGCACTCACGCCGCAGGATATAGATTTTGATAACAAGGTCATTCGGATAACAAAATCTTATCAGCGGTTAGAGGGAAAAGATGTGGTAACAGACCCAAAGACACCGAAAAGCAAGCGCAATGTCAGTATGCCGAATTTTTTGTGTGAGGAATTAAAAGAGTATCTCGGCAGGCTGTACGGACTTCTCCCGACTGACCGTATCTTTCATCTGACAAAAAGTTTCCTGCACCATGAAATGACGAGAGGGGCAGGAAAAGCAGGGGTAAAGCGCATTAGAATCCACGATTTAAGGCATTCGCACGTTTCGTTGTTAATCAGCATGGGATTTTCAGCGGTATCAATCGGGAACAGGGTAGGGCATGAAAGTGTGGATATTACGTTTCGATACGCCCATATGTTCCCGACAGAACAGATACAAATGGCAGAGTTGTTGAACGCAGAGTTTAAGGAGGGTACAGAAGAATGAGCGGCACACACAAATATCCAACAATCAGTTTTCGCATTTCTCCAAGAGAAAGGGAAGAAATCGAAGCAAAGATTTTTGCAAGCGGCATGAAAAAGAAAGATTATTTTGTCCGTTCCTGTATTTACAATCGTGTATGCGTGGTAGGGAAGAAAGAAACGGTATATCAGATTGTGGAAAAATTACAGGAAATGCAGAGCCGTATGGAAGAACTGGCAGGGCAGATAAAAGGCGAAAGGCCGGAGGTCACTACCGAAGAAATCAGAGAGTTACAGACAGCTTATGAGGATATGTTGAAAGCAATCCTTTGGATGTTGGACGGAGCAAAATATCTGTGGCAGGGTAACACCAGCGGAGAAGAAAAAAGCCCCGACAGCGGCAACTGTTAGGGCTGTGATAACTGGAAAACCTCTGTTATCAATCTCACAATACAAGTATAGCAGAGGTTTCTTCCAGTGACAACGATTTTTCAGAAATGGAGGGCATTATGGAAGAAACAAAAACAGAATTACAGTTGATTAAATTGTCGGAGATACAGTCGCAGGAAGTTTCTTGGATGTGGTTTCCGTTTATCCCTTATGGAAAGCTGACAATCGTACAAGGCGATCCGGGGGATGGAAAGACAACATTTATACTCAATATAGCGGCGAAGCTGTCTAAGGGAGAGAGTTTAGACGGAGGAATGAATTTTATAGAGCCTTTGAATGTCATCTATCAGAGTGCGGAGGACGGTCTTGCCGATACGGTCAAGCCCCGATTGGAACAGGCAGGGGCAGATTGTGAGAAAATCTCGGTCATTGATGAAAAGATAAAATCACTTTCCATGATAGATGAACGCTTGGAAGAAGCTGTTATAAAGACAGGCGCAAAGCTGCTGATTTTAGACCCGATACAAGCCTACTTGGGCGGTGGTATGGATATGAACCGGGCGAATGAAGCAAGGGATATGACAAAGAAGTTGGCGGCACTGGCAGAGAAATACCAGTGTGCGATTGTCCTTGTCGGGCATATGAACAAAGCGGCAGGAAATAAGGCGGCATACCGAGGAATGGGTTCGATTGATTTCTTTGCGGTCGCAAGAAGCGTTCTGTTGGTCGGCAGGGTTGAGGGAGAAGAAAATATAAGGGCTGTAGTGCAGATTAAAAACAACCTTGCGGCGTTCGGACACCCGAAAGCATTTGCACTGTCGGAGGACGGTTTTAGGTGGCTGGGGGATTATGAGATTACCGCTGATGAAGTGTTAGGCGGCATTGCCCCGAAAGCAAATAAAATGGAGCAGGCTAAGCGTCTGCTTCGGGAACTGGCAGAAACAAACAACGCCATACAGAGCAATGAGATTTTCAATCTAGCAGACGAACAAGGCATATCAAAGCGGACACTGGAAAACGCAAAGAAAGAGTTAGGTGTCCGGGCGAAGCGGATAAACAACACATGGTATTGGGAACTGGATAAAATCAGACAGTGACGGAGAAAGGTAACAGCGCAACAATGCAGGGTATTAGAATTTTGCAGTCTTGGAATTGCGTTCTTGAAGATTGTAAGGTTGCAAAGATTATAGACATTGCAATGTTGCGCTGTTGGGAGAAAGCGGTACAGCGGCGGCAGAAAGGCGGCGAAAAGCCGCCCCGTCCGTTAGGACGGAAAAGCCCCCGGCAGGGCGCAAAGGCACTTTTGATAGAGCGTAGCCTGTCGAAAGTGCCTTTGCGTTACTTTCGCAGAAAGTAACAAAGGCTATGCGCCTTATCCGGCGCTCATTACCCGATAGGGAGAAAGGGAAATTGATTGAAGCGGACAATCAGCGTTATGACAGGGAAAGGCTCTGTCAACCATAACAGCAGAAAATTCCATGCAAAGAACACTGACCCGGAGCGGAGTTGTATGAATGTGGAATACTGCAACGAAAATATCAAAGACGTATACCACGAATTATTTGATGAAGCACTCGCCCGGTACAATGAGAAGCAGACCAGAAGTGACCGCAGGATTGATGATTATTATGAAAAAATCTGTTCCGGCAAACAGGAGAAGCCATTCCATGAGATTATTTTGCAGATAGGCAACAAGGACGATATGGGGGCAAAGACAGAGGACGGACAGCTTGCGGCAAAAATACTTGATGAATATATGCAGGATTTTCAGCGGCGCAATCTTACGTTAAGGGTATTTTCGGCACATCTCCACATGGACGAAGCCACGCCACATCTGCATATAGATTTTATACCCTATACGACTGGAAGCAAGAGAGGGATTGAAACAAGGGTATCGTTAAAAAAAGCACTGGAAGAACTTGGCTTTAGGGGCGGTACAAGGAGCGAAACGGAACGTAACCAGTGGGTAGCGTCAGAAAAAGAACGGCTTGCGGAGATTATGCTAAAGCATGATATTGAGTGGGAGAAAAAAGGAACGCATGAGAAGCATTTATCTGTACTTGATTTTGAGAAGCGGGAGCGACAAAAAGAGGTTGCAGAACTGAAACAGACAATCTCCGGCAGTAAAGAGGAATTATCCGATATTCTTCATCAGCAGATAGCGGCAGGACAGGAAACGGAGCAGATACGGAAAGAGGGCGAAGCGATTCGGCAGGAAGTATCAGAACTTACCGCAACAAATCATCTTCTAAAAAAGCAGACGGAAACGCTGACAGAGGATAAAGAAAAGCTGTTATTCGAAAATGAAAAGTTGGAAAAACAGCAGAAAAAGTTACAGCAGGAACTTAACAAAATGGTTCAGTCAAAGGAAGTCATGGAGCGTAATATCCATGTCTATGATGAAGATGTGAAATGGCAGTTGGCAGAGCCGGGGGCATTGATGAGCGCAAAGAATTATCGGGATAAAAAGGCACTCCCGCTTGTAGAGAAATTGAAAGAAGTGGTAAAAAATCTGACTATCAAGTGCGTACAGCTTACGGAGCAGGGCAGGAAGCTGACCGCCAAAGTGGACGGGCAACAAAAGCAGATTAGCCGTTTGACGGATAAGGTCATGGAGCAGAGCGACACCATAGACCGATTGCAGGAAAAAGCAGTTGATTTGGGGCGATTGGAGCGTTATTTCGGTAGGGAACAGGTGCAGTCAATAGTGGAACGGTCAAAGGCATTAGAACAGGCAGAAAGGGAAAAGAAACGCCCGAAACGTGCCTTTGAAATGAGCCGATAGGAAAGGGGATTGATAGGATATGACGGATATGGAGAAGAAAGTCATGGTGCGGCTGTGTGCAAAGATTTTGACAGAAACAGAATTATATGAAATGGATATGGAAGTGCGGAATCTGATTGATTGGATATGTGTGTCAGAGCAGATAAAGGAAAACAATAATACAATCCGTAATCTGACCGGGGAATATAAGAAGATAGAGCCGGATTGCAGGGAGGGTGTGCGGGTGCAGTTGGAGCGCATGAAAGAACTGTGCAAAGAGCGGAATAATCTGTATGAGAAGCAGAATGATTTGAAAGGGCAGAAACAGAAGATTGAGAAGTCGTTGGAGGGATAAGAAATATGGGGCGTGGCGGTTGCTATGCTCTATATTTTTGTGGTAAATGGAGAATGAACGTGGTATAATTAAAACTGCCAATTTGGAATGTGGAGGTAATTTTAATGGATTTTATTAGGACTGATGGCAAGAATAAAGATTTTATAGAAAATTGCAGACTTCTTGACATTGATTTGGATAGACGTGTGGGGAAAAAGATAAAGAGAGATAAATACAAGAAATACAACCAATTAGATGAAATATCAGAAGCAATAGTAGTATATGAGGATAATAAAGCGGTTGGGGGCGGCGCAATTAGAAAGTATGATGATGAAAATATAGAATTAAAGAGAGTGTTTGTTCATACTGAATATCAAGGACAAGGTATAGGAAGCAAACTTGTTTCTTTGCTAATAGAATGGGCTATAGAATTGGGATATAAAAGAATGATTCTTGAAACGGGAGAGTTATTAGCTGAGTCTTGTGCTGTATATAGAAAAATGGGATTTGAAGTAATTTCCAATTATGCTCCATATGAGAATATGCCAGAATCATTGTGTATGGCAAAGGATTTGAAAGTCAGATAAATTCCTGCATTGTGAGGAAGATAGGATAATATTTTCCTTAATAATAATTTGCACATGGTGCTAGCACCATGTAAGTTAATGCAGATAAGAGAAATAGTAATGTGGCAGTTCGCAGTATCAAACGGATTGCCACATTTTTATGGAAAAATTAGCGGTTATGTGGTAATATATAGAGGCAAAGATAAAAACACAACGCAAGGCAGTCTTGCAGAACTGGTAGGTAGTCCAGTCGCACCATTTTGGTGTAAGTAGCCCTCCCTCCTTAGGGTCGTCCGTTCTTTGTTCATTACAATCATTTTAAGGAGGAATTGTCATGGACAAAGTTTCGGGAAAGTTGACAGTATTTTTTGAGGAACCTTTTTGGGTGGGAGTGTTTGAATGTGTATCAGACGGAAAGTTATCTGTATGTAAGGTTACGTTTGGTGCAGAACCAAAAGACTATGAGATATATGATTTCGTTTTGAAAAATTACTATCAATTGCGATTTAGTCCGGCTGTGGAAACTGATGTAAAAGAAGCTGGTCGCAATCCTAAACGGGTACAACGTGAAGTACGGAAACAAATACAGAATACTGGAATAGGAACAAAATCGCAACAAGCTTTAAAATTACAGCAGGAGCAGTTGAAAACTGAACGAAAGATTGTGAGCCGGGAACAGCGGGAAGCAGAGAAACAGCGACAGTTTGAACTGAAACAGCAGAAAAGGAAGGAGAAGCATAGAGGGAGATAATGCCATTTAGTGAAGATATAAAAATTAAAGCATTGGTATCGTGTGGGAGAAAATGTTGTATTTGTCACAAATTCTGTGGAAATAATATGGAAATACATCATATAAAAGCAAAAGCAGATGGGGGAGATGATTCTTTTGGAAATGCTATACCATTATGCTTTGATTGCCATGCAGAGGTAAGACAATATGATCCTAGACATCCTAAAGGAATTAAATTTTCGGAAAAAGAACTCATTTTGCATAGAGATAACTGGTATAAAAAAATAAAACAAGAAAATCAGCAAGACAATGATAAAGTAAGGTAAGCGTCAAATAAGATAGTGGATAGAAAAATAACCACTACCCCTCTATACTGAAAGGGCAGTGGTCATCGGCACC
>QXWO01000054.1 GCA_009911035.1 Lachnospiraceae bacterium
CCATTATTTTATCCCCTAAAACAGTCCGAAAAGTTGATAATCTGATATTATCCTTTATTCATACACATACATTATATCCACTTTATTCTTATAACTCAATATATTTCACCATTATTTTCCATAATTTCCCCTTCAATGCACAAGCTCCCCTTCGCAAGCCAGCTTATGACAACAAACGCTGTCACGCTTCGCGAGACAACTTATTGTAACAAACGCTGCCACGCTCTGCGAAACAGCTTATTGTAAAAAAAATGCGCAGAAACCTGCGCAAAATCTTATGAACAGTGGAACTTTTGTCCGATTATAATTCCCTTCGCGTCCGTTCCATGTCCGATTTGTGTTGTAACAGCAATAGGCAGATTTTTCCCGGCAAATTTCCGGACAAGGCTTTCTGCCGACTGATGGGGTTCTTCCCTCTCCATCTGGGTAAAAGTTCCCACCAGTATTCCCGCCACCTTTTGGAACGCGCCAAGCTGTTCCAACTGACACAAAAGTGTCTCTATCTGGGGTGTCAGACCTCCAAGGCTTTCTAACAGCAGTATCTTATCCCTTAGGTCCGGCATATACTCTGTCCCTGCCAATTTTAAAAAGCATCTGATATTTCCACCAACTACGATCCCTTCCATCTCTTTGCCCTGAATCATACGGACACTTACGGAAAACAAATCATTTCCATGATTCATAACTGTATTGGCAAAATCTTCCCTCTGGCTCTCCCCATGGTCATATATCAGATTGCGGATTTGATATAGAACTGACGGACGTCCTGTCTTTGCATATATTGCATTGATTACTGTGGTCAGGTCGCTGTAGCCCCAATACATCTTTCCGCTTTCCCCAATCACTCTGTAGTCCAGCCATGGCAGTATACCATTCGCAATGTCCCCTCCCGAAATGTCAAATATTCCTTCTATCTCCTCATCCATATAAAAATCCATAAGTGCCTGCGCCCGTTCTCTGGCCGTACCGCTAAAGACACCCTCCTGCGCATAAATATAATTGCTGAACACAGGATGAAGGCCCATCTCATTTAAGACCTCTGTCAATTGTCCTATTTGGGGGGCATATTCTCTTTTCTGGCCGTTTGAGCAACAGACGATTCCTATTTTGGCTCCATGATTTATCATTCCTACTCCTCCTCTTAAATTCCCCTGTAGTTTCCATACTATCCAAGAAGTAACTGCTTACAAAAGGGCACGCGGCCGACGCAGTTTGGACACCAGTGCAATTGCCAAAAATAAATCTGCTCCGGTCCAGGCCAGCACTTCTCCCCAGAAAACGCCCACATTTCCAATCCCACGGGTCAAAAACAGCGCACACATTATGCGCATTATAACCTGTATAAAACTGGAGAGCATGGGAATGACCGGGTCCCCCATGCCCTGAATACAGGCACGGATGATATAAAGGCCGTATAACAGCGGAAATCCCAGCGCCAGCACACCTAAATAGCTGCATCCCACCTTAAGCATCTCTCCTGCGGCTGCCTCCGTTTCCCGGATAAACAGGCCCAGGATCCCCCTTCCGGCCAAAACCATAACGCCGGACATCACAAGCGCCGTAACAGTTCCAATCAGCAGGGCAGAAACCAGACCGCTCTTTATCCTCTTATAACTGCCCAGCCCCTTGTTCTGGGCTGTATAAGTCAGGATACCATGACCGTAAGAGGAGGCCGCTGTTTCCAAAAGCACATACAATTTGTTGGCGGCGGCATATCCCGTCAGGAATACGAAGCCAAACCCATTGACCGTGGCCTGTACCACCAGCCCTCCTGCAGCGGTGATAATATTCTGTGCGCCCATAGGAATACCTATCTTGATCTGTTCCCACAAAATCCCTCTGTCTATCACGCTGCTTTCTTTGTCCATCCTGCATATCTCAATTTTCCTTATGGCCGCAATGCAGTAAGCCGACGCCAGAATCTGGGCCAGCACCGTCCCCCAGGCTGCCCCCGCTATTCCTATATCCAGCTTCACCACAAAAAGCACATCAAATGCAATATTTCCCAGAGAGGCTATTACCATTGCACGGAGAGGCTTTTGGCTGTTGCCCAGCGCCCGCAGTATGGCCGCCGCTGTATTGTATAAAAAAGTAACCGGAACTCCCAAATAAAGAATCCGCAGGTAAATTTCCGTCAGTCCATAGACTTCTGCCGGCGTCCGCAGCAGCCTAAGGCCCGGGCCTACAAGGACCTGTCCTGCCGCGGTAAAAATCACAGCCCCCGCCGCCCCGATGCAGCAGCCCGCATAGACTGCCTTTTTCAAGTACTCCGTTTTCTTTTCCCCAAAAAAACGGGCTGTCACAACGCAGCAGCCCTGGGTAATTCCCGAAATGACACCGAACATAATAAAAGTCAGCCATTCCGATGCCCCTAGAGCCGCCAGCGCATCGGCCCCCACGTACTGTCCCACAATAAGTGCATCTGCAAAAGTATAGAACTGCTGAAAAAGATTCCCCAGCATCAGCGGCATGGAAAATGCCAGCAGTAAACGGGCAGGATTCCCTGTTGTCATGTCTTTTGTCCCGGATGTATTCATGGTAAATAACCTCTTGTTGTATGTTTTTTGTGTTTCTCTAATTTTACCATATAACCGTTTAATTTCCAATTGTCTTTCCTGCCCCTGCCGGATGCCCTGCTCATTCTTCTAATTCGGCTTCTTTTCATTAAGCCGGATAAACTTATCAATTTCTTCTGCGGAGGGCATTGATTTCTGGGCGCCTTTTCGCGTCACGGATAATCCGCCTGCATAATTGGCGTAACGGACTGCATCAAAGAAGCTGTCTCCCTTTTCAATCCTTGTGCAAAAAGCTCCTGCAAAAGTATCTCCTGCCGCGGTCGTATCCATAACGGGCATCTCTATGGCCGGAATCATGATTTCGTCCGTTCCGTCTGTTGCGTAAACACCCTGTCCGCCCAGCTTGATAATCACATTTTTAACGCCCTTTTCCACAAAAAATTCTGCTGCTCTCTTGGCGCTTTCCCAGTCAGATACTTTCATCCCCGACAGCATTTCGGCCTCAATTGCATTGGGTGATATGTAATCAATCATTTTATAGATACTGTCCGTCAGCCCTTCCGGCGGTACCGGCGCCGGATCAAGAAACGTCATGATCTTTCTCTTTTGCGCATAATTTACCGTCTGCTCCACGCATTCCATAGGGATCTCTAACTGCAGCATAACAAGTTTCAGATTTGCCAGCTTATCAAGGGAGGCAAGAATCTCATCTCCCTTTACCTTCTGATTCGCTCCGGGGCATACCACGATGCTGTTTTGTGCCTGACGATCCAGCGTAATTATGGCAAGTCCTGTCGGATTTTCTGTATCCGTACAGATTCCTTCCGTGTTAACATTCTGCTCTTTCAGCGTATTTTTAACAATCTCACCATTGGCATCCTCTCCCACTCTGCCAATCATCTGGACATTCCCCCCGGTCCTCCCGGCGGCATAAGCCTGATTCGCCCCCTTTCCTCCCGGCGTGATCAGTATGCCGTCTGCCAGGACCGTTTCCCCTACTGCCGGTCTTTTTTTCAGCATGACAGAGTAATCCATATTTAGACTTCCCACCACTGCAATTTTAATATACTCTGCTCCTATCATACCTTGTTCTCCCTTCATTCCTGTCCCAAACTTGCAATTGCTGAAATCATCATATCCCAGAACAGTTCAAAATCCAGTTTATCCCCAACATATACATTAGGCTCCTTCAGCTCTTTTCCTGAATTCATACGGAAAAAATCAATGCAGGTCATTCCATAAGTAAACTCGCCTTTTGTCTCAATATCCACCCGCAGATGTCTTGTCGTAAAAACATTTTGGTCAATCAGATAAGCAACACAACATGCATCATTTACTGGAGCGCCGTTTTTTCCTGCTCTTTTTGAATTGGCATTATAAAAGGTCATAAAGTCATTGACAAATTCACTAACCGGAGTGTGGAGCATCCTGATTTTTTCCATCATTTCCGGTGTGGCAACTGCCTGGTAGGTCAGATCCAGCCCGCACATCACCTTGGGGATTCCGCTTTCAAACAAAATGCGCGCCGCTTCCGCATCACTCCAGATATTAAACTCTGCTGCCGGCGTTATATTCCCAAATCTTCCGCCTCCCATAATGACAAGCTGCTTTATCTTTTTTTCAATTGCAGGTTCTCTCCTAAGGGCAAGGGCAACATTAGTCAGCGGCCCGGCCGCAACAATAGAGATATCACCCTCCGACTCCATCAGTGTGTCAATCAAAAAATCGCAGGCATGCTTTTTAATAGGTTTCCGTTCCGGCTCAAACAGCTTCGCCCCGTCAAGTCCTGACTTGCCATGTACGAAAGGAGCTGTATAAAGAGGCCGCACCAGGGGGGCGCTGCATCCGGCTGCCACCGGGATGTCCGCGCCGATTATGTCCATAGTTATAAGTGCATTTCTTGTAGTCATTTCCAAAGGGGCATTTCCGGCAACTGTCGTAACCCCCAGCAAATCTATCCTGGGATTTCCCGCAGCTAGCAGTATCGCCATCACGTCATCATGTCCGGGATCGCCGTCGTATATCATTTTTTCTTTCCTATCCGTATTTTCCATCACTATACCCTTTCTTTTAATTTCTGTTTTCCTGTGTGTTTATCCCTTTGCCGGTGTTATCATCCTTCTGTTGTTTTGCAGCATATGGACTGCCAGCATCAATATTGTCACGGCATATGGGATCGCCTGAATAAACTGGCTGGGAACCGACAGCCCCGGATAAGTTTCAATCAAAATCGCAACGGCATTGGCAAGCCCGAAAATCAGACCGCCGCGCAGAACCCCGTATGGCCTTGCGTTCCCAAGGCTGATAACCGCCAGCGCTATGAAGCCGTTTCCTGCCGTCATGTCCCTGACAAACATGCTGGTGGCACCTGTAGAGAGAAATGCTCCGCTTATTCCGCACAAAACGCCGCAGATTATAAATGCCGAATACTTGATTTTCATTTCGTCAATTCCCACGCTTCTTGCCGCCTGTACATTTTCTCCAACTGCAATCAAATGTGCTCCGTAAGGTGTCTTATAAAAAACCAGACTGCAAAGGACGACGCTTAAAAAGGCTATCCAGACGATCAGGCTGTGCCCGCTGATCACTGAAAGCACAGGAATATTTTCAATGACAGGAATATCCACTACCGGAATCATCGCAACGCCTTCCGGCTGGTAAGACCCTGACGATCCGAAAAATGTCTGTAGTAAAAAGATGGTCATTGCAGATGCAAAGGTATTAATGGCAAACCCCGTCACAATATGATGGGCTTTATATTTGAATGTAAAAAATGCCAGCATTAGACAAAGAAGTATACTTGCCCCGCAGCCTGCCAGTATGCCCAGCATCCAGCTTCCTGTCAGGGCATTTACCACAATGGAGAAAAATGCCGACACAAGCATGGCACCCTCAAGCCCTATATTCATCACGCCCACTTTTCCACAGAACAAACCTCCTATAGCTGCCAAAATCACAGGGGCAACCAGTTTAAACACAATTGCAAAAACCGACAGATTTAGTATTTGTTGAAAAAAGAAACTAGCCATTCTTTTTAACCTCCTTTGCAAATTTTCTTTTATTCAGATAAGGAGTCAGAATTCTCGATGAAATCAGCATAATCATTATAACCTGTATGATGAGGACCAGTTCCCGGGACACATCCGTATTCTGCTGCATAATCTGCCCGCCAACTTTCAAATAGGCAAAGAAGAAGCTGATCAGCAGAACGCCCACAGGATGATTGGAGGCAAGAAGTGCAATGATAAGGCCGTCCCCGCCCATACCGCTTGCAAAATCGTCAAAAAATGACCTGTGTACTCCAAGTACTTCCACGGAACCTGCCAGCGCGGACAGGCCGCCGCTTATTGCAAAACAGAGGATGGTAATAAGCTTAATGTTTAATCCGCCGTACCGGGCGAAAACTTTATTGCGCCCTACAGTTTCCATACGGTATCCTAATACACTGTGTTTCATTAAAAAATAAACCAGGACCACCATTGCCAGCGCAATCAGTATTCCCGCATGGGCAGTGACCAGTGACGATATCTCTTGGAATTCCAAATATTCCGGTATATAATGCATCCTGATGACACCGCCGCTGTCAGGATCCCTGAAATAAGAGTTGGTCATTCCCGAAGTGACTAATGTTGCAATATAATTCAGCATCAGGGTTGTAACCACTTCATTGATATTAAAATAAGCCTTTAAGGCTCCTGCCACCACTGCATAGATAACACCGCCGCTTAATGCTGCAATAAAAACTGCGGCTATATGTATCCCCTTTGGCAGTCCCTCCAAATAATTTGCTGCAATCGCTGTCATAAACGCCCCTACATAGAACTGGCCCTGTACACCCATATTAAAAAGGCCTGTCCGAAAGGCCACTGATGCTGAAAGGCCCACCAGAATAAGAGGCGTTACTTTATTAATGATATTATTCATGTAGAACGCATTGGACAGGGGCATTACAAGAAGACTCTTTATTGCAGAGAGGGGCTCGTCCGAAACAAGCAGGATCAAAAGGCAGCCCAGCAATACGGCAATAACAATAGACAGTACCGTAGATAACATATTTGTATTTTTTAACTTCTGCTTCATCCTATTCCTCCCTTCCGTTCTGGTTCTGACGCCCGTTTAATATATATTTTCCTATCTCATTTTCTGTAATTCTGTCATCATTATCCTGGATTGCAACCAGTTCTCCATCATAAAGCATGCCGATTTTGTCACTTAACCCCATGATTTCCGTAAGTTCTGCCGAAATCAGCAGGACGGCTGCCCCCTCATTGCGCTGTTCGATGATCTTATTATGAATATATTCAATGGACGAAATATCCACTCCCCGGGTAGGCTGGCAGGCAATCAGCAGATTCGGTTTCTTACTGATTTCACGTGCCACAATAACTTTCTGTACATTCCCGCCTGACATGGCGCCGACTAAAGCTGTTTCGCTGTCCGTCTTTATTTCATATTCTTTAATCAAACGCCTGGCTTCTCCCCTGACCTCCTTCCAATTCAGATAAGGTCCCTTATTAAATTTTCCACTGTTATGGGAGCATATGATAAAGTTTTCAGCCACAGACTGGGTTAGACTTGAGCCGCGCAGATTCCTGTCATCGGGAATGTATCCTATGGACTCTTTTCTGAAATCAGATGTACTGATGCCCGTAATATCTTTTCCGTTATAAAACACCTTTCCTGATGAAGGCTTTAAAAATCCTATGACCGCGTCGATCAGCTCTGACTGCCCGTTTCCTTCCACTCCCGCAATTCCAAATATTTCTCCTTCCCGGATGGAAAAAGACATATCCTTCACTTTCAGTGCGCCTCTTTTGTCCCTCACATTTAAATTCCTGGTCTCGAAAACCACATTCTTCCCGCCGCACGCCACACGTTCCCGTTTCGGCTTTAGCTGACGCCCTATCATAAGGCTGGTTATTTCTTCCGGATCTGTCTCACTGGTTTTCAGTGTTTGAATCGTCTGTCCATTCCGAAGTACTGTAACTGAATCCGAAATGTCCATCACTTCTTTTATCTTATGAGTAATCAGAACTATCGTATAACCGTCCTTCACCATCAGACGCAGCGAGCAGAATAGTTCTTCTGTTTCTTGGGGCGTTAATACTGCTGTCGGCTCATCCAATATAATAATCTTTGCATTATTGTACAGCACCTTTAAAATCTCAATCCGCTGCTTTGCCCCCACAGACAGACGGTAAACCGGTTCATCAAAATCCGCTGCCAGGCCGAACTGCTTCGCAATCTTTTCCATCTGTTCTTTTTCCGACTTCCGGTCACAGAAAATCTTTTTTGTTTTTTCATTCCCAAGAGCAATATTCTGGGCTACTGTGTAAGAAGGAATCAGCATAAATTCCTGGTGTACCATCCCCATGCCATTGGCGATAGCTTCCCTGGGACTTTTAAAATTTACTTCCTTTCCCGAAATAAAAACCGCCCCTTTTGTTTTTTCCTCCAGACCGAACAGCACCTTCATTAAAGTTGTCTTTCCGGCTCCGTTTTCTCCTACAAGTGCATGGATTTCTCCCTTTTTAACACAAAAATTGACGCCGCTGTTAGCCACCGTGCCGTTTGGATATATTTTATACATATCCTTCATTTCAATCGCATTTTCAATATCTGTACCCATATTCCCTCCCTTACTAACAAACGCTGTCCCGCTCCGCGGGTCTGCTTATTGTGACAAACACTGTCCCGCTCCGCGAGTCTGCTTATTGTGACAAACGCTGCCACGCTCCGCATATCTGTTTATCGTAGTCAGGCACCCTCTAAATACCAGAAGGTGCCCATCCTTGTTAATACAGTTCAGATTTAACCTCTATCTCGCCGTTTGCCAATGCTTCCGTGATCTTTTTCATTTCTTCCTTGATCGATTCGGGAACATGTTCCTCATACAGTTCATCTGTAGCCAGACTGATGCAGTTTTCCTTGATTCCCCATAGTTCGGAGGTTCCCATTTTAAGCTCGCCTTTCTGGTACATTTCAATTGCATTAAAAATTCCCTGTCCGCTGGTTTTCAGCATGGACGTCAGTACGCTTCCCGGATAAAGCCCGTTTTGGTTGACATCAACACCGATTGTATACTTCCCTGCTTCGTTCCCTGCTTCCAGTGTTCCCAGCCCGGCGCTTGCTCCTACATTAAATATGATATCTGCATTTTGGGAGTTATACATTGCCATGGCAAGTTCTTTTGCTTTCGGTGCATTGACCGAATCCCCAACATAGGACTTTAAAACTTCGATCTCACTATCTACATAATGTGCGCCCTGCTCATATCCGTCATAAAAGTCATTTATGGTGGGCGAATCCATTACTCCGATAAAGCCAATCACTTTGTCAGGGTTGGCGCCTGCCAGTTCCGTGTTCGTCGTCACGAGAGCTGCAAATGCTCCCGCCAGAAAAGAGCCTTCACACTGGTTATACATGGAATTGAATATATTCGGTCTAACCTCTGTCATGGTGGTATCCATGACAAAGAAATCCTGTTCGGGATATTTGTCTGCCAGTTCCAGAACAATGTCGCTTGTTTTTCCCGTCAAAGTAACAATAATGTCATATTCTCCGCTTACAGCCAGTGCCTCAATTGCCGGCTGATAATCCGCCTGGTCGGAACCGCCCTCAATCAGTTTTACCTTGATGCCAAGCTCCTTTTCTGCTTTGAGGACACCTTCTTTATTACCATCAAAATAAGCATTGTCGCCAAAGCTGCCATTTGCATAAAGAACCACGCTTAACGTTTCTTTTTCCTCTGCTTCTTTCTGTGCACATCCCGACATCAATGCTACGGTCAGAATCAGCGCCGCCCCAAATAAAGTTCCTCGTCTTTTCATCTTTCCACCCTCCCGGTTTGTTGTTTGTAAAAAGTTTGCCAGTTACAAAATAAGTTCATTTAATAAGTCAGGGTCTCCTGTGTTTATTGTGTATCCTCCTCTCTCTTTTTATTAACGAAACTATTTTCCTAAACTATTTTCCTATGCAATAATGATACATCTAAGCGACATATTTGTCAATCCTTTTATATATTGCCAATTATATACAATAATGCATCCCGGATATTATGCATAATGCACATTTATCTTATCCGGGTTCTTGACATATTTTTTTTATTGTTACATAATAAATCAAAGGCCCAGAGCCGGCTGCATAAGATCCGGCCCGCGTCAGATGCCGGATGGACATGCCAGCATATCCGTCTGGCGCTCTATCTGCAGGAGTAAAAACAAAGGAGATTTTATGACTATCAAGGAAATTGCTGCACTTGCCGGCGTATCTGTATCTACTGTTTCCAAAATTATGAATGGCAAGGATGGAAACATTAACCCGGCCACCCGCAACCGGGTTTTGAAAATAGCAAAAGAACATCATTATGAGCCTTACAGCATGATCAAAAACATTACGGCTCCCAGGAAATTTGTGATTGGTCTGCTGGTAAAGTCTTTCCATTCTTCCAGCATGATGTTGGGCGGTATTCTGGAAACTGCACAGAAGCATGGTTACCAGCTTCTTCTTTTTAACAGTGAGCAGTCCTTACCGCAGGAGCTGAAACACATTACTGCCCTTTGCAACAGCCGTGTTGACGGGGTGATTTGGGAACCTGTAGATGAACAGAGTATAGAATATGAGCATTTTTTTGCAAAGCAGAACATTCCCATCTGCTATTTCAATGCCCCGGATGGCTTTCCGTCTTATTCCATAGATTTCAGGAAAGCCGGATATGATCTCACTTTGGAATTACTGAATCACAAGCATACGCACATTACCTGCCTGCTTAGAAAAGATGATCCCTTATCTTCCATGATTTTAGAGGGTTTTCAAAAATGTTTATATGATAATAAAATTACATTTGAGGAGCAGCAGGTTTTATATGCCCCGGTGGAAAACTGCTATACCTCTATTATTGCCCGCAGACTGACCGGCGTCATAAGCGCTCATTATTCTGACGCACTTATGCTGTATGAACAGTTGGAACATCTGCACTATTGCATCCCCTCTTCCCTGTCATTAGTCAGTTTGAGCAGTTCAGCAGGCGGAACGGATTATCCCCATATTTCCTGTTTGCAGATACCTTCCCATGAATTTGGATGCCACATCTGTGAAGCATTGATTGGGAAATGTGAAAAATCTGCCCAGAACGGCCCTCCTCTTCTTTTTGCGCCGGACTATTCCCTAGCCCACACCAAAAGTATCTGGATCCCGTCCTTTCTGCGCCTAAAAAAGCTGGTAGTGGCCGGCAGTATCAATATGGACCTTACTTTTATTGTCAACCGTCTTCCACAGGCAGGAAAAACCACCGAAATTCTTACCTCTGTCATTTCAGTAGGAGGTAAGGGCGTAAACCAGTCGGTAGGCGCAGCAAAGCTCGGCCGGGAAGTTGCTTTGATTGGGAAGCTGGGAAATGATTTTGATTCCAGTCTGATTTTAAATACATTAGAAAAAGAACGTGTTACTGCCAGCGGAATTTACCGTGATATGAATATGCCTACCGGAAAAGCTTATATCTATACAGGAGAAGACGGTGAAAGCACCATCACAGTTCTTTCCGGGGCTAACCAGAACCTTATGCCGGAAGATATCCAGAACCAGCGGCATCTTTTTGCCAATGCAGGGTTCTGCCTTCTCTCAACCGAGATTCCTATAAATGCAGTTTTAGAAGCGGCAAGAATTGCCCATGAGTCAGACGTAAAAGTTATTTTAAAGCCTGCTGTTTTACAGGCTATCCCTGATGAACTTCTGTCTCTGACAGATATTTTCATCCCAAACCAGAAAGAAGCCGCTTCCCTCTGTCCCCACAAAGCTTCCCCCGGGGAACAGGCAGAATATTTTTACCAGAAAGGAGCGGCAGCGGTTATCATCACATTGGGCCATAAGGGATGTTATCTTAAAGATGAAAAAGAATCCCTCTTTTTCCCTGCGGAAAACTTTGCCCCCATTGACACTACCGGCGGCGCCGATGCGTTTATCTGTGCCCTGGCTTCTTATCTGACAGAAGGCTATTCCATATACAGCGCTATCCGAATCGCTTCCTATGCAGCCGGCTTTTGTATATCACGCCAGGGCGTGGTTTCTGCCCTTGTGGACCGCAGCACCCTTGAAACATATATCACACAGCACGACCCGGCGCTTCTATCACAAAAATAGCCCGTTTTGATCCGTGAAAGCGTCTGCGTCCCCATACAGCAGCCTGTGGGGGGACGCTTTTCATATGCTCTTTACCCTCTGTAGTTCCCCGCTGGACTTAATTGTATTATAAACTTCCAGTCCGTTTTTTCTGCCAAACAAACGCAGACTGCTTAAATAGATTATTTTTGCGCTTTTTTCTTTTCCTTCAATCATATTTTGAATTTCTTCTATCCTGCTCTCAAATTCCGTGCCTTCAAACAGTTTCTGCAATACTGTCCTGATCCGTTTTTCTTCTTTATAATTGGAGTAATATGCCCCTATACCGAGTTTCTGCCGCAGGCGCCTTAATTCTGCAGTGCGTTCATTGTTTTCGTTGCCGCTTATAATGCCATCCTCAATGCTTGGCGACACCAGAACCCTTCTTTTACGGGCGGCCCGCTTCTCCCAATAATCCCGGACTGCCTGGAATCCGCTGTCATTGCTTATGATGACAGCCGTCCCCTCCTGTCCCTGGCCGGTCAGCTCCCCAAGCTTTGACGCAATATAGAAATCCAGCGCATTCTTCCCCGGCTTGCACAGTTTACATATCTCAAAGGTGCACCCGGAGGCCGTAATGTCCTCCAGCGCCCTTTGCTCCATATGTTTGCTGGACTCACTGTAAAAAATAATGACATGATCCTGCCCATCCAGATAATCACAGCCCTTCATGCCTGCAATGCCTACATTTTCATAATCAATCAGAAATAACATGACAAGCCCCCTGCCCTTACTACCGTTTATGGTTCTATTATAAGAATACCACGGCTTTCAGGGTTTGTCATTGATGTTATAGTCCAAAGTGATTCCCCCGCCGGCATTTAACGCTGACTGAATGTACCTGTTTTTATACTTGATTTTATAAACCGAAATGGGATAATGAAAAACAAGAGAGAAGTAAAATAAGGAGGGAACCAAAAATGGGTACTTATTACAAACACACAAAGACAGAAAGCATTGATGTGCCGTATTCTTTCAGGTGTGAGCAATGTCTGAAAGAAAGCGGCACACTTAAAGCCACCATCCACGGACCGGAAGCTGAATTTAACAGCAATTTCAAGGAAATCAACTATGACCGGCAGGAAAAATTATCCAAGAAAGCCCATGAGAACCTTGTAAAAAAGGTGAAGGAAACCTATAAAGATGCTACGGAAAAGCAGATTTATTCCACTGAGTTCAAAGATGAATGTCCATTCTGCCATAAACCCCAGTCATGGGCAGTCAGCGGATTAAAGAAGGATATGTTCACCACGCCAATTGTTTGTGCAGTCATTGGCCTCATTTTAGCCGCAGGGTGCTATTTCTTTGCCGAAGTGGATAACAATCTGGCCGTTGCCCTTGCTGTGGCTGCCGTCTTTTTAGCAGCGGCAGTAGTAATTTTTATTGTGAACCTAGTCAAAATAGGAAGCAAGATGAAAAAGACATCCTCTTCCACCCAGAAAAATCTGCCTGTCATCGAGTGGAGCGCGGTACAGCATATATTAAATGAATAGCATACATTACATAATTATGGCTGTCGGTCCCCGGCAGCCATAATTATGTAATGAAATAATATTGTGGCATCTTAGAGATTATGGTAAAGTTTTTCTATGTAAATGTTTAATTTTTAAACACGGACTTGCACGCTGCTGCAAGATGGAGGTTAAAAATGAGAAGAAAAAACGTTTTGTGTACAATCATGGCGGTTATGACGGCATTTATTCTGGGCGGCTGTGGAAAACAGGATTCAGAAACGCCAAAGGAAGCTGTCAGTCAGGAGGATGAATATGTTTATGTGGCAGAATACCACACCCTGAACAGCGGCAGCGGAGGAGTTGCTTCAGCGGTGATTGGGGAAGGCAAAAATATTTTTTATCTGGGACATACAAACTCCCAGTCCACGCTTTTTTCCATGGATCTTGACACCATGGAAGCATCGGAGATTCCAATAACGCTGGAAGAAAACCAATATTTTTCCGGCATCAATACGGATAGGGAAGGAAACTTACTGGCCGGCATTATATGTTATACGGATACGGAACCCCAAAAAGCAGAGCAGGTGCTTATAAAAAGAATGACCCCGGACGGTAAAGAACTGCAGTCTCTGGATGTAACGGATATTTTTTCCGGCAAAGCTGATTTATATATTTCAGATATTCTGATGGACAAAGACGAAAATTTCCACATCTGCACCGGTGATGAAATATATATTGTAAAACCCGACGGCACCCTGTACAGCCAGATAAGCCCTGGACAGTACATCAGCAGTTTTTTTTCCTTTAAAGACGGCAGGATCGGAGCGGCCTATTTTGATACACGCGGCTTTTTTGCAGTAAATGAAGTCATTCCGGGGAAAACGGAATTAACGCCGGTAGACAGCCCTATATCCTTCGACTATGGCGTCTATCATGGGGGCCAGGATACAGATCTGCTGTACACACAGGGCGGCCTTCTCCTGGCCTGTGATCTGTCAGACGAAGCGCCCCAGGAGATCCTCCGCTGGACAGATTATGATGTAAATTCCACCAACCTCACTTCCGTTGCCCTGCTCTCTGACGGAAGAATCGCGGCGCTGACCACTGACTTTATGTCTGAAAATCCGGGAACGGAGCTGACCATTCTTACCAAAAAGAAAAAATCAGAAGTGCCGGAAAAAATTATACTTACCTACGGAACCTATTATCCTTCCTTTTTTGCAGAAAGGGATATCACGGCATTTAACAGGCAGAGCCAGAAGTACCGTATCATGATAAAAGAATACGGAGACGCCTCCATGAATTTTGATGAAAAGGCGGAGCTTTATTTAAAAGAACTGGAAAGTGGGCAGTTCCCGGATATCATAGATTTGTCTTACTGCCCCATGCCCTTGGAGACGCTGATATCCATAGGGGCTGTTGAAGACCTGACCCCTTACCTTGATGGAGACGAAACCATAAACCGAGAAGATTACGTGGAAAACGCTTTAAGAGCTTATGAGCGGAACGGAAAACTGTATGCAATCATGTCCCATTACGGAGTGGATGTGCTGATTGGAAAGACCTCTGAAATCGGAGACAGCAAAACCTGGACGGTGGACGATGTAATGGAACTGCTTTCCTCCCGCGAAAAAGGGGTAACGCTTCTGCCCCAGGAGGACAAATCAGGAATTCTGCGAATCATGTGTGCCATGAATCAGGGATTGTTTGTAAATAAGGAAAGCGGCGAATGTAACTTTACCGGAGAGGAATTTAAGAAAATCCTGGAATTCTGCAACAGTTTCCCCGATACTGCAGGCGATGAGCCTACCCTGAGCGATTTAAGGAGCGGAAAAACGCTGCTGAACCGCAACGTTATCACTTCCGTTTCTCAGTACCAGATGTACGAGTATATGTTTGGAGGCCCGGTAAATCTGATTGGCTACCCTGCTTTTGGAGACAGCGGCATGACCTTCCGTTCCAACGGCACTACCGTAGCTATGGGCGCCAATAGTGAAAATAAGGAAGGGGTATGGGAATTTATCCGCTTTAATATAACGAAAGAAAGGCAGGAAAATGTAAGCTCCCCTAACGGCGGCTTCCCTATACTGAAATCCGCCCTTGAAAAAGAATTTGAAAAAAGTATGGAATCGGAATATATAAAAGATGACAACGGCGGCCAGCGGGAGATCCCTAAATCCACCTGGGCAAGCTCCATGGGGGGCGAAGAATTTTCCGTAGATGTTTTTGCCGCCACCAAGGAACAGGTAGACCAGGTGCGGAGAATGATAGATACAGCACAGAACGGAGAAACTATGGATCAGGAGATAGTAGTCATCATTCTGGAAGAAGCATCGGCATACTTCAGCGGCCAAAAGAGCGCCGGAGATGTGGCAGCAGTCATCCAGAACCGGGTACAGCTTTATCTGAACGAAACCCGATAAACGCATCAGGCAAAACGTGTGCAGGATGAAAAAGAAAAACTTTTTATCCTGCACACGTTTATTTGGTTTCTTTTTAACTCTGCTCCTGCAGCAGATGCCTCTTTATTGTCCTCACCGTGCTCCGGTACACAATATACACCACTGCTCCCATCAAAATCAGTATTCCAAGACACACGCCAAGGGCAATCACTTCATAAGACGAGATCTTCCCGTCATTTCCATACACAATACCGGCAAACAGAATATACATGGTGGTCATGCCCACCAGCGCCGGGGTGATGAACACGCTGCTGCACTGTTTATTTACTTCCCTGTTCAGAAAGTCCGGAGGCGCCCCCAGCTTTTTCAGGTCGTCAAAAATGTAACGGTTATTCAGTGCAATGGTCCGGCACCGGGTATTACATATTACCAGCGCGGTTGTAAGGCAGACGATAAAAACAAAAAAGAACATCATATACAGTACGCCCGTCATGCGCAGGTAATCATTAATAAGGAGAATACGGAAGCTTGGCTTGTAGGCCCACTGCGTTTTAAACATCATGGAATCTGTCTGATCAAAGCTGATTTTAAATTCATCCCCCAGTTCTGTATCCATCCAATAAGTTCTGCCTTTTTCATTTTCCCGGATTTTTACCACCCGGTCGTATGCACAGGTCTGCTCGCAGCTTTCATCAAAAGAGTCCACAAACAGTCGGTAAAGCTCACTGGCAAATGGGTAGGAATCTTTCCCGTCAGCGTTAAACTGCACAATACGCCCCCGCCATTCATCGGTTAGCCCCTGGGACATCCTCCGGTATTCCTCATTATCCAGCACGTAATACCCAATCTCACCGGCCATCAGATCATAATGCAGAAATCCGGCAAATTCTGTGTCGATATGGCTCCCCGTCACCATGTTGGTCAAATCTTCTGCCGTCTCATCTGTATAAATACTTGTTTCCTCCGTATTGGTAACATACAGGTAAGTCCCCGGCAAAACGTCTGCCCTGTGTCCGGTCAGTGTATACCATGCATCCTCCGAAATTACTTTCACTTCACCTCCCAGCACTTCATATTCTATGTGAAAACGCCCGCCCCCATCGGAAACCTCTATCTCTCCCCCTGCTCCCAGGGTAATGTACCCGGCTTCCTTCCAGTCTTTCAGCGATAAATGGTGCTGCCTGGCAAGCTCCTCTATGGCTCCCCTTTCCGGAATCTTCTGGTCTGCCCGGTACTGGTAAAAATAGTCGCAGGCATAAGCCCTATAGCCAAGAAGGGATGACAGGGTTCCCATGGGCAGATAAAATATGGCAAAAGCAGCGCCTGCAATCAAAAGCGTGATCACCAGCATATTATTGACGGTCTGCCTCCCCTGAAATTTCATCATACCGCGGGAAATAATATCTTTATAACGGGTTTTATTCTGCATCTTCCATCCGTGGACCACTGTGTGGAGCATCACCATATAAAGTCCCACAAAGACCGGCACATACAAAACAGACAGCCAGGACGGCGGGTAGGAGCTGCATAACCGCATCCACACCACCGGCGCTTTATAGCCCATGACCCCTCCGGCCAGAATAAGCAGAAAGCCTGCCGGGCCGCACCATCTTCCCAATTGCTTTACCGGCTCGTTGATATGCTCCTCACGGATCACTTCCATAATGTTTGTCTTTTTCAGATAACGCCATGCTGTAAAGCAGGCGCCTGCTACTACCAAAAGGAAAAAAGCTCCCGAAATATACAGGCACCTGAAATCCAGATAAAGAGCCATCTCAGCACTGTCCACCAGCAGCAGCCGGAACAGACCCCATATTATCCCCACAAAAGGAAAGCCTGCCAGAATGCCCGTTGCAGCGGACAGGCTGCTTAAAAAGAACACCTCTCGGAACAACCCCGGAAGCAACATCCTGCGCGAAGCCCCGATTGCCATCAAAACCCCTAATTGCCTGGATTTATGACGGAAAAAGAGTCCCACCGCATAAATAGTAAAAACAACACAGCCTGCCAGCGTCATCACGAAGATGGCGTACATCTGTTTCCGGCTGTCTCCCCCTTGGGGGAACACTGTCTGCACTGTCTTCGAACACATCAGCGCAGAGAAGGCAGAAATAATCATAAGTGCAATAAAGTTGCAAATCAGATACAGACGTGAATGTTTCCTGTCCGCCTTCTGGAGTTTCCGTTCCATTCCTTTCATATTATGCATTTCTGTCATATCAATCACCTCCAGACCTGTTCTCTTTAATCACTCATCTCTCTGATGGCATCAAGCAGTTTATCCTGAAACTCCCTCTGGCTTCCTTCCTTCTCAACCTGCCGGTAGATTGTACCGTCTTTCAACAGGATCACTCTGTCACAGAAGGACGCAGCAAAGCTGTCGTGAGTCACCATGAAAATGGTTGCTTCCATCTTTTGCTTAGCTTCAATAAAGGTTTCAATTACGATACGGCTTGACTTGGAGTCTAAATTCCCCGTAGGTTCATCCGCCAGAATGACCATGGGTCTATTGATCAGACTGCGGGCTACAGCCGCCCTCTGCTTCTCCCCGCCGGAAACCTCCGCCGGATATTTATCCAGGATATGCCCGATGCCAAACATATCCGCCAGCCTTGCGGCAAGCTGCTCCGCGTCTTTTTCCACTTTCCCCTGCACAATGCGGGGAACAAGAATATTTTCACGAATCGTAAGGCCGTCCAAAAGCATAAAATCCTGAAAAACAAATCCCAGCTTTGTGTTCCTGATTTTTGCCAGCGCATCTTCATCCTGCCCGGCCAGCTTAACACCGCCCACCATAATGCTTCCATCGTCGAAAGGAATATAACAGGAGATACAATTTAAAAGAGTCGTTTTCCCGGAACCGGAAGGTCCCATGACCGCCACAAACTCTCCCTGCGCCACGTGAAAGCCGATTCCTTTCAGTACTGAATATTTGACCCTGCCCACCTGATAAGACTTATAAAGATCCTTTACATACAACATAATTTTACCTGCCTTTCTATTATGCCAAATCCCTGCATAGCTACAATGCCTTTCCATGCCTGCCCCCCCTAGCAGGTCTTTAAAAGCACAGACCTGTCTGGAACCATTGCGGGAAATACTTTATTAAAATATAGCACGAAATAAAAATCACGCCGGACATTGTGTCAAAACTGACCGCGCTATGGTAAACTTTACAGGCGGTGTGAAAAGTTTGTAAAGTTTAAACACCTGAATGTAAAGTTTAAATTGAAAATAGAAAGCTATAAAAAAAGAAATATGGTAAACTATAAAGAAACAAGGCAGAAAGGCGGAACAACTATGCTGCGAATTGCACTGTGCGACGATGAAGTAAATGCCAGAGACGCGCTCCGTATAGAATTGGAAAAAATACTTTTTGATACCATGGAAAAAATTGTATATGAATTTTCTTCCGGCTCCGTCGCCGCTTCATGGCTTGAAAAACATCCGGGGGAGATCGACCTTCTTTTTCTGGATGTGGAAATGGCAGGCTTAAACGGCATGGAAACTGCGGCAAAAATCCGCCAGTATGATACCCGGATCATGATTGTATTCGTGACCGGATATACAGACTATGTTTTTGACGGATATCAGGTGGGCGCCCTGGACTATATCTTAAAGCCTGCCTCCGCCCACAAGCTCCGGGAACTTCTGGGACGTGTCCGGGCAAAACTGGATGCGGAAAAATCCCAGACTTTCCTTCTGAAAAATTTGAGCGGCACATGGCGTTTCTGCCTGTGCGATATCCTGTACTTCTACTCTGACAGACGACTGGTATATCTTGTCACCGAAAAGGGGGAATACTCTTTTTATGCCAGATTGGACGAAGTCGAGAAGCAGCTTTCCCCCCGTTTTATAAGAATCCACCAGCGCTACCTTGTCAATCCTGCCCAAGTCGATTATATCGGCAGCGAGGCCCTCACCCTGGGCGGCGCCCAGCTCCCGTGTAGCAGAAGGTACCGGGAATCTGCCCTGAACAGCATTGCCAGATTTATGATGGGGGGCGGCCTTGAATGAATCCATTTATCTTACAACTGTTTTTGTCCTTTCCAAGCACATGGCTGGCCCTGCATACCCTTGCATATCTGATAAAAATCAAATCCCAGCGTTGGAAACGGCTGCTGGTGTTTCTTGGATGCTGGCTTCTTCACAATATACCTATTTTTATAGGCGATGCCGTTAATATACTGATTGTGTTCTCCTGCTTCCTCTTATTCATTCTTGTAAGCTGTGAAGGAAGTCTGTGGAAAAAAATTACCGTAGGCTCCATGTATGCCAGCACCATCTTCTCTTTTAATGCACTGCGGGATACTTACCTGCTTCTGCCTTTTTACATCCGGCATATGGATTCCTCCGGCGGTCAGGACTATATCGTATCCCGGCTATTTTTGATCTTTTTGACAAGCATTTCATTTACTGTATTTCTCTATATGGGTATCAGAAAATTCGCGCCGGATAAAGATTACGTCCTTTCCGACAGTTTGTGGCGACTGCTCTTTCTGCTCACCCTACCGCCCCATGGCATTATTCTGTCCATTACAGCACTACATGGCGAAAGCACCCCTTTTACCCTGGAATATCCTGCACTGCTGGCCATCTCCCTGCTGTCTTTCATAAGTCTTTTATGGTGCGTCACGGTTCTTGCCAGACAGCAGAAGCTGGAACACCAGAATATGTTTATGGAAATCAACCGCAAATATTATGACGCCATGGAGCAACAGCACTTTGAGGTACGGCGGCTGAAACATGACCTTGCCAACCACATACAGGTACTTGCCGCGCTGCCCGAAGAACAGCAAAAATCCTATATCCAAAACCTGTCCGGCCTTGCCAAAAGCCTGCAGCCATTGTGGTATTGTGAAGATGCCACTGTAAACGCTGTATTATCCGTAAAAAGCACCGCCATGGACAGATGCGGCATCCCCATGGAAGTGTCTGTGGATATCCCTTCCAGCCTGCCCTTCCACAAAACCGATGTCTGCGCACTCTATGCCAATGCCCTTGACAATGCCATGGAAGCCTGCATGAAGCTTGAAAAGCCTGTACGCTCCATTACCCTTAAGAGCACCGCCCGGAAGGGTTTGTTCTGCCTGGAAGTCCGCAATCCTGTTCCTGATACCGGCACAGTACCGGAAATCTCTGCGGAATGTCCTCCTGATAAGCTTTTTTTCACGTTTATTAAAAAAACTTCCGGCAGGCATAATGACCGGGCAAAATACAGGAACGGGGAGCCCGGCTGCATTTTACCCACTTCAAAAGAAGATGCCGTAAACCATGGATTCGGGCTGCGGAGCATCCGGGAAATCGTAACAAGATACCATGGATCGATGGAATGGAAGGTTGTGGACGGGGTGTTTGAATTGTTTTTGTATATTCCTTTATAAATAATAATTCTAAATAGGACATATTTCTAATAGAAAAACAATTATTATCTGAACATGACAAAATATGCTTTAACTTATTTTATCTGATATCAGATTGTGAAAGTTCCCTTTGGATAACATCTGAAGAATTCTATATTATTGGACAGACAAATGAACGTCTGACAATGTGGATTTGGATAAAAGAAAATGCGGTTGAAGATATACTTTGAGAGATTAAAGCAGTTATTGAAGAACATTTGGAATTGAATCCAGATTTAAATGTAATAGCAGTTGAACCAGTCATCCGACCAATACTAAACAGAATAGCAGCGCGGAAAAAGGTTAGTTGTAATAGTATGGTTCCAATGGTTGTTTATCGCTGCAATAAGGTTACAAATGCGAAAAAAGCAAATGGACATATGATATTATCTAATAATAAACATAAAGAGATTTTGAAAAATTTATTACCGGAATGGTCTGGGATTTAGAAAAGCGTTCTATGTATGAGGGCGAAGCAGAAAGCTTTGCGGATGATATAGTCGGTTCTCCGGATATGTATTTATGGGAAAATGACACACAAGTGGTTTCCATGGCAATGATTGTTCACAGAGCGGAGAAATATGCCAGAATCAATACCGTATTTACAGATTCTTCGCAGCGGGGCAAAGGCTACGCCGGAATGCTGGTCGGCGAAGTAACACAGAAAATTTTGGACGAAGGCAGAATACCAATGCTTTATACCGAGCAGGACAATATATGCTCTAATGCCGCCTACCAAAGTATAGGCTATATCCTTTGTAGGGAATTGACGCAGTTTAAATTTTCCTGATTGCTCCTGCAGCAATGCAGGAGGCCTTATTATTTCAAATTGATAAGATATGTTTTAACCGGCTTTCCATGTCCAAAATATATCGTTTTATCGCCCATTTCTTTAATTTTTTCCGCACTTTGCCGCATCATCTTTTCATTTCCGTAAAGCATGGAAACTGTCGGGTAGAACATGTTCATCAACGCATCTCCCACTATCACGCAGTCCTCTTTGCAGTCTATCCCTATAGAGCCTTGGGTGTGCCCGGGCAGGGCGATCACCTCCGCGTCGACTCCGTACGCTTTTAGCAAGTCCCCGTCTTCCAGAAATACCGACGGTGTGATATTCATCTTTACTTTTTTTAAGGATAAAAGAGAGAAAAGCAAAACTATTTTTCCAGGTATTGTTTTCGCTGACAGCTTTTCTTTCATCTGGTTTTTTAATAGCCCCACATCCTTTTTGTTCATTGCAACAGGCGCCCCAAATAATTTTGAAAAATAATCCGCGTTCTGGCAGTGGTCAAAATGTCCGTGGGTCAATACAATCAGTTTAATTGGAAATCTTTTGATTTTTTCCTCAATGGCCTTCCGGTACTCTATTGTACCTGTGTCCACTAAAACCGCACTGCCCTTTTCCTCCAGCACGTAACAATTGCCATTTCCACATTTCACACGGTATATATCCATCCTGCTTTACCTCATTACATTTATTTCCTGCTTACTATTGACTGCTTATAGCAGCTCATGCCTCTGCTTCTTTCTGACTTTCCTCCAAATTATAGTTAAGTGCAAGATTATCTTTTATCCGTTTCAGCACAATATCTATCCTCTTTATATCAGATACCATATATTTGGTATCCAGCAGATTCTTAAGGTCTGCCTGCTGCTCTGTTGTTAACTTTAATGACTGGACAAATGTTATAAGTGCAAAGTCAGCCGCCTGCTTACTTATATAGTCTGGCTGTACACATAAACAGTCTATCAGAATCGATATGCTCGAAAAAGTATCTTTTCCATATGATGTAAATGATAATTGCTGTAATACTGAAAATACTTCTATTGTATCAAAGTCTATGTCTAAGTCTGATGTGTACAATTCTTTTATATAGTCGTTGCAATAGGATAGAAACAAGGTGTCTATTGATTTTCTGTTTACTACAAAAATATCTTTACATTTAAAACCAGCTATTTCTAATGGTAATTCCAACAGACCTCTTTGTGCCATTACTTTTACCACGTATTTATTTTCATTCTCTACTTTACTTAATACACTATCTGCAAAGATTGGTACATATTTATTGCCGGTATATAATTGTAATTTATTTGACTTTGCTATCCCTCTTTTGTTATCCTCATGAAATGAGATTATGATTTCTTCAAATTGCTTTGTATCAATTTTTATATAAACAGATATTTTATATAAATTATCTATTACGCATACAAATGATTTATGTGCTTCCTGATCTTTTCTTCTTTCTATCATATATGGCTGGAGGTTGGACAAATAACTTTTTATAAATGTCAGTGTGTCAAGTCCACAATACTCTATATAATCAAACAGATGCTGATTTAATCCACTTCTATGTGTACTGTTATCCAGCACGATTCTATTTAATTTCGCTAAATTTCTTATTTTTTTACACACTTTTATCATGGAAGTATCGATACCTTCTGCCTCAAGTAACTCATATGTCATATCAGTCATGATGATCTCCCTTTTATTACAATAAGCCGCCCCAAAAGGCGTGGTAGCGTTTGTTACCATAAGGATGTCTGACGCTGCCCGGCATCCGCTGTTACATATACATACCTGTCCTCGCTGGATAGTTCCCGGGAAAAGGAAAATCCCAGCTCCTTAAACGCCTTCATTCCCTCCGGGTTCCCTATCCGGTTTTGTGCCATAAAACGCACCATCTCTCCCCGGGCCATTTTCGCCAGGGTTCCCTTCTGCCGTACTTTTCCTTCTGTCAGTACGCCAAATTCAACTGTAAGAAACCTGTCCTTGGGCGTGAGATACTTTTCAATGCACTTTGCATATTCTTTCGACGCCAGATTGATAATGATATGGTCATCACCAGAAAGCCTCTTATATAAACGGTCCCCCCAGAAACTGTACAAATCCTTACCGCCATTCACAGAAAGCCCCGCCTGCATTTCCAGCCGGTACGGCACCACCCCGTCGAAGGGTTTCAGCAAACCGTAAAAACCCGACAGAATGTAAAGGTGTTCTCCAATGTAAGAAAGCTCCTCCTTCGTAAAAACCCCCGGCGCCATATGCTGGTACTGCAGCCCCTCATAGGCGATTACCGCCGGAGTCAGGGCCCGCTCCAAATCCATGGTCTGAAACCGTTCATAATTTAAACGGGCAAGCTTCTCGTTACATTTCCACAATGCCTTTGCCTCCGCAAAAGACAGCGCCTTTACTGTATTCATGAGAATCCGTGCATCCTCTATAAACTCCGGCAGGCCGCCTGTTTCATAAGTGTCCGTGTCCACATTCATTTTCTTGGCCGGTGAGATAATCATTTTCATGTGTTTCTGCCAATCCTTACCATTCCCTAAAACTTTTGTCTAAACTTAATGACGTAATTGTCTAAATCGCACCATCACACCTCATTTTGGTGCAAAACTGTCTATTCTATTTTCTTACTATGGCAGTTTGGCCGCTAACCATGACGGCGTTTGCTGCATCATTATTTTACCAGACATTTTGCAGGGCGTAAAGGCGGCATTTACAGTGCTTCCGGCGTAAGGCTTTCAAATATTTGCCTAGTGCTGACTGCAATTACCAGTGAAGCAGCCCCCGCAAACAGCACCACTACGGGCTCATATCCTTTACAGATTTCAAACAGCACACCATACATGGCATTGCCCAAAGGCTGCGCACACATGCTCACAGTAAGCATGACAGCTATCACTTTTCCCACAAGATTTGCGGGCGTCTGCGTCTGGACAAAAGCCATCATCTGTACCGAAAATACCGTTGAATATAACATGATGAAAAAGCAGCACACAGTCAGAACCATATAGTTTACCATCCCGGAACTACAAACCATCTGTGATATTCCAATAGGGAACACAAATCCGGCCCCTGCTACAATTAGTTTTCCCGCATTCTGCACGGAAAGTTTTTTTGCAAAAATACCTGCGCTGATGCCTCCGGCCAGCCCTCCGGCGGCCAGCGCCCCCTGTGCAAATCCATACAGTTTATTTGCCAGTCCTGCCTCTAACTGTAAAACCTCTGTTACCATATAAGGCAGACCCACGATAATCATAGCTGACAGAAACAAATTTATTCCGCACACCACCAGCAGGCCCTTCCCTATGGCAGGCTTTTCCTTCCGGATAAACCGGATGCTCTGGCCGAAATCTTCTTTTACAATTTCCCAGACACTGCCTCCGCTCTCCGGTCTGGAAAAAGGGATTTTAATGAAAAGCTCCATAACCGCAGACAAAAAGAAACACACGGTACAGCCCCAAAGCACAGGCACTATTCCATAAGCGCTGTATAAAATCCCGCCCAGAACAGGCCCCAGCAGGGAAGCAAAGGAGCTTATGGCATTGATGATAGAATTGGCCTCCATAATATGTGCCGGACTCACCAATGCCGGAATACTTGCCTGCACCGCGGGCTGGTATGCCCCTGCAATGCCGTACAGAATCATCAGTGTAACTGCCATCAGAACCACCAGATTTAAATTTCCCATAAGCAGGGAAAAAATGATAATCACCGCCGCCGTAAAAAAGTCCAGAACCACCATGATGTTCCGCTTATTTACCCTGTCTGCAACAATGCCGCCTACAGGAGCCAGCAGAATAGTGGGAATAAACGCGCAGGCCGTGACCGTCCCATAAATGGCAGAAGACCCCGTCTCATTAAGCAGGTACAGGGGCAGTGCAAACCGCACTCCCGCATTCCCGAACAGGGAAATAATCTGTCCGATGACCACAAGTGTGAAATCTTTTGAAAATAATTTGTTCATTTAAACCTCCATCCTTTCAATTCCGCCTGCCAGCAGCCGGTGCATAAATTTGCCGCCAGGCCAAATGCCACTGCCGTTATTGTTACATGTCTTATATTTCATACTTCCTCCTTTTATACCGAACGTCGGTATGTATTAATTTAAAAATATATCTGCTCCTTTCACAGAGCAGATCGTTACTCCTGATATTTTTATAAGCCGGCCCCCAAGACGTGTCAGCGTTTGTTATTCCAATAGATAACTGTCAGTTCCCTGATCCGGTCCGCCATCTCATCATCCACAATATCAAGCCCTAATCCCTGCATCATCTGGCGGAATACCATGAATTTCCGGGAACATTCGTCCACCGAATTATTAAATATCAAGGGATTCGTCCAAATATTTGCAGTCAGAATAATCAGTTCTGCCAGTTCCGCCGGATAATCCGTCTGGATAGATCCATCTGAAATCCCCTGCCGGATAATCGGCAGAATATATTGAGGCGCCACCAATTCCACCGCTTCTCTGAAAATACTGTGAAGAAGTCTCGGGTTATCATGCAGATTAGGAACTATCATAAACATTTCATCCATCACCGGCCTGGAAATGGATTCTTTAAAAATAGTTTTTAATTTTTCCTTCCCGGTAAGATCCGTACGTTCGCGAATTTCTTCCAGCATATGGTTGGACTCCGCCGTCATCCTGTCAACGACTGCCGCCAGTATATCCTCCTTTGATTTGAAATGGTGGTAGATAGCGCCCTTGCTAAGGCCCCCAAGGTGGTCAATGATATCCTGTATGGAAGTGCGTTCATATCCCTTTTCCATAAACAGACGGAAGGCAGTATCCAATATTAAACTGACAGTTTCCTCTGGGTGTTTATTCCTTGCCATTACCTGCTCACCTCCTACATACTGATGGTATGTTTACACTATCATACCGTTGGTATGTTTGTCAAGGACTAAAATTTCAAAATTTCAGTAAGCAAATTCAGTAAGAATTCCCATAATGCTTTTTAAAACCCTGCGGAAATTATCTGTCCATGCATCATGATCTCCCCTGTTCATCAGTAAAAATATCTGGTATCCTTACATTATAAAAACATAAAAGCCTAAAATTTTTATAGAAGCCTGGCTTTGGAATGGAGGAAACATGGCATATTTGCAAATGAGCATCTTATCACAATCACTTATGAGGACGGTTCCGGTAAACGTCATCCTGCCAGTAGATAAGCTGGTATTTCCGGGAATGCCCCCAAGAGAGGAAAAGCCTTATAAGACGCTTTATCTTCTGCACGGGGTATTCGGCAGTCATATTGACTGGATCAACGGGACCAATATCCAGCGCTGGGCAGAAGAAAATAATCTGGCAGTGATCATGCCTGCCGGAGAAAATATGTTTTATGTGGATTTGGAAGCCTCCCACAATTATTACGGTGAATTTATCGGCAGAGAACTGGTAGATATGACCCGGAAAATGTTTCCCTTATCCCGCAAAAGAGAAGATACCTATATCGCCGGTCTGTCCATGGGCGGCTACGGGGCACTTAGAAACGGTCTGAAATATCATGAAACATTTGGCTGTATTGCAGGACTGTCTGCGGCTGCAATCATTGACGATATCGATAAAAGAACGGATGATGTTCCCGTTTTCATTGAAAGCAGGCAGTATCTGGAAAGTATTTTCGGCGATTTAAGTAAAGTTGAGGACAGTGACAAAAATCCCAAATGGCTTGCCAGAAAGTTAGCAGCGGGAAACGCTGTCCTGCCTAAAATTTACCTTGCGTGCGGCTTGCAGGATTTCTTATTGTCTAAAAACCAGGATCTGCAGAACTATTTAAAAGAATTGGGATACGACGTCACTTATGACGAAATGCCGGGCGGGCATGACTGGGATTTCTGGAACTGCCAGATAAAAAAAGTGCTGGACTGGCTTCCTTTAGAAGGCCGTCAGGCTGGCATAAGCAGTGGGAATGTAGGCATATAAGTATACTGTGCAAACTGTCAAAGAGCTTCGCCCCCCGAAAAGCAGGCTGGACATCAAGTCCATACCAGACCTTGCGGAATGCGGACAGCAGGACTAAGTATCCCCCGGCTGTATGGGAATACCCTGCCCTGCTGTAAACTGCCGCAGATTTTTATTTGCCGCCGATTTCCTTCAATGCTTTCAGCGTCTCTTTCAGATTATTTTTGTGCCAGGTATTTGTAAACGTCCAGTCTTCTAAGCTGTATGCACCCGACGAACGCAGTTCACTAAGTTCCCCCTGCTGTGCCATCAGCGAAATCACCTCATCCTCATCTTCCATCTTTATATCAATACGGTAGCTTAAACCGTCTTCCTCCACCTCTATGCCAAGAATGGAAGAATAAGGCAGCTCCAGCGCCACTTCCTTTTTAACATCCGCCCACATAGTTGAAAAGGGGAGCATTACGATAGATTCCTTACAAAGTGAAAAGGAATAAAAGTTATTAAAGAAAAGCTTACGTATTTTGTCGCTTAAATTTATTGGTGCATAGGAAACAACAATTGATTTATTTTCCTCCGGTTCAAATCCCAGCCTCTCTAAAACCTGTATAATTCTTTTGGTACTTGCCATAGCAGTCACGCTCCTTTGTTTGATGATAGGCTCATTATAACATTGCTTTTCCGGCACCAGTAATTTTTTTCGCAAACGGTTTGTTTGGATTCGCCAGCGGGGTATGCACGCAGATTTTTGTAACCTGCTATCCATGCAGGCACGGCTCATGCCCCGCTGCACATGGTGATCATATCTGCGCCTTATACTCTGCTTTTGCTTTCCGGGATAAAGGGCACACCTCTTTGGTGTCCAGCTCCACGATCTGTTCTTTTAAATGAACCGCCCTGATATGAGAACGGTTCACCAGAAATCCCCTGTGGCACCGCCAGAACCCTTCCCCAAGCTGCTGTGCAAAGTGGTCAAGACTATTGTTGAATTCTACCAGTTCGTTCACCAAATGCAGCCGCAGCGCGTGTTTATAGCCCAGTGCTTCAAAGTATAAAATATCTTCCAGCGGGATATGCCGCACCGTATCAAACAGTTTTAACGTACAATATCTGCCCTGACCTGAAGGTTCATTCCGAAGCCTGTCCTGAATACTGGAAAGGCAGTCCCTCACCCGTACAGCCATGGAATCAAAATCTCCTTTTACAATATAATCCATCGCCTCTAAGCGCAAGCGGAAGGTTTCAAATGCCAGATCACAATGGGCTGTGATGAATACTATAAATCCTCTTGGGTCATACCGCCGCAGTTCCTGGGCCAGGCTAAGCCCGTCTATCTGCCCTGGAAAATCAATATCCAGAAAGTAAACTGCAGGAACAGCATTCTGCCTTTGCATTTCCAACAGCTCTGCCGGTGTGTCCGCCACCCGCACCGGCCCCATATCGCTGTCCAAAATCATAATCTGGTCGGATACGATTTTATTAAGGCGGCTGCAGACAAATTGTTCGTCATCACAAATGTATACAGGAATCATACGCTTACTCCTTTTAAGTTTTTCGGTATCTATGCATGGAACAGTGCTTATAAGCAGTGGGAACCCGTGCTTCTATGCGGCATTTTCCGGCATTGGCCGACGCCCCCCGGAAGGCAGACGCAATTCCTGAACGAAAAAACCGTCCCGCAGATAAGTCCTTGCAATGCAGCCGGGATATCTGTCCATGATTCTCCGGTAGCTGGACAGTCCTGTGCCATGTCCGGTCCCCTTGGTGGTATATCCCTTTTCCGCCAGCGCTTTCAAATCCGGCTCCGCCGCATAGTTATTGACCACCGCTATATAAAGTTCTTTATCTTCCTGCAACAGCACCAGACGGATCTGCCCGTTTTTCTCCGGCACAGCTTCTATGGCGTTGTCAATCAGAATTCCCAGCCCACGCAGAAGATCCGGCGTCTCTACCGTCTGCTTTTCCCATACCGGATAAAGCACTTCCAGCGTGCTTTGAATGTGCTTCTGGCGCATTAGACTGAGCTTCGTGGCAAGAAGACTGCGGACAGGATAAATATTTATATTATTCAGACAGTCCATCTGCCTGATCTCATTCCCCAGCTTTTCATCAAAATAGCTGCTTGTTTTCTTCATAAACTGCTGTATGCCGTCCAGATCCCCCTCCTGCGCCTGTAATGACAGCCCGGCAAAAAGATTGGTCACGTCATGACGGAAGGCCCGGATTTCCTGCTGTAATTCCTCCAGCAGCTCCATATGCGCCTGCTGCTGGGCAATCGTCTCCTGCTGCATGCGGATTTTTTCCTGCCCTGCCGTATACATTGCCAGGAACTGTACACACAGCAAAACCACCGCTATCAAAGAGAAGAAAAATACTGCATACAAAGCATTCGGCTCCGCCTCCGGGAAAAACCAGTCAATGGCCGTCCAGATAAACATAAGAAAAAGACTGGCCCCCATTATCAGCGCCGTCCTCCCCCTGCCGGAAAATAACGCCTCAAAATAGCGGTAAAATCCGCTTTTCCGCAAAATATATACTGCCAGGAAAGCAGTCAGAAACGCCCACAGCTTTGGCAGCACAATCGTAATAAACGTGTAAATATACATTCTGTCAAATAAAGGACTGTAGGTGCCCGCCGCCTGCGACACTACATCGTCCGCCGTATAAATAATAAAATGACTAAGCATCGCCGCCGTCATCCCCTGACAGAAAGGGATGCCATAGCATTTCCTTATCACTAGTCCCAGAGCTGCAGCCTCAATTGGATAGCAGATAAGCGAATACAGTACCGAAACCACCGGGCTGTATAAATCTTCCGGAAAAAGCCAGGATACCCCATATATAGTAAAAAGATATGCTGCGCTGGAACACGCCGCATAAATCAAAAACGGAACCGCCTTTACCTTCTTCCCAACAATTCCCACGCTCAGCCAGAACATGCCAAGCCCTATGAGAATAAATACAAAAATTATAACAGACAGCCGAAATGTAAGAGACATAGCCTTTACTCCTTATGCAGATTTTCCTTTTTTATCTTACTATTTCTGTCGTTATTTTTCAACTCTGCCATATGCAAATGCTTTCTTAGAAAGATATGCTACAGTTTGAGGGAGTTTCGTGCCAAATGCGTCATAATATGCTAAAATGAATTATAAAAAAGAAAACGGAGATAGGAAATGAAATTTTATGTCTTATATTTCAGCCCCACAGGGGGAACCAAAAAGGTATTAGATATTATCTGTTCTGCATGGGACTGCCCGAAAGAATATATAAATCTGTCCGACGCTTCTGGAATGAATTTGCCTGCATCTTTTGATGAAAATGATATATGTATTGTTGGTGTGCCAAGTTTCAGCGGCCGGGTTCCGCAGTTTATCATCCCAATATTGAAGCAGTTAAATGGAAATAAAGCAAAGGCAATATTAGTTACGGCTTATGGAAACAGAGATTTTGACGATACCCTTTTAGAATTAAAAGATGCTATGGAAGAAGCAGATTTTTTATGTTATTGCGCCATTGCCGCTGCCACGCGGCATTCCGTAGTGCCCAAATACGGAACGGGGCGTCCAGATTCTGATGACATTAAAGAGTTAAAGCAGTTCGCCAGAAAATGCCGGGAGGCACTGGACAAACCATTTTCCGCGGTAAGTGTCCCCGGAAACAGGCCCTATCGCCAGTATTCGCCCATTCCCATACACCCAAAAGCAGACCATCATTGTACAGCCTGCGGTTTATGCAGTCAAAAATGCCCTGTTCACGCCATACCATCCGGCAATTACCGGAAATGCAGCTCAAAAGTCTGCATTTCATGCCTGCAGTGTATCGCTTTGTGTCCTGCAAAGGCCCGACATATCAACCCTGTTATTTTAAAGATCGCAGAAGTGAAGATGAAGAAATTATGTGACGGACGAAAGCCAAACCTGCTGTTTCACCTATCCTAACAAACATTGCTATGCTTCGCATAACAACTTATTGTAACAAACGTTGCTATGCTTCGCATAACAACTTATTGTAACAAACGCTGCCTTGCTTCGCGTAACAACTTATTGTAACAAACGCTGCTATGCTTCGCATAACAACTTATTGTAACAAACGCTGCCTTGCTTCGCATAACAACTTATTGTAACAAACACTGCCATACTTCGCATGACAGTTTATTGTAATAAAATTTTGTAGAATTTCAGTGCAGCATTACTATTTTCCTAATGTACGGTATGTGGTCAGCCACAAAAGCTCCGGCAAGGCTTGCCATAAAGGTGAAGATAGTAAGCACTGGTATAGAAACAACTGCGGGAAAAGAAATTGTCGTGATTCCTACAAGATTAAGTTTTTCTATTACAAACATATGGAACATATAAACAAAAAATGTATAACCGGATAGTTTTATCCACATATCCGTTCTTTTTGTGTTGGAAAATAATTTACCATATTTAAAGAAAACAAAAATGGCCGCACTCATAACAAGAATATTCAGGGAAGCCGGACTAAACCATTTCTCCACGTATGTACCGGACTCCCGGCAGGCCCTGACGGTCAGAAATGCTGTCAGACCAACTGCCCCAATTCCCATTGCATATATAATCTGCCGGATTTCTTTCCGGATATCGGTCACATTCAGATAATACCCCAGCAGAAAATACCCAAAATTACCCGCCAAGATATCCATACCAAGACTGTCAATCCGGGCCTGTATTGTATACAGATGGAACAAATCTGTCAGGACAGGGAACACATACCGGAATAAGGCCCATAATATCAGATAGTACCTCATTACTTCCTTTCTGGCGCATATCTGTCCTGCAACAGGAATCAATATGTAAAATCCACACAGCATTTGCAGAAACCACATATGTACATGTCCAAAGATAAAGCGTTCCACTGATGCCTGAAAGACCTCCATTGAAAATGTTCCCTTAAGCGCATCAACTGCCACTCCCTGAAAAGCGTAGAAAGCCGACCACACATAAAACAACGCTACCAATTTCAAGACCCGCTTTCCTGCTCCCACGTTTTTTCTGCCCGGCACAGCTGAGCATAAAGAAAACCGGAACTGCAAAGCGGGTCAAGCTGTTATAAATTGTCATTACCAGAAATTCCCCGTCATATATATCCACTACACTCCAATAGCTTGCAGATACATGTAACAAAACTATGGAAAAACTTGCAACAACCCTTAGAACATCATATTTAACGATTCTTTCCATATTACCACTCCCATTCCTGCGCTTTTCCCCTTTTATATTGGAGGTATTGATTTTATTTCGCGTCACTTCGCATTATCGTAGTAATTATACGTCTTTGTGAATTATATTGCAACGATAATTTTTAGTATAATTAACGCATCAATTATAAATGGTGATAATAATGATAAATGTATTACAGCGAATCGTTGAATTAAGAGAAGAACGTCATTGGACAGAATATCAGCTTGCCGAGAAATCCGGACTTACACAATCCACAATTTCTTCCTGGTACAGGAAAAACATGCTACCTACAATTCCATCACTGACTAAAATTTGTGATGCTTTTGGTATATCCATTTCACAGTTTTTCTTGGAAAACCACCACCAGGCTGTACTTTTGAATGAGCGGGAGCTTTCTCTTCTTAAGGCTTCCTCCAAACTGAATCCCAGCCAGTATGATGCGCTTCTGCATTTTCTTGAAACAATATAACTTTTTGCCCGTGGGCAAATAGCCTGTTGCTTTTGGGTGTGACAAACTTAATCCCCCGCTGCAGACAGCGGGGGATTTTATTACAAACGCAGTCTCGCGGAACATGGCAGCGTTTGTTACAATAAGCTGTCTCACAGAGCGTGGCAGCGTTTGTTACTATAAGCCGATTCACAAAGCGTCACGGCGTTTGTTACTATAAATTGTCTCACGAAGCTTCCCAGAGCATGTTTGAAAAATGCTTTCTGATTCATTAGGGGCAGGATCGATTCTTTCATATGCGCAAGACACAAGTGTCTATATCTTCTCCGTACAATTTTATATCCTTTACTCCCGATAGTTTTTCCTTACAAATGGTTCATGGATTTTTGTATCCACTAAAAGTCCATACTTCTTCGGATGCCGGTATGCATTTCCGTGTACTTCTTTTTCACGGTAACTGCGGAGCTGTTCCAAATCAAGGTCAGCCATATAAATTCCCTCCTGTCCGTCCGCCTGTAAAATACAGGTATCACGGGAACCACTTAAATCAGGAATATACGCCGCTCCGTCAAAAACACTTGAACCGCCGTTGCAGTCGGGTACCGTTTCAGGATAATTACAGGTGGCTATCGCCGTCATGTTTTCATAAGCTCTGGCACGGAGCTGGGAAAGACGGTTGATTTCCATGGGACAGGCATTTGGAACAAGGATAAGTTCAGCGCCTTTCAACATCAAAATCCTGGCGCTTTCAGGAAACTCCCTGTCATAGCAGATCATAGCGCCAACTTTTACCCCGCCGCATGATGTATCAAGTTCCGTAACATAAAAATATTCCCCCGGCGTCAAATTATGTTCTACCTCAAAGTCGCAGGTATGTACTTTGGCATACACAAATTTCTGTTCTCCAAATCTGTCAAAAAGGATTAGTGAATTGCGGGGCGCATTATCATATTTTTCAAGTAAAGTTATGCCAACCGCCATATTAAGTTCTTTCGCAAGATGGCCAAAAGCAGTGACGAATTCGCTTTGGGCAGAGACAGCTTCCTCTTTCCATTCGTTAAAAGGTCTGTCGCAAATGTTATATCCATTGCTCCACATTTCAGGAAACAATGCAATATCCGCGCCGTTTTCTTTGGCTTTCCTGCAATATCTGATTCCTTTTTCCAAATTTTCCTCCAAGGTTTTACAGGGGGCGATCTGCAATAAAGCAATTTTTAAATTACATGTTGATTTCTGATTCAAAGCTGACTCCTTCCATATTTATACTTCTTTGATTTTTACTACTATATATTACCATATAACCGCTTATTTCTCCATAAAATCAGACGGTCAAATAGTTTTTCTGTGCTGCATGTGTATTCCTACATGCCCAATCCCTAAGATAAGTGTTGCTATCAGCATCCACAGCACCTTTCCATATATCCCCAACATAAAAAATGCCATGACTGGCAGGGTTGCCCCGGCAAGAGGTATGCCAAAAAAACCACTGTAAAAGTCTGATAACCTTCGCTCACTCCGAAAATAGCGTATCCACCACACTTCATACATAATCATTAAAACGAAAGCTGCAATCAGCCATAAGGACCAGGGCGTCCATTTATGTATATTAAAATCAGAAAATGCCAATGAACAGCAGCAGACCATCCCTTCCCCCAGCCTTTCAAAAAACAGCAAAACCTTATTTTCTTTTTCCGATGTATACCCTTGCGGTTTTCTTTTTGACCACATGATATTTGGAATAAACAACATCAATAAAAAGAGAAATCCTATATAGGAAAACCCTAAATTGCCAGACATACCATCATCCTCCCTCCAAAAATTTTTTGCCGCCTGCCCGCTTCTTTACCGTACATGAGCATCTTTATTTCATCCCCCCCTGCACCCCTGTGCTATCGTGAAAAGACGCAATTACTCTCAAAGCTACAACAGAAGAAAGCAAATTTACATGCCTGCTATTTGTATGCTATAATAATAGTACTTTATTTTACGGGAGTAAACAGGCATGAAACACAAAGACCATTATAATGATGACTATATTCTTGATCTTTCCCAAAAAATATTTTCAGTGATGCCAGATTTTGATCAAGAAAATTTTTGTCATTCTCTCATTGGCAGGTTAGATGATAAAGAATTATTTGCAAGGCTTGATTATATTGTAGATGCCATGCAGGACAGTATGGCTGATGATTACTCCAAAAATATCCAGGCATTTTTTAATATGCTGGGGCCGGAGTTAGCACAGCCCGAAGGAATGTTCAATTTAGGATGGTGGCTGTGGCCAATTGGCAGGTATGTAGAGCGATGCGGAAATGAGAACTGGCGTTTATCCCTCTGCTTTTTGAAAGAATTGACCAAACGGTTTACTGGTGAATATGCGATTCGCCCTCTGCTAAAAGAACATCCCAAAGAAGTAATGGATGAGTTAATAAAGTGGACACTTGAAGAAAACGTTCATATCAGAAGGCTTGCAAGTGAAGGCGTCAGAATACGCCTGCCCTGGTCGCAAAAATTATTTGTTGCACTGGATGAATTTGAACGCTATATGAATATTCTTACAAACTTAAAAGATGATCCTGAAAAATTTGTTCAAAAAAGTGTGGGAAATAATCTCAATGATTTATATAAAGATGACCCGGAGAAAGCAGATTTTATTATTTCGCAGTGGAAAAAATCAGGACAGAGCAAGGCGCAGGATTGGATCATAAAGCATGGACGGAGAAATCAAAAGGAAGGAAGCCTTGCCCTGTAAACAAGCTTAATGTAACAAACGCCGACGCGCTTCGCGAATCGGCTTATTGTAATAAAATTTATTGGAGGATGAATGCTATGGATATTTTGGAGCAGGAGATTGCAAAAATTGAGGCATCTATTGATGAATACAATGAGGCGGATACACTTGTAATGTATGACAGCATGGAGGCCATTGCGAAGGAGGGCTATAAATCGGAGGCAGTTGAACCGCTATTACAGTTGTTTGAGCGGCATCCCACAGCCTATTTTGGCGATCCCGGTGCGATTGTACATTTTATTGAGCAATTTGGCGGGGAATACGAAAATTATCTTGCAGCATCGGTAAAAAGAACTCCGGCAGACACAACAGTCTGGATGTTAAACAGATGTATTAATGCTGGAGCGCATACAGAGGAATTTATCGGTATTTTGAAAGAAATTGCAGGAAGGGCAGATGTTGATGCGTCTATTAAAGAACGTGCACAAGAATATTTGGACTTTCAGACAAATCGTTAAACTCTATTTTGCAGGGAGCAGGCATGTTTGTTTCAATGTATTTTCATAGCTGCCTGCCCCTTTCTACAAGTATGAATCACTATTTCCGATTCGGTTTTCTTTTAATAGCCAGCATTTTAATATAATCATCAAATTCAGAAGTATTAGCCGGTTCAAACATTACCCACTTTCCATCATGATAGGTTTGGGCTTCGTCATACTGCCTGCAGACAGCAGCAGAAAGAGTATCTCTTATATCTTCAAATTTCGCTCTCTCATCTTTTCCAAAGATAATCATGAAACCGACGCAATTACTTTTTGCGTATAAACTGCAAAGGGTTTTACCACCTCTTCGATATTTATACTCGTAAGTCCAATTCTTGCCACCAGTATTCCATAACCGCTCCATTTCGTATTTTTCATCAATGGCCGAACACAACTCCTGCCAAACTTCAAATAAAGGCTGACCCAGCAATTCAGTCATGGTTGATTGAGACGGAATATTTTCAAGCATTATATCCCCTCCGTAAATTTCAATTAGTTTGTTGCTATAAGTATAGCACACTGTCATATTGTTTCCACAGGAAATAAGGAACTTTTCTAATCCCTCTTTAAGTTCTCCAATCTTACTATATCCCTCTGCAAACTCAAGTTTCTCAAGCTCTTTCTTCATTTATGTCATTGGCACTTTATTTTTGCCGCTTATATTGATACCACACAGAAATACAATATTTCAAATTCGCTGCCAGATTTCAACTTCCGATTGTGATTTGATGATTTTTAAGGGAAATATTAGCTGTTATATTATATTATTAAAATCTCCGCTAACCCTTGAAAACACTAAATTTATAGCAGGTGAGCTTTCCCTTAAAGTTTCCCTCGTGTTATATATTCCCA
>QXWO01000055.1 GCA_009911035.1 Lachnospiraceae bacterium
TTCCACAGAACAGGAAGAGCGCACTGGATGCCGGATCCATCTTAAGCTGGTCTTCGATGATGGCGCAGAGCCCATCGATTGATTTGCGCATATCTGTATAGCCGCAGACAATGTAGATTTTTTCAAGGCTGGAGATATCACCTAACATGAGGTCTCCCGAATCAGGCGGAGTGTCCTTGCGAGCAGGACAGGATCCGCATCATTGCTGATGCGGATTATCACATCTTTCATGGACACTTCAATCGTATGTGAATTGTCAGGGTTCGTTTGGTGCATCTGCGATGCTATATGCTGTTCCGGAAGGTGATCCGAAACAATGTCAATGGGAACCACGTCCTGCTTTGAACGCGGGATCTCACAATGACCATAATTCGGTGCCGGGATCTGATCCGCTGCTGCTTTCCTGCAGCGGCTGACCCAGTTATAAAAAGTGCTTACTGCGATGTCGTTTTCACGGCACCAGTCAGCATCTGCCATGCCGCTTTGGCGGCATTCATTGATAAGCCTGATCTGTTCCGCCATCGGAACACGAGTTTTGCGAGTAGCTGCCATAACCGATCCTCCGTAATTGTAGTGAAATAGTCTAACTATCTTCCATTTACAATCATAGAGGAATTCATGAGATTAGAAAAGCCGCAGGAATATTTGGCGCTTACTTTAATTCCACGTAATCGCGCTGCTTCTAAACGGTGCTGTCCATCCCACACATAAAGATTTCCATCCTCTCGGAAATTAATCTTCAGCGGATCACACTTTGTAGGATTCCAGTCTCTAGCAATAATTTTTACATGATTCTGCAATGGCCGCTGATAAGACTCATCAATATGCAATTCGTCCAAGGCTACCACAGCAAATACTTTTCCACCCACGGGAAACGCACCAACAAGCGTATTTAATGCACTCCTGCGACTTTCTAAGTTATCCTTGCGTCCTCTGTTGATTTTCTCCATCAGTTCAATCATCTGGTCTTTTGTCATTCCACAGCCCTCAGCTTTGTTGTTTTCTGTGACATTTTGTTTCTGTTTCATAGTCATACTCTCCTTTTCTTTGTATTTTTTTGTATAATAAAAAAGCATCTGGATTTTTATTTTCCAAACGCTTTTAACAAACACACATTATATTTTTATTTTCTCAGAATAGAATTTCTATTTTACTTTATGTCATTATGCTGTAATGCGACTTGTAACACATTAGTTGGATTTTTATCTTCCAATATATTCCATACTTCTTTTAACTCTTTTACAAATGCTTTAACTTCTTCTAGTTTATCTGCCCCAATCATTTCAGTTACCATATATAACAGTTCATCAATAGTAACTTTTGTGTGATCGACAATAGATTTTGCCATAGTATAACAGAAAACATTCTCGGTATTTGCAATAATTCCTGATGAAGAAAAACAATATTTATAACATTTTACATCCACACGAACAATAGCAAAATTTTCAGGATATATAAAGAACATTTTTTCTTCATGTTCCCCCATAGATGTATTTCCAATTAAAGCATCTAATGCAACCCTAATCAATTTTTGAAAACCTTGCTTTACGTCATCTTTACCATTGAAAAACATATCAATTGCATCCTTAATCGCATCATCACATCCAACTTTAATATCTACATGTTGACCATTACGATATGCAATTGCACGCTTACCAACAATCTCACATTCAGCAGTTCCTCCGCTAGTAAACATGCTTTTCAATTCCGCTTCAAACTGATCACACTTTGCTTGTGTCATCTTTTGAAGGAGAGCAAACTGTTCCTTTAAAATGCGTTCTTGATCACTCTTTCCAGTAATTGCGTCTATTTTACTCGTAATCTTTGCCATAACTTTTTCTCCTCATTCTCAAACAACATAAACCATTTGTCTATATTATATAAATATGAATGATAAATGCTTATTATGTATAAAATTTCACCATAAACATTTAAGGAGATAAATATCTAATTTCATAGCCGTATATTTAATCTATTTCTATATATTGTTTCTAATTCTTTTCTATAATGTTTCGGCAATTTCCACCACATAACAATCCAATCATATACCAAAAATAAAGATATTATTGATACAATTATAACATAGCAATAAAATAAACTATTTTTTCCAATGATTGAATACCACAATATACATAATGGTATTTCTACAACACAATATAAAATAGTAGCAAAGGCCATTTTTAGCATATTAACATTCAAATATCCTTTTGTAAAAACATTGTCCTTTGATTGTATTTTTGCCATAAAATCCTTTTCCCAAATAAATATATTCTTATTTAAAAAATAATTTAATGACTTTTCCAACACTATTACTTTTTCACTATATATAATTAAATAATATGAATTCCCCATCATAATAATAAATATATATATATGTAACTGCCAAGAAAATAATCAATCCACAAATAATCATTTTTTGATTATGTAATAGAGTTATATTATCAAATAATGTATCCTTATTATTTACCTGAATAATATAATAAATCGCACCAATAATTACTGCAAATATAGCAAAATGAATACTATACAAATTATCTTGTCTATTAAATAACTCAGTATAATATTCCCATTCATGCCTTGCTAAATCATATTCACTTTTTAGAAATTCAATAATCTTATCCTTATCTTCACCACTTCTGTTATTACTCAATAATTTATCCTTCCTTGAAACTTAGATTTTAATTCTATCAGCAGTAATAACTAATTTCTCTAAACTGTGTATACCACTTGTTGATAATGATACTGCTATTCGCCTCAATGTATCTTATCATATTATTTAATGTTCTCTGCGGAATTTGAGAATTGTTATTACAAAGCAAAGCTTTGCCTGAACTTGTTATCCAAATTTTTGTTGCGTTTGCTGTCGCCCTTCCTTCTGCAATATGTACATGTACTGGCTCAAGTGGATCATTTTCGTTTGACCAAAAGTAAATTATATATGATCCAATTCTAAAAATTTTAGGCATTTAAAATACCTCCTTCTTTAGAAAACTCAATCATCAAATGAGCATTATTGCGGACAAATTCTTTAAAATAATCCATCTCAGTATCAGAGTATCCATTCACATTTTCCCAAGAATGTTCTGGCAAATAGCATGTTGCATTATGGAATCCATCCTTTAAATCAGGTGTTTCTATATATACCTTTACTCTTCCATCTGGTAACATTTCCGAATGAGTAATTTCTGTATCATCATTTAGTGTTACATATGGATACATCATATTGTCGTCCTCTCTTTCCATAAATCTATTATTTCAAATGCAAAATGCTATCTGAACTCATTTGTTCCAACATTCCTATTCTTTCTGTCTTTATATAATCAGCAGCAAAATCCAAAATATCTTGACCTTCAACTACTAACTCTTTATCAGAATTTTTATCGCAAATATGAATTTCTCCACTCATATCACTATTATGATGAATTCTACAACTTTTTCCTTCAAATGTATGCATAATCTACCTCCTACACTCTAACCATATTTCCAATAGCTTCTTCAACAGCAGCATTTAAACTCTTTCCATGTTCAATCGCATATACAGCAATATTCCGATGAAGCTCTGGACTAATTCTAACATTAAACGTCCCTTTGTAAGGCTGCTCAGGTTCCACATTCCGCTCTTTGCAATCATCTAAATATTCATCAATCACATTCTGGAAATCCTTTTCTAATTTCTGCACAGAATCCCCTTCATAAGATAACAAAGACTTTATTCCAACTACCTTTCCAAAAAGGCAACCATCCTCTTTTGAATACTCCACTGTACCGTTATAATTCTTATATGATAACAAATCACTCATGTAATTCCTCTTTTACCTTTCCATATTCATATATAGTATCACTTGGAAGATCAATAAACTCGTTCCAGAAAATACAAGTCCGGCTTTCATCAAGTTGCACTTGTTCAAAAAGTCCATGAATAATTTTTAAATCTTCATATTCTTTTATATTTTCTATATCTTCTCCAACGTCATATAAACAATCCCGCCCATCATCAAAAATAACATGCAACATATATTTTTCTAATGGTTTTACACTTTTAATTCTCGGAATCATATTAAACCCTCCCATCTTATAAAGGCGGCAATTTCCTTAAATTTTGGCTATCCCACATTTCAAGTAATTCCTTTTGATTGCTACTCATCCACTCTTTTACCAACTCTTGTGCTTTTTAGGTAGATCGCCTTCTGCCATTTCCATAGTTCAAATCAAAAATCCCTATTTGCTCACCGTACAAAGCATGTATATGACTTGGTTCATGCTCTTTAGGTTTGAAAAACATTTTAATGACTATTCCATAAAATCTACTTATTTCTGGCATTTTATATTTCTCCTTCTTTTATCTCTATTATATTATACTATTCACAGAAATAATATGCAACTATTTCTAGTTGCTATTTGTATATACTATAAAAGGCATTAATTTCAATAACTAATGCCTTGTTTGTTACCAAACTTCATTTCCAACAGGAGTACCCCAGTCATATTCCTCTGCAATATCTTTCATATCATAGTCTTTAAATATATCTTCCAAATACAAGTTCTTTTTCTCTTCGCCATCTATTACCTCTTCTGTATAAGAAGTAATCATACCTTTCTTGTTTACTGTAATTGAATATTTGTGTAATACTTTTTCCGTATCTGTATAGTAAAATGAGCCAGTTCTTAATTCCGAATCACCAACACGTTCAACAACTTGTTTGTTAAAAAACTCCTGTACTGCCACTTCATTATCAAACCAAAATGTTTCGTCAATATCCTTTAAATAAATACTAATAACTTTATCATTTTCTCCATGTAAAAATCCTTCTACATACTTTTGTATACGTTTATCTATCTGAATTCCCATTTATAAACATTCGATAAATCAATCATTCTATTTGTTTCTTTTGTTTTAAATAAACTGGACACTGTTCTTCGTCCAAACCTTCTCTTGCATAGATGTGAGTATCAACAACAACAACAAGCGACACAAGCGGTAGTGTTCTTAATTTTGTGTCTATCCTTCTCTGTCTTATTCCGGAGGCCGGGTGTGGGCAGAGCCCACAAAGCCTTGTAAATACTGAAAATTCTGGCAATATCCTATGTTGGAAATCATAGGTAAACAGAATCTCAAAGACACAAAACTAATTACACCCTCACACAAGCATTTGTATATATGTCTACATCAACACCCATTTCTAACTCATGTTCACTTGCAAAATCCAACATAGCCTCATAATAAATAGTATTGCTATCAGGTAGACTTCCACACTCTTCTACATATCTTTTAGCAATTTCTCCAACTTCAATATTGTTTTCTGAATCAAATAAATCCTCAATGTCCCATCTTCCACAACTAAAAATGTCCGAAAGAACATTTACCATTGCATTATATCTTTGTTTCATTTCCTTTTCTTCGTTTCTTCCGTTTAATCCATACATAATATTAACCATCCTTCCCACTCTCTATTTCTCCATTTATTCGGCGTTTACAGCCACTATAAAAGGCACTAACGAATATTTCCGCTAATGCCTTCTAACTGGTTATAACTTTTATTCTTCTGCAAAGTATTCCAGTAATTCACTATACATATCCTGTGCAGATAAACAAGTATCTATCAAATATCCTCTCTCATTCTCAAACTCTTTTAATCCTCTGTAATAATAAAGTTTATACCTTTCATCAACAATAAATGGAATTATGTTATATTTCAAACATTCTTTGAATATTATCAAACGTCCTACCCTTCCATTGCCATCAGGTAATACCACATTGAGACCCCGCAAGAAAACGATAGTTAATTTCTACTCTCTGTTTTCGTTCCTTCCCGATCCCTTCTGCCTGATACACATAAATGCTGTCTATCAGCTCTACCAGCATGGAACGGTTCAACTCTGTTACTGTTTCATATTTCCGGATGGTTTCCAAAAACTGATTGGTGTTTTGGGTTTTCATTTCCTCAGCTTTTATCTTTGCCTTTAAATCGTTCCGCTTCTGGTTAAGCTCCTTCTGCTCACTCTCATAAGCTGATGACATTTTTTCAAACCGTTCATCTGAAATCTTCCTTAAAGCATTCTGCTCAAAGAGCTTCATAATCATATTGTCTATTTCTGCAATCCGTTTTTCTGTTGCTTCTAAGTTCTGTCCAAACTGCTGGATTTTCTGTCCGCCGCCCTTTTCACTCAGCTCATGCATTTCTTCAATGAACTGCTCTCCCAACGATTCCATGTTCCTGATATGCTTCTGGATATCGCCCATGACTATCTGCTTCAATGCGTCATATGAAATCGCATGTGTCGTACATAGATTGCTGTTTCGTGCATAGGTTCTGCAGCGGAAGCGGGGTTCTCTCCCATTCGGATTTGAAAATGCCATGTTGCGCCCACAGTCAGGGCATTTCACAAGCCCTACAAACATATTGGGGCGTTTTGTTTTATTAGGCTGCTTTTTCACACTGATAAATTTCTGCACCAGTTCAAAAGTTTCCTCGTCAATAATCGGCTCATGGGTATTCCGTACTATGATCCATTCCTCTTCGGGAACTGACACAAGTTTTTTGTTCTTGAATGACTTTGTCTGTGTCTTATGGGATACCATATGCCCTAAATACACCTGATTTTCCAAGATCATCTTCACATTTTTCCCTACCCAGTCCGTCGGGAACTTAAATCCTGTACTTGTTTCCAGTGTACCGTTTTTCATTGCCCTGTATGCCCTCGGAATCAAAATTCCATCCTCACATAATGTCCTTGCAATCTGGTGGACGCTGTTACTCTGCTTCGACAGTTCAAAAATGCGTCTGACAACAGGGGCTGTTTCAGGATCGACCAACAGTTTCCGCTTGTTTTCCGGATCAACCATATAGCCATATGGGGCAAAGGAACCACAGAAGCCGCCACTCAGAGCCATTGTTTTCTTGACACTGCGGATTTTCTTTGATGTGTCACGTGCATAATACTCATTCATAATGGATTTAAAGGGCATCATCTCGTTTTCATCGAACCTTGTGTCAACATCATCATTCAGGGCGATAAACAGGATGTCATTGTTTGGGAATATTTCTTCCACGTAATACATGAACATGGCATTGTTACGCCCGAAACGTGACATATCCTTAACCATGATGCCGCTTGACCCTTTGTCATTCATGGCATCCTTGATCATACGGTTCAGGTCTGGTCGGTTGAAGGTAGTCCCGGAAATTCCATCATCCACGTACTCTCCTATCACTTCAAAGCCTTTTTCTTTAGCGTGATACCTTAACATCTGCAACTGGTTGGTAATGCTGTTGCTCTCTTTATCAGCATCCCCGTCGTCTTTGGATAATCGTGCATATAATCTAACCCTTAATTTTGTCTGCTGTTTTAACATTCCTGCTCCTTTCCAACAGCAAACAAACTACTCTGTATAGTATAATTATATCACATTTCCACAAATTTTTCATCTATTTGTTGTGCTGTTTTCCCCAATTAGCGGGCACTATTTTCCTGTTCAATCTCCTTCCGGATCAGTCTTTTTACCAAATACTGCAACTGGACTGAACCGGAAAAGACTGCTGTTACATAAAACGTCGTGTTTCCGATCTGGATTTTTTCCGGCTGCCCTTCCTTTTCCAAGTTTCCACCTCATTTCCGGGTATCAAAAAAACACCATTGCTGGTGCTTTTTGTTATTTTACATTTATGATTTTCCTCAAATACTCCTGCTTTTGTAAATCAAGCTCCGCATAGACCATGTCTTTATCATCAAGCTCCGTCTGCCCCGTCTGGATGCAGGCTGTACGGCGTATCTGGTTGATCCATTTCCCTTTTTCTGTGTCAGGGGCTTCGTGGATATGCCCATGCAGGGAAAGCAGCGGCTGTTTCTCTTTAAGGAACCCGTAAATATCTGCTGAACCTATGTCTAAATCCTGATATAGGAGCTGCCCCAGCCTTAACCCGGCAGGGGGCATATGCATCACATAGACCGTCTGCTGTGGATTTTCCGGCTCCGGCAGTTTTTTCAGGATATCGCCCATATGTGGAAGCTCCGTCCTTGAATATTCCAGCCAGTTATATATCCTGTCATACCCGTACTCATTGGAAATACCCGCAACAGGGCTTAACTGTCTTTGTGGGATATAATGCGTTTCTGTAACAACCCTGTCTTTACAGCTGAAAGGATGGTCTAATATATGGTTCATCCCAATAAATTCATACCCGCCAACGCAAACTTTTTTTCCTGCTATATTATGGACGTTTCCAAATTCCCCACAGACCTTTTCAAACAGGGCGTCCACCGCTAGCAGGTCATCATTTCCCAGCATGGCAAGACAGGTAATATTGTGCTCTTGAAGTTCAAAAAAATAATCCCTCAAAAACCCGTTGATGAACAAGGGCTGTTCCAAATGCCTTTCTCCAAGTTTAGGAAGCATATCGCCGCCATTCACAATGACACTGATACCTTCTTCTACGGCAATATCCAGTGACTTCCTGTATTTGCTTTTATCCCCATGTAAATCTGTAACATATAATGCTTTCATGCTGTATGCCACCTATCCGAATACCAAAAATACATTTCCCTGATTATACCATATCACAAGACAATTTTCAGTGTATTATTTTGTTTTTTCCCGAAAACATACCATATTGTTCTATCCGGCCATCTTCCCTGCCACAACAAGGAATCTCCCATTTTTCCCATGAATCCTCCTGTCACAGGTGGCAAGGGTGATGATGCCGGTGGGAGCGAGGTCTGGTTCTGCATAATACAATGCCCTTCCCTGCAACTCCTCCATCCATGCATTGTAGCTTTCCATATCCTCATGGTTCCTTGTACGGAAATCCCATTCTTCCAGATCGTCTATGCTGTATTTGACCACTGCCATTACCTGATAGGCGGCGGCACTCCCATAGGCATCTGTGAAATAGATGATACGGTGTTCCTTCAAATAATCTTCCTTCTCATAATCTAACAGGGTAGAGAACATGGCATCGGAGCCTGCGCCCATGTTGTGACCATAAATGATACGGTTGAAATCCCATACCTGCGTGTCCTTATCCATGAAAGGGCATCCGGCGCTGCTCTTTTCCCCTGTGAAATCATGGGAGAGATAAAAGGCATTGTCATCCGTTCCCACTACAGGGAAATTAATCAAGGTATCAGGAATACACAGCCAGCCTTTGATATCCTCATTTTCACTGCAAAGTGCATCCCAATCATAGGCTTCCAATCCCTTCTCCCTCATTTCTGCCTCGTACTCCTGCCTGTACCGCTCTGCATCCGCTTCCATTTCAGAGAAAAGTTCTTCCAGTTCCGCCGCCGCTTCCTTCTGTGACTGCTCCCTTCCCTCTTCTAAAATAATGTCAAGCTGTGCATAAGCGTCTGCTATCGCCTGATATTTTTCAAGCTGTTTCACTGCCTTGTAACGGAATATCCCCATGCCAGCCATACAGACAAAGGCAAGGGAAATTCCCACTATGATCTGCACTGCGATCCGCTGTCTTTTCTTTTCCGGCAGGTCAGGGAAAAATTTCTCCCCAAGCCAGCTAATAAAATATTTTATTTTTTCCATGCGTTTCCTTTCTTCTATATACAAATAGCGGCAGATACCAGCACTTTCTAAGAACCGGATATCTGCCGCCATGATCTCCAATGGCAGGAGCAAAAGCCCCTGCCGCATTTTAAACTGTGGTTATCACAGCATTATTTGATCCCTGCCTGTTCCTGTACCATAAAATATATCCTATAATACGCACCCACTACAGGCAGCTTTTCTCCATCTGTCCTTCAAGGACAGATTTTCTTCCCTTCAAGCACAGATGCAGCAGCAAGCATAACGCCGCACAGCCCAAGGGCAGCAAGAAGATAAAAGGGTGACGCATGGCCAGTCTGGATGACCGGCTCCGTTCCTTTTCCTGCATTTCCATTTCCTCCTTCCGTTCCGGTATTGGTATCTGTATCTTTATCTGAAGGGCTGCCTGCCGGATTGCCGGAGACAGTGCCGCTTGTATTCTGATTTTTGTCCGAAGTGTTCTTATTGTCCTTATCGTTGGTGTTTTCTGTACTGTTATTTTCCGAATCGTCCTTACCGTCATTTTCAGCTTTTTCCCATCTTGCATAGAGGCTGATGCTCCTGCTGGGCTTATAGGTCTCTCCCTCTGTTCCAATAAATACCTGCCTGTCTGTGTACCAGCCTTTGAAAATGTAGCCCTCACGCTCTGCAGCCGGGAGCTTCACACTGCCGCCTTTTACCACTTTGACAGATGCATTCTTTGTCTTGCCACCATTGACATCATATTTAATCGTATAGGTATTTAAAGATTCATTAGAATTATCTCCATCCTGTGTTTTGTCTCCACTGTTACTGTCTCCATTTTCTGTATTTCCACTGTTTCCTGAATCTCCATTACCGCCGCTGTTTTCTTTTGATTTTTCCCACTTTGCATAAAAGTCTGTATCTCTGGTAATGCGGTAAGCATCATGGTATGCCCCTGCAAACTGCGTCAGGTCATCATCCAGATACCATCCTGTGAAATCATACCCTTCACGTTCCGGCATGGGAAGGTAAAGGCTCCCGTCCTTGATGATGGTAAGCTCTTTTACCTTGACCGTTCCTTTTCCTGCATGGAAAGTCACTTTACAGGTTTCGGGATCAGCGTCATTATCAGAATCTTTTTCAGTTTCCTTTTCCCAAAGTGCATAAGCTGTCATATCCTTAACCGCTTTCATCTCACTGCCGGGGATTCCAAGAAGGATTCCGCCGTCTTTTTCTGTATACCAGCCAAGGAAACTGTAACCTTCCTTTTCCGTCTTGGGCAGGCGGATGATACTGCCTTTTTCTGCCTTGATCGGATTTACTTCTTTTCCCCCATCTGCATCAAAAGTAATAGTAACTTTCACTGCCTCCTTCTTCTCAAAATGTGCCTTTAAAGTAATATCCCCATGTACAGTAAATTTCTCGCCAGCCTGTCCGGCACAAATATTATCATCAGAAGCTAAGAACCAGCCAAGGAACTCATAGCCTGTCTTACTGCAAGCCGGAAGGATAATTGCGCTGCCTTTCTCTGCGGAAATGCTTTTCCTTGCAGTCTCGCCACCATCAGCGTCAAAGGTAACGGTGCAGATGACCGTTTCATCTTCCTTCTTTTCATAACGTGCTTTCAGGATAACATCGGCAGAGACAGTGTATTCTTCCCCTGCTTTCCCGATACAGGTATCGCCATCATACCAGCCAGTAAATTCGTAACCTTCCTTCGTGCAGTTTGGAAGGGTGACGGTATCTCCTGCTTTTGCAATGATTGTTCCACCTTCCATCTTTCCACCATCCGCATCAAAGGTAATCGTGCAGGTAACAGCTTCTTTCTTCTCATAACAGGCTATCAAGGTCACATCATCAGAGACAGTGTACTCTTCCCCTGCCTGCCCGGCACAGGTGTCTCCGTCATACCAGCCGGTAAATACATAACCGTCCTTGGTACAGTCAGGAAGTGTGATGGTATCGCCTACTTTAGCGGTAACGTCTCCCCCTTCCATCTTCCCGCCGTCTGCGTCAAAGGTAACGGTAGCTTCCGTCTTTTCCCATGCGGCATAATAAAAAGCGTCCTGCTGTGGTGCATAGTGTTTTTCCCCTGCATTCCCTGCAAATACTGTCAGTGCTTCATCTTCATACCATCCTTTAAAGCTGTAGCCTTTTCTGGAAGCATCCGGGAAAGCAATGTTTGCCCCGGGGATCACCTGTGCGCTGTCTGTCTTTCCTTCCCCATCATTATAGATATAAGTGAGTGTTACAGGCTCTTTTGCCTCCCATTTCGCATAGAGGTAAAGGTTCCCTGTAAGGCTTGTCTCCTGCCCCGGCGCATAATCGGTTCCCGTTCCGTCCGGCTCTGTGTTCCAACCAACGAAGTTATAACCGAATCTCACGATATTTCCCATGAGCGGGAAAATCGCTTCCTGGTCCATAATGGTCACTGTGTCTTTACTGGTATACTTATTCGGATCGGAACACATATCGCTTGACCCTGTGGGGCTGTTGTTGGCATCATAGCTGACTGAATATGTCCTGGGTACTTCTGCAAGGTAGAGGTTTTCTCCCCGCTTTTCCGTACAGTAATCCGGGCAGTGCCATACGAACTGTTCTGTGCTTGCATTTTTATGGTACAGTGTGCCATCGATCAGCACCCTGCCCGGCTTGATGCTGTCAAAGCCGCCAAGCACGAAAGTCGAGGTGCTTTCGAAATCTTCATCCAACAGGATGGATGCGCCTGTGTTGTAAAAATAGTGGATGTCACAGGGTTCGTAGCCTATGGAAAGGTTATCTTCCATGACGATATTCCCGGATAAGATGATCCCGGTCTCATTCATGTAGCAGATTGCGCCGCCCGCATGGCTGCGCTCTTCTGAAAGGTTTCCGGTAATAGTGCAGTTTCTGATGACAAGCGGGAGCTCCCCTTCCCCTTTGCCTGTCTGGACCGCACTGCCACGCCCTGCCATGTTCCCGGTAATGGTGCATCCGGTGATATGCGCCAGATGTCCTGTGCCGGTATAGATCCCGCCGCCATCGTAAGCGGAACGGTTGCCCTCGACCAGACAGTCCGTTACCGTCAGGGATGCGCTGCTGGAAATGCCGCCGCCTGTGGAGCCTGCTGCATTTCCTGTAAAAGTCATGTTGGAGAGTTCTGCGCTTCCCCGGAGTTCCACTCCGCCGCCCCATGTTGCATAACAGTTTGTGACTGTGCCGGATGCAGCTTCCACATGGGAGCCTGCCTCTGACTGGATGCCGCCACCGCCGCCGGATGTATAGCAGTTCCGGACCAGGCCGCCATCCATGGTAAAGCTGCCGCCACTCTTGATATGTAATGCCCCGGCTGTATGGAGCGGCCTGCCGCTGCCATTGTTTACATAGCCATCAGTATTATAATTATTCTGGAGGGCAGTTCCGCTCTCCATGGCATAAGAGCCATCCACGTAGATCAGGGGGCTGTTCCAGACTTTGCCGGAATTGTTGAAATCACTATCCAATACTGCGCCGCCATCAAAGATGATATCCTGTGTGGTCAGGCTGCCTCCACTGACTGCAAGCAGGACAGTGTCAGTATTCATACCGTAGCTTTTCCCGGCAAATCCATCTTCCCGGCTGATTGTTACCGGGTTCCCTGCATCCTCGCTTTTCAGGGTGATGTTATCAGCAGTAATCTCAAGTGTGCCTGATACCCGGCAGTCTCTAAGGACAGTGATCGTGTCGCCTGCCTGTGCGTTTGCAAAGGCTTCTTCCAGTTCCTCATAACTGGTATCGCCAATCCTTGCCTCATAAATGACCGTAATGTCCTGCTCCTGATTCGGCTTCCAGTTAGCATACAGCCACATATCCCTTTCCGGTGTGTACTCGCTCCCGGCTGTTCCTACAGCCTTGAAGGTATGCACATTTTCACTTTCGGTTACATCCATCCAGCTTTCAAGGTAATGCCCTTCATAAGATGCATCCGGCAGGATAATACTTTCCCCTTTGGGTACAGTGACGCTCTCCGTCTCGCAGGCTCCCTCATAGGCTTCAAACCTGACCGTATAGGTCTCTTCTTCCTCCGCCGCCCTGACAGGCAGTGGAATGCTCCCAAACACTCCTGCGCCAATGGTGGATAACATGGCGGCACACAGGAGAAGTTTTGAAAATCTTCTTTTTCCTCCCATTTTTTCCTTCCTTTCTTTTTTATTTTAATATCCGGCAGGGATGCAGACGGGGATTTCTGTTTCCCCGGACTGCCCTGCCTATAATTTCAGGGGCAGAGCCCCTGTGCTTACAATACGCTGTATCTCAGCGCAGTTTTTCCACACCACCTCCTTCCAGCCAGCCCATGAAAGAACATAACTGCCTGCTGTTATGCGCTTTCATGGAATGGCTGCTTTATTTTGCAGTTTCAAAACACTTTGCTCCTTTGCAGTTTTCCATTTAATAAAAAAAGCCAGTACCCATACGGGGTTTTCATTTGCCCAGCCCCCTACTGGCAGGGAGTATGCAGGGCGGGATGGCTGGTCCGCTCCATAGCCCGTAACAGGGAGCGCTTCCTTTTCCCTGCCCGTCCTCCGGCGTGCTGTTCCGGCTGCCCTCACCGGGCAGAAGTATCATTATGGCTCCCTTAGGGCTTCCTGCCATGGGAAGCCCCGCACCGGATGCCGCTTGCTGCCTTCCTTCTCCTGTTACGGTCTTTCGGTTTACCCCATATGGGGCAGGCAGGTCATGGCGAAGCTCCTTGTCCGGCGCAACTTATTCAAGGGGAAACCTCTTAAAGCCACTGCATACTGGTATTCAGTTGTCAAATTTCCTACATTCAGGCGGAAAACCCAAGGCTATTAAGCCTGTATTAATGATAAAAGATTGTCTGGAATTTTTTTACTCATAAAAGTGGGTATTTTCTCCAATCCTTACCCATCTTTGTGAGTGTCAGGCTGACTGTCTTCAAATTCTGCAATTTTGCACCAAAAATCTGCATAATAAAAGACACCCAAAGATTCCATGCTTCTTTGGATGCCTCCAACAATTTAATACATTTTCTCCTGTAACTGTAACCGCCAGCCGGTTATGAATAAAATCATCTTCCATCCTATGCAAATACCATACCGCCAGAAACTCAATCCAGAAATTCATCCTTATACCTGAATATGGAATCAGCCACCGCTATGGCAAACTTAACCTCACCCACCGTTTTATCCCTGACCAGCAGATATACCTCTTCCCGCCAATCCCTGTACTGTTCATCCCTCTCCTTCATATCCATAAGGATATCAAGGGAAACTCCCAAGGCAAGCGCTATCCTGATCAGCGTTTCAAGCCTCGACCCGCTCTGCCCTGTCTCTACTTTCTGGATCACCGTCAGGGAAAGCTCCGTTTTTTCTGCAAGCTTCTCCTGCGTCAATCCCTTTTCCATCCGTATCCTCCTGACATTTCCTCCAATCCTGTCATAGTATGTTCCGCATGAAAAATGTTCCATTTATTTTACGATTCTCCCAAAATAAATTTGCAGCTACCTTTCCAGATTTACACCTCCCACTTTTCCGAAATATTTTCTCTGCAATATCCATTCCAATGTAAACGTACATGGCTGCATTCCGTACCCATCACATAAAAACAGCGGCAGTTCTCTCACCGGAATCCGCCACTTGTTACAATCCTTAAATCTTCTACTTTGCCCTGGCTTTCTCTCAATCACAGGCAATCATCATCACCGACACCCTTATCGTTTCTGGTGTGTACTACCACATCCTCTACCGGACAGCAAAATACATCACAGATGTAGTCAATAGATGACAGGTTCATGTTTTTATTGTGTTTTAAACGGTGGATGAAAGCTTTGTTAAAGCCATAGTCAACTTCAAGGCTGTAAGTGGATATCCTTCTTTCGTTCATCATCCGCCAAAACGGTTCATATGTCATCATAGGCATCTACACCTGTATTTTCAGTATATAGGATTGGGGAATCACTTGCTATCCTGCACATCTGTAGGATATATATGAAAGTACCATATCTGCGTTATTGTCAAAATGCACAAGAATTCCACATCAATTAATTTCACCACAAACTTACCCACTCAAAGGCTACTTGTTAATGTATCACTCCTGCAAAAAGGCAAGAGAAAATGCCCATAAGACATTTATGGGCATTTTCTGAAGGAATTTATCAATATAACTCACTTTAATTGCGCTTTTAAATCCTGAGACAAATAAATTCTCATTCTGTTAAACTAATGGACGAATCGATGCTGAATCATCATTGAATACAATTAATTCTTTAAATGAAATTCCAAAATCCCAACAAGTAAAGCGTATGGATAATTAATGCAAGTATTAATTCAAAATGTAATCCTTTGTCAATCAACAAGATAATCTGTCAAATATTCCTCAAACTTAGGTGTCCACCACTCCCTGTATCCAGCCCGTGAAGGGTGAATTCCATTCACCATATATAGCTTATAATCCTCCGTACTGACAGCGTTCATCTCCTTATCATTCCAAAGATCTATGATGATAATATCCCACTTCTCCTGAATCTCCCAAAGCAACTCCACCATCTGCCCATAATATTCATTGTCATATTTCGTTCCTGTGTAAAAAAACACTGGGCAGTTCCAAGTTTGCCTGGCATAACAAATGATATACTCAATAGCTCCAGCTACAGTCATGGTGTCAAAATTCTCCAGTTCAAAACCATCAGAAACTATACCCAATTCCTTTTTCATGGTAGCATCATTGGTTGAAAGCTGGCAGACGAAAGCATCCGCTTTAATCGACGTATCTATAGTCTTCATCCTCTCTATATATGACTTTTTACCCCATACCTCTTCGTCTACAAGTACCGTACCGCTGACAGCCTCTTTTACTACATTGATATCATCTCTCTTTACCATATAGTCAACAAAAGATTCTCCTTTAGCTGCAGAACCGTATGTTACAGAACTGCCCAAAAAGACAATCGTCTTTCCTGCTAATGGGCTACTTTCTAGTTTCTGAGTATTAGCAACACTGTACTCATCATTATTCCCCCTTGCAAATGTTCCATTGCTTCTTGCAATCATGATAGGTGTCTGTATGGCTATCACCAATAAAAATATCAAAACAATAATTAAAATAATTTTCCCAACGCTCTTATTTTTCTTCTCCATTCTCATCCTTTTTCCCTTCTTGGAATTCATATAGTTCTATGCAGCCCACTTATTCATGTGCATGGCATTAGTCCGTAAAGGAGACGGTGCTCAGCATTTCCCGTTTACAAACTGCATAAATATCGTGTGTCCAGCTTGCGAATTATAGCTGCCAACCTACTTTTGGACTAATGCCATATACATAATACACTGTGAACAAATAATCATCTTATGGATTAAGCATATACATCTATTTTCTTAGTAATCTGAACATTTTCGTCTATGACCTTTATCATGACTGCATCCGTTTCATCCACCTCAATAACGACTTGTGCAAAACCATAATAAGTACGATAATGTCCATCCACAAAAGATTCCTCTGTCCTCGGATTGGCACTGCCAAACCCCAGAATCCTGCCACCTTCTACTGTGACGGAAAGTTCCACATCCGCATTGCTTTCCGTCACACCATTCTCTCCTATACGCCTTATATTCACATATAAGATATCCCCGGCACAAACTTTTTCCTCTTCCGGTTCTATAACAGTGCTGATATTCCCAAGTGCAGAAATAAGGAAATTTCTTCCAACCTCATTATCACAGGAATCGTAGGCAATGGCTTCCAGTTTTCCTGACGTATAATCCAGTTGAAATTCCGCCCGGCAGTTTTCTGGAACTGCTTCACCAACTACCTGTTCATTACATAGCAAAACTATTTTGGCGGCATCATAAAATACTTCTGCAACCGCCTCATTCCCTTCACAGTCTTTCCATGACCACGATGGAATCCCATTCGTTCCCCGCCACGTAGATTTTGCCGGAACAACTCCCGGATGATTTACCGGTTGCACCGTAATCTCAGGTTTCTTCAGCAAATGCCATACCGCCTGCGCCCAGAATAATTCCCCGTTAGGATTGCCAAGGATGTCCATTGCCCCCATATCTGCCAGAAGCCATGGATACGGCTTTTGGAAACCAAGGGAATCTTCCGTATACCCCCATGCCCCTCCGCCAGCTTCACCAAGATAATCCCATGCAGTCCACATAAAATCTCCGATCAGATAAGGATATTCCTCAACCATTTTCCAGTTCTTAGCAATATCCTGCGGGAATGTCTCGCTTCCGAAAATAACCCTTTCCGGATGGCTCTTCCCCTCAAAGGGATACCTGCCGGATGCATAATTATATCCTGCTATGTCAACCAAATCAAGCGCCGGTGATACGGTACGATCCGCCTCATCTGAATTTGCACTGTCATTCATCTTGCTACCCACACTTGCAGCTATCATATTAAACATCAGGGATGAGTTTATCTCCGGCATGGATTTTTCAGCCGGATTTTCTTCACCGCCGTAAACGGCTTTTCCTGATGCCGCCTGTGCCATAATCATCAGGTTAAATCCTGCTGTGACCGGTCTGCCTTCATCCAGCTCATGCAGGAGAGAAACCAATTCCCGTGTCATTTCCTGCCCTTTTTCAAAAGCCGGTTCTGACAATTCATTTCCTATGGAATACATAATGACTGACGGGTGGTTAAAATCCTTCTGCACCATAGCTTTTACGTCTTTTTCATAATTGTCCATAAAGCAGCCGGCATAATCATATGGGTTTTTATGCATATACCATGTATCCCATAATTCGTCCAGAACATAGATGCCATAATAATCGCAGGCTTTCATCATCTCTTCCGCACAAGGATTATGTGAACTTCTGATTGCATTATATCCTGCTTCCTTTAGTTTTTTTATCCTTCTCCATTCTGATTTTGCATAGCTTTTTGCTCCAAGAATTCCATTATCATGGTGAATACAGCCGCCGCGCAACAATGTTTCTCTCCCATTTACAAAAAAACCCTTGCTGCTATATTCCAAGCAGCGTATACCAAAGGTTTCCCGCTCTTCATCTATGGTTCTTCCTTCTTCGCACAGCCGCACCCGGCATTCGTACAAGGCGGGTTCTTCATCACTCCAGAGTTTTGCCTCCGGAATTTCCAACTCTACAGAAGCGCCTTTCCCTGTTGCAACAATTCTTTCATCTTTCCAAATTTCTATGATAAGTTCCTCATCTGCCACACTTATGGCATCTGTTGTAACCAGAATACTTGCAGGGGCATAGGAAAGCGTTTTAATCCTCACCCCTTTATGCCTGATTCTCTTCCTGCCCCCAGTCAAGAGTGTCACCGGCCTGTAAATGCCGCTTCCCGTATACCAACGACTGTTAGGCATTTGGGAATTATCCACCTTCACACACAGCAGATTTTTCTCCCCGATATTTATATCCTTCAAATCTACGTGAAATCCAGTATATCCATAATCACATCTGCCAATCTCCCTGCCGTTCAGACAAACTTGTGCTTTTTGATAAACCCCCTCAAAATATACCTGCACCGCCATATCTGCCCATTCCTCCGGAGCAGTTATTTCCTTTTCATAATAATAGACTCCGCCGCCAAAACAAGCACATGCCCCCGATGAAGGATTTCCCTGCTCCCTCTTTTCAAAAAGCATTGCATCATGCGGCAGGCTGACCCGCTGCTTCTGACTGCTTCCTTCTTTATAAAATATCCAATTATGATTAAAATTCTCCTGTCTCATTTTCCTTCTCCTATTTTGCCACTATATGCCCCCAAGATACCTCAAACTCGGTTTTGGTCTCCTGACCTGCCCATTAGAACGGTCAACCTCTACCAGACCAAATTTCATTCCATATCCCTTCTGCCACTCAAAGTTATCCAACAGACTCCAATAAAAATATCCTTTGACCGGTATCCCTTCCTTTATGCATGCTGCAACGCCATCCGTGGCCGCACCGATAAAGCTCACCCTCTCCTTATCGTCTTCCGTGGCAATCCCGTTCTCTGTCACAAGCAGTTCGCCCTCATATTCCTCGGCAACTTTTCGCAATACATTTCCAATTCCCTGTGGATAATACTCGTATCCCATCTGCGTCACCTGCGCCCCCTCGGGAACCGGCAGGTTCCCATCCTTGCCATATCTGCTACGGCTGTAATTCTGCACCCCAAGGAAATCATCCTCCCTGATATAAGGCAGATAATGGAGAAATTCGTCATTCCATTCTTTTGCCGCATTCTTTTCTCCTCCATCTGCTGCCTGTATATCATGCAGGGATAATGTCAGCCCAGTTTTTATACTGGGGTTTACCCTTTTTATCTCCGCACATGCCGCCCGGTGCGCCCTCATGATCAGCTTATCTCCGTTTTCTGTTCTGGGGCTTTGGAATACATGGGGCGATGCCGTCCCGAAAAGCTTTTCATTTTCCTTCATCTTTTCCGGTGAACCCGTCATCAACGCTTCCATACTGATACCCATCTGTATCTTTCCGTCCGCAACCATTTGATTATAGAATTCCCTTGCCACCGACATAATCTGAAGCCCCATATTTGCTTCATTTATAGTACAAATGTAATGCAAGTCTTTCCCGATTTTTTCAGCAACAAACCGTGCATACGCCGCAAAATCATCAACTGTGCTTTCCGCTTCCCAGCCGCCTTTCCTAATCAGCCAAACAGGACTGCTGAAATGGTGCAATGTCACAACAGGCTCAATGCCATACTTCCTACAGCAAGAGATTACATCCCCATAGTGCCTGACAACCTGTTCATCATATATACCTTCCTGCGGTTCAATTCGTGCCCACTCTATCCCAAACCGGTACGCATTAAGTCCTGCTTCTTTCATAAGTCTGATATCTTCCTCATACCGGTTATAGTGGTCACAAGCGTCCAGACTTGGTTCTGCATAACCTCCATAAGGAGAATTTTCCAATACCCAGCAGTCACTGTTTCTATTATTTCCTTCTACCTGATGGGCTGCCGTAGCAGCACCCATCAGGAACTCCTTCCCAAACTTTCCCATGTCCTTTTGCCTCCTCCCAGAAAACTAATTAGCTTCCATCTCTCTGCTCATTGCATAAAATCCCCGTTTTTTTCCATCAATCCTTGCCGTATCCGTGATTACAAATTTCCCTTGCAGACAAATATCTGCCGAGGAACGGCCTATTTTCACTGTCATATCTCCAGCCTCCACTATCCAGTCCATTTGTCTGTCAAGAAATGCAAACTGATCGACACGTAATGTAAAACAGATTTTTTTTGCTTCCCCCACTTTTAACGCCATCCTATGAAAGCCAGCAAGTTCCTGTGCCGGACGGAGCATAGATGCCAGTTCATCTGTAACATAGACCTGCACTACTTCTTCCCCATCCCTCTTTCCACAATTCTTCACCTTCACACTAACTTCTATTACTCCGTCTGCTCCAGATTCCGGTGTTACAAACAAGTCAGAATAGGCAAATTCCGTATAACTCAATCCATAGCCAAGAGGATAAAGAGGTGTTTTACTTCCTTCTACATATTTAGCAATCGTCATTCCCAAAGGCCGATAACCGCTTCCATTTCTCTGTCCACTGTAAATGGGTATCTGCCCTGCGTTGTGAGGTACAGTGATTGGTAATCGCCCTGCCGGATTATAGTCACCGAACAATACATCTGCCAATGCCCGTCCTCCTGTCTCACCGGGAAACCAGTTTTCCAGAACTGCATTGCTCTTCTCTGAAATTTTCAGGCTGGAAAGTGGTTTTATATCCATATGCACATAAACTACAGGTGTTCCAGTCTCCTGTATACAGGAAAAAAGTTCTTCCTGCACTCCTGTAAGTCCGATATGGTCACAGTCAATGCCCTCGCCTGTGGTACAATTTGTTCCCCATCCATACTTACTTCCTCCTACGAGGATTACTATATCCGCCCATTCCGCTTTTGCGATTGCCTCATCAAAACCACTTTTATCGTCTCCCGCCACGTCACATCCCTTGATATACTCCACTTCTGCTGCTGGGCATTTTTCTTTGATTGCATCTAAGATGGATATAGTCCTTCCTTCATAGTGCTTCTTTAATCGCTCTTCTACATAAGGAGAGGATGCCCGGACAGTTGAACCGGACAGATAGGGCATCTTGTATGGATTTTCCCCATTTTCTTTACTTACTGCCTGCATTCCGGGCATTTCCGCATATGCGTTGGTAATATCCCTTTCATAAGCCGCAGGATAAGTATAACATCCAAACAAAAGTCTTATAGAATCTCCATGTGGCCCTATAACCGCTATTTTTTTCAAATCCTTTTTGAGCGGAAGCACACCGTCATTCTTTAACAGCACAATGGACTCCCTTGCTAATTTCAAGTTTACAGGTTCTATCTTTTCCCTGTTATATGCTGTTTCCAGCCAATCTTTGCGACCAGAAGGATGTTCCATAATCCCCAGTTTGATTTTGGCTTCCAGCACTTTCTTCACCGCCCTGTCTAAGGCTTCCTGCGCTTCCTTATCATCCTGTATCATAGCAAGCATTTTGTCTGTATATCCATAAGGCATCGGCAGTTCTAAATCAAGACCGGCTTTCAATGCTTGTATACCTGCTTCTTCCGGCGATGCGCTGACTTTCAAATCTACCATTTTATCAATAGACATATAATCAGAAACAACCACTCCGTCAAAACCCATTTCTTCCCGCAAAAGTTCCATCAAAATCTCTTTGGAACCAATAATCAAATCATTATCGATTGCTCCATAGGAATTCATAATAGCCCCAAGATTTGCCTCTGTGATTGCTGCCTGAAATGGTTTGGCATAAACTTCCCTTAGTTCACGTTGTGGGATCGGATTGGCTGACATATTCAGCCCACCCTCCGCATTACCATAGCCCAGAAAATGCTTCCCCGTGGCAAGAACACCTTCTTCCAGATTCTCAGACTGAATTCCCTTTGTAAATGCCACGCTCATTGCCGCACACAGTGTTGGGTCTTCCCCATAGGTTTCCCCTACTCTTCCCCATCGTGGATCTCTGGCCACATCCATGACCGGAGAAAGTGCCTGTCGTGTTCCTTCTGCTACCATTTGATGCCGTATGATGTCCGCCATCTCTTCTACTGCTGCCGGATTCCATGTTGCCCCGAGCCCTATGGCTGAAGGAAATACCGTACTGTCCGCCGTCATCTGTCCTGTAAGCGCTTCATTATGTCTAATGACCGGTATCCCGCAATTCTGCATGGAAATTTCCCGTTCTTTTACTGAACGTTCATAATTTTCTTCTTTTCCTGCCTCCCCAGGAATAAAAGATACTTCTCCCAAGCCATTAGGAAACCTGAATAAAATCTCTGGCGGTATCTGTGCTCCTCCAAACATTCCAACTATCTGCCCTAATTTTTGTTCTGGAGAAAGCTGCTCACACAGCTTTCTTGCCCGGTCACTTATTTCCTTATTCTCCATTTGACTTACCCCTTTTCGCTTCCAAATCCGCCTTCATCTGCGGGCGAATTTTATCTATATTATACATAAACGATAAAACAGTAAAAAGAACGAACAGTATCAACGGGAAGAAATTATATAACCCGATAATTGCATTATTTGCAGATTCCGATTGAACCGCAAGGGTTCCGTCATAGCCTGCAAACCCCATCACCAAACCTACAAATCCCGATGCCACTGCACTTCCAAGCTTCCCGGCAAAGTTATTGATGGATGCGATCGGACCTTCTATCCTCACTCCTGTCTTCCACTCGCCATAATCCATGCAATCGATCAAATACGCATTAATCATCATACTAATCGGCATAAGCCCAATACCAAACAACAGGCTACCCGTAAACAATGTGCCAATATTAATACCTCCAATGGTACGAATCAAAATCCCGACAATACCAATGATTGCCCCACCCCGCAACAAATTTGTTGTTCCGAATTTGCGGGATAAAGCCGGGAAGAATATCAGTACAAATGGAGTTGCCATACCTGTCATTCCGACAATTGACATCATCCCTACATCTCCCATAATATATTTAAAGTAATATGTTGTCGCTGTATTTAGGTTTTGAGCAATAAATGTAAGGAACATTAACCCAAGCACTATGAAAAAGTACTTATTTTTTACCAAAAGCTGCATCATTTTCCCCAAACTGATCTCAGACTTAACCGCTGTTTTTTCTTCCATACCTTTTTCTGTTTCATCCGTTACAACTTCTTTTACAAGCAGGAAGCGGAGCAAGCCAATCAGTGCAAGCGGTATTCCTACAATTAATGTCATTTTTGTCCATCCAGCTTTAGTTGCACCCATAGTATTAAGGAGCTGAGGGAATAAAATATTAAATACAATTGCCAATATCATGACCACACTACCATTTACGGACATTGCCTTCATACGATTATTATCTGTTGTAAATGCCCGTGCCATATATACGGAATCCACTGCTCCCAACATAGTTACACAGATTGCATTGACCAACACATACATAATAAATACATAAATGTATTTTCCTGTAGTGCCAAGTTCCGGCACAGAGAACATCATAATCGTGAAAACCCATGTAAAAATGATAAACAATTCATATGGTCTTCCCTTTCCAAATTTAGAATGGGTTTTTTCTACGATATATCCTGCACTGATATCTGTTACAGCATCAATAATCTTTGATATGACCAACATAGACCCGACTGCAATAGCACTTAAGCCAAGCATATCCGTACAATAATACGTTAAATATGCCAGCATCAATGTATTGATCGACAATGATATCCCCCTTGAAGACCAAGCGAGGCTGTACCAAAATGGCATTTTTTCCCTTGCACCCAAAGGAATATTTTTTTCGTTTTTCTTTAATTTTCCCATAGCTTTCTCCTTCTCCTATGTTTTAATAAATTATGGTAAGAAAATTATATAAACACATCTCTATTTCATTTATAATTTTTGTTCTTTTTATATCAAATATGTTTGTCAATTTGGGAGTTATCAGATATACTTATTTTGATATATGTTTTTAGGAAGAGAGAATGATATGGATATTCATACTTTTTGCGAACACTACTATATGATCACCAGGCTGCCTCTTCAATATTTCGATGACAGCCATGTACTCCACTGTTCTGTTCCGGAAACCCAATGGAAGCTCATTCCCAACTTGGACAGCATGTCCAAAGTTCCCTATTCTTCCAATATGTATTATAATTCCTTTGGATTCGGGGCATTTTATGGTTTTGTAAACCTACGTGCAGAAACGGGGTTTTTGGTCATTGGTCCAGTAAAAGAACAGCCATATACTCCCCAGACCCTGCTGCGCCTCCATCGTTCGCTGGAAATCCCCTACGCCTTGTATGAGCAGGCAGACTTATTTTTTCAGGCTATTCCCAAAAGAAACCTGCAACAGTTAATCCACCATCTTAACTTTATTAATTTTGTTTTTAATGGAGAATCTGACTCCTCCCTGCCGCCATCTGAAAATAATGACATCCTATCCCCTGCCCTCCACAAAGAAGAAGAGGAAAATTTCTACTGGCGCGATACCGAAATTTCAGAAAGCTATATGTACAGCCTTGGCCGTCAGATGCAGGAATACATACGCCAAGGAGATGCTGATGGATTGAAGCATTTTATGTCTCAAAGCAAAGAATCCCACATGGGAAGAGTAGCGAATGACGAATTAAGGCAGGTAAAAAATATTTTTATTTACACTGTTGCACTTTCCGAGTCGGCAGCCATTGACGGAGGTCTTCCTCCGGAAATTGCCTATGGAATTGCTAATCTTTACACCCAGCAAATGGAGAAAATAGATGAAATAACCGAAATCATGTCCCTAAACCAACATGTACGGATAGAATATGCAAAAAGAGTAGCCGCCTATAAATACCCATTCGACGCTGACCAGCTATTAAAGCGTATTATTAACTATGTCCGTACTCATACCGACCAGCCAATCACAGCCGCCTCAGCCGCCCGGCATGTAGGCTACAGCCGCTGCTATATTTCCACAAAATTCAAAGAACGGTTAGGATTTGGATTAAAAGAATTTATCTTACGCACAAAGTTGGAACGTTCTCGCATTATGTTGCTTTATACATCAAAAAGTATCAATGAGATCAGCACCTGCCTGTGCTTTTCCAGCCAAAGTCATTTTCAGAAAGCATTTCGTGAGCAATATGGCGTAACTCCACAGTATTACCGCAAAAATGGCTTTAGCGATATTCAATAGCTTTCTCCACTTAATAATTCAACAAACATACATTCTGATGAACTGAAAATGAGACAATATCGTTATGTTCTGTGTAGGATAAATAATTATCCTCACTCTGAACATAACAATATTTGATCTTTTCTACCTGAATTTTTCTCATATGCTCTCTATTTATATTTCAGATTCCCTCTAAAATACCTCCCGTTTTCTCCATAATTTACCCGTTTACTTTTTTCAATGATTTTCATAGATATACTATCACTTATCACTTTCTCTTTCGGGCTATAGGGCAGACTACTGTTGATATAATCACAGTCCGACACTAAATAAGTTCTGCCCTGTCAGTATATGATTGCATATGACGGTAAAGTTATTTTTTGATATTTTTTTCGTACAAGTCCTCAGTATCAAAGACACAGCATACTGCCCCCGGATTTCAATAATTCATGATGAGCGAGCCACATAGGCAGTGGTATAATACTCATCATTTCTACTAAAGCCATTCTATGTCAGCTTATTTATTCCCCATCTACTGTTTTTCCTGCCTCATAACAGCATTAAACTCCTTCACAATTCCATCATAAAGCTCCTGCCGGAACTGTCTTGTCACAGGGTAAGCGATATCCTGATAGATGTCTTTCCCACTGTCATCCAGCCTTCCGGTCTTGTAATCCGGCATGGAAACAAATACATTGCCTTTCTGTGAGATGCCGATACGGATTCCGGTCACTTTAAATACATCATTCAGGATGATGGATGCGTTTGCCTTAAGGCAGCCCTCCTGTTCCTTCATGGGTGTTACGGTTACTTTGATGCTCATGCCGCCTGCATTGATTGTGTTGGTTGTGTTATTATTTTCCTTCATATCTGCCTCTTTCTGCGCTATTCCGTTTATAGAAGTTTTGCGCTCATATTTTTATTTTTCAGCACTTTCCGCCTGAAGGTCTTTTTCATATGTTTTTCAGGTTTTCTAAATATTTCAGGCTTTCTCTGAAACATTTTTCCGGCTCCGCCGGAGTTTTTCACCCTTTACTCTTTTGCCGTCACAAGGGTTATTTTTCTTTTTCCCCTGCCATTTCTCTTTTATAAAATTCCACCAGATACCCGGCTACAACATCCGCCATATTCCCCTGCTTCCTACAAAGCCTTTCCGCAGTCGCAAAAAGCATATCCTCCATCAAAAGATAGAGATAGCTGTTCATATCCTGCCTTTTCAGTTCCCTTATGGCTTCCATTGCCCTGCCGTTTATGGGTGTCTGCGTCCTGGTGAGGCTGATGCCGGATGGCTGGTATGCCATGCCCGGCAGTTCCTTTTTCTGTACTTTTGTCTGATCTTCCAATGCGCTGCTCCTTTTCTGTTCCTGTCTCTATTTCCGCCCCCTGCTTTTCTCTTTTCATCTCAAATACCTGCTCTATCCCCTTAAGCACCTGCCCCGCTACGGAAAGTGCAGTGCTGCAAAGCCCGTACACCATAAGCCTTGGGGCGGTGGCAAGCACAGGCAGGAGGGAAGAGACTGGCGGCGGCTCTGCCCGGATGCGTACCGCCGCCATATACTGTGCGCTCTGGATCACTGCCTTTGTGATATCGTAGATATGCTCCGGGTTCTGGGAATCATGGCAGCGGCACAAATCACTGATATTTTCAATATAATTCTTATCTCTCCCATAGATTTCACTCTCCACTGCCTCCCTCACATATCCCTGCACGTTGCCTGACTTTGCATGGAGCAGGGAAAGTATCTCCTTTTCATTATTTTTATCCAGCTTCCATATCTCCGGTCTTCCCCTCCCGTTGGTGTCGGAAATATCAAAAACATGGTCTACATACGGCCTGTAGTGGGAGGAATCTATGATGGCAATGCCTTTACTGCCCCTGCGTACATACCGCCCCTTTTCCCACCATCCGCTGTAGGTTTCCACCATTTTCGCATCCGGTCTCTGGGCATAGAGCAGGCTGGCGTTCTCAAAGCCCATCTGGTAATGTACCGCTGAAAAGTTTAAAAATCTGCTCCATGACGCTTCATCCTGAATGATCTTCGGCACGATCTCCCGGTAGATATCTTTTGTATAAATGATACCTTTCATCACTTCCCTCCTTCCCCTGCCCCATGGTCCTGTATCTTCATCTCCCTATAACCATGACGGCCTGCCGCACATGACGATCTTCCCTGTGGAGTAGACCGGACGGAACACCACATATCCCTTTGAAGAAGAGGCATCCACAAGATAACCGTTCCCTGCATAGACCGCCACATGGGAAATATTTTTATACCTGCCATTTCTGGTAAAGCTGTAAAAAATCAAATCTCCCGGCTGGATATCCTCATAAGCTACTTCACATCCCCTGTCGGATAAGAGCTGCCCCTGTGATGCGGCAGTGTTGGAACCCTGGTAGGAAAGGGTGATTCCTGCCTCTTTATAAGCATAATAAGTAAGGGAGCTGCAATCGTAATAATCTCCGCTGTCACGCTTTGCCTGGCTGTATGGCTTGCCAAGCCTTGCAAGGGCATTTTTGACCGCCTGTGATCCCACATCACCGCCAAGGTTTAAACGTTCCGCTTCTTCTGGTGTCAGGCTCCCTGCACCGGGGCTTCCATAGCCGCCTGCCAGCCCTTCTATGTTTTCCAGCACCTCCGGCGACATTAAGTAACGTAAGATTTCCGTCTCTTCCTCTGTAAATATCCCTGTCCTGATGATATCCTCACTGGTAAGGAGCGTGATGCGTACTTCCTTTATTTTTATCTCCACTTCCTCTGTCCTTATGGTGACATTTCCATAGAAATCTTCTTCCTCGTAAGACTGTTCCACAATCTCCCTGCGGTAAGAGGTACTCATGGATGTCATTTCATCAAAAGTATCTTTTAATGCCCTCCTGTTCTTTTCTGTCATTACCGTTGCGGTATCTCCAAACCCATGCTTCACCATGTAAACCATAAGGATATCCGCCATGTTGTCCGGCTCCCCGTCGCCCTCATAGTCCTCATAAATAAGCTCTGTTTCATCCCCGCTGCCAAGATCGGCAAGCTCTTCCTGTACCTTTTCCCTGAAATCCTCCGTATATTCCGCAAGCACCTCCACCGCCCCCGGCTCCTCTGACAGCTTCGGGAGCAGGATAGAGAAAGGGGAATTAAAGAGCAGGGTCATGATAATTGTCACAATAAAAACAGGGATAAGGGCAGGGAGCAGGGATGCCCCTATGGAAAGAAGTTTCCCTGCAGCTGCCGCTTTTGCTTTCCCGGCCAGTAAATCCCTTGCCACCTTTAAAAGGCTGTCTCTCTGTTCTTCCTGTGAAAATTTATCCGCAGCATAGGAGAGCAGCCTGAAAGCGGCTGCCCTGTCCTTCCTTTTCTTGCTACTGCTGCGGCTTTTATCCTTTTTCGCATCCTTATCTTTTCCCTTGTCTTTTTTACTCTTCTTATCCTTCCTGCCCGCTCCGTCCTTTCTGCCGGGGATGTCTCCCTCACGCTGATGGATGGAATCCCCGGCATTTCTTTTCTGGATATGGCTGGTACTGGTGTTATTTATTGGAATGTTATTATCATCCTGCACCTGCAATAAAGCTGGTTCTCCCATACCCTGCATCTGAATCGCCTGTATTTCCATCTGGTAAGTCTCTGGTATTTTCAGTGTTCCTGCGTTTTTTGCTGTATCTGTCTTTACACCTGTATTTTCTCTGCCTGATTTCATGCGGCTGTATTTTTCTTTTCCTGGCCTGAAAAACTTCTTCCTCTTATATTTAGAAATCTGCACATCCCTCCTGTCGGAAAAAGACTGCGTATACCCACTTGCAGAAAGGTTTCCTGCTTTATTGTTTGTAGCAAAATTTCCTGATGCTTTTTCCCTCCGGGATTCCCCGGTACGTTTTTCCCTGTGTGCTTTGGATGTTGCGGCTGATTTCGGTTTCTGTGCTTCTTCCTTTTTACCTTTACGCTCTCTCAAAATAAAACCATCTGCCCTTTTTATACTGAATGGAGTATCTTCTTTCCTGTGAAGGACTGGCTCTTTTGTCTTTATGGTATTTTCATGGTAAGCGGAAGGTCTCTGCACCTGTTGCCCCTGATGCTGTTGCTGTTCCGGCTGACGGTTCCCTGCTGGCTGTTCCTGATTCATAACAGATTCCTTCCGGTATTTCTGCAAGGGTCTTTTTACATGGAGATTTCCGAATACATCCAAATCTCCACATTTGCTTCCGTTCCTGCCGCCTGCACTGTTCCCATACTCCTGCTGATAGGATTTTGCTGTATCATCTGAAAGAAAATCCCCTGCATCCCTTCCAGTATCAGGTTGTCTATGTATCTGCGTTTTCGCCTGTATTCCTGTACCTGCCCCTGAAAGGTTCTTCTGCCGGAGCACATCCTGTTTTTCTTTCGGGGAGAAGTTTGCAGCATTCCCCGTATATTTCTTCCCCTGCCCTGCGTAATGGATCTTCCTGTCTGCTTTCTGCCTGACTGTGAAATTATTATCTGTCCTTTTAATCCTCATAGGCTCCCCTGCCCATTCTCCCGATACCACCTTGCCATGAATGCGCTGCGGTCAGGGAATGGCGGCAGGGGCGTTCCATAAGGGCAGGCGTTCAGGATATCCCTGCCTGTCTGCACATAAGAGAGGACTTCCCTATAGTACGCTGTGTTGGCAGGTGTATATCTGTCCTTCATTTCTTCTCCTGCCTTTATCTCCACCCTTCCGGCAAAGGACAGTTCCCCTTCCGCAAGGGCTTCCAGACCGAAAAGGGCATTGTGGAATTTCAGGTAATCGCATAAGCCCTGATACCCGGCTTTCCGGTCTCCGCTCCTGATGGCATTGTCAAGGAGCGTTAAAAATGTGGCAGGCTCCTTTATTGCAGGCAGTACGCCGAATGATACCTTCGCTTCCCCTTCCCTGAAGAAGTCCACCCGGTATAAAAGTTCTTTTCCGGCTGGTATATTTCTTTCCGGCTGGATATCCGCCAAAGACAAAGGCAGCGCCTTAAGCAGCACTGCCTTGTCCTCTTCCTTATATACAAATGTGATAAGCGGGATTCCTTTCTTCCTCTCTTCCCCGGTAGTCCTTACATCCATCAAAAATTCTTTCAATGCTTTTTCAATGTCCTTCTTCATGGGCAGCCTCCTTCCCATCCTCAAAAGGGTTGGTGGAAAATAATTTATAGATGGGGCTGTCCTTATCGACAGTGATATCCATGGGCACGATCATGTTGCCATGCTTCAATATCCCTGTTCCGCTCTGCGCTCCCCGGACAAACTTAAGCTGCTCCGGGCTGATGCTGATTACTTCCGATAGCTTTTCAAGGTCTGTGGGTGCCTGCCGCAATAGTGCCACAAACTCCGAATTGGCAAGCATGGTGGTGGCTGTATAGTTCTGCAGCATATCGACCACATTCTGCGTAATTCCACTACAAAGCCCACCTAATTTCCGCACCTTCTTCCATAATGAAAACAGGTATTTTGCGGAGTATTCCTTATCAAGAAGCACATGGAATTCATCTATCACAAGCCATGTAGCCCTGCCCCTCTTTGCATTCTCCATGATGCGGTTCCCGATATTTTCCATCATCACAAGCATGGAGATAGCAGATAATTCCTTCCCCATATCCCTTATGCCATAGACCAGAAAGCGGTTGTCTATATCAACATTGGTTTCATGGGCAAAGATGTTCAGGGAACCGCCGATAAACAGTTCCAGCGAAAGGGCAAGCTCCTTCGCCTCCATCTCCGGCTGTGACACGAGGATTTCATAATAATCATGCAGGGTTTTCTGCTTCCATAAAGTCTTTGTTTTCTCCCCTTCCTGTTTTCCCCTGTTCCTCATGCATTCCTCTTTGATCTCCTGATAGAGCAGACGGACGCACCTGTCAATGATGGATTTCTGCCGGGAATTAAGCGCCTCACCCATGCACTGCTCACAGATGCCCAGCATAAACTCTCCCTTTTCAGCAATAATGCCCTGAATGTCAGATACATCCTCCGGCAGTGCCATAGGGTTAATATAGTTCCCTGTATAGGTAGAGAGGACTACCACCTGGCCGCCGAACCGCTCCGCAATGCCGAAATATTCATGCTGGGGATCGATCACGATAATGTCATCATCCGTATTTAAAAAGACATTCCCCATCTCCATCTTGGCGAAGAAGGACTTTCCCGATCCGGGTACGCCGAAAATGAATCCGTTGCCATTCACCAGCCGCTTCCTGTTGCCAAAGAGGATGTTGCGGCTGACCTGGTTCACACCGTAGTAAGTGCCACCTTTCCCCGGAAGGTAAAGCTCCTGCACGTTAAAGGGCATGAGTACCGCAAGGGATTGTGTCATAAGGGTGCGCATAGTCTCCACCTGACGCACACCGACCGGCAATGCGGTGTTCAGTGCTTCCCTCTGTTTCAGGTAATGCGCCTCTATCTGGCAGGAGTTCCTTTTACCGATAGTAACTAAGGTTTCCTCTATGGCTTCCAGTTCTTCCTTTGTATCTGCCTTGATGATGATGGTCACTGCCACATAGAAAAGCCGCTGGTCATTCTCCCTCACGTCATCCATGATCTCCTCGATCTGCTGTTTCTCTGTCCGTTTGTTGTAGGAAATATCGGAAGAGAAATCGTTATTCTTGTTCCTTACCCTCTGCTGGCGGATAATGTCGCTCTCAATCCCCATGTATTTCTTCTGCAAAGTGCTGGTAGTCACGTCCTTTGGGATAGGCGCTACGTCAATGCTGATAATGGTATGCGCCGGAACGGTTGCAAGTTCTGTGAGGAATCTGTCCGATAAGGAACTTGGGTATTTCTTGATAAAAAGTGCCTTGGCAAACCGCTTTTCATCCTGCATATAAGTGGGATAAAACTTTAACATACTGTTGCAGATATCGTCTTTGTAATCCCGGCTCACCCTTACCGCCTCTTCAAAATCGAAAGAGAAATATTCCTCTTCGCCCATACGGTAAAAATCATGGAGGGTACGCAGGCGTTCCACACCGTTTAAGGTAACAAGGCTGCTCCCCAGCTCCCCGAAGCCTTTCTGCAGTACCGCCTCAAGGCTGGCAAACGCCGCTTTCGCCTCCTCATAATTCTTCCTGATGATGGAGACAGTAAGGTAACGCTCCTGCTCTATGCCCTGCTTCCCTTCCATGATCTTCTTCTCCATGATCTGGTTGTAGCAGCCACGCTCTGCATCATTCCCATCATTCTTTTTCTGGAACAGTACCTTCTCCCGCAGGGATCTCATGTTCCGGTTTTTGTTGTTGATGGTGACCTTGAACTCCACATCCATGGCGTTTAAAAACTTGCAGTAGCTTTCAAATATCCCCACCTGCTCCGCCTCGCTTGTGGTGTTGTAGTTCACGTCCGAAAACAGGTAGCTTTTGCTGTAGCGGTTCCCCGCCACTTCAAAGATACCGTCCGGTGCAGTCTTAAGTATCTCTATGCACTCCTGCACGCTTTTCGGGGTTTTGTATAAAGGCTCCCCTGCCTTTTTGTAGATAGAAAATTTGTCCTGGAATAACCTCAATCTGTCTGCTCCTTCCTTTTATAAGCCGGAAGGGGATGGGAAAATGCTTTTATGCTGCTGTTCCCATATACAGAAAAACCCGGTAAGGGAGTTTTCTGCACTCCCTTCCGGGTCTGATGGTTGTTTTATGTTTCTAATAGATTTATTGGAATCTCTTCTGTCTGGCTGGAATTCTTTCGTAATACTGCATTTTGGGCTGGTTTACGGTACATTAACAGATTTCTATGGCTTCATCCTATACCTCCTGCTGTTAAATATATCCCATATTTCTTCCCTGGTGATCTCACCACGCTTTTCCTTTTCCAGCAGTTCCTTCATTTCCGGCGTGGGTTCAAGACCGTCTATTTTTATTTCGCCAATATCGTAAACTCTTCTTTCCTTTTCCATATCTGCCATATACGCTTTTCCCCTTTCAAGTTTCCTGCTGCAAGCATATCATATTTTCCCTGTTTATTCTACGGTGAAATATTGATTTATGCTTTCTTTTTAAATAAGCATCTTACCCTGCTTTTCACTTTCCCCTTCCGCATCCGTTTCCGTTCCTCCTTCGCTTTTCTTGCTGCCGCCCTCTTTTCTGCTTCCTCCTTTGCCTTTATCTCCGACACCATTTCCCTGTAGCCGCCGGATTGAAACACAAGTGCCTTATTCCTGAAAATGCTCCGCATATACCGGGTGAACACTTCCCGGAATCCCATGCCATTGTAGGAATAGAATCCGCATAATGCAATAGGGGCAACTATGGGAACTGCCACGTAACAGCTAAAGGTCAGCCCGATCTTTTCATACAATAGGAATACTATGATGCATCCACTGCCAAGGGCAAGGATGGAATAGGCAAGCTGCTTTGCGCTCAGCCCCATTGCCACGCTCTCCTGATATTTTTCAATGTCTTTGTTTATCTCAATAATCATTTTTTCTCCTTCCTGCCGGGATGCGGCTGTCTTCCTTTTTGTTTACCGCTCCCCGGTCTCTATGTTTTCAGCTTCCCATATGGCAGAGATTTATCCCTGCCATATTTCTTACTTCCCGGTTACAATCCCAATGCCCTGCCTGTCAGTGACTGTGCGCCTTTACATGCCCCGACTGTCAGGGCTATGGTAAAGGTGATTTCACACAGATATATAAGCACCTGCGCCCAATCCGCATAGCCCCCTGTAAAGGACGGAAGCCCTGCGCTGATAAATGCATTGCAGATAAGAATAGCAAGCGCCATAGTGACTGCCTCCATCACAACGGATAAGAAATACTTGAAATATCTGACACATGTAGCGCTCACCGTCCGGTTTCCTGCAAGGGTGGAAAAGGCGATCGCCGCAAGCGGCACGATCACCATTATTTTCAGGAACCGGAAATATACAGTGTAGATAATGAAAAATCCGCATACCAGTATGATAAGCGACAGGATCACTGACAGGATCAGGAACAGGAGGCTTGTTGCAAAGCCAAGGTTTTCTATGACCTCCGCTTCCCCTGCCCCGATCTGAGCCTGTGCCATGGTGGTATTCCCAAGGTGCCCCACCATAGCCCCGATGCTGCTGAAAAATGCCTTTAATATCGTCAAGTTGTTTGCCACAAGCCACTGCGCTATCCCAAGACGTATCAGCATACGGAGCATTGCTTCCAAGCGGAACTCGCTTTTGATATCCACGCTCTCTGCACAGAAGCCTATCACGAAGAACAGCACCACAAGACCGCTCCCCACTCCTACAAACAAAGGCTGCAGGTTCTCCACTACCGCCCATGGGCCGCCGCCCTTGAAAGAGACTGGCGACTGCCCCAGCAGGGAGAACACAAGGCTGATCTGGTTATTCCAGAAGCCAAGCACCATTTCCAGCAGGGCAAGGATGTCATCCCCTAACTTAAAAATCTCCATAAATACGCCTCCCTTTAAAATCCAAGGAAAGTCATCACTGCGGAGATGCCTGCCATGATAAGCCCTGCTACGATCCCCTTAAGGGCGGAATTCATGGAAGAGGAATCCTGCTGCTGGTATGCCTGTGCGAACTCCATCACGTTCTTTGCAAGGATGATCACGCCCACTGCGCCGATAATGGCAAGCACAAGCGTCTTTAAGTTGTTGATGGGGTTAAGGACTTCCGATACACCGGATGCATGGACGGGCAGGGCATACATGGATGCAGCTGTGATGATACCTGCCGCCATGGGTACGATATGTTTCTTAAATCTGTTTTTCCTGCTGAATGTGGTTACGGTTATGTTTTCTCTTTTCATAATGGTTGAATCCTTTCTTTATACAATAATTATCTGATTATTGGCTGCTATGTTTTTAAAGTGTTACATGGGCTGGCTATTGTATGCTATATTTTCATATACTGCTTTCTATTTTGGGCTGGCTTTCTTTCTATCAGAAAACCGGTAATTGCTTCTTTTATCTGTATCTTTTACTTTTCTGCTGGTACATTCCCAAGCCTTATCAGCTCTTCTGCGGTTATGGTGGTGATGATCACATTCCCATCTTCCCCTGCCTCTTTTTTCAGGCGTTCTGCTGTTTCTTTATCTATGATATCTATACCCTTTTTCCTTTCCGGGTGGTGGATATACCACTTCCCTTCCCCGTCACCGCTCCTTTTGAACATGGGATGCTTAAAGGTATTGAACTTAAAATCTATCACCGGGTCACAGCCCCGGATCAGGACAATGCATTTTTTGTTATCCAGTTTCCTCACTTCATCGGGCGTCATAAGTTCACGCCCAAGGACATCATAATTCCGGCTGGAACTGCCACGCTTTCCCAGGGTCTCCCCACTGCTGCGCTTGTCTATGGTGCTTTTCCCCAGCAATTCACTGATATATTTATGGCTGGAACTCTCATTGCCGCCAAGATAGACAAGGGTGTCGGCGTTGCCAGGGATAGTCTCCCAACCGTCCTTAAAAAGTTCTTTGATCTGTGCGATATTCTGCACCACGATCACATTTGATATCTCCCTGCTCCGCATGGTGCTAAGGAAATTCAGGTAGGAATCAGGGAGCGGCGTATTGTAAAATTCATCCAGATACATGCTTACGTGGATAGGAAGCCTGCCGCCATACTTTGTGTCTGCCTGAAAATAAAGCTCCTGCATCAACTGTTCATAGAGCATCCCTACCAAAAATGCGTAGGATTTATCGGAATCCGGCGTGACAATGAATAAAGCCGTTTTTGTCTTTTTATCACTGTTTTTCCCTGTGCCTAATTCCCCAAAATGCAGCTCATCTGTTTCTAACAGTTCCTTGATTGCTTCATTTTCAAGGAATGCAAGCCTTGCATTTACGCTGATGATGATGCTCTTTACCGTATTGTCCGCACCGTCCATGACTTTCCTGTACTGGCGCACCGCCGGGTGGCCTTCCCCTAAGGGGCTGCTCCTTGCAAGTAGCTCCATGCGGCGGTCAAGCCTGCTGGGTTCATCTTTTTCACGCTTTGCTTCTGCCAGAAGTTCTAACACCGATACTATGTTTTTCCTGCCCAGCGGCATCTCCATCCACACATAATAGAATAATGCCTGTAGGAAAAGTTTTTCTGCGTTTTCCCAGAACGGGTCATTGCTGCTGCTCTTTTTCGGCGTGGTATTTTTTATCAGGTTTGTGATCAGTTTAAGCACGTCCGTCTCTGTCCTTATGTAGGAAAAGGGATTGTATTTGTTGCTCTCTTTTGGGGTGATCAGGTTGAAAACCTTTATCTGATAACCGTTTGCCTTTAAATAATTTCCTGCGCTCCCAAGCAGTTCCCCTTTTGGGTCAGTGGCGGCAAAACTGCCCTGCATCTCCATGATGTTGCATTTGATGAGGAACATGCTCTTGCCTGCGCCGGAGCCGCCGATACAGAAGATGTTGTTGTTGCGCATGGTCTTTCTTGTATTCATGGAAAGGCGCAGGTTTTGTGAGAGGATTCGGTGGTAGCCGCCTTTATCCCCTAACTGCTTTGTAAGCATTGCCGCATCCGCCCACCTTGCCGAACCATGCTCCTTACCGAAACGGTAATTCTTCCGGTTTGTTTTCTGTACCATGATAGATAAAAATGCTGTGAAGAATACTGCTATCATGGTATAAGGGGTATATGCTGTCACTTTGATTTTTAGCGGATTCGCCATCTGCTCCTTAAGTGCCGGAACAAAAGTATACAGCGTCATGCCCGGATGGATGATGCTGCCAAGGAAAAACCCCAGATAGGTGCATCCGGCTATCACTGTTCCAT
>QXWO01000006.1 GCA_009911035.1 Lachnospiraceae bacterium
ATTCTGCTGATTACTAAAAAGTGTCAGGATTATATTTTCCTTTGCATAAGATGTTTAATGCTAATATTAGCATTAAATATCAAGACCGCCCACCACATCTTTGAATCCGGCGTGATTGAAAGGGGGAGGGCGTCAGAACTGGCAGAGATGACCATAGAGTTTGAGGGGAAGCTTTCCGGAAATATCTTTTGAAAAATAAGGAAGTGACTTTCCGGTGCAATGACAGACAAATGCTCATGTACGGTAAAGAAGCAAGCAACCGAAAACAAGAGATAGACCGCCAGCACCACACTATTCCGAACCAAAGAAACCAAAGACCGCAATGCCGACTACTACGAAATCCCCCTCATTCATACTTATTCTTGACAAAGCGACACAAATGACGCATAACAGAAAGCGACATGAGTGTTGCAAAAGAAAAGAGGTGATAATGTGAGCTTGAAAGGAGATAAGACAAAACAGGACATTCGAGAAAAGGCATATCAACTGTTTGCGGAAAAGGGATTTAAAGATGTAACTATGAAAGATATTTGCGAGTTGACGGGACTTAGTCGTGGAGGACTGTACCGCCATTATGAAAGTACCGAGCAGATATTTTTGGAGATAGTTAATGCTTTTTCCAATAAGCAAAAAAGTGAAGTATTTACTAAAATTGAGCAGCGTATTCCAGCTACCACAATATTAGAGGAACTTCTATCAAGATATGCAAGTGAAATGATTAATTATCAAAATTCTATTAGCCTTGCTATTTATGAATTTTATAGTAATCCAGCGGTTTCTAAAGAAAATAATTCTGTAAAAAAACAGTACGAAATTTCAAAATCAACATGGATAGAGCTTATTAACTATGGAATAGATACGAAAGAATTTAATTCCGTGAACCCAGAATCAATTTTCAATGTAATTATATTTGCATATCAAGGAGTACGAATGTACAGCAGGTTGATGAAAATGGATAAAGATATTCCCACTCAATTAATAAATGAAATAAAGCGGCTTTTATTGCCGGAGGAGGTTCAGCATGAAAAATGATATTGTTTTGGTAAGACCAACTTTAGAGCTAAAAGAAAAAGCACTTGCTTATCGAAAGGAACACTTTCAACATGGAGAAGAAATTATCTATGGAAGTGAGCTTTTTGATAAGACAGAAAGTTACGAGGAATGGCTATCCTCTGTAACGCTAAACACGAATCCCAAAACGGTAAATGAAAATTGGGTAGTTACAGATACTTTTTTTGCAATAAGAAAAAGTGATGGCAAGATAATCGGAATTATTGATTTAAGACATACGCTGAATGAATTTTTGAAAGATTTAGGGAATTGTGGGTATAGTGTACGTCCATCTGAAAGAAAAAAGGGATATGCAACAGAAATGCTATATCAACTTCTCCAAGTGGCTAAAGAAGCAGAAATGAAAGAACTTCATATATCTGTTGAAAAAGAAAATGCAGCGTCAACAAAAGTTATACAAAAAAATGGCGGCGTGTATGAACGGAGCTTTTCTATTGAAAATGAAGTAGCAGATATTTATAAAATTAAACTATAAATTTTTGAGTTTAGCGGGGGCGACAGCTTGAGTGCTATGCCCCTCTGAATTATAAAAAAGTAACAGTAAACCATACCATTGCCCCTCTAAGCACCATTAAAAATTTATTTCTCTGGTTTTCAATACTCTTAGATTATGGTTCAATGTTTTTATTAAATTGAAAATTCGTTACTGCAAAATACAAAATATATATCCCAGAAAACTAACTAATGAAATACCAAAATATAAAGCCCATTCTGTATGGATTTCCCTTACGGCTAAAGGAATGCAGGATTTCTTTCCTGGCCAGGCAGTCTTCAAATGCCTGGCTCGTATACTGGCTTCCAGGGTCGCTGTGCAAAATGATCCCTTTTGTATCCCTGACGTTCAGGCACGCATTCTCTACCGCTTTCACTGCCAGTTCCGCTGTCATAGATGTGCCATAGGCATAGCCGATGATCTTACGGCTGCACAAATCCATGACAGACGCCAGATAAGTCCATCCTTCTTTCTGCACATGGATGTAGGTAATATCTGTGCACCATTTTTGATTGATGGTTTCTGTTCCAAAATCACGTTTCAGGATGTTCACTTTATCATCTGGGATGCTGCCATGATCGGCATGGTGGTTGTACTTCTTTACTACCACAGAGCGCAGCCCCTGCTCTGCCATATGCCTCTGGACCCGCTTGATACTGCAGGGTGTCCCAGCGCCATTGAGTACACGGCATAGTTTGACAGCCCCATATCTGCATTTGGAATCCTCAAAGGCCTGTTTCACTTTCCTGCTGAATTCTTCATACTCCATGTGCTTGTTTGAAGGTACACAAACCAGAGCCTTGTAATAGGTACTCCTTGAGAATTTCAAAGCACTGCAAAGCTGTGATACAGAGTAGTTGGTTAAGTTGTTCTGGATAAATGAAACAATCTCGGCTATTGTTCTTTTGCGAATATGGCGGTCGCTTTTTTTAATATTTCATTCTCGATCTTAAGGCGCTGGATTTCTTTCTGGAGAGCCTTATACTCCTTGAGGGTGACCGTTTCCTCCTCTGATACCTTGATAGGGGAAAGCTGCTTTACCCAGCCGCTAATCGTACTCCGATTTACGCCATATTCACGTTCCAGTTGTGGATACGAGGTTCCTCCGGCATTATACAGCTCCACAATCTGCTGTTTAAATTCCGGAGTGTAGGATTTTTGATTTTTTGCCATGTTAAACATCTCCTTTGCTCTTTCATTTGATAGTATAGGTTGTTCAACTTTTCCTGTCCACATTTATATACTAACACCACTCTTTGTGCCGTTTCTGTGCCTTGCTGATTTTCTGCTTGCTCTCCTTGACGGTTTCCACTTGTCACATCTCTGATTCTTGGTTTCATAAAAGCACACAGATGATTTCCGCAAACCGATTTAAGGATTATTTAATAACTTCTATGCTACAATCGAATCACCAAACGAAAGGAGCAATAAAAATGTATTTACGAATACTGAAAAAAGACCTTAAGCGCAAAAGGGCGATGAACGTGATATTGCTGGTATTTATTATACTCGCGTCGATGTTCATGTCCTCTGGCGTAAGCAACATCATCACGGTGACGACTGCGCTGGACAGCTATTTTGAAATGGCGGACGTACCCGAATATTTCGTGGTTTGCGAAAACAAATCTTCCGACCAGGACATTTGTGGGACGCTTGAAAACGCCTCCGCGATAGACGAGTTCCGTATTGAGGAGCTTGTCCGTATGTCCCAGTCCAATATTACGCGGGGCGGTGAGCCGCTTGATGATTCCAACGTCAATCAGATATTAGTATTACAGAGCGACAGAGATATGGGGATGAATTATTTTCTGGACGATGAAAGTATTCTTAAAAGCGTACCAAAAGGGGAAATTTACGTTGCCCGTTACATAGAGGAAAACATGGGACTTAAAGCAGGCGACAAAATTACTGTCGAAATAGAGGGTGTAAGCCACGACTTTACCTTTGCGGGCAGTTTCAGGGACGCTGTCTGCGGCACGGAATTGATAGGCATTAAAAGGTTTATCATTAACGGCGAGGAATTTGACGAATATATGTCCGACGAGACGATAAAAAATGTGTATGGCGGAAAATTCTTATACATACACACCGCCAATCTTGACAAGGCTTTGTCCCAGATAGCGGATATATTCGACAGTTCTACTTTTGAGGGTGACACGGATATACTGGGGAAAGCCTATATTTTTGATATGATAATCACGGGTCTTATCCTTGTGGTGAGCCTTATTCTTATAATCATATCCTTTGCGGTGCTGCGATTCACCATATCTTTTACTCTCTCTGAGGAATTTCGCGAGATAGGCGTTATGAAAGCAATAGGTATACGGAACATAAAAATTCGAGGGCTGTACCTCACAAAAAACTTCGCTATTTCCGTTGTTGGCGCAGCAATTGGTTTAGTGTTCAGCTATCCGTTTGGCAAAATGCTTATGAGCTTGTCAACAAATTCGATTATTATCAATGAAGGAAATACCGTTTTTGTCAACGTTATCTGCGCAGTTCTGGTAACAGCTATCATTCTCCTGTTCTGCCTCGGCTGCACGGGCAGGGTGAGCAAAATGTCCCCTATCGATGCTATAAGAAACGGGCAGACAGGGGAACGCTTCCGCAAAAAAGGCGTTATGAGCCTTGGAAAATCGCGGCTTGGCACGACGGCTTTCCTTGCCGCAAACGATATTGTAAGCAGTCCCAAACGCTACGCTGTCATTATCCTTGCGTTTTTTCTGTGTATGTCGCTGCTGATCATGCTTTCCAATACCACGGCGTCTCTTAAAAGCGGAAAGCTGCTGAAATATTTCGGGAATGCGGACTGCCACACTGTTATGGACATCGGCGATGAGGTTATGAAGTTTATGGCCGAGGACGGACATGAAAAGGTTGAAAAATATCTTGCGGACATGGAGCAGACCCTTGCGGAAAACGGTATGCCCGCAGAATGTATGACAGAATATTATATTTATTCGATGATAGGACACGGCGAACAGGAAAGCAAGACAGCTATACTTCAGGGCACGGGAACAACAATGGATATGTACGAATATTTAGAGGGTACTCCTCCCCAAAACATCAATGAAATTGCAGTGACGACCCTTTTGGCAAAAAAGCTGGGTGCGGGAATAGGCGATACCGTTACCTTGTCCTACCCGACGGGCGAAACGGCGGAGTTCATCATAACCGCTCTGTATCAGGCAATGGTCAATCAAGGCATATCCGTAAGGGTTCATACCGACTGTGATATCAACTATATCGCAGCAAGCGGCTCCCCCGGTACGCAGATAAAATTTACCGACGACCCCGACGATAAGGAAGTATTAAGCAGGATTGAAAAGATTAAGGAGCTTTATCCTAAGTTCTCAAGCGTTAAAACAGCGGGTGAAACAGTAAGTGACACTACCGGAGTTGGCGACGCCATAGATGCGGTTAAAAAAATGTCCGCCGTCCTTACGGTAATTTTAGCCACACTTATAACTGTGCTTATGGCGCGTTCCTTTATCGCAAAGGAGCAGGCGGAAATCGCCCTTATGAAAGCCATAGGCATCAGGAACGCCAAAATATACGGACAGTACACGTTAAGATTTTTCATTGCGGTGGCGGTGGCTGTACTTCTTGCGGAGCTTTTGGGTATGCCCATTACAAAGCTTTGCTTCGACCCTATTTTTAGGACAATGGGGATTGAAATGGGCGTAGAATATATGCAAAACCCTGTGGAGATATACGCAGTATTCCCCGTTATCGTCCTTACCGCCACAGCCGTAAGCGCGTTTTTGACCTCTTTGTACACAAGAAAAATCAAATCCTCCGATACAGCAAGCATTGAATAATGAAAGGAAGAATCAATTATGAATATTCTCGAAGTAAAAGACCTTTGCAAAACGTATATCGTAAACAAGCGGCAGAACAATGTATTGAAAAATGTAAATTTCAAAATTGGCGAGGGAGAAATGGTCGCCGTTATGGGTCCGTCAGGCTCTGGAAAATCCACGCTGCTGTACGCAGTTTCGGGCATGGATAGTCTTACCGCAGGGGAGGTAAACTTCTGTGGAAGAAATATTGCAGGGATGGGCGAAAGAGAACTTGCAGACCTGCGCCTTGACGAAATGGGCTTTATCTTTCAGCAAATGTATATGCTGAAGAACCTCACCATATTGGATAACATCATACTTCCCGCAACGCAATCCAAAAAGCGGCGTGAACCCCGTAGGGAAACGATGCGGCGCGGCCAGGATTTAATGCGCAGACTTAACATTATCGCCATTGCCGACAACGACATCAACGAGGTTTCGGGCGGTCAGCTTCAACGGGCGTGTATCTGCCGCAGTATGATGAACAATCCGAAAATGATTTTTGCTGACGAGCCGACAGGGGCTTTGAACCGCACTTCCTCCGACGAGGTAATGGAGGAACTTGTAAAATTAAATTCTGAGGGAACAACAATCATGCTCGTTACCCATGATGTTAAGGTTGCAGCAAAATGTACAAGGGCCATGTACATTGTTGACGGGAACATAAAGGGAGAGTACGACTTAAGCGACTGTTCCACACAGATAAGAGAACGGGAGCGCGCATTGAATAACTGGCTTCTGGAATTAGGGTGGTAATATGGATATTCTCATTGTTGAGGACAACAAGGAGCTTGCCGTGCTGCTGTGTGATTTTCTCCGCGCGGAAAATTACACAGTATCGGCGGTTCAAACAGCCGAAGAAGCCTTGCTGCTGTACGAAAGATACGGCGCAAGGCTTGTCGTGCTTGATATCATGCTACCCGACAGGGACGGGTTTTATGTTCTGGAAAAAATTCGTACAGAAAGCAACACGCCCGTACTGATTGTAAGTGCGAAAACGGAAAAAGAGGACAAGCTGAACGGACTGAATCTCGGCGCAGACGACTACATTGAAAAGCCCTATGATATTGATATCATGCTCGCAAAAATAAGCGGAATTTTTAAGCGGCGGTACGCTCTTGATGAAATTACCGACGGCAATATACGCATAAATAAGGCGAGCCGCACCGTTTACAAAAACGAAAAAGAAATAGAAATGACCACGAAAGAATTTGAACTGCTCCTGCTTTTAATGGAAAATAAGGGCAGGGCTTTAAGCAAGGAATACATTTTCGGACAGGTTTGGGGCAGCGACAGCTTTTCGGAACAGCAGACACTGACAGTACACATAAAATGGCTGCGGCAGAAAATAGAGGACATCCCAAAAAATCCTAAAAAAATAGTGACTGTATGGGGGGTGGGCTATAAATATGAAAACGTTTAACAGAGTTTTCTCGACAGTTGCAATTACCATAATCCTATTGTTTGTTGTCGTGAATATGATTCTTGCCGCCGACAAGACCAATGGGAGCAGGCAATATCGGGTGGAGATAAGCCGTCTTGCCCGTGAAATAGAAGCGAATGGTTCTGCCGACATTTCCGAATGTGTGTATGTAACAAATATTGAGCGATACGGAGAAAAATTTTACAGCACGGACAGTGACTATGTGATCTATGAAATAAACGGAGAACTTTACCGCTTCGATTACAGTGTAAATGGTTATTCCAACAAGGCACATTTTGTGGGAATTGTAAATGCTGTTCTCGGCGTTATAGCAATTTTATTTATCGCAGTTATGCTTTATATAAAATACACAATTCTTGCGCCCTTTGAACGCCTGAGCAGTCTCCCTTACGAACTTTCAAAGGGGAATCTCACCACGCCGGTAAAGGAAACAAAAAACCGTTTTTTCGGAAAATTTCTTTGGGGAATTGATATTCTCCGCGAAAACATCGAACAGCAAAAGCAGCGAGAACTGGAAATGCAGAAAGAAAAGAAAACGCTGTTGTTATCGCTTTCTCATGATATTAAAACACCTCTTTCCACGATAAAACTGTACTCGGCGGCACTGTCGAAAAATTTGTATCCGGACGCGAAAAAGCAGCAGAAAATCGCTGAAAGCATCACCGAAAAAGCGGACGAGATTGAGGGCTATGTTTCGCAGATCATAACCGCTTCGCGAAAAGATTTCCTTAGTCTTGAAGTGAATATGGGCGAGTTTTATCTTTCAGAGCTTATTGAAAAAATTACAGAATATTACAGTGAAAAACTGGCGCTTATCAAAACAGATTTTAACATCGGAAAATATAAAAATTGTTTGCTTTCAGGGGATTTGAACAGGAGTGTTGAAGTGCTGCAAAACATTATGGAAAATTCTCTCAAATACGGCGACGGCAGGTGTGTGGAATTGATTTTCCCCGAAGACGACGAATGCGTCCAGATTGCGCTCAGGAATGGCGGTTGTACGCTCAGCGTGGACGATTTGCCGCATATTTTCGAGAGTTTTTGGCGCGGCGCTAATGCGGAAAGCATCCGTGGCAGCGGCCTGGGACTTTACGTTTGCAGACAGCTTATGCGCAAGATGAACGGCGAGATTTTTGCGGAGATTGACGGTGACATCATCACCGTCATTGCCGTTTTCGCAAGAGTGTAAATGATTTAGAGATGCGGATTGATAAGAATATGTATGATTGGTGGTGATGAAAATAAAAAACGGGGATTACTTAACTTAAAGATAACATATACATACAGCTTGCTGATACATTGCTTGCAGATACCCCGCAGAAACCAAACCATACAGAAAAGGAGTTTTTGCATATGAAGTCAATATTTGAACAGTTAGGCGGCACATATCACGAAGAAAATGGGTATCTTATTCCAAATTTGAGATTTCCAGATGAAGAACAAAGGATAATAGGTATCTGGGGACAACGGCATTTAGAATATCTGAAGCAACATGAAAAGGGTACATACATCAATCTTCTTACGAGTGGAGGGCTTAATGTCTACCTTGCCGATGTTGATAAACAAGCGGGGGATATGTTTTTCGATTGGTAAAAGAATTTGTAGAAAAACAGGGGGTGAAAGAACAGTTAAAAGCAGATAATCAGCTTGAATGGGTACAACGGATAAATAATATCAGAAATGTGGTAGAAGAAATAATTTGTCAAGAAATTATCTATGTGTAATGGACAGATTTGTTATTTTATTGAGCAAGGGCGGGAATAAAGAATCCTGCCCTTTTGTTTCATACGGATTTAAGGCGAACGCCCACCATATAAAAAAACGGTGTATGGGTAACCTTTCATAAGGAAGTTAAAACTAAAAGACTTTGTGATCAGCTAGAATGATTGGATTGTAGGTAAATTCAATTCATACGGAGGATTTACAAGATGGCAAAATCACTATTTGAACAGTTAGGCGGTACATATCACGAAGAAAATGGATATTTTATTCCAGATTTACGATTGCCGCCGAAGAAGAACAGCCGATAGGCGCATGGGGACAGCGGCATCTGGACTATCTGAAGCAATATTGCAAAGTTACATACACCAATCTTCTTACAAGCGGCAAGCTGAATGCTTATCTTATCAGCATTGACAGACAGGCGCAGGAACGCTTTGAAAGGCTCATTGAGGACATGAAACAGGCACAAGGCATAACAGAACAGTTAAAGGCTAAAATGCCTTAGAATGGGTAGGACATTTAGGCAACATAAGAGCTTGTGCAAGGGAGATTGTAAACAAGGAAATTATTTTTGCATAAGTGGACAAAAGCGGCAGGGAGAAATCTCTGTCGCTTTTTAAGTGTCAAGAATTTTGTGGGTTTTGCAAATAAGTGATTTCTGTGCTATGGCAAATTATGGCTATTGCAAAAATATAAGAATGGTGCTAAAATAGTTATTGACTTTAAGTCAATAACTAAATACAAAGGAGGTAAAATAACATTTGGCTAGACCTGTAAAAAAGACACCAGAGGAATGGAGAAAAGCAATCCTAAATGCTGCCCAAAACTTATTTATTTCTAAAGGATATGAGGAAACTTCAATTTCCGATATTATGGACATGGTAGGCGGAGCAAAAGGAATGTTTTACCGTTGTTTCCACAGCAAAGAGGAAGTAATGTACGCATTAGGCAATCAAATGTTTTTCGAGGACAACCCATTTGAAACAGTCAAGGGGAGGGATGACTTGAACGGTCTGCAAAAAATCAGGTTGTTGCTTACACTGAATCTATCGAACGCTGAACGAAACCAGATAAATATGCAGGCAGTTCCGATTTTGAAAGACCCGCACATTTTAGCGGCGGCAGTTGCAGAAAACAGGCGAGTATTAACTCCCTTGTGGCTGGAATTGCTGGAGGAGGGAAAGCAGGACGGTTCTATCAAGACGGAATACATAAAGGAGCTTTCCGAACTTTTGCCGCTTATCAACTTCTGGCTCATACCCTCGGTATTCCCTGCAACAGAGGAAGAACTGTATCATAAATATCATTTTGTGAAAGAAATGTTAGCCTATATGGGACTGCCACTTTATGATGATGATACGACAACCTTTACAGAAAAATTTATCACTGATATTACAGAAACACTCTGCGGGAATACTTCTATGCCAGAAAATGCAGACAAAAACAAGGAAAAAGGAGGGAATCAACCATGACGGAAAAATTATTTACGAAAAATTTTACGCTCCTTATTTTGGGGCAGCTAACCTCATTGTTTGGAAATTTTATATTGAAACTGGCGCTGTCCATGTATGTACTGGAAGTGACTGGTTCGGCAGCCATATTTGCAGGGATATTGTCTGCTGCTACAATCCCGACCATTCTTTTGTCACCGCTTGGCGGTATCTTGGCGGACAGGGAAGACAGACGGAATATTATGGTGGCGTTAGACGCATTGACTGGCGTATCAGTTTTATGTGCGGCACTATTCCTGTCGGAAAGCAATGCCATTGCCGTAATCAGTACGTTGCTTATTATACTTTCTATTTTGGGCGCGTTTGAAACGCCTACTGTTCAAGCGTGTATTCCTACCATGTTACAAGGCGACAATATTATGAAAGGAAATGCCGTTGTAAATCAAGTGGCATCCTTATCCTGTCTGATTGCCCCTATGTTGGGCGGCGTATTGTATGCCATGCTTGGGCTAAAACCCGTAATGTATGCAAGCGTTGTCTGTTTTTTTATTACTGCCCTGTTTGAATGTTTTATAAAATTGAGCTATCAGCGTATTCAAAATCAAGGCGGTGTGCTTCAGATTGTTAAGCAGGATTTTTTATCAAGTATGCTGTATATTTCAAAAGAACAGACCAACATATCAAAAATGCTGCTCTTAACGGCATTCTCAAGGTTTTTTGTGATGGGCATTACCATAGTCGGACTTCCTTTTCTTGTGCGGACTGTCCTTGGATTTAGTGCAAAGTATTATGGGGCTGCGGAAAGTGCATTAGCGGTCGCTACAATCTTGGGGAGCATAGCAGCAGGAGTTTTAGCAGAGAAATTGAAAATACATAAATTATCTGTCCTGCTTACATCTCTGGGTATTTTTATTATCCCTGCCGGCATTGTTTTCTTTTTGCCAGTGAATGCCATTATAAAGTATGGCGTTACGGTTGTATCATTTTGCGGTATGCAGACTGTTATCAGTATATTTTCTATTTTTTCTGTTTCCCTTATACAGCAGAGGACGCCAAATCATTTAATAGGAAAAGTGATGGCTTATACATCAACGGTTACTTTGTGCGTCCAGCCCATAGGACAAATCGTGTACGGTTTTTTATTTGACAGATTTTACAGTGCCGTATATTTTGTCTTAATCCCGACTGGCATCATAGTTTGCATTGTAGGATTATCTGCAATGAACTTCTTTAAGAATATGGAAAAGGAACAGCAGGAGGTGTCAGCATGAAGCAGGAAAAGTGGCTATTGTGTCCTGTATGCGGAAACAAGACGAGATTGAAATTGCGTGAAGATACGGTACTTGAGAAATTTCCTTTATTTTGCCCAAAATGTAAGCAGGAAACTCTTATAAATGTTCGACAAATGAATATGTCTGTTATCAGAGAGCCAGACGCAAAGACGCAGAGCCGGTGAACTTATGAAATAAACTCACAGTTTGTTGGCTCTGTTTTTGCTTACGCAGACAGTCAAGATTTTTCATTTTACTGCTTTATCTTACAATACTAGAAAGTCTGCGATACACCGAATGCAGATAAGACATCCATCGAAATAAGGTAAATGACAGCAACCGCTAATTGCTTTTTGGCACTTTTCAATCTCTTTATTTTTCTATAAGGTCATTTTATAATAGAAAAAAGGAGGGAATTTTTATGAATACAAACATCATTTCAAAATATTTGCAATTACTGCGAAAAAAACATAACTACACACAAGACGAATTAGCAAAAAGGTTGGATATATCCAGACAAGCTGTTTCAAAATGGGAAACGGGAGCAGCTATTCCAGATTTAGAGGTTCTGTTAAAAATATCTAAGCTTTACGGAATTACAATAAATGATATTTTAGAGCCGAATATACCGACTAAAAAAATAACTGATTTTGAACAATTATCAAAAGTTCCAGAAAACGAATTAAGAGATATACTGGAACAATATGATATGACATCACTTGTGATAGCTTCAATGGGGGCATCTCCAGAAATAAATAATTTGCTGGAAAAATTATTTCCAGATGTAGATTATAAAATGGAAAGAAACCGTATTGGCAGAGTTAGAATTGATGAAGTTGAAAGAATACAACAGGAAATAGTCTCTGTCATAAATTTACGAGCTTTAGATAGTGAACTTTTATAAAATTATAAGTCAAGAAATGAAGTAATATGCCAAAAGGTAAATGAGCAATCTTGAAAAGCAAAAAATTTGAAATAGCAGTTATTAAAGAGCCAGACACATAGATGCAGAGTCGATAAACATGTGAGTTAATATCATAGTCTGTCGGTTCTCTTTCATTTTATAAGGTTTTAAAGCAACCGCCCACCAAATAAAAAAAACGGCGTGTGGCGGGCGATTTTGCTATGCCCAAAAAACTTAACAGACACTCTCCAGACCTGTTTTAGAGTTTGGAGGGATTTTTTATGTTCTTTTTTCGGGTAGTTATTTATCTGCTCATGCAACACAGAGTTGGTTTATACATAGCATATCGGAGAATGGCAGGAAGCCAGTTAAAAAAATCCCTGCCCATGCATCGCTACTTCTCGCCATGAAACCAGAAGTAGAATTTCCGCTTAACAGAATTGAGATTACTTATAACCGTAGAGGACACAGAGCCTTTGCGGTTTTTCTTTTGTCGTTTTTTATCGGAATGTGCCGCAGGGCTGTTTCCGCTGTTGGCTGCCGTTCGCCGCCTTTCCAATCTGAATTTTAACATTTTTAAAAATTACAGATTGGAGGAAAAAAGAATGGCATACAACAACGGACGGGAGAACAGGAAATGGCTTATCTGGAAAGAAGCCGAGGAAAAAATATTGAGAGAACACGGAGTTGATGAAACCACCATTGAAAAAATCCGCATAGACGACAGGGCAGACTTCAATTCCAACAGACGGTTTTATCATTGGACAAATAACTTTGGAGAATACATTGAGGGGATATTTCCCAAAGGCACGGACTACAAGCCGACAAGTCCGCTGATGAAAGAAGAATTACGGAAGTTAGATGAAATCACCGCACAAGTACGGTATATGTCAAAGCATAAGATCTCCACCCTCTCCGATTTACAAGCTGACAGGGAAAAAAACAGACTGAAATGAATAAACTGATTGACTACCGCCAGCACTTACGGAATAAGGTACGCCGTGCCACACCAGCCGAAAAAGAAACGCTCCGAGCAGAAAAACAGGGCGTGACGGAGCGGATAACAGCAAAAGGCATCAGCGACCTTGTCCCCATGCAGGACTTATTCAACGAATGGCACGTCAAAACACGAGCCAGAAAGTGCGGAATGTCCTGCGCAATAAGGGAATGTCGGGCGCGCCGCTTACAACCATCCCGCCATTTGGATACAAAAAAATCCAGACAATCCAAAAGAATGGCTCGTTGACGAGCCTGCGGCTGAAGTTGTAAAATGGATTTTTGATATGAGCGTGGCAGGGTTCGGACCGACACAGATAGCCAAAAAGCTGAAAGCCGACAAGGTGATAACGCCTACGGAATACTGGCACAGCATCGGGAAACCGTACCGTCGGCTGTCTACCGTGCCATACCGCTGGTCAGCCGGCACCGTGGGGAATATCTTCTCACGGCAGGAATATATCGGGGATACCGTCAATTTCCACACCACAAGCAAATCTTTTAAGAACAAGAAACGACTGGAACGCCCGCAGGGGGAATGGCAGATATTTAAAGACACCCACCCCGCCATCATTGACGAAGACACTTTCCTGCTTGTGCAGGAACTTCGGGAACACCGCCGCAGACCGGCCAGACACGGGACTATCAGCATATTTTCGGGACTGCTCTACTGTGCCGACTGTGGTGAAAAACTGTATTACAACGCAATGGACAGCAAGCGTCAGCATCCCCTATTTTTTCTGTTCCAGTTACCGAAAAAATTCTGACGTATGCTCTGTACACTATATCCGTGAAGAAGTCGTGGCAGGGATTGCATTGGAAAGCATGCAGAGGGTATTCTGGTATGTGCAGAACTTTGAAAAGGATTTTGCCAGAAAGCAGATGGCGGCTTTTGGTGAGGAAAAGAAAAAAGAACTTTCCATGAAGCGGAGGGAACTTGAAAAGACAAAGAAACGTGTCAGAGAGATTGACAGCCTTATCCAGAAGATTTATGAGAACAATGTAAGCGGGAAAATCTCTGATGAACGCTTTGCCACCATGTCGATGGCGTTTGAGAACGAGCAGAAATAATTAAAAACATCCATCCCCGACATGGAACAGTACCTTGAAACCGAAACAAACAAAAGCGACAGCCTTCAGCGGTTTATCGACAGGGTAAAATGCGTCACGCAGCTTACGGAATTACCCCCCCGAAACCGTACACGAATTTATTGAAAAGATTGTCGTGTCCAACCCAGAATATATTGACGGCAAACGCCACCAGAGTTTAGAAATTTATTATAATGGCGTGGGCATTGTCCGAGAGCCGTCACCAAAAGAAATGGAAGAACTGTTCCAAGAACATATGCGGAGCAGGAAATCCAGCCAGAGCAGCAAAACAGCGTAGCCGCAGAGCTACACTGTCTACATAATCACATCATTATATTTTAGTCTAAGCAATAACATCCTTACGGAAAATTCCCCATGGTGAACTGATTGAAATGCTTTGGCAATAGATAAACTTCTGGAATATGCAAGACTATATCTTGAGGACGGTATGCAGCTATGGGTAAATGCGGAAGATTCCTTTGAATTGTATTAAATCTCCATACGAAAAATGTCGGGGAATGGGAGCTTATTATAGCGCCATTCCCCGACATTTTCACTTAGTCAGCCTTCCATCAATCTAAAATGACGGCTCGTCCGATAGAAACGCCACTTCATTTCTGAAAATATGGAGTCATTTTATTTGCATAAGTTCTATTCCTTCCTCTTTTCCAAGATTTCGTGAGTACAGCTTTTGTTCGGAATTATTCCAATGCTCATGCACGCCGAGGTTGGTAAGGGTATGACCGTTGCCGTCTGTGTAAGTTGTTCCTGACGGTGCATTTCCCACAAGTCCTGCTTCGTGCAGATAATTTTCGTTGGTAATGTCTGCCGCCGAACGGTTATTGCCTGTTACAGCCGGTTCATTATTGAGAAAATCTGCTCCGACAGAATCAATCGCTACCGGGTCTTGTGACACAAAAATGCTTGAGGTATAGTTTCCGTTAAACGGCGCCTGTTGCCACTTGGAATTTTCAGCGGTAATAGAAGTGCCCTCGCTTGGTGCGCAGATGAGAGCATCCAGCATATACAAAACGGTCTTGCCGCCGAGACCAGCGTTCGCCATTAAGTCTACAAGAGGGCTGTAAATGCCCATTTCTGATTTTGTCAGCCAATGGTGCAGGTTTGCTCCTTCCGGCGGACGCATCCTATTCCCATTGATAAAAGAACCAAAATGATTTTTACCGCACAGAGTAACTCCGTAGCTGTGTCCTTTCAGATTGGCAAGATTGATGACATAGGTTGCTTCCGTCACGCAGGTTGGCAGATAGTTTACTTTTCCACTGAACTGATACGACCAGTTGATCGGTGCGTTTTCATCCGCCACCCCATTGTTGCGACCGACAAACTGAACGCCCTTTAATTCTCCGACAGTACACATTTCAACCATATAATCGGGAAATAGGCGGGACACATCGTAAACGGTAATGTCAGACGGATTCACGCCTCCTTCTTTCACAAGAGAAGTAAGCAGGGCTTTGAGTAAAACTGGATTGGTGTAACTCATCTGCGTTTTGCCGGAGGTATCGTCATCAAATACCGCCGAGCCATTGATGTTTGCCTTGATTGCAATTTTTTCGCCCTTTATATAGCCACCGTTCATGCTGCGGGCCGTTTTGCTGGCAGAAAACAATGCGTTCCACCCGTCCTTTGCCGTGCCTTTGCCGCCAAGAGAAGCAATACTGTCGTTTACCATTTTCAGAATAACTGCTTCGTCAAAATGTTCCGTTTCCCACCAATAACCGCTGCCGTCCCATTCTACGGAGTCAGGGTTATGCGACCATACCACACGCCCTGGCATAGCACCAATCCCTGTACCATAGGCTTTATGCTGCGGGTAATTACCGTCATAAAGAAGCGCCTGTATCTGAGATGTTTCCATAGAATTGATTGCTGATGAATCTGAGGACTGGATTGCGTCTGATTCTATTTCTGTTTTAGTACTTGTTTCTGTTGATTTTGTTTCTTTCATACCACAGCCGGTCATCGCAGATATAAAGAGAGTGATAACCAAAATAAGTGCTGGCGTTTTTTCAACAGTCTTTCGATTCATGATGACCGTCCTTTCTACTTTTCTTGTTTTTTCGTTCCTTTACATTTTCTGATTATGCCAAATGTATAATGTCCTATTGCTGTAAATAGTCCCATCACCGCTATGTAGTCTAAAAGAAACTGTAATATCGGTTCCTCAAAATCAAAAAATGCAAATTGATTTTGAAGTAGTAGATAACTGCCGATGTCTCGTTTTACAAACGCATACACACCATATCCTGCAATTATCAGGGCAATGATACGAAACACCCATGTCCGCATAGCAGACGAATTTTTTGTCAGCCGTTTTGCCATTCCCATCATCATGTTCCAATGAAATCCAAGGTGAAGACTCATAAAAGCAAATCCCCAATAAGCTGAGAGCATATGCATATTTCTCGTAAATGACAATCCATTGCCGAACGGCAGGAACGAAAATATATGACGGGATAACATTACGCCACTGAATATAGAGCCTGCCATCGAAAACAAAACCGACACAACAAGTACGGTTTGCAGAGTTCGCAGGGCAGTATATTTGCCCTTAATCAAATTTTTCGTCCATCTGCTATTTAAATTGTGGTGCAGAATAAAAAGCACAAACATAATGATACCAAGCAGTTCATGGGATACTTGCCCAATCAGCTCATATGTCATCAAAAGCAAGAGTACCGTTGTCATTGCGATGTCTACCACTATTTTTACAATCTGTTTGCTTTTCATCTTTCTCACCACCTTTTATAGAAAACGATTATTTGTTTAAACCGTTAATCCATTCTTCAACATCCTCAAAAGTCACATCGCTCACTTTTGAATGTGTTACCTTATATCCTTCTGACAGCACTGTTGCATCTGACTGTATACTTTGAATTTCCGATATGGCATCTGAAAAACCACTTCCACCGCTGGTAACAAACGGAATAATTGTTTTGCCTGAAAAATCATATTCTTCCAAGAAAGAATATACTGCCATTGGCATTCCGTAGTACCAGTTTGGGAAACCAAGATATACTGTATCGTACTCATCCATATTCTCTATATGAGAAGCAAGTTTCGGGCGGGAGTTTTCTTTGCTTTCTTTAGCGCCTTGCCGGTCGGTAGAATCATAATCAGCCGGATACTTTTCCTCGGTTTCAATCAAAAACAGATCTCCGTCTGTGGCTCTCTGAATCAACGTGGCAATGTACTGTGTGTTCCCGTACAGCTCGCCGTCCTTTACAATCAGACTTGCGGAGGCGACAGCATCTACTCCGGCAGGAAAATCTGTGTTTCCTACACGAGAAAAGTATGCAATTAAAGTTTTGGAATCTTTCTCCTGCTTGGAATCCGCTGCACTCTGATCCACATCGTCCTGACCTGAATTTTTTTTTCAGTCCCATTTTGATTTTGGGTACTTTGAGCAGAATTATTATGGAATGAAAAAGCACCGCTTTTTTGCGTATTGCTGTTGCATCCTGCAAATGCAAGCAAAACGAATGCACATAATAGTACCGTTGCTGTTTTTTTCATTTTTCTTGCCTCCGTTTCATCCTCAAACTTCTTTTAAAAGCTCGCCTGTAATACAGCGCGGATATCGTCTGCATCCATCACTTTATAGCCACCGTCCATAATCAGCGTGCTTTTTACCATTCCGTCCAGCATAGCTTCCGCAGCGCCCAGCTCGGTAATATTCATAACAAGTCCGATTTTCTTCATCCACGCTTCCATAGCGTCAAGTCCTTCGTTTGCAACTTGAATTTCCGTCTTACCTTCAGGATTTACATTCCATACGTTCTCGGCATAGCGGGCAAACTTTGCCGTTCCGTAAGACAGGATATAACGGTAATATGGCATGGAAACAGCCGCAAGCGTCATGCCATGTGTAGCGTCCGTATGGGCGGCTACTCCCTGGCCGAGCATATGCACCATCCAATCGGTGGTTTTTCCTTTTGCTACAAGCGTATTGAGCGCCCATGTCGCTATCCACATAATGTTAGAGCGTGCTTCGTAATCGCTTGGATTTTCAACGGCAATATCGGCGCTGTGAATCAGAGAACGAAGCAGACCTTCCATGATATAATCGCTTGTATTATCGTCCGTTCCCGAAAAATACTGCTCCAAAATGTGCGACATAATATCATATATACCGGATACCATTTGATACTTCGGCAGAGTGTAAGTAAATTTAGGATTCAGTATTGAGAACTTTGGAAATACATTTTCTCCGAATACGTGTCCGATTTTGAGCTTTTGTTCGTGATTGGTAATCACAGAGCCGCCGTTCATTTCGCTGCCAGTACCCACCATGGTAAGCACGCAGCCGACGGGAATAATATCGCAGGTTACATCATCAAAACGGATAAAGTATTTATCCCAAGCGTCGTCGTTGCAGTTTACCGATACGGAAACTGCTTTTGCATAGTCGCATACCGAGCCGCCGCCAACAGCAAGAATCAAGTCAGCCTTTGCGGCTTTTGCCCGCTCTATGCCCTCGTTTAATTTTTCCACAGTGGGGTTAGGCATTACACCTGCGTCTTCGTAGACCTCTTTTCCGTTTGCCTTTAGAATCTCAACGACCTTATCATAAATACCGTTCTTTTTAATTGAGCCGCCACCGTAAACAAGCAATATGTTTTTACCGTATTTCGGCAGTTCTTCGTTCAAACCATCCAGAGCGTTTTGACCAAAGTAAAGTTTTGTGGGATTACAGTAAGTAAAATTTCCTAACATAATTTTATCTCCTTTTTATGTGTGGTGCATTAAAGAGACGCACCAAAATTTCTAAGTTCATCTAATTTAGCCGCTGAGCCGTTTTCCGAACCGTGAGCCGTAAATACCCCCATATCTTCCAGACCGAGATAGTCGAGGAAATCCCCCTGATAGGAAAACATTGCTCCCTCATACATATCCGCATCGCCTGAGCTTAAAAACATGGCGACCTTTTTCAGATTTTTCGGTTTTCTCGGATAAGCGGCAGAATAAAATCTGTCCAATACGCATTTAAGCTGTCCGGATACGCCATGATAATAAATCGGAGAAGCAATCACGAGCATTTCCGCTTCTTTCAGCAAATCATAAATTTCCTGCATATCGTCCTTTTGAATACAACTGCCGTTTCCTTTGCTATGGCAGTATTCGCAGGCAAGACAGCCGTTTATCTTCATTCGGCATACGTCCGCCACATCGGCCTGATGCCCGGCAGCTTCTGCCCCTGCCCGAAACGCCTCAACCATTTGTTTCGTATTGCCCTTTGAACGGGGACTTCCGTTTAACACAAGAATACGCATATTGAGTCTCCTCTCGTTTCTGTTGACAGATAGATAGGACGCTGAAATTATTTTAGGTTCTTATGAAAGAATTCTTCCAGCTTGTCAAATGGGATAATATCTGTCTGATCGTACAAATCTGTATGGCTTGCTCCCGGAACAAGCAGCAATTCTTTGTTATCCTGATACTTGTTTCCGTTGATTATATCGGCATAAGCGTCCTTACCCAAATAGCAGGAATGCGCCTTATCCCCATGAAGTACCATTACCGCACTTCGGATTTCATTGCTGTACTGGAGAATCGGCATATTCATAAAGGACTGACAGCCAATCACATTCCAACCACCGTTTGAGTTCAGAGACCGAGGGTGATAGCCACGCTCTGTTTTATAGTAAGCGTGATAGTCCTGAAAATACCACGGAGCATCTTCTGGCATAGGATCAGCCACACCGCCACCGAGAGCATAGGTGCCGTTTTTGTAATCTTCAAGTCGCTGCGCATTCATTGCCTTGCGTTTCTCGTAGCGGACTTCCTCGCTGTTTTCGCTGTCGAAATATCCGTTGGCATTGACACGGCTCATATCATACATTGTAGAGGCAACCGTTGCTTTGACACGGGTATCGAGCGCCGCTGTATTGATCGCCATGCCGCCCCAGCCACAGATTCCGATAATACCGATTTTCTCTGGGTCAATAATATCCTGTAATGAAAGGAAATCCACCGCCGCCATGAAATCCTCTGTGTTGATGTCGGGAGAAGCCATATAGCGAGGCTCGCCGCTACTTTCTCCTGTGAAAGAGGGATCAAATGCAATCGTCAGAAATCCTCTTTCTGCCATTGCCTGTGCATACAGGCCCGCCGACTGCTCCTTGACTGCACCGAATGGACCGCATACGGCGATAGCGGGCAATTTACCCGCTGCATTCTTCGGAATATACATATCTGCTGCCAAAGTAATTCCGTAGCGATTGTGGAAAGTAACCTTGCTGTGATTTACTTTTTCGCTTTTGGGGAAAGTCTTATCCCATTCCTGTACAAGATTCAGTTCCTGAATCTGATTCAATTTTGCTTCCATTGTACAAATCCTCCTAAATATGTTTTTTGTTAATGCTGTAAACAAGGAAATCCAGACAGTCTATCTGCTTTTGTCCGTCATGCACCGAATCCAGCAGATTGATTCTTTGTTTGGAGAGCAGAGGCAAAAGGCATTTCCACTTATTTGCTTTTGCAAGCTCCATACAGGTTTCAATTAAATCTTTGCTGCATCCTGCGTCAACCAGATTCTGATGCAGGATTCCCATTGTATCTGATGCATCTGACATTCATTGCACCTCCTATACCTGTCATTATACGCATATTTTCTGATATGTCTAATACATATATTTCATATCGTGATATTCTTGGCAAGAATATCATAGCTGTGTTATACTGGATAAAAACAACAAGGAGAAAGGTATGGAAATTCGTGTTTTGCGTTATTTTTTAGAAATTGCAAGAGAAAGTAATATGTCCCGTGCGGCAGAAACACTTCATGTTTCCCAGCCCACTTTATCGAAACAAATGAAAGAATTGGAATCCGAACTCGGAAAAAAGTTGTTTCATAGGGGCAGTACCAGTGTCAGCCTGACGGACGAGGGAATGCTCCTGCGAAAGCGGGCAGAAGATATACTCACAATGGTAGATAAAACTACCAGCGAATTCCGGGAACTTGATAACATTACTGGGGGAGAGGTTCATATAGGGTGTGCCGAATCACATCAGATAAAATATCTGGCACAGGTAATTAAGGATTTCAAAGAAGCCTATCCCCGTTTCCGCTACCATCTTACAAGCGGAAATACGGAACAGGTAGTGGAACGCTTAGACCGGGGACTGATTGACTTTGCATTTATTGTAGAGCCGCCGAATCTCGAAAGGTACAACCATATCGAAATACCAGGAGCAGACATTTGGGGGCTTACAATTCGAAAAGACCATCCGCTGGCAGAAAAAAAAGAGATTGTTTTTGCAGATTTAATCGGAGTAGACCTGATTTGTTCCGAACAGGGGATGAAATTTGATATTGCACGGTGGTGCGGGGAAAATGCCGACCAGTTAAATTTAAGTGGTATAATAAATCTTTGTTACAACGGCGGCGTATTTGTAGAAGAAGGACTTGGTGGTATGCTGACCTTTGACCGGTTAGTGAATACAGGCGATGACAGCAACCTGTGTTTCCGCCCTCTTTCTCCACGTCTTGAAACAAAAATGTATATCATTTGGAAAAAATATCAGGTATTCACACCGATTGCAGAATTACTCTTAGATGAGTTGAAAAAAAGATTTCATTAAATATGTATGGAGTTGTCGCACTAATTGAATGATACCTCATAGATGGTATTTCTAATTATCCATTCATTGCAAAGGACATTTTCAGAAAGCGAAAATGTCCTTTTGTGAGTTATAAGATGGGAGGAAAACCAACATGAAAGACAAAGAGTTGCGCAGGGTAATCGGCATCAGGGCAAAACAGCGGAGAATGGAATTAGCCGTTAACCAGCCTTATGTTGATGAAAAAATGGGCGTCACCGCATCCACCATTCAGAGGCACGAGGCGGGAACGATTGACAACACCAAGAAACTTGTCCTTGATGGGCTGGCAGACGCACTCCATGTTTCCATAGAGTGGCTGAAAGGAGAAACGGAGGAATATGAGCCGTCCCCAGCAACATAGACATCTAAAACGAAAGGATTCTATCCGGTTCTTAGTTTTTCTAGCTTTTTCTTCCATTCACTTAGAGCAGGTTTACAACGTGGTTGACAGCCGATATCGAAGCCAAAAGCCGTTTATTGTCACAACGAACTTGACACTGGAGGAATTGCAGAACCCGGAGGACACCGCCCATTCCCGTATTTATGACCGACTGCTTGAAATGTGCTGCCCCGTTTTCTTCACCGGGGAGAATTCTTTGTGATAGCAGGGAAAGCATAACCAGGCAGCGCCGTGGCAGTAGAGTACGGACTTAAACCCAGCTGGGGGAACAGCACTGTAAACAAGCCGGGAATACGGACAAACAGAGAGGGAATATACTGGTAAAAACAATCTGCGGGGATCGGAAAGCCTTGGAAACAAATAGAGATACCCGGATGCTATCAGGGGAAGAAAGGCATGCGGCAGAGACAGCGGCGGGTATGCCGGACAGTTTTGAAAAAATGAAGGAAATGGACATACGGGAGGCTGACATAAATGCTCTGGCTGACATTCTGGAGATTAAAATAGACAGTAATTTAGACAGTACTGAAAAAAAGAGGGAATTCATCAGGCAGATCAAAAACCCGTATCTGTACAGGCAGGGGGAGTATATTGTCAAATTAAGCTTTGCGGATACGGACGCAACGCTGACAGACCGATTAAAGGAGTACATAGAGCACATGGCAGCCACCGGGCTGTAATAAATTCGGAAAAATACAGGAGGAAAGAGTGCAGAAAAAGTATTGAAGAGTTGTGGAAAAACGTGGATATTTTATACGGATTATGATATAATGAGCGTTAGTGAGGAGAGCATGCCTGCATGTTCGACGAACGGCGAATGACGATTACAGACGCTTGCGTCTGTAATATAATCATTGCAGGACAAAAGCGTGAAAGCCCCGGAATTCCATGACATTTAGTGGGAAGAAGGAGCTTTGGCAATGAAAGAGACTATCAAACGCTGTCGCGCTTCGCAAGACAGCTTATTGAATAAAAAAGAAACGGAAAAGAAGGCCTATGCGGCGGCGGTATACTTGCGCCTATCCAAAGAAGACGGGGATGTATGCGGCGAGAGCTGCAAGGGGGAGAGCAACAGCATCACCAACCAGAAGCGGCTTATCCATGATTTTCTGAAAGACAGGGAGGATATCCATGTCTATAAGGAGTATGTGGATGACGGGTATACCGGTTCCGACTTCCTGCGGCCTTCCTTTCAGGAGATGATAAAGGATATGGAAGCGGGAAAGGTCAACCTCATTATTGTGAAGGACCTTTCCCGTTTTGGCAGGGAATACATAGAAGCCGGGCGGTATCTGCAGAAGGTATTCCCGGCGGCGGGGGTGCGTTTCATCGCGGTTACCGACCATTACGATTCCCTGACCGCAGATCGGACGGAGAAGAACATTGTCATACCGGTAAAGAATTTTGTCAATGACGCTTACAGCGCCGACCTTTCCGTGAAGATCAGGAGCCACTTGGAGAGCAAGCGGGGGAACGGGGAATACACCGGGGCCTATGTCTCCTATGGGTTCATGAAGGACGAAAGCGACCATAATAAGCTGATAGCTGACCCGGTAGCCGGGGAGAATGTAAAGCGCATATTCCAGTGGAAACTGGACGGCATGAGCAACAGCAGGATAGCGGAAAAGCTGAATGCCCTTGGAATACCGGCACCGGCGGACTACAAGCGCAGTCTCGGCATCCATTACAAAAGCGGATTCCAGAAGAATCTTTATTCCAGATGGAGCCCGGTAGCGGTGGGAAGGATATTGTCGAATCCCTTATGCAAGGGGCTGGTGGTACAGGGGAAGAAGGAGCGTATTAATCACAAGATTAAGAAAATGGTGGTAAAACCTGAAGCGGAGCAGAGCCGCTACCGGCAGGAAGATTTAGCACTGATTGGGGAAAAACAGTTCGATACCATGCAGGGGCTATTGAAAAAGGACACAAGGACAAATCCTGGGCAGGAAGGTACATACCTTTTCAGCGGCATTTTATACTGCCCGGACTGCGGCAGGCAGATGATCCGCCGCAAGACTTCCCATAAGGGGAAGCAGACCATCTTTTACATCTGCAAGACCTACAACGTGGAGAAGTCCTGCACGAGACACAGCATCAAGGAGCAGGAACTGCTCCCGCTTGTAAGGGAGGCGGTAAGGGCACAGATGCAGATGCTGGCGGATGCGGAAGAAATCCTGAAAGCGGCGGAGGATGCCATGGAGGGGATAGAGCCATTTTCCCTGACAGACAGCCGCCTGCCTGAGCTGGAAAAGGAGCTTGTGGAGAATGTGGAGATGCTATCCGGGCTTTATGTGGACTGGGCGGAGGGAATCCTTTCGGAAGAAGAGTATGAGGAAATGAAAGCCTTTTATTCCGGACGCTGCAAAGAACTGGAAGGGCAAATCAGGAAACGGAGGGAAAGGGAAGCAAAGGCAGGGGATGCCGTCCGGGAAGCAAGGCAGTGGCTTTGCGGATTCAAAGATATAGGAAGCCTGCTTCCTGATACAGAGGGAGAAATCCGGCGCAGCCTGATCTGCTCCCTAATTGATAAGATATGGGTATATGAAGGTAAGAGGGTGGAATTCTCTTTCCTCTATCAGGACAGGATGGCAGAGGTTTACTCCCTGTGCGGCATGTTCCAGGAAGCACTGCAGGAGAAGCCCCTTTACGGGAAGGGGGCGGTGTGATGGCGAGGAGGAAAGATAGGGCAAGGCAGGAAATCAAGGCTGGGGAATCCCCATTCAGAACCGCCACCTATGCAAGGCTTTCCGTTGACAGCATCGTTACGGAGAGCGATTCCATCACCAGCCAGCAGATGCTCATGCGTGACTTTATAAAAGACAGGAATGAATTTCTCCTTGTTAAGGAGTATAAAGATGACGGGATCAGCGGCACCCGGTTTGACCGCCAGGCATTCGACAGCCTGCTCGGGGAAGTTCGGAAGGGGAATATTAACTGTATTATCGTGAAGGATTTTTCAAGGTTTGGCAGGGATCACATTGAAGTAGGAAGTTATCTGGAAAAAGTGTTTCCGTTCCTTGGGGTGCGGTTTATTTCCGTTAATGATGGATACGACAGTTTTGACAAGGACAGCGCCGATAAAAAGCTGGCGGTTATCTTAAAGAACCTCGTCAATGAATATATCGCAAAAGATACTTCCGTGAAAGTGGAGTCCAGCTATGTGGCGAAGCAGGAAAACGGTGAATATGACGGCGGGCGTGCGCCTTACGGGTATGCCTTTGCGGATGAGAGGAAGACAAGGTTCCTTGTTGATAAAAGACCGGCAGAGGTTATCAGGAATATTTTTACATGGACGATACAAGGCGCTTCCGCCCTTGCGATTGTAAAGCGGCTGACGGAAAGGAATATTAACCCGCCGAAAGCTTATCAGGATACAGGGGATTTTTATCGGAGAGAAAAGGAACGCCGTTACTGGAATGAGTATACGGTGAATGCTATCCTGCAGAACATGGCATACGCCGGGCATATGGCGCTCCATAAATGGAAGGAATCCAAAGCGGACGGGATCAGCCCCCATATGTTGGACGAATCGGAATGGAAGATAACGAAAAATACCCATGAAGCAATTATAACGGAACAGGATTTTGGCCTTGTGCAGGAAATCATGAGGGCAAGGAAAGAGCGGCACAAGAGCCTGAACGCTCTGGATGAAGCTGTGACCCGCCCGGAAAATCTGTTAAAAGGGAAAGTATTCTGTGGAGGCTGCCTTGTGCCTGCGTCAAGGATGGGAGCGAATTACCAGAGGAGAATCGGGAAAGTCCGTATCTACCGTTACCGCTGCAGGACATACAGGGAAAAAGGGGCGCAGGAATGCAGTTCAAAATCTATTTCCGAAAAGGATTTGAAGGCAATCGTCTATCATGCGGTTATGGCATTTATCCGTCAGGTGGAATGTCTGGATGACAGGATTTCACGCTTCCATAACGAATTTTTCCGAAAGATGTGCAGAGGCATAGAGAAAGAAAAGGATGCGGAGGAGAGGGCAATCCGGCAGGGGAAGAATGAGAAGATACTTCTGTATAAGGAATATATCAGTAAGGAACGCGGCAATACAGAACAGAACAGCACGGAACGTGCCAGCAAAGATGGAGCTTCCGACAGCAATAAGGAGCAGTATCTAAAGGAAAAACAGAAGAAAGACAGGGAAATCCGTTACCATGAAGAGCGGAAAACGCAGATGCAAGAGAAGATTGCACTTTTTGAGCGGTTGGAAAAGGAACAGGCCGGATGGATAAAGGAGATTTTGTCATATAAAGATACGGCTTCGGAAGAAGAAAAACTGACCGCACAGATGGCTTCCTTATTTGTAAATAAGATTTTTCTGTATGATGGGAAAAGGGTAGAAGTCGTACTGAACTTTAAGAATGAGTATGAGAGCCTGTATTCCTGTATAGGGCAGGTCTGGGGAACGGAAGAAGGGAGAAGTTAGGGTGGACGAAATAACAGTTGCTTTATATATGAGGCTTTCGAGGGAAGATGATGATGAAAAGGATGAGAGCAACAGTATCAGCAACCAGAGGAAGCTCCTGCTGGGGTTCCTGAAAAAGAAACCGGAATTTACGGATAGCGCTGCCGTCCAGTACGTAGATGACGGTTACTCAGGAACCGGTTTTGAAAGACCGGGCTTTGTGGAGATGATGGACGGGGTAAAGAAAGGGAAGATACAGTGCGTCATTGTCAAGGATTTCTCCCGGTTCGGCAGAGACTATATTGTGCTAGGGGATTATATTGAGCATATTTTCCCCTTTCTGCAGGTGCGATTTATCGCGGTCAATGACGGCTATGACAGTGAGGATTACAAGGGAAAGACACCGGATATTGACGTGCCTTTCCGTAACCTTGCCTATTCCCTCTATAGCCAGGATATTTCGGACAAGATAAAGTCATCCCTTGATGTGCGGAGGAAAAAAGGGCTGTATGTGGGCTCCATCCCGCCCTATGGCTACCAGAGGGATGGGGAGGGTTTTCTGACGCCAGACGAAGAGACAAAAGGTATTGTGCAGAGGATATACAGGGAATACCTTTCCGGGAAAGGGTATGCAGAGCTGGCAAGGGAACTGAACGGGGAGGGGATACCTTCCCCGAAGCAGCACAAGATCAACAAAGGGATTCTGCATGGGGAAAAGGAGGATTCCTTTAAGGAAAAATCTGCTGAAGGAAAAACCTGTTTCTGGCTTCCGACTACGTTACAACAGATTTTGCAGAATGAGACATATACAGGTGTGTTATCTTCCGGCGCTTATAAAAATGGTCCTCTGGGGAGTGGAAAGCGTGTCTTTGTGCCGGAGGAGGAGCGTGTCCGTGTGGAGAATGCCCATCCAGCAATCATAGACAGAGACACTTTCCGGGAAGTACAGGAGAAGATGAAAAAGAAAAAGCACGGTCAGGCACAGGAGTTTCTGTTGAAAGGACTTGTACGATGCGGGGAATGCGGGCGGCTTATGGTAAGGGATAAGAAAAGATTCCGGTGCAGTTATCAGAAATTTACCGACCATAGGAATGTGAAAAGCATCCCGGAAACAGAACTGGAAGGAATTGTATGGAAAGCAGTGGATATCCAGTTGCGGTTGCTGGAAAAGAAGGAAGAGGTATTCCAGAGGGAAAAGGAATTGTGCGAAGAGAAGCGAGGGAAACTTCTCCCGGAGATCAAAAAAAAGAAGATACAGGCAGAAAAGAAGCGGGAAGAGATCAGGCAGCTTTATCACCAGTACAGGCAAGGGAAAATGGGGAAAGCGGAGTACCTTGCAAGGAAGAAGTGGGAAGGGAATCTTGTGGAAGAGATGGGAATTGAACTTGCCGGGCTGGAAGCGGAGGATGAAGGGTTGCAAAGCAGGATGTCAGAGATTGATACAGATGGTGCTTTGTTGTCGGAATGGTTGGAATGCGGGATGGATAAGAGGAAACTGTTACAGTGTTTGGTTGAAAGAATAGATGTGTATACTGGGAAAGAAATTGGAATACGGTGGAGTTTTACGAATAGAATTGTTAGGACGAATAAAACACTATTTGATTGATTTTATAAATCATGGAACAACAATTATTATGCCAATGTTGGGAAGATTGAAGAAATGTAGGGATATAATTAATCTTGAAACATTGGGGGAGTTACATGATACCTGTTTATAAAATATTTTGTTAAGTTTATATTTTAATTTGTGTCATCACCTTGACACAAGCAGGCCACGACCTGGGCAACCACAGTGAAAACCACAAAAACATGAGCCAGATTTCCGATGAAGAAAAGAAGGAAGAATTAATGAAGGTACATACCAAAGTACAGGAACTGACAGGCTATGAAATGTTCCTGTTCAGGCCGCCTTACGGAGACTACGATAATGCAGTGGTCAAGACGGCAAAGGACTGCGGGTATTTTACCATTCAGTGGGATGTGGACTCTCTGGACTGGAAAGACTATGGTGTGGATTCCATTATCAAGACGGTGACACAGCATAAGCACCTTGGAAACGGCAGCATAATTCTCTGCCATAATGGAGCAAAATTCACATCGCAGGCGCTGGATACACTGATTGCCACACTGAAAAATGAAGGCTATAGCTTCGTACCAATTTCCGAATTGATTTACAAGGACAATTACCATATGAATCATGAGGGGCGGCAGATAAAGAATTAAGCGGGATTTTCCACTAGGTAAATGTTGAATTATTGTGTATAATAGAGACATAAGGAACACATAAAAGGTGCAGGGAATCAAATGAGCGGAAGCACACCACACAAACAGGCAGGAAGCACAGTAACGGAGGAAAAATGGAAAAACAACCGCAGGGGGAACAGACCCATCAAAGACGGGTGAGGTACAAAGGAACCCATCCGAGAGCGTACAATGAGAAATATAAAGAATTAAATCCAGAAAAATACAAGGACACGGTAGAAAAAGTCATTCGGAAAGGCGGTACGCCTGCAGGAATGCACATTTCCATTTGTGTAAAGGAGATTCTTGATATATTGCAGATTCAGCCGGGGATGAAAGGGGTAGATGCCACTTTAGGGTACGGAGGGCACAGCCGTGAGATTCTAAAGTGTTTAAATGGGCAGGGACACCTGTATGCGCTGGACGTTGATCCCATAGAAATCGGGAAGACCCAAAAGCGGTTGAATGATTTAGGATATGGGGAAGATATTCTGACGGTCATTTCCAGAAATTTTGCCTGCATTGATGAAGTGGCAAGGGAATATGGTCCTTTTCAGTTCCTGCTGGCAGACTTAGGGGTGTCTTCCATGCAGATCGACAATCCCCAGCGGGGATTTTCCTATAAGAAGGAAGGACCTCTTGACCTGCGGCTTGATCCTCATGCCGGTGTTTCCGCGGCGGAGCGTCTAAGGGAAGTGGACAGGGAGGAACTTATCTGGATGCTGAAAGAAAATTCTGACGAACCTTATGCGGAGGAAATTGCAAGAGCAGTGATAAGCAGACGCAGGAAAGGGAAAAAAATCGAGACTACCACAAGTCTGTCGGAGGTAGTTGCCGGGGCACTGTCTTTCCTGCCGGAAAAGGAGCGGAAGGACACAGTGAAAAAATCCTGCGCCAGAGTGTTTCAGGCCCTGCGGATAGATGTAAATAATGAGTTTGAGGTGCTGGAGACCTTTCTGGAGAAACTTCCTTCGGTCATGGCACCGGGAGGAAGGATCGCTATCCTTTCGTTCCATTCAGGGGAAGACCGTCTTGTGAAGAAGTCTTTTAAAGAACTGTACAGAGCTGGAATCTACAGCAGCGTGGCAGGGAACGTTATCCGGCCTTCTGCGGAAGAATGTGTAAGGAACAGCAGGGCCAGATCCGCGAAACTGCGCTGGGCAGTGAGAGGTGCAGACTGACAGCTCATTCCAGAGGATTCCTGCCTTATTAAACCTCTGACATATAGTGTTAAATAGCTGTAACATAGTGTTAATTTCATGATACATGTCAAATGTCTGCCAATATTGACAAATTGACAACCCCAATTGCTTGAATCAGCCTGAATTTTATTATAGGCTGAAAAAAAGGAGGTAACGCTAAATGAAATTTAACGAAAAATTATTAAAGCTTAGAAAAGAAAAAGGGTTGTCACAGGAAGAACTTGGAATGGAGATGCAGGTATCGCGGCAGACCATTTCAAAATGGGAATCAGGCCAGTCATACCCGGATTTTACCAGATTAGTCATGCTGAGTGATTTTTTTGATATGACATTAGATGAACTTGTGAAGGACATTGATGTACAGGAAGTGAGGGAAAATTCTCTTATAAATGAGAAAATAGATTCCATATACCGGGTTTCCCAGGATGTGGATTCCGTATATCAAACTTTTCAAAATAATAATCTGAAAATATTCGTAAAGGGAATATGGTGGTTTTTAATAGGCAGTTGTATATTTGTATGTATTGTTGGGGCAGTTGCACTTGCACTGCATCTAATTTACCCGGAGTCCGGCATGTTCTGGCGCACTTATTGATTCCTGTGGGTAAGGGCGGAGTTGTCTATAAACTAAACGCTGTCACATGAAGCGTGACAGCGTTTGTCCCTTTGCAGGGATTTGGGTTTAGCCCATCATCATGTAGTCTACCAGAAGCTTTACATCGTCAGGGTCAGAAGCAATCAGCTCCATTTCATTGATGAAAGTATCATCTTTAAAAAGCTTTGTGATAGCAAGGTATTTTGTAAGCTCGGATTTCAGGTTGAGGCGGTCGCCCTGCTGGGAAACCAGCTCTACAGAGCCTTTGCATTGTTTGATTGTGTCCAGGAATTTTTCTACATCATTAACATTATAAATCTTCATATTGATTCCTCCTCTTTTCTTTTCCTCTTATTTCTATTCGCCCTTATTTTACCAACATTGGATTTGGCATACAATGTCAATAGTGCGGAAGTTTAAGGGGATTTCCAGGGCAAAGTATCAATATTATACAAAAATCTCTTGACAGTTTTCCTCTAATAAAGTATAGTGGTGTCATCAATAAAGGAAAGAGGTAATGTATGTTAAGGGTAGCAGAAGTGGAGAAATCAGACAACTAAACCGTCGCAGGGATTGACTGTAGGTGTATTTGCGCTATAGTTCTGTCCTTTTATCTGCCTTGCTGTATGCTTAACATATACTTCAATATAATCTGGAATGAAAGAGAGATTTTAGGAGCATAGCCGTATGGCTGTGCTTTTTTTGCAGCATTTTTTCCTTTTCCATAAATAGAAACCGCAGAAGTAGTGTGCCCATGACAGCAGGACAATACTTGTGCGGTTTTTATTACAATAAGCTGTCTCGCGGAGCGTGGCAGCGTTTGTTACAATAAGCCGGCCTGCGAAGCAGCCAGCATAGAGCTTTTTATAAGGATGAAGTTAAAAATGAAAGGAATGGAGAAGGAAATGGACAACACAGTAAAACCCCAGTGTTTTTGCGAGACAGAATCAGCAAGGATGCTGGAATTTGATAAAATTATAGAGCGTCTGGAAGGAGAAGCCTGTACCCGGAGCGCAAAGGACAGAATCAGAAGATTAGGGCCCAGCCTGTCAGAGAGTGGGGTGAGGGCGGCGATAAGGGAAACCTCCGAGGCCAGAATGATGATGGAGCGGTGCGGGAATCCGCCTATCACAGCTTTAGAAGGAATGAAGGATTTGATGGAAGCGGCGGAAAAGGGCGACTGCCTGGGCGCTTCCCAGCTTGAGAAAGCTGCACTCATGCTGACAGCGGCGGGGAGAATGAAGGATTATCTTATAAAGGGGAAAGGACAGGATTTGAGCCTTCCTTATTATGAGGAAAATCTGGACGGCCTGGATGGGGTCAGGGAAGAATTAAACGGGAAAATCAGAAACGGGAAAGTAGATGATTATGCCACTAAGACATTGAAATCCCTGCGGGAGGGGATTGACAGGACGAAGGAGCGGATGCATGAGAAGGCTGACGGCATCCTTCGGGCCAACAAGGAGTGTATGTCGGACAGTTTCACCACCTTGAGAAACGGACATATCTGCGTTCCGGTGAAAAAGGAGTACAAATTCAGGATAAGCGGCAGTGTGATTGACAAGTCAGCTACAGGAAATACCCTGTTTATAGAGCCAGCCGCAGTGTCCAGACTTTACGGGGAATTGCAGGAGCTTATGATAGACGAGGAAAATGAAGAAAGACGCATTCTTTACACCCTTACCGGACTTTTGGCCGACAATGCAGACATTATCCGGCAGAACAGCCGGACGATTGAAAAACTGGACTTCATTTTTGCAAAAGGAAAACTAAGTCTGTCCTATGACGGAACAGAGCCGGAGATAAATACAGAACGTTATATAAGGCTGGTAAATGGGAGACATCCGCTGATGGAAAAGAGCGTAAACGTGCCTCTTAATTTTGAGATGGGAAATGGGATAAACGGAGTGGTCATCACAGGACCGAATACAGGCGGCAAAACTGTAGCCATTAAGACAGCGGCCCTTAGCTGCCTGATGGCACAGTGCGGACTGCACGTGGCAGGGGAAAAGGCGCAGGTATGCATGAATAACTTTATCCTCTGCGATATTGGGGATGGACAGAACCTGTCGGAAAATTTGTCCACTTTTTCGGCCCATATCACCAATGTGCTGGATATTCTGCGTAAAGCTGACAGGGAAAGCCTTGTGGTCCTAGATGAGTTAGGATCGGGAACAGACCCTACGGAAGGGATGGGGATTGCCATAGCAATTTTGAAGGAACTGAAAAGAAGCGGCGCCCTGTATCTGGTTACCACCCATTATCCCGAAGTAAAAACTTATGCGGAAAAAGAAGAAGGAGTGGTCAACGCAAGGATGACTTTTGACAAAGAAAGCCTTAAACCTTTGTATCAGCTTGTCATTGGGGAAGCCGGGGAAAGCTGTGCCCTTTATATCGCAAAGAAGCTGGGTATGCCGGAGGCGATGCTGAAAGAAGCGGAACTGGCATCTTACGGGACGGTTTCCGGTACCCCAGCCAGTGCTTCGGACAGTGGTACGAAAACCAGCAGCGCCGGGGGAGCGTTTTGCAATGCACAGAGGGGGACTTGGGAAGGCGGCGCAGGAAGGGACGGAAATTTGATGGAAAAGGTAAAAAATGCCCCTATTAAAAAGCAGAATGCTTCCCGCTCCGGCGTATTTCTTGCGGATAAATTTAAGCGGGGTGACAGTGTCATGGTCTTTCCCGACAGGAAAATAGGCATTGTCTGTGAGACGATCAATGAAAAAGGCGTGCTCCGCGTACAGATGCCGGATAAGAAAATCTACATCAACCATAAACGGGTAAGGCTCCATGTGGCAGCACAGGAACTTTACCCGGAGGACTATGATTTTTCCATTATTTTTGACACAGTGGAAAACCGGAAAAAGAGACATCAGATGGAGCGGAAGTATGTGGAAGATGTGATTGTAAGCGGGGAATAAGAAATGGCCGGAAACCAAAATCACGACCCCGCAGACCCATAATGCCGTACGCCCATCTTCCACAGAAACAGGCAGGGAACCAGAAACAGGCAGGCGGCCAGAGGCAGCAGGCTGTAGCTGGGTTTGCCCCGGCCTAAAAGACTAAGCAGGGGATAGTACTGAATCAGTGCATAGGGAACCACAAAGGTGCAGAGCCAGAACACAGTCCTGCCGTAGATGCTTACAGGATATTTTCCGTATTCCTTTGCCCCGTCTGTAAAAATATTCATGAATTCCAGGCCCTCCAGTGTAAAAAAGCAGATGGAAGCATAGATAAGGAAAAGGCCGGAAAACACCGCAGTGCCGCCTATGAGCATAAAAATGACTGTGATAATTTTCCCCCAAGTCCATTGAATACCGCTTACCGCAAATCCGTAGCAAAACATGACCACAGCCTGGAGGATGCGGCCGATACGGCTGAATTCCACGCGGCTTCCGAGTACCTGGAGGATCTCGTTTCTGGGCCGGACCATGATACGGTCAAATTCGCCGCTTTTTATAATAGAAGGAAAATTGTCAAATCCTCTGGCAAAAGATTCAGCCAGTGAAAATTCCATAAGGGTAATGCCGAAGCACAAAAGCACTTCATTATATGTAAAGCCCTCCACATTGGAAAATCTCTGGAACATGAAATACATGCCAAGAAATACATTGAAAGATACCAGAAACTGACCGATACATGTGAGGATAAAGGAGGTCTTATATTCCATAATGCTTTTTAAGTGTATCATAAAAAATTTTCCGTATAATTTCATTTCACAACATTCCTTTCCGGGTCATCCGCCCTGTATGGTTATCTTTTTCATGGCCAGCACATCGAGACACCTGCCAAGGGCTGCCAGGGCAAAGAGCCAGAACATCTGGAGGAAAATGGCGTGCCTCATAGGAGTTCCTGAAAGGTCGCCGCTGTAAATCCTTAAAGGCACGTTCTGCATGGAGGCAAAGGGCAGCAGTTCCAGGACCTGCCGGACCGGCTCCGGGAAAAAGGGCAGTGGAATGGTGCCCCCGGAGAAGAATTCCACCACAGAGACAGCTACCATACGGACTCCGACGGAGGATATGGTGAAAAAGGAAACCATATAAACAAGCATACAGAAAGCAACCGTCACACCCAGCCCCAGAAGAAGCGTAATGAGGAAAAGCAAAAAGGCGGAGAAACTGGCAGGACGCATCAGGCCATAAGGCGCAGGCAGGAATGCAGCCACCAGCAGAATCGGTACTGACCGCAGCAGAGCCTTTGACAAACGGTTGGCAAGGCTTCTGGAAAACCACATATTGTAAACATTGATGGGGCGGCACAATTCATAAGAAATATTTCCGTTGACTATAGAGTCAAATATTTCATTTTCCATCATCCAGGCCATGAACAGCGCCAGAAAAGCCTGCTGCATCCACACATAGGCGCAGGTGGACTGAAAACTCATGGGAAAGGCGGCGGCATCTGCCTGGTAAAAGGCGCGGAACATTAGTATTTCCATTGTCCCCCAGACGAACTGGGTGACAATGCCGGCAAGGGCCGCTGCTCGGTACTGGAGCCCCATACTAAAACGGAGCCTGAAAAAAGCAATATATTTACGCATGGGAACCTCCTTAAATATTGTGGCGGCGGTAAAAGGCAGCCAGGGCTTCCTCCGTGCTGTCATAGCCGTCTTTAATGTCGTTGATGGTACCGTCCAAAAGAAGCCTGCCTTTTCCAATCAAAATGATTCTGTTTGTAAGAGCCTCGATATCCTGCATGTCATGGGTGGTCAGGATAACCGTGGTATTCTTTTCTTTGTTCAGTTTCAGCACGAAATCCCTGACTGCCAGTTTGGAAACAGCGTCCAGACCGATGGTAGGCTCGTCCAGAAAAAGGATTTTAGGACTGTGCAGAAGGGACGCGGCAATCTCACAGCGCATCCGCTGGCCTAAGGAAAGCTGCCGTACAGGCATTTTTAAAAGGCCGGAAAGATTCAGCATCTCACTAAGCTGCTCCAGGTTCTGGCGGTAGGCGTGTCCGTCGATGCGGTAAATCTCTTTTAACAGCTCGAAAGAGTCCAGTACAGGAACATCCCACCAGAGCTGGGTGCGCTGGCCGAAAACTACGCCAATATTTTTTACATGTTCAATTCGGTTTTTCCAGGGAATAAGTCCGTTTATAAGACAGGTGCCTTTTTCCGGGGTAAGGATACCACTTAAGATTTTGATGGTAGAACTCTTGCCGGCGCCGTTGGGGCCTATGTAGCCGACCATTTCGCCATCGGAAATGGTGAAAGAAACATCGTCAAGAGCGGTGACATACTCATATTCCTTGTGGAACAGAGCCTTGAATGCCGAAGAAAACCCGGCATCGCGTTTGGAGACCTTGTAGGTCTTGCACACATGGGTCAATGTAATCATGTTCTGCTTCCTCCTGGTAGTTTTATAAAAGTTTATAACTTGCCAAGCCGGTCTGCTCTCTCTGGGAATTTGCCAGAGAATTACCGCAGGTAAGTATGAAGTTATGTTCCGCTTTTGTGCCATGCCTGAAAACTGCCTCTGGAAATAAAAACGAAAAGTAAAGTTTTCAGGTTGACAGCAAAAAACGAAAGGAATATAAGAATAGCACAATTATTTTCAAGTGTCAACCAGTCAATTTATGACAGCATTAATTAGACATAACAGTTCAGCCCGCTACAGGCCGGCGCGCCCCGGCCTGTAGCGGGCTGAACTGTTACGATTAGGCTTTTAGTGGATTGACGGGGAGAGAGGTAAATGATATACTTACAGCAATATTACAAGAAGTAGTACAAGGGGTGTGGAATGAAATTTTTAGAATTATCTGACTCCGAATTGGAAGTCATGGAAGTGCTTTGGAAAAAGGGCGAACCCTTAACTTTTGGCGAACTGCTGGATTATTTTGATACCTGTACGGATAAAAGCTGGAAAAAGCAGACGCTGAATACTTTTTTATTCAGAATGCAGCAGAAAAAACTGCTGCAGGTTATGGAGGGAGGAAGATATAAGAAATATTTTCCCGCTATCACAAGGGAGGAATACAGACTGTCTGCATCCAAAGCCTTTTTAAAGAAAAACTATGAAGGGTCTATTGTAAAGATGCTTACAGCATTTGGCGGCGGGGAAAAACTGGAGAAAAGAGAAATTGACGAACTGAAACGACTGTTGGAGGAGTGGGAAAACCAATGAAATTATATGTATGTATGGTGCTGGGAGGAAGTATAGGTACACTCTTATATATTTTTTTTAATTGCGTTTTGCCTTATGAGTTTGGCTTAAAGTGGAAAAGTATATTTATTAAAATCAATATTATGTTCTACTTACTGCCCCTTCCCTTTATAATGTCCAGGGTGAAAGGAAACTTAAGGATATGGATGGAGAGGGTGGGAATATATCTGCCTTCAGGTAAAATACCGGACGTGGTAAATGCAAAAAACGTATGGGAAAGTGTTGTAATAAAAAATGCAGAAGGCAGGATTTTATATATAACAGGGTATCAGAAACTGCTGCCCGCTATTGCGGTAATGTCGGGCATATTCCTGCTATTGACCGCAGGATGGGTGATGGCATATTTTATGATATGCCATCGTTATAAAAGAGACATTACTAATCTGAAAACCGATGAATATTTGAAAAATATGAGATGGTGGAAACGGATACATATCAGCGTTTCTGAACATGTTGCTTCGCCAGTCACGATAGGACTTCTAAGACCGACTATCATATTTCCAGCGAACAGAGAGAATTATGAAGCCGCAGTGGAAGGGATTATCCAGCATGAATTGACACATATTGGGAATTTAGATACTTTATTCCGCTTTCTTACTTTTGTTATTGTAGCAATGCAGTGGTACAATCCGCTGGCTTACTATTTACTGCAGGAAAATATAGCCGTCGGTGAACTGCTGTGTGATAAAGCGGCGACAGAGGGGATGACGAAAGACGAGAAAACGTGTTATATGAGATGCATTATTGATGCCGTTGAAAAAACGAAAATTTCGGAGATCCTGATCATGACACTGGGAGCGCCAAAGGAACTTTCAAAAAGGAGGATGAAAATGATTATGGGAAAAAATGAGAAAAAGATTTGGAAAAGAAGTCTGGCGGCAGGCATATTAATATTGTGTTTTATTGCCAGCAGTATTCCGGCGCTGGCATATAAAGAGCCAAGGACACATGCCTATGATATGATTGATGTTTCAAAAGACTGGACTCAAACTGATAAGATGGAATTTGCTCTGGAAGGAACTGATAGGCATGAAGAAATAAGCATAGAGTTTGGCTTAAACGATGGCGTGTTTGTCAATGAAGCTGGAGAAACATACTTTTACAATCAACTGTACGAGGGGAATCAGACGCGGGCGGCCTGCCAGCATACGTATCAGGTGGGAACATATTCGGGGCATAATATCAAAAGCGATGGCGGCTGTGTGGTGATTGTTTATAATGCTGAGAGATGTTCCAAATGCGGAGATTTAAAAATAGGTTCAGAAATAGAGACGCACACCTATAAGGTTTGTCCGCATTGATAAAATTTTGTGGTGAGAACCGTTTGTGTAATTAATTGGAGACGCATTTAATATCATATACTTATTAAAACCAGATACACATAAAGAGAACCAAAACAATATGGACATATCATTCAGGCACTTTATATAGGAGGTAATAAAAATTGACAACTTTAAAAAGAATTAAGCTTTCACCAACACTAAAATTTCTAATTCCTTATTTAGATATTGTATGTTTGGTATGTTTTGATATAGCATATAAAAATGTATATACTTATTCTGTAAATCGTATTGGTTGTATTTATATTGCCCGTTTACTAATAAATATACTTACAGGAATTTTTACTGTAATATATATTAGCCACCTTAAGTCTATACAAAGTCAATCAGTTAAAACACTTACATTCATAAATTTATGTGTTCTTTTACTGATAGTTGCTTTGCCATATATAAATGTAGCACTTTTCAGTTATTTAGCTAATAGTGAAAATCATATACTTATTTTCATTGGAATTAACTTATATTTTCTTTTTCAAAATAAAGTTCAGCTAAGAAATATCAAGAGGTGATTTGAAAAATAATATTGGAAAGATTTATTTTATCAGCTTTAAAAGGAAGGTGATACCATTGAGAAAGATTCATTTAAAATTTCTACCGATACTTTCGCTTTTAGGTTTTTTAGGATTTACAAAAGATGCAGATAATCATTTAAATTATCAATATTTTGTTTTCTTACCCATGCTGTAAAACGGTTGAAATGCCATGAATAAGTGATTGTAGTAAAAAGAGGATACCAATGAAAAAACATTTGATTTATACGATAGCATTAATAATTTCCTGTCTCTTTTTATGTAGTTGTAAAAACACAGAAGCAGAGTCAGCCGGTAATGATATCCAGGACATGGTGAATATTGAACCCATACCAGAGGCAGAGAGCATATACCAGACCAATATCATTTCCCTGAACAAAGAGCACAGCGCGGCAGAGATTGTGGGAGATGTTGTCTATGGCGGAGCCATAAGCAATTCCTCGCCTGTGGTTACAGTGCAGGATAAAAATACAGGAAAAATAATAAATGAAATAACCGTGCCCATGTCAGGCGAAGCGTTGGGGATACAGAGTCTGGCATCTGACAATGAGGGAAATATTTATCTGGTGGTATGCAATTATACGGATAATGGTACCATTGTGTGGAAAATAGATACGGCCGGGACGTTACATGAAATGAATAATATGGTACTGGAAGATACCATGAATGCACAGTCCCAGTCAATTAAAAAGATAGCGGCAGGAACCGATGGGAATCTTTACCTGTGGTGTGAAATGGGCATTCCTGCGGCCGAAATAGAGAATCTCCCTTACGAAATTGATGCGGATGTATATGTAATGGTGGACAGAATATATGTTAAAAATGCGGAGTTAAATACTCTGTTTTATACCCAGGTACCGGCAATAGGCGGCTCTAAACTTAAGTACTTTTATGTCAGTAAAAGGGGAAAGCCTGTTGCTGTCACCTCTGATGATGAAGGCATATACATTCGTGAAATAGACTTGGAGAAAAGGGCTTTTGGTGATGAGACAAAGCAGATTGCAGATTCTGATGAGGGTGAAATTGAAACCGTGGCTGTAACGGAAGACGGGCTTTTATTTAGCCGCAATGGAACATTGTATATGTATAATCTGGACAGTAATAAAACAGACAACATTCTTTGCTGGGCAACATATGGCATTGAACAGTCTGACATTTTGTATATAGGCGAAAATAATAACTCCATAGAAGTAATTGACACCCATGAGGGCGTGTCAGGATATGTGAATCTTTCTAAAGGAGAAGTAAATAAGACGGTGATAACCCTGGGTCTGATTCAACTGACACAGGATATCCAGAAAGCGGTCATTGATTTTAACCGCAGTAATCCTGATGTCATGATAAATATAAAGACGTACTATCAGGAAGACGGAGATTTTGAGCAGAGTGTTGAAAGGTTGAAGCTGGATGTGGTTACGGGCAGTGCGCCGGATATCATGGAAGTATCCATGATTAATTATGAAATGCTGGCGGATAAAGGGGTATTTGCCGATTTATATAAATTCATGCAGGATGATAGGGACTTAAGTCAGGATAAAATACTGTCCTCTGTCAGAGAAGCGTATGAGATAGACGGACAACTCCTGAATATGGCGCCGGGTTTCCAATTATACACAGTATGGGGAAACAGGAATAAGATAGGTAATCATAAAGGCGTTACATTAAATGAACTGATGCAGATATTAGGGGAAAACGGAAAGACAATTGATGCAATTTACGGGTTTTCCATGGATGAACCTGTGCTGACTACATTATGCACTTTTGGCATGGATGAGTTTATTAACTGGGAAACCGGAGAATGTGAGTTTACAGGCGATTACTTTAAAGACCTGCTTCGGTTTGCCAAAGAGTATTCCGGCGGATATACCCAGACAGGTGTGTCGCAGGCAATTGCAGAAGGTAATATTCTTTTGTCTATAGGAGTTATTTCCAGTGTGGCGGATTATCAGATTCAGTCAGAATTATACGGCGGTGAGCTTACTTTTGTCGGATATCCTACAGCAGGCGGAAGCGGTACAGCAATTGGATACAGAGGAAGCCAGCTTGCCATATCAAATTATTCGGATGATAAAGGCGATGCATGGGAATTTGTGAAGTATTATATGCAAAATGGCTGGGATGGCCAGGGATTCCCTGTCTTTCAAGACAAGTTTGATGAAGCCATGGAAAAGGCCCGGCAAAAAGATATGGAAACGGTGGATGGCGTCACATATGAACTCCCTAAGGGATATTTTTCTGAGGGCAGTCATTATTTTGAAGTTTTTAACGCTGAGCCTGCCGACGTGGAAGCGATCAGAAATTTAGTTGCTGATGCCGGCAACCGCTATAAGTACAATACAGATATACTTGGGATTATTAATGAAGAAGCTGACGCATACTTTAAAGATCAAAAACCCATAGACGAAGTCGCCGGAATTATACAGAGCAGGGTAAAACTGTATCTTGACGAGCAGGTCAGATAATATGCAGGTAGACATGCATGGGCCTTGGGATTTTTTCTGGCACTTTACACAAGATTTTACACGATTCGTTACATTTATCCAATACAGGCTAATTGCATTTTGTAAAAAAGACGATATAATATCTATATACAAAACCCGGCCGCATTTGGCAGGAGCGTACATGTTTTAAGAAGTACTTGGCAGTCTGCGGCAGGATTTGCTGGAAAATCTGCTGTCGGTATTCTGTTTTTTCTGTATAAATTCAGAGTATCCGCCGCAGCAGAGGAAATATGGGTAAAGGAATACCCTGATCAAGGAGGTAGATGGAGCTATGAAAGTACAGAACACAGCAATTTTTATGGGGGATAACACCCGGCGGGAACGGAATAACGGCGTACAGGAAGAAAAATCCGAAAAGAGTAATGTATACGCAGGAAATTTAAATAAAGCCTTTGACCCCATTGCAAAGAAAAAGCAGGATGCCCAGAAACAGGCCATGAAGGTTATCGGGGATGCATGGGCAGGGGACCGTAAGGTCGATGATGATCTGGCGGCAAGAAGAGATAAGATGCGGGAATATAAGGAGATTATCGGCAGGAACAATGAGGAACTAAAGAGGATCGGGGAAGAAAGGCTGGCACTTCGCGACCAGTACGGTGTTGGGGCGGATTCCCAGGAAGAAAAGGATCTTCGCCTGCTTGAGAAGGCGGCAGATTCCTTTAAACCGGATGCGGTGCAGCTAACCAAAGAGGAACAGCAACGCTTAAGAGAAATCGAAGAGGCAGGCGGGCCTACCGAATACCAGAAGCGTTCTTTAGACATGCGGGCCAGCGGGAGCACCTTCCAAAAAGAGATCGATGAGGCAAAGAAGGGGATAGAGGCGGAGAATCACGCTATTTATAATTTAAAAGAAACGCAGCTAAAATCTCAGTCCATGCTGAAAGCATCCAACGCTGCGGAGGATATTCTTGAGGCTGCCAGCAAAGAAGTCATCGGCATGCTGATGGAAGAAGCCAAAGACCATGTGGACGAGGAAATGGAAGAAAAGAAGGAAGAAGCAGCGGAGAAGGCAGAAAAGGAAAAAGAAGAAGAGGAAAAAATCGAGAAGCGGAAAGAGGAAAAGGAAGAAAAAGAAGAATTTGCCGAGGAAGCAGCAGAAGCAGCTACCGAATTTATGGTAGAGGCAGAGAACACCATGGAGGATGTCCAGAAGGAAATCAAGAAGATCATGGACAAGATGAAACTGGTGGAAGAGGATATCAAAGGAGCCGCAGTAGATACACTTATGTAATACGGGAGGGCTATGAGAGTACAGAATATATCATTCAATCTTGGCACCGGGGCCAGTACCGTGGAAGAAAAGAGTGGAAACAAACGTTGCCACCAGTCGGCTTATTGTAATAAAAACCTGTGTCTGGGAAATGCACTTTCCCGAAACCAGAAAGGGAATTTAGACCCGGCAGCCAGCAGACGGGCGGCCCAGAAAAAAGCTATGGGAGTTGTCAAAAATGCATGGGCAGGTGACCAGAGAATTTCCGATGACCTTGCAGACCGGAGGGAGCGGGTGAGGAAATGTGTGGAAAATTTGGGAGAAGCTGCCGGAGAAGTGAAACGGATAAGGGAAGGAAGGCTGGCCCTTAAGGAGGAGTATTGCATTGCAGATGATTCCCAAGAAGAGAAAGACTTAAGACTGCTTGAAAAGAAAGCGGATGATGATGCAAAAAGACCCGGACGCAGTTTACTGACGGACGAGGAAAAAAAGCGGCTAAAAGAAATCATGGAAGCGGGCGGCCCTACAGAATACCAGCAAAAATCCTTAGAGATGCGGGAGGAAGGATTTGCAGCCGATGAAATGATAAATGAAAATACCAAAACAATTCTGTCAGAAGGCTATCGTATCAGAGCCATAAAAGGGCAGATGCTGAAATCTCAGACCATGCTGAAAGCGTCTGACAGTGCTCAGGAAATCCTGAAAGCGGCCAGCAGGGAAATTATTAAAATGCTGGGGGACGAGGTCAGGGATCATTTGGATAAAGAGGCCGAGATAGAGAAGGAAGAAGCAGAGCGCAGGGCAGAAGAAGAAAAGAATGAGGAAGAAAAGATTTTAGAACAGCAGGAGGAAAAAGTCGAAAGGGAAGATTTTGCAGAACAGGTTCCGGATTCCGGTAAGATTGTGCAGGAGGCGGAAACGGAGCTGGCAAAGGCCCAGCAGGCGATTGAAAAGGTCTTGGCAGAGATGAAAGCCAGGGAAGAAGCCATGAAGGGAATCCTAATTGATACAGCCGTATAAACAGTTCTGTTTTCCAATTATCAAACAGGTACGTCTGCGGAAGGGAGATTACCCTTCATCAAATAGAATCTCTTTTTCCGAAAGAAATTGGGTAAAATATCCATCCCAGAGTTTATCCGGGGTTTTGTCAGGAAGAAATGTATGAAAAGCGGTGGCAGTGATGCAGGTGAGCATACTGCCATCGTATTTTATATTCAGCACAAAAGATTTGATGTCGGCCATCGTGACAGAAGCTTCCCCCTGTGCAAGAATCTGGGCGGTAAGCTCCGGCTTTAAATGAAGCACCAGTTTGAACCCTACAGGCGTCCGTTTCCCTTTGATCAAATCAAAGCATACGGAACGCATATTTTTCCATTCGGAAAACTCATAAGGCGGCAGAATGTTGTCATCGTTGATGTCCCCTGTAAAAAAGGCCTTTTCAATGTGCCCGTCAATTATGAAAGTATTGTAGGTCGTGATAGACGCTTCTGCAAGGAGAAAACTGTCAAAAGAATCCGAACCAAGTAATCTTCCCATAAAGTTTTTAATGTCTTTTATCTGGTATGCTTTCATAAACGCTCCTGTTTTGTTATAATCTGTATCAATGTTACTATCAGTATAAAGTTTCTGCGGTAAATTGCAAGTGAAAAAATGGAGATTATTATGAGTGATGTAAAAATCAAACCAATTGAAGAAAAGGATATGAAAGAAATTTACAGGCTCTATGGCGAGTTCGCGGCTTATGAAAAGCTGGAGGACTATTTTAGTGCATCTATGGAAGAAATGGGCAGGCTCATTTTTAAAGACAATCTGCTTCATATGCTGAAAGCGGAAAACGAAGGACAGATTGCAGGATTTGCGGCATATTACTATCAGGTGGTTTCCTTTCCGGCGAAAAAGGTGCTGTACCTGGAAGATATTTATGTGCAGAAGATGCACAGGGGAAAGGGGATCGGCAATCTTTTTTTGAAACGGCTTGAGGAAATTGCAAGGGAGAATGACTGTCTGAAAATGTCATGGAAGTGCCTTGGGTGGAATCAGAGTTCCCGGGCTTTTTACGAACATATCGGGGCAAAACTGGATGAAGAATGGGTGACTTATGAGAAGAAGCTGTGATTAGATCACATAGATAAGTTAAAAAATAAAGGGGCATTCCATACGGCACCAAAAGATAATGGGCTGGAGCGTGTATATTTGCACTTGAGTATAAGAAAATAGCAAGTGCAGATATACAGGAAAAAATACGCTTCATGTAATTACCTTCTTTGCTTTACTTTGAAAAAGAAAATATAAGTTGATTCCAATAAAAATCAATATGTGGTCTTCATTATTTGTTAAATAACTAAAAAATGTTACATTGATATATGGCAAAACAACTATAAATGAAAGAACACATATATTTATGAATGTAAGTATTTTAACTGATTTACTTTGTATGGACTTAAGGTATCCAATATATATTACAGTAAATATTCCCGCAAGTATATTTATTAGCAGGCGGGCAATATAAATATGACCAATGCGATTTACAGAATAAGTAAATGCATTTTTGTACATTATTTTAAAACATATCAGACACAAAATATCTAAATAAGGAATTAGAAATATTAATATTACTAAAATGTGCTGGTGAAAGTTTATTTTTTTAATATTTGCCATTTTTATACCCATGCCTTTTACGCAGATTAGAAATGATTTGTGTGTCTGAACGGAACCGCAGGCCAGATTCCCCCAATGGAATTACTGATTTGCGGTTCCGGGAATAGAGTCAGGAATTAAGAATATTTCTGGCTCTGTTCCGCAATCAGCGCATGATCGTCAAAGTAATTGATCTTCATGGCCTTTTTCACGTCGTCAAGGGTTTTGGACGCTGTTTCCCGTGCTTCCATACTGCCCTTGTGGAGGATTTCATAGACGCCGGGGATATCCTTTTCCCATTCTTTTCTTTTGGCGCGGATGGGGGCAAGTTCTTCCTGGAGTACTTTATTGAGAAATTTCTTTACCTTTACGTCGCCCAGCCCGCCTCTGGTATAATGGGCTTTCAGTTCTTCCAGATTTGCATATTCAGGAAGGTATTCCGCAAACATACCGTCCTTACAGAAAGCATCCAGATAAATAAACACAGGATTGCCTTCCACCTGTCCGGGGTCAGAGACCTGCAGGTGGTTGGGGTCAGTGAACATGGACATAACCTTCTTGCGGACATCTTCTTCCGTGTCGGAAAGGTAGATGCAGTTATTTAAGGATTTGCTCATTTTTGCCTTGCCGTCAATGCCTGGGAGCCGCTGACAGGCCTTATTGTCAGGGAGGAGCACATCAGGCTCTACTAAAGCGTCGCCGTAAATGGAGTTAAATTTGCGCACGATTTCCCTGGTCTGTTCAATCATGGGAAGCTGGTCCTCGCCTACCGGGACAGTGGTTGCTTTAAAGGCGGTGATGTCTGCGGCCTGACTGATGGGATAGGTAAAGAAGCCTACCGGAATGCTGGCCTCAAAGTTACGCATCTGGATTTCGGACTTTACGGTAGGATTCCTTTGCAGTCTGGATACTGTCACAAGGTTCATATAGTAAAAGGAAAGTTCACACAGTTCGGGAATCTGGGACTGGATGAGCAGGGTGGACAGGGACGGGTCAAGGCCGCAGGATAAATAATCCAGAGCCACCTCGATAATATTCTGCCGCACCTTTTCAGGCTGTTCAGCGTTGTCCGTGAGTGCCTGGGCATCGGCAATCATAATAAAGATTTTATCGTATATACCGGAGTTCTGCAGTTCCACCCTGCGCTTGAGGGAGCCTGCATAATGTCCTACATGAAGACGTCCGGTAGGTCTGTCACCGGTTAAAATTATTTTTGACATGTCTGTTTACTCCTTTTACTGATTAATAAAAATTGTTTTTTACACACATTGCCTTTAAACATGTATTGTCCTTAAATATAGGTTGTCTTTTGGCAAAATGTCTGTCGGCTTTATTATACACTATCTGTGAAGAATTTCCTATCAGTTTTTTTAGTATAGATTTTGGCAGTGATATGGTATAAAATAGAAAAATGTAAGAAAATAATTCTGGAGCGGCCAAAATGAAAATATTTAATAAGATACACAGTAAATTTGTAAAACTTACGTATGTGCGTATTATTGCCATGGGATATCTTATGGTGATACTGGCAGGGACACTCCTGCTTCTGCTTCCCATGTCCACATCGGCGGGAAAAAAGACAGGGGTTTTAACAGCACTTTTTACGGCGGCAAGTGCCACCTGCGTGACAGGGCTTGTAGTAGTGGATACGGGCACCCACTGGACGGCTGTTGGACATCTGGTCATTATTACCATGATACAAATAGGCGGTCTTGGGTTTATGACTATGGGAATTCTTCTTGCCGTGGCGTTGAAAAAGAGGATATCCCTGCGGGCCAGAGGTCTTTTGCAGGAAAGTATGAATTATATGCAGATGGGGGGGATTATCCGTCTGGTAAAGACGGCTTTCCTGGGGACGCTTTTGTTTGAGGGAGCAGGAGCCGTGCTTTTAGCGGCGCGTTTCATTCCGGTATTCGGTATTGGACGGGGGATACTTTACGGGTTTTTTCATTCCATATCCGCTTTCTGCAACGCGGGCTTTGACCTGATGGGAGGATATTCGGGAGAGTATTCTTCCTTCGTGGAATTTTATGGGGACATTCTGATCAATCTGGTGCTGATGGCGCTGGTTATTTTAGGCGGCATTGGTTTTTTTGTATGGAGCGATGTAAGGCAGAACAAATTCCATTTCAGAAAATATATGCTGCATACGAAAATCACGCTGGTGGTAACGGCTGTGCTTCTGGCAGGCGGGACGGTTTTATACTATCTGTTTGAAAATGAAAACCTATTGGCAGGCATGAGTGCCAAAGATAAGCTGCTTGCCAGCGCGTTCAGCTCCGTGACTGCCAGGACGGCGGGATTTAATACCATTGACACAGGAGGGCTGACCAACGCCTCGAAGCTTTTTACCATGGTGCTTATGTTTATCGGGGGAAGCCCCGGCTCCACGGCAGGGGGGATCAAAACTGTGACCATGCTGGTGCTGGTGATTTATGTGTGGTCAAACCTCCGGGAGAGCAAGGGGGTCAATATTTTTCACAGGCGTCTGGACGACGATGTGATACGCAAGGCCAGTAATGTGGTGGTCATCAGCCTTCTGCTGGCGGTGGCGTCAATAATTTTTATCTGCTTTAAGCAGCCCTCACTTCCGGTGGAGGACGTGATGTTTGAGGTGTTCTCAGCAATCGGCACGGTGGGAATGAGCACAGGGCTCACCAGGGATTTGTCCACCAGTTCCCGGATTGTGGTGATTCTGCTGATGTATTGTGGGCGTATTGGAAGCATGTCCTTTGCCCTGTCCTTTACAGAGCGGAAGAAGGTGCCTCCGGTGCAGATGCCGGTTGAGAAAATTATGATTGGTTAACTATTTGAAGAATTAAATATTATGATATTGCGATATTCTGGATGAGAGAGATGTTTTAGACAGGAAGGAGACAAGATTGAAAATTGAAATTTTCAATCTACGTATTTGGGCCTATTCCCACATGGGAAGGGCCCATGCGGGAAAGGTATGGGTATAAAAATGAGATCGGTGTTGATTATAGGACTTGGGAGATTTGGGCAGCATCTGTGCAAGAACATGGTGGATATGAAGAATGAGGTAATGGTGGTGGATGTAAAGGAAGACAATGTGGAGGCGATGATGCCGATTGTCACCAATGCCCAGATTGGGGACTGTACCAATGTGGAGGTTTTAAAGAGCATCGGCGTCAACAATTTTGATATCTGCTTTGTCTGTATTGGGACTAATTTTCAGAGCAGTTTAGAGATTACGTCCCTGCTGAAAGAAAACGGTGCAAAGTATGTGGTCAGCAAGGCCACTAGGGATATTCAGGCCAAGTTCCTTCTGCGCAACGGCGCAGACGAGGTCATTTACCCTGACAGGGATATTGCAGAAAAAGCGGCCATCCGTTACAGCTCCAGTCATGTATTCGACTACATTGAATTGAATGATGAATATTCTATTTATGAAATCCCGGTAGCGGAAGAATGGGTGGGCAGATCCATCAAAGAAGTGAATTTCCGGGCCAAATATAAGGTCAGCATTCTGGGGATCAAGAGGGGTGAAAACACCAAACTTCTGCCCATGGCCGAGCATGAGTTCGACGAGAAGGAACATCTGATGGTAGTAGGAAGGATTGAAGACGTGGACCGGCTTCTTAAGAGATTCGATAATGACAAGAATAAAAAAAATCGCAGGTAGGGTATGGCCCGACATGAAGGCGTCCGGGCTGGCGGGGGCAGTTTTTCTGGTTTATTACCAAATCGTACATTCTGTATTTGACGCATTCTGTCCTATGCTGGTGCTTACAGGGATTCCCTGTGCGGGATGCGGGCTGACAAGGGCTGCCCTCTATCTGCTCAGGGGGAAAGGGGTAAGGGCGGCACATATTAATCCGTCTATTTTCCTGATTTTATTTTTTTTGCTGTACTGCGGGTACTACCGCTACATGAAGGGAGAGAAGGTGAAAAGATTTGGCCTTGCCCTTGGTATTCTGGTGGCAGGGATGCTGGCGGTTTATGGATGTGGAATGTACCGCTATTTTCCTGACAGGGCGCCTTATGTGTATCAGGGCAATAATGCGGCGGCCAGATGGGTTCCAGGATATGAACAGTGGATGAGGGGCGTGCTGGCGGCGGTGCGAGGTGCGCGGGGAGGATGATGGAGTCCGGCTTGTAGTATCATAATTAAGCACACTTATTTTTTCAATTGGAAGAGGTATAAGATGGCAATGAAAGTAAAACTCCCTGTGGGGATTGAAAACTTTGAAGAAATACGTACGGCAGGATTTTATTATGTGGATAAGACGGGATTGATCAGGGACCTTTTGGAAAATTATGGAAAGGTAAATCTGTTTACACGGCCCAGGCGTTTTGGGAAGACGCTGAATATGAGTATGTTGAAATACTTTTTTGAGTATGGACACGACAGAGGGCTTTTTAATGGGCTGGATATTTCAGGAGAAAAGGAATTATGTGACAGGTACATGGGAAATTTTCCGGTTATTTCTATCAGTCTAAAAGGAGTAGGAGGAAAAAGCATCGGTGCAGCCAGACGATGGCTGTGTTCCATTATTGGCAATGAAGCATTGCGTTTTTCTTTTCTTGCAGAGAGTGTTAACTTGTCGGAAACAGAGCGTCAGCAGTACAAGAAGCTGATTGCATTAAGCGGGGATGGCAATTTTGCAATACCGGATGGGGGATTGGAGGAAAGCCTTTTCAGACTGTCCTGTCTTGTCCAAAAGCACTATGGGAAAAAGGTGATCATACTGATCGACGAGTATGACGTACCTTTAGATAAAGCATACCAGGCCGGATACTATGATGAGATGGTGGACTTGATCAGAAGTATATTTAGTCAGGCGCTTAAAACCAATGACAGTCTTCAGTTTGCAGTTCTGACAGGCTGTCTTCAAATAGCAAAGGAAAGTATTTTTACAGGGCTCAACAACTTTAATGCAATGTCTGTCAGAGACGTACATTTTAATGAATATTTCGGATTTACGGACCGGGAAGTCAGGGAAATGCTGGCGTATTATGACAGAACGGAAAAGTACGCTGTCATTAAGGAATGGTATGACGGCTACCAGTTTGGAAATCTGGAAATATATTGTCCGTGGGACGTAATCAGTTACTGTTATGCGTTAAAGATGAATCCATCCGCCCCACCGCAGAATTATTGGGTAAATACCAGCAGCAATGATATTATCAGAAGGTTTGTAAGTAAGGCAAAAGGGGCAGCCAGAAATGAAATTGAGGTATTGATTGCGGGTGGGAGCATAAGTAAGGAAATATGGCAGGAGCTGACTTACCGGGATCTGGACTCTGATGTTGAAAATTTATGGGGAATCCTGTACACCACAGGTTATTTGACCCGGCATGGAGAAGACGCAGATGGCAGAACCAGCCTTGTGATTCCCAACAGGGAAATCCGTATGATTTTTATCAGGCAGATACAGGAATGGTTTAAAGAAGAAGCGGTAAGAGACAGTGAAAAATTAAAAAGATTCTGTAAGGCATTTGAGGAGAATGACACCACAGCCATTGAGGAGGGATTTACTTCTTTTCTGAAAAAAACAATAAGTATCCGGGATACAAATGTAAAAAGAGAGAGGAAGGAAAATTTTTATCATGGTATTCTGCTGGGACTGCTGGGGAATATGGACGACTGGAGCGTTATGTCGAATGCAGAGGCAGGGGATGGTTACACGGATATTGCCATAGAAATTGAGGAAAAAGAAACGGGTATTGTGATTGAACTAAAATATGCTGAAAATGCTGATTTTGAGACGGCATGCAGGAAAGCATTACAGCAGATCAGGGACAGAAACTATGAGGACCTGCTGATTCGGGATGGCATGCGGACTATTTACAGGTATGGCATCGCGTGCTACAAAAAGCGGTGTAAGGTCATTTCTGGATGACTTTTCGATTACGTCTAGTGTGTGTTTGAAAGATGCACGCAAGACGGTGTCTATCTCATCCACCGTCCCGAAGCCCCGCAGGGCAGTATCAGCCCGCTTTCCTTCACCGGAATACCGATCTCGGAGGACATAACCTGTCCTCCCATTTTTTTGGCAATAGCGGAACTTAGCATATAGGTAAGCACCGCAGGCTGCAGGCCGGTGGTGTAGGAGTTGATCAGGAAAAACAGGGCGTCTTTGCTAAGGAGCTTTGAGGAAAGCTCAATAAAAGGGTAGATGCTGTCTTCCATTTTCCATATTTCTCCTTTAGGGCCTCTGCCGTAAGAAGGCGGGTCCATAATGATACCGTCGTAGGTATTGCCCCGGCGGATTTCGCGTTCGACAAATTTTACGCAGTCATCCACAAGATACCGGATGGGGGCATCTCCAAGTCCGGAGACGGCGGCATTTTCTTTTGCCCAGGCCACCATGCCTTTGGAGGCATCCACATGGGTAACACTGGCTCCGGCTGCGGCTGCGGAAAGGGTTGCGCCGCCTGTGTAGGCGAATAGGTTTAAGATTTTAACAGGGCGTTCGGCCTTCTTGATGATTTCGGAAAACCAGTCCCAGTTCACCGCCTGTTCGGGAAAAAGTCCGGTGTGCTTGAAGCTGAAAGGCTTCAGACGGAAGGTAAGGTTCCGGTAATGGATATTCCATTCTTCCGGCAGGCTGAAAAACTCCCATTCCCCGCCGCCTTTGGAACTTCTGTGATAATGGCCGTTTAACTGCTTCCATTCAGGTGCCTTTTGGGGCGTGTTCCAGATGACCTGGGGGTCCGGGCGCAGAAGGATATACTTTCCCCAACGCTCCAGCTTTTCCCCGCAGGAGGTATCTATTACTTCATAATCTTTCCAGTTGTCTGCTATCCACATAATTTTTCCTCGTCTTTCTGTCATAAGGGGCAGGAAATCCCCACGCCAAAAATGATTGTTTCTGTGGGCTGTGAGCCGGGCGGCTGCAAGCCTGAGTATATTTTGCCGTGGATAGCTGCTATTGTCAATAGTCTGTTCCTGTGACGCTAAAGATCGTCCGAGGAAAATATCCGGCAGTTGTGCAAACATTGTGCGCTGTGTATAATGTAATAAAAACAGGTTTTTTTAAGGCGCGGATATGGTGGGAAGGATGCTGGTAAATGTCTGCGCCCGGATAGAAGAACAGCCGTATGGGGCAGAGGTGATTTACAGAAAGGGCAGGACAATGGTGTCAGAAAATAAATGTCCGGGATGCAGACGAACGGTGTGCGACGGATGCGGGATATACCGGAAGTTAAATACAAACAAACAGGTGAGGATACGTTTTCCAAAGGGGTTTAAGGTTCAGCCAGGAGAGGGGCTGGGAATCTCCTTTGATGTGGGGACCACGACTCTGGCCGGGATGCTTTGGGATTTGGAAAAGGGAACGCTTTTGGAGGCGGAAACGGGGGCTAATCCCCAGGCGGTGTTTGGCGCTGATGTAATCAGCAGGATTCAGGCTGCTGCCGGGAACAGGGAAGACCTTGGGAAGATGCAGAAATTGCTGGTGGAAAAACTGGATGAGATGGCATCTGAAATGATGGAACGGCTGGCAGGGAGCGGAACCTTAAGGCGCGTCACTGTGGCAGGCAATACCGCCATGAGCGAGATTCTATTAGGAATCCCGCCCTTACAGTTGTCTAAGGCGCCTTTTCTTCCTGATTATGAAAATACAGTTTATCTCAAAGGAAGCGCTCTGGGCTTCCATTTTTTGGGGGAGACCGATATCATGGTCCTGCCGCCCATAGGGGGCTATGTGGGAGCCGATGCCCTTGCAGTCCACGGGTATGTAAGCATGGAGGAGAAGGAGGGAAGGATTCTCTCCATAGATATAGGAACAAACGGGGAGATCCTTTTACAGTGTGACGGAAAAAGATTTGCCTGCTCCACGGCGGCGGGACCTGCATTGGAAGGCGGGGCAGTGAGTCAGGGGATGCGGGCCGTCCGGGGAGCTGTGGATATGGTTTCCCTGACAGGCAGGTTTCCCATGGAAGATTTGACCAGCCGGGTCATTGGAGGCGGGGCAGGGAGAGGCATCTGCGGCTCAGGCCTAGTGGACAGCCTTGCCTGGCTTTACCGGACGAAAGTCATAGACCATACAGGATATATGCGTAAAGCCGGGGAAGCAAGGGAATCCGGCGTTCCCGGACGGATAGCGGGACGCATAAGGCAGGAGGATGGCGGCTGTAAGTTTCTTCTGACTGACAGCCGTGATCCGGTATATTTAACTGCCGGGGATGTGCGTCAGTTACAGTTATCGGTCAGCGCCATACGTTCGGGGGCGGAAACCCTTTTGGAGAAAGCAGGTTTGAAGGCAAAACAGCTTGACAGGATCTACCTTGCCGGAGCCTTTGGGAGCTATATTGGAATAGAAAGCGGCCTTGCCATAGGGCTTTTTCCTCATGTGCCGAAAGAAAAAATTTATCAGGCCGGAAATCTTGCAGGAATAGGCGCAGCTATGGCGCTGCTTTCCGGAGAGGCTCTGCAATATATGGAAGAGGAACGCAAAAGGTTTACCCACGTGGAACTTGCCGGGGAGGAGACGTTTAAAGAGCTGTTCCTTGCCCACATGAATTTTCCGTTGAATTTTTAAAAATCCATGGTATGATAGCGTGAGAAGTATTTCTTTAATTCAGACAGCAATGATTACGAAAGGAAACAAAGGAAATGAACAGGGATTTTTTGAAGGATAAAAAGAGGATCGTGGTGAAAATAGGCACTTCCACGATTACCCACGTGGATACAGGCCATTTAAATCTGATCAAGATGGAAAAACTGGCAAGGGTTCTTACGGATATCAAAAACCAGGATAAAGAGATCATTGTGATTTCCTCCGGGGCTATCGGGGCAGGGCGTAAAGCGCTGGGAATCACAGAAAAACCCCGGAGCCTTTCAGAGAAGCAGGCCTGTGCGGCAGTAGGACAGGCAAGGCTTATGATGATATACCAGAAGCTTTTTTCCGAATATAATCAGACGATTGCACAGATACTAATTACCAAGCGGACCATGGTCAATGAGGTAAGTAGGAAGAATGCGGAAAATACCTTCCGTGAATTGCTTAAGTTTGGCGTCATCCCCATTGTCAACGAAAACGATACGGTTTCCACAGACCAGATTCAGGACGAGAACTTCGGGGACAACGACACCCTTTCCGCTACGGTGGCACAGATGGTCCATGCGGATATGCTGATTCTTTTGTCCGACATAGACGGGCTTTACACGGATGATCCCAGAAGTAACCCAGAGGCCAGATTTATAAGCTGTGTGGAGGCCATTGATGATAAACTGATTGCCTGTGCCAAGGGGGCAGGCACCACCTTCGGAACCGGAGGCATGGCTTCCAAAATTATGGCGGCAAAGGTTGCCAACGGTGTGGGTGTGGATATGGTTATTGCCAATGGGGACGATGTGGTGAATATCAGCAGAATACTTGAAGGAAAAGAAATCGGCACATTGTTTAAGGCAGCCGGGGCGTGAAACCAGGCCAACAGATTTTTAAACATGCGCTGGGAGGAAAATAATGAAGAACAACGATAAGACCAATGTGATGCGCGTGCTGGATGCCAGGAAGATATCCTATACGAGCCATACCTATGAACCGGATGCATCTATGAGCGGCGATGAGATCGCGGCAATGCTCGGGGAAGATGCAGACAAGGTGTTCAAGACCCTTGTCACCCAGGGGAAGTCAGGACAGTATTATGTCTTCGTGGTTCCTGTCGGGGGCGGACTGGATCTGAAGAAAGCAGCAAAAGCAGCCGGGGAGAAGTCGGTCAGTATGATCAGGCAAAAGGAACTGCTTCCACTGACCGGATATGTTCACGGCGGCTGTTCGCCTATCGGGATGAAAAAGCAGTTTCCGACTTTTATCCATGAAACGGCAAAGCAGTATGAGAAAATGTTTGTCAGTGCCGGTAAGGTGGGAGCGCAGATCGAGTTATCGCCTTTAGATCTGGCGGCTGCTGCCGGCTGCGGGTTTGCGGATGTTGCCACATTGCATATTGCAGAGTAATACGAAGAAAATGTAGTGTTATTACAGGATGCGGAAGGTAAAGAGCGTATTTCCGTACACAGTACAGGAGGTTTTATGATAAAAGCAGTAAAGGGAGATATTACGAAAATTACGGACATGCAGGCCATTGTGAATGCGGCCAATGAATCTCTTTTGGGAGGAGGAGGCGTTGACGGCGCAATCCACAGGGCGGCCGGGCCAGAGCTTTTAGAAGAATGCCGGCGGCTCCACGGATGTCACACAGGCGAAGCAAAGCTGACGAAAGGATATGACCTGCCTTGTGAATATGTCATCCATACAGTAGGGCCGATATGGCATGGCGGCGGCAGGAAGGAGCCGGAGCTGCTTGCATCCTGCTATTTTAACTCTCTTAAGACGGCAGCAGACAACGGCATCCGCAGGCTGGCGTTTCCCTCCATCTCGACAGGTGTCTACAGGTATCCTGTGGATCAGGCGGCAAAAGTGGCTGTGGAAACTGTGAAACGGTTCCTTGAGGATTTTCCGGACCGGATTGATGTGGTTGAATGGGTGCTGTTTGACGACAGGACCTTTGCGGCATATGAGGGGGAGATTGATAAGCTGCAATAGGGATATTGGGGGGAAGATTTTTGCAAACCGGAAGCTGGATCATATAACCGAGTTTTGCCGGTGACTGGAGCCGGGGGCTGGAAAAGACAGGGCAATATGCAGAATGCCTTCATCATATCTTGCAGTAATGGCGCCGCCCATCTGCTCCGTCAGTTCCTTGGCAATGGACAGCCCAAGGCCAGTAGATCTGGCGGCGGTTTCCACTGTGTAAAAGCGGTCGAACAGCCGCATTACCTGCAGGTCATTCAGCTTTGAGGCGTGGTTAGAAAAGGTGATCTGTCCATCGTCAGAGAGAGTTATGGTTAAATCCCCGTCGCTGTATTTCAGGGCATTGCCAATGATATTTCCCAAAATACGGGACAGGGCATTTTTGTTGAGACTGCGTGTGATCTTTGTCTGCGGTATTTGCACTGTTGGGGCGATCTGGCGGTTTTTTAGGGCAGCATAGTAGGCAGAGAGAACTTCTTCCAGTGCACCGTTTAACACGACTGGCTCATAAGAGAGCCCGCTGATCTCGGATGTGGCGCAGAAGTAGCAGAACAGCTCTTCCGAGAGCTGTTTTAATACCTCCGTGCGGCTTTTTATAATCTGCACATAACGGCTGGTTTCCCCGGAGCTGGTTGTTTTTTCCAGAAGGTCCAGATAGCCGCATATGGCGGTCAGGGGAGTACGCAGGTCATGGGAGAGATTGGTGATGGTTTCTGTGATTTCCAAATTTCCCTGCTGGTACCGGAGCCGCTGGCGGCGCAGTTCCCGGAGCTGGCAGTTGATGCTTTCTGCCAGCTTTCTCATGTGCCGGTCTGTGCTGGAAATGGTAAGCAGGGTGTTGGTGTCACAGGCAAGCTTCTGGGCAAGGCCGCTGCTGATTTCTTCCGCCCCTTTCTGCATCAGACGTATTTTCAGCCATAACAGCAAAATAATTAAAATAAGTATGGCCATTAAGATATTCGATTCCATTTCCATGATACCTCCGGTTCCTGCATGATTGATCAAACTTTCGTGATGGAGCTATTTGATATCTTCTTTACGGAAAAAGAAGATACCAAGAGAGGTGGCTGCTATTGCAATGATGCCGGAATACATGGACAGTATTTCCGGGTACGGCACATCCATGGAGGAAAGCCGTACGATCTGGGAGCCGGGTAGAAAGTCATTTAAGAATTCATAAATCTTTCGCTGGGTTCCCTGTATATAAAAGGGGTTGGCCATGGAAGGCTCTGTGACTAATTCTTTGGTATCCGGGTCTATATAGGCATATTCGTCATAATATTCCGGCATGCTTAACTGATTGTTTATCATTATCCCCGCTATTAAGAGGACGAACAGTCCCAGAATACAGATGACGGCGGACAGGGCCTTATTCTGGTTCAGCATGGAAACCAGTGTGAAAATTGAGGCAAGGGCAATGATCAGCATGAGACTGCATCCAAGTAAGATCCAGATCGTGCTGATATGGTCAATGTTGAAGAAGCCCATCAGGGGAATGCCTGCGGCCAGGTAGGGGATCAGATAGGCAATGCACATAGCCGCCCCGGCGGCGATGCAGGCAGCCAGATTAGATAAATAGATATCCATTCTTTTATGCCCTATGATCAGTTTGTTGCGGATGGTCCCGTCGTTGTATTCGGTGCCGATAAACAGACTGCAAAAAGCTGGAAAAATTATTGCCATAAATGAAATATAGTCAAAGAAGCTGCCATCAATGTAAATGGGAATATCATAGGCCGTCATGGTACGATAGTTCATGAACGGAAGCAGGACGCCCATGACAAACATAAAAATAATACACAATTTGAGAGCGGTATCTTTTTTCAACCGTGCGAAATTGGCAGATAACAGTTTATTCATGTTCAGCACCTCCTATCAGACTAATGTAGTAGCTTTCAAGGCTTTCGTCACGCTCCGTGAGGGAGAGGACTTCACAGCCTTCTTTGGCAAGGGATAGAACCAGCCGGGTAATGGTTTCTTTGGCAAAAATATCGGCCCAGGTATCGGAAAGCACCTGATATTCCAAGTGAAGATTTTCCATCACGCGGATAAATACGTTCATATCGGAAACCTCCAGACGGATACATTTCCGGCAGACATTTTCCAGATCCCGTGCGCTGATTTCTTTTAAAAGATGTCCCTTATCAATAAATCCGTAATGGGTTGCAAGCCGCGATAATTCGTCTAAGATATGGCTGGAGATCAGAACGGTGATCTGCCGCTCCCGGTTCAGCTTCAGGATCAGTTCCCGCACTTCTATGATCCCCTGAGGGTCAAGGCCGTTGACCGGCTCGTCCAGCACAAGGAAGTCTGGGTCACCGCACAGGGCAATGGCAATGCCCAGCCGCTGGCGCATACCTAAAGAAAAGTTCTTGGCTTTCTTTCTGCCTGTATTTTCAAGTCCTACAAGCTTTAAAAGTTCCGGTATGCTCTCAAAAGAGGGCAGACCTAAAATGCGGTACTGTTCTTTTAAGTTCTCCGTTGCTGTCATATTCAGATAGATAGAGGGCGTTTCTACCACCGCACCGATTCTGGGGCGGTACTCTCTGATTTTCTTTTCTGTGTTTTTTACCCCGTATAAAGAATAATTTCCTGACGTAGGCTCCTGCAGTCCGCAGATCAGTCGTATCAGTGTGGTCTTGCCTGCGCCGTTTTTGCCCACAAATCCATAGATAGCCCCTTTGGGCACATGCATGGAAAGCCCGTTCAGCGCTTTGAAATGCCTGTAATTTTTGCACAGGGCATTGGTAGTAAGAACATAATCCATAAAAATAGCCTCCTTAAATTTGAACTGTTTACATATTACCTTATAGATGTTAAGAAAGCTGTTAAGGAAAGAGTTAAGAAACAGTAAAGATTTCCCACAGGCACTTTCTGGCCGGTTATTCTTTCATCTTGAAACCAATGCCCCAGACCGCCTCGATGTAGTCGCCGCCTCCGGCTTCGCGCAGTTTTTTGCGGAGGTTGCTGATGTGGACACGCAGGGAACTTTCCATGCAGTCGGGGGTGTCTTCACTGAGCCGTTCAAGGAGCAGGGTCTTGGTGACGACCTGTGAGGGATTGTGCATTAATAGTTTTAAGATGGCATATTCCGTCCGGGTAAGGCGGATATTCCGGCCGTCCAGAGTGACATTGTGGGAGAGGGTGTCCAGCCGGAGGTCTTTAAAGGTAAGTTCCGGGTGCGCTTTTGGGGTATGGGCATTGCGCATCTGTACGGCGATCCGTGCCAGAAGCTCGCTGGTGGCAAAGGGCTTGGTGATATAATCCGCCGCTCCGTGAAGGAGCAGTTCCACCTTGTTTGATACGTCTGATTTGGCGCTGACCACGATGACGGGAATGTTTTTTATCCGGGGCAGAAGTTCTTCTCCGTCAAGCCCCGGCAGCATCAGGTCAAGAAGAACAAGATCCGGCAGAGCTTGTGACAGGACATACAGGGCTTCCGTCCCCGAGTAAGCCCGGCAGACCCGGTATCCTTCTTTGGTCAGAAGCTCCTCCAGCATATCTCCAATGCTGATATCATCATCAATTACTAATATATTTTTCAAGATAATCCACCTCGTTCCCGTAGTTTTTTTAGAGACAGGAAGGCAGCAGAACAGCGCACCCCGGGCAGGCCGTGCATGAAGTATGCGCCGGGCCTTATGGAAAGCGGTTAGCAGGACTTAGTATCCCCTTAGTGCATCCAGCAGTCATCGGACACGATGTCCGATGAAGGCGCAACTTGGCCATGGAGGGCCAACTGCGCCGATTGCGTCCGTGTTCAAGACATGTCCCGGGGATACTTAGTCCTCCTTACCGCTGGACATAGGCCCGGCGCATACTTCATGCACGGCCTGCCCGGGGTGCGCTGCCCTGCTGCTTTCCAGCCTCTGAAAGATAACTTCAAACCAATTATAAGAGATTGGGGGAAGAAAATCTACATTGTTATTTTAACAGGGCTGTGATATGCTGATTAAGGATTATTTCTGAAGTAGATAAATTTGTTTACAGTACTTATGAGGAGGATGTTTATGAGCAACACGAAAGAGCTGTCTAAGGCAGCCTATGAGTTTGAAGCAAAAATGCCTCTGGCACAGGCGCTTCCTTTGGGATTACAGCATGTGCTGGCGATGTTTGTAGGAAACCTGACGCCGCTGCTGATCATTACGGGGGCCTGCGGCATGGGAGGCGGCAGTGAATTTGCCGGTTTGCAGGTAAGTCTTTTGCAGAATGCCATGCTGGTTGCAGGGATCGTAACGCTGGTGCAGTTGTATGCCATTGGTCCGGTAGGAGGCAGGGTCCCCATTATTATGGGAACCAGTTCAGGATTTATCGGCGTGTTCAACAGTGTGGCGGCTACCATGGGCGGAGGGGTCCTTGCTTATGGGGCGATGATGGGGGCGTCCATTATCGGCGGTCTGTTTGAAGGAGTGCTCGGATTTTTCTTAAAACCCCTTCGGAAATTTTTCCCGTCAGTGGTGACAGGGACGGTGGTACTGTCTATCGGGCTTTCGCTTATTTCTGTGGGGATCAGTTCTTTTGGCGGCGGAAACGGGGCCAGTGATTTCGGTTCGGTGGAGAATCTGGTGCTGGCTCTTTTTGTACTTATTGTAATTCTGGCTTTAAAGCATGGAACGAAAGGGATGGCAAGTTCTTCCTCCATTCTGCTGGGGATCATGGCAGGTTATGCCGCAGCTTTTATCATGGGGCTGGTTCTGCCCCACACAGGGATGACGGCGGATGGCGCGGAATATACAAAGTCCTGGGTGCTCAACTGGGACAAGGTGGCACAGGCGGGCTGGTTTGCAGTTCCATCTATTGTACCTGTAAAGATCGTATTTGACCTGCGGGCGATCCTGCCTGTGATGATCATGTTTATTGTGACGGCAGTGGAGACGGTAGGGGATATTTCAGGTGTCATGGAGGGCGGCATTGGAAGGGAAGCTACCGACAAAGAACTGGCAGGGGGTGTCATCTGTGACGGCGTGGGATCTTCTTTTGCCGCATTGTTTGGTGTCCTGCCGAACACCTCTTTCAGCCAGAATGTAGGACTGGTGGCCATGACGAAGGTGGTGAACCGTTTTGCCCTGGCTACAGGGGCGGTTTTCCTGATTCTGTGCGGTCTGATTCCCAAGCTGGGTGCGCTGGTGTCGATCATGCCCCAGGCAGTTTTAGGAGGAGCGGCGGTCATGATGTTTTCCTCTATTGTGGTCAGCGGGATCCAGCTTATCATGAAAGGGCCCATGACTCCCAGAAATCTGACAATCGTGTCAGTTGCGCTTGGCGTTGGGTACGGCATGGGCGCTAACTCCGGCATCCTTGCCAACACGCCGGAATTTGTAAGGCTTATTTTCGGCGGGTCAGGGATTGTTCCGGCAGCGGTGGTGGCGATTCTGTTAAATATCCTTCTTCCCAGGGATAGCAATTAAAACAAAGGCAGACCTGTTAAAAATAGCTGGACAGGAAGACTAAATCTTCTGGAGTATCGATATCATAAAGTTCATATTTATCCCGTGCAGGTACGATTTTCACCTGTGCGGGATATTTTTGCGCCAGAAAGGAACCCCCTTTATCTTCCGGCAGGGCCATCAGTTCCGGGAAATATTCCTGCCCAAAAAGGATAGGGCTTCCTGCAGTATCTTCATATCCAAGGCGGCAGATGGAGCCGGGAAATTGGGAAAAGGCGTGGATTAAGGTATTCAGGCTTTCAGGGGAAACTAACGGCTGGTCGGCAGGCCAGAAAAGACACCCGGCCAGTCCGGTGCCAGTGACCCGGTTTCCAATAGATGACTGGCACTGTGTCTGATTTCCTGCTTCAGCAAGGAGTCTGCCAAGCCCCAGCCGCAGGGTATCGTTTTTGCGGGGAAGCTGGTGAAGAAGAAAAGGGATGTCTTCCATCACGCACAGGCGGGCAATTTCCTCATGCCGGGTGACTACAAGACTCTTTGCAAAGGGAAAGCAGGCGGCTTTTCTGATGGCATGGGAAACCAGCGGCTTTCCGTGGAAGTCACTTAAAAGCTTGTTGCCTCCGAAGCGTCTGCCAAGACCGGAAGCCATGATAACGCATCCCACAGGCAGAAGCTTTTCATGTGCCGCCCAGGAAGATTTCATTGTAGATTCGTATGTTTGCCTCATAGCAGGCATTTCGGTATTTTTCATAATTCTCCAGGAACTCCTTTGCCTGGGGGGTGAGACGGCTTCCGCCGCCGCCCCTGCCGCCGGTGATTGTTTCTGTCAGAGGAAAAGCTAAAGATTTTTCCGCCCGCTTTATCATGGAAAAGGCTTTGGTGTAGGCCATGTTCATGCTGGCGGCTGCCGCTCTTAGGGAGCCGGTTTCTTCAATGGCATGTAAAAGCCGGCAGGGACCTTCCCCGAAAAAGCGGTTGTAATCGTCATCATATAAAAATACACGTATTACAGATTTCATAAATGTCCTCATTTCTGCGCTGCTTTCTGCGCCTGTCTGCCCGAAAACCTTATAGCATTTCTGACAAGAGCACCAGCCTTTCTTTTCCCTGGGAATCCTTACACCGGATAAGGGAGAGGGGGCCGTAGATATCTGAGAGGGCTTCCTGCATGACGGACAGGCTGTCAATGGCAGGACGAAGGCAGGCGGTACACTTTCCGTCTTTCAGCAAAAGAAGCTGGCTGCAGAAGTCCAGTGCAAGGGCCGGGTCATGGAGGCAGATAAGAGCAGCTTTATTTTTGTCCAAAAGGAGCTTTTGCAGCATCTTCATGCCCTGGTATCTGTTATGGAGGTCCAGTGCGCTGTCCGGCTCGTCTAAAAGGAGAAGAACGGTGTCTTCCACGATGGTCCGTGCAAGGATGCAGAGCTGCTTCTGGCCTTCGCTTAAGGTAAGATAATCGGTGTCTTCCATTTCCCCAAGTCCCACACTGGCAAGGGCGCTTCTGGCGGCCCGGCGCTGTAAGGCGGAGGGGTTTTGCAAAAGGCCCAGGGAAGGGTTGAAGCCCATCATCACCACCTCCAGAAGGGGAAGGGATACATGGATGCCGCTTTTCTGGGGAATGTAGCTTACCCTTTGGGAGAGCTGGCGCAGGGAGAGGCTGCCAAGGGCACGGCCTTCCAGCGTGCAGGTCCCTTTGTGGGGAAGCTGGCGGCAGATGGCTTTGAGCAGGGTGGACTTTCCGCTCCCGTTGGCACCTAAAAGTCCGGTCACGGAGCCTTGGGGAAGAGAAAAATTTACATCTGTAAGCACCTTTCTGCTTCCATAGCCGCAGCTTATATTTTCAGCGGAAAAAAAGGGAGAGGTTTTCATAAGGGCTTATTCCTTTCTGACAGGCAGTAAAGCCATTGGGGCCGGGCAGTATGTTTGCAAAGTATAAAATCTGGCTTTCAGTTACGTTTCAACATTAAATAAAGCAGGAAAGGCACGCCCAAAAGAGAGGTAAAAATACTGACGGGGAGCTCTCCGGCGGTCACACTGCGGGCAAGAAGGTCTGCGGACAGAAGCAGAAAACTTCCCAAAAGCCCGCCCAGAAACAGGGTGGGAAAGGAGTTGTCTTTTGTCAGCAGCCGGGCAGTGTGTGGGGCAATCAGCCCGATAAAGCTGATCAGCCCAGTGAGGCTGATTATGGCGGCGGTCAGCAGGGTTGCCAGAAGGAGGACAAGAAACCGGATTTTTTCCACAGCAACTCCCAGCATCCGTCCCTCCTCCTGATCTACGGAAAGCAGGAGAACCTGGCGGCGGAGCAGAAAAATACCAGCCAGACAAAAGAGGCAGAGAACTGCCGTGAAAGGCAGGCGGTACAGGCTGACAGCGTTTAAGCTCCCCATGATCCAGTACTCAATAGAGGCAAGTTCCCGCTCCGGGTCTGCTGTCAGTTTCAATATCATGAGCAGGGTCTGGGCAAGGGAGTGGACGGCAATGCCTGCAAGGACAATGGTTCCCTGCCCTGTGCCGGGGGCCAGTCTGGTCAGTGCCAGGGTCAGCGCAACGGCAGTCAGCCCGCCCAGAAAGGAAGCGGCCGTAACAGGAAATGCCCCAGCAGATAAAAAGAGGATGCCAAAGGCAGCTCCCGCGCTGGCTCCCGAGGAGACACCGATAATATCCGGCGAGGCAAGGGGATTGTGAAAAACCATCTGATAAACATAGCCGGCTGTTCCAAGCCCGAATCCTCCCAGCAGGGCCATACAGGTTCGGGGAAGGCGCAGGGCCAGGAAAACTTTCACGGCCTGGGGATCTTCACCGCCTAAAAGAGCAGATGCCAGAGGGTATTTTCCTGTAAAAAGGGAAAGGACCGTCCCGGCCAATATTAACAAAAAAGCGGACAGCAGATATTTTTTTACCCGTATGTTTTTATCCATTGCCCCTTAGCTCCTGTCATAAAGGTTTTCAAGGTCGGGGGTGAAACGGTAGAAGGTTTCGTAAAACGCTGCGGCCGCTTCTTTCCACTGGATGTCCGGGTATTCATCCGGGTGCAGGATGGAAGCTAACCACAGGCTTCCCAGAAAACTGCCGGGTACGGGGGAGTCCCAGGATTCAATTCCATTGGGAAGCTGATACACATTTCCGTTTTTGACAGCCTTGCACTGTGCCAGATTTGGGTCATTTAAAATGGAGTCTACGGTATAGGAGGCGTCTGACGCTGCGATAATGTAGTCCGGGTTCCAGGCAAGAAGCTGCTCATAAGAGATTTCCGACCAGTAATTATCGGTAAGCTCCGCCGCCGCATTGATGCCCCCCGCCTGTGTGATCAAATTGCTTTGATACATATTGGATCCGGCGGTGGACAAAAAGGAGCTGTTTCCTGAAAGATAAACGGCAGGCTTTTTGGTATCTTTCAGAGCTTCCTCCAGTTGAGCCAGAGAGTCCTTTGCAGACTGGAAAAGGGAATCTGCCGCAGGCAGGGTGTTGGTGGCAGTGCCGATCAGCAGGGCTGCTTCTTCCAGAAGCTGTTGATTTTCAGGATTGACAGCAAGTACGGTGATTCCAAGTTCTTCCAGAGTGGGGAAGACATCTTTTAACCGGACCGGGAGGATCACAAGGTCAGGATTCAGGGCGGCGCAGCCCTCCAGGTCAAACTCTTTGGCGCTTCCCACGCTGGGAAGGTCAATGATGGAAGGGGCGCTTAAGCGGTAGACAGGACGGTTTTTGGCCTTGGCTTCTATGCCTGTCATCCGGTCCTGACAGTTCAGGGCAAGCAGAAGGCTGGTGGAGATATAGTAACCACTGACCAGCGTTTCCGGCTCTTTTTCTATGACTACCTGTCTGCCCGCCTGATCGTTAAGCGTGACGGGATATGTGACCTGCATGGCGGCAGATGAAGATAGTCCGGTGTCGGCCGCCTGTTCAGGGGATTGGGCAGTTCCGGCAGAATTCCCGGCGGCGCAGGCCGTGACGGAAAGGGCCAGGATCAGAATCATGAAAGTGGAAATAAATTTTTTCATAGGTACCTCATTTCTGTGTTCCATATGCATATCTGCTGTGAGGAACGCGATTCGTTATATTTTTAAAACTACAACGAAATTTTAACAGATAAACGGGGATATGCCAAGAAAAAAATAGTGAGATCACAATATCTTCCCATGACTGCAAATATGCACGATATCACATATTTTTTGTAATTCAGAAAGGTTATAAAACACGAAAATAAGCCGGATATTGCGGTTTCTCAAGCTGATAAAGTAGCGCAGAAGTATCTGCTGTCCTTTGGCGTCAAGGCCGAAAAGAGGGTCTTCAATGACAAATTTCCTGACGCCGGCCATTACCCAGCGTTCAATGCCGAGGATTTTTTTGCCTGCAATGCTTAAGTCCTCCATGTTTTTGGCCAAAGGGGCGCCGAAACCGGATAAAACCGTATTGAATTCCTCCTCCAGATACCGGAGCAGGGCCTTGTCAATGTAGCCTGTTTTTTCAGCAATGGAAGGGTAACGTACCAGAGCAATGTTATCCCCGATGGATAAATTACTGCAAAAACATTCGAGACTGTCTGTTTTTAAGAATTTTATAGAAGAATCCGGGCTGTCACCGGAGAGGATTCCCAGATTGGCAAAATAGTTGGGCAGGGAGTAATTGCTGTAATATAATTCCATGATTCCTGTGATGGAACCGGAAGATGGGACAATATTTTTAGGGGAGGCGGTCATTTCAGCGGGGATCAGTATGTTGTTGATATGGGCTGCATCCACTGCCGGGGAATCGTACTGCTTAATGATGCGGCCTTTGCGGATTATATTGATTTTTCCTGGCAGCAGGGACTGGTCCGAAAAGGAATCGCAGATCAGAAGGAGAGCAGTTCCCTGGGAATTCATCTGTTTCAGTATATGAAAAAGCTTCTGGTTATTCATGTAGCTTAATTTCAGATTGGACAGGTTTAAAATGACAAGTCTGGCATTTACATAGACTGCCTCTAACAGATACAGAAGGAAAGCGTCTTCTGTGGTGATATCCTGGACTTTGGTTGAGGAATCAATGGAAAGACCGTACTCCTCAAAAAGCGCCTGGGTACGCTTATAGGCGTTTCTGCGGTCAAAGAGCCGGAAACTTCTTTTTGATTTCTGGGCAGAGTAAAACAACTCCATGTTTTCATAGATGGACAGGGAGGGAATCATGGGAGAGGCATTCTGTTCAATTGAGAAAATACCTTTGGTCCAGGCATCCTGTGGGGTATACGCCAAAACAGGAGTTCCGTCAATGGCAAGGGTGCCTGCTGTTGCGGGAAGCTGTCCGCACAGGACATTGCGCAGGGCGCTTTTGCCGCTGCCGTGCAGACCGGCAAGATAGTGGACCTGACCGCAGAAAATCGTGAGAAACAGATGGTTTAGATCTGCAAAATTATCTGTATTGGTTGAAACATCAATGAGTCTGATCAATTCTTTCATGCTGCCCCTTTATGATTTTGGTATAGTCAATGGGATAATCGATACATATATCGGTGCCTTCCCCGGGAATACTCTGTATGTGTATGCCGTACAGGCTTCCAAACATAAGCTGTATCCGGTGGTGGACATTTGGAAGGGCAATCCCGTGTTTCCTTTTCTGCTGCATAATCAGTTCAACAGGATGGGCGATCCGGTCTTCTAATTCCCTAAGCTGTTCTTCCTCCATTCCGCAGCCATTGTCAGAGATTTTTAAGTATACAATATTATCAGATTTTTCAGCACTGATTGTAATCACGGCATGGTGTATCTTATCCTTTAATCCATGGTTGATCGCATTTTCAACTATGGGCTGGATGGTAAGACGGGGCAGGTAAGTCTGGAGGACGGAAGCGTCTTTGATGTCGATGACCATGTTTATCCTGTCAAAAAAACGGAACCGGATAATCTGGTAATAATCCTGTATGTTCTGCAGTTCCTCGAAAAGGTGGACGGGTTCGCCATGACTGTTGATACAGTATCTGAAATAGTTTCCAAGAGTTTCCGTGGCATTGGAGATCTCTGTCTGGTCTGCCAGCTCTGCCTGGCTGCGGATAGCCTCAAGAGTATTATATAAAAAGTGGGGGTTGATCTGCTCCTGCAGCATGGACAGATCTATCTGCTTTTTGATCAGTTCGGTCCGGGCAAAGCTTTGCAGCGATAATTCCTGTGACAGAGCGTCACGCTCCCTTTTAAGGCGCACCAGGATATGCAGGACTATTCCCAGCAAGAGAACCAGCAGCAGGATTATTATGAGCAGAATAACGATATAATAATTCATGAATAGATTCTCCTAAACTGCGCAGGGGTGATGCCTACAATTTTTTTAAACTGGTGCTGGAAATATTTTTCATCTGCATAGCCTGTTTTTTCTGCAATGGCATTGAGGGAGAGGACGGTTGTCTTAAGAAGTTCTTTTGCGGCGCTGCACCGGACGGTGTTGATGTATTCCGTAATGCCGGTGCCAAGTTCCTTTTTGAAAATAGAAGATAAATAATTGGCGCTTAAACAGACGCTTTTGGCAAGGTCGTCCAGGTATATTTTTTCAGAATAATGTTTGTTGATATAATCTTTTGCAGACTGCACAGAGGAAGACAATTCCACATGTCCCGCTTCTTTTTTCTGTTCGAGAATGTCACAGGAATAGCGCGTCAATAACTGGAAAAAATCATTATAAGTGACGCAGAACCGGTAATCGTACAGAAACCTCTCCCGCAGTACTTCCTGTTCCGGAAAATGCGCGGCAGTCATGACTGTGTTCAAAATGAAAATTCCCAAATCAATAAGGCCGGAAAAATCCCGGTCAGAACTTCTGAGAAAATCTGTTTCCAGTCCCCGGATGGAGATTTTAAGCTGTTCCATATCCAGTGTGCCGGAATTATAGATGATATTGTTTGTCAGGGTCTCCGTGATCAGTTCCTTGTAGGAGAGGCACCCCCCGGGCAGTTCCGAGAAACTGTATATGGTGTCGGCGCCCCGTTCAAACCGGTAGTCCGATGCATGTTGTGCCTGCTCCAGGTGCTCCGGCAGATTATATGGCAGAATAAAAGCGTCGCTGTATCCGATAGTCAGGGAAAAAGCACCCAGGGTATCTTCCAGATGCTTGATATCCACATATAATTTCTGGAATATGTCAGCGCCGCTGCCGCTGTTTTCGTCCATGGAAAAGAGCAGATAAATGCATCCCAGGGAACTGTCACAGGAAAATGCGCTTTTGTCAAACATGGCGGAAAAAATGGACAAAACACGGTCAATGTATAAAGCCCGCTGTTCCATCAGCTCCGGCCTTGAAATGGAGACTGCGGCGGCATAATGGGTTTTCCGGGTCCATCCGGTCCCGTATTTTGCTTCAAAATCTTCCGCATCCTGACAGAAATATCTTTTACTGCAAAGATCATTCCATAAAAGGTCTTTATGTGCATCTGCAAGGGCTTCTGCAGCGGCATGGCGTTCCGTAGCGGCGGCAAGCAGATCGCAGCAGCGCCGGAGCGCATCGTTGAGCTTGTCTTTGCGGATCGGTTTGACGAGATAATCAACGGCTTTTAGCTGAATCGCCCTCTGGGCGTATTCAAATTCGGAGTAGCCGCTGAGGATAATGAACAGCGGATGCAGTCCCGCTTCCTGTGCCCGTTCCATAATTTCTATGCCGTTGTAAATGGGGACACGGATATCGGAAAGAACAATGTCCGGCTTATGCCGGGATATTTCTTCCAGTGCAGATTCCCCGTCATAGCAGATGGCGGATATTTCTATATCAAATTCGCTCCAGTCTCCCAGTTTGTGGATCAACCGGCAGATCAAGGGTTCGTCATCGATGATAATACATTTATATGAGGACATTTTACAGTCACCTTTCTGGTTAGTGCAGGGCAGGTTAATGGGATATGCTGAATTATAAATCAACCGAAAGAAAGAAGTCAATAAAGTTGCACATAATAATAAAATATTGCACCTAATCATAAAATATTAAGTTTTGCAGGTTTCATTCTTTGTATATGATGGATACATCAAAAATAAGCAAGGAGGATTGCATTATGAGAAAAGTACTGAAAAAAGGAATTGCCGCCGTTTTAAGTGCGACGCTGATTATGGGGCTGACAGCCTGCGGCAGTGAACCTGCCCAGGAAACCCCTAGGGCAGAAGCTGCTGTGGAAGAGACAGGAAAAGCACAGACAGATGCGGCAGAAGAATCCCCGGCGGAGGAAGAGGCAGGGATCGTGGAAGAAGCGGCAGAAGGAACGGATGAGGTTCAGAGCCTTTTAGGAGAGACACCGTTAAACCCGGAGGATGAATATTTTGGCATCTCACTGCCCATGACAAACACCGAATATTATAAGGGCGTTGAAACAGAGCTGTCCCAGTATTGTGAAAAATTTGGAATCAAATATGATATGGCTTCCGCGGACAGTGACACCCAGAAACAGCTTTCACAGTTTGAAAATCTTATGACAATGGGATGCACCACCATTATTGTCTATGCCCTTGACCCCACATCCATGCAGGATATTATGGCGAGAGCCGAGGCAGACGGGATCCGTGTGGTCAGCGCAACCATGACCCCTGAAAATATAGATGCCTATACCATTGCCATTGACGCAAACCAGGATTCGGTAGGTACGGCGGCAGCCCAGTTTGCATCTGACTGGATCGATGAGCATTACCCGGACGCAGAGGATGGAAGCATTGAAGTTGTACTGTTTTCGATGTCCATTTCTGAAAATGTTATCCAGCGCTGCGACGGACTGCGTAAAATCGAAGAATTAAATCCCAAGGCTGTGATTGTGGCAGACTATGACATTCCTTCCGACAATTATATGGTCAAGGTAAAAGAAAACGCTGATTTGATGATGCAGCAGTATCCTGATGTCAAGGTGATTTTGACCTATTCCGATGTGTTCAATCTGATTGTTGACGAGGCTATGATGGCAAACCCGGATGTTGACCCGTCACAGGTATGCAGCATTGCAATTGATAAGACAAATGCGGCAATGGAAAAAATCAGACTTTCCAAAACCGATGAAAGCACCATCCGGGCGACGGTGGCAACAGGCGAGGATTTTAACCTGACACTGATCCAGGCAGCACTTGGCGCTTTTGACAGTGAGCTAAACGACCTCAAACAGTATTTTGCAGACCCTTTTGTGATTCAGGCAGATAATGTTGACGATTATCTCAAGTGATAAAGGCTGCTGCGCTTTTGGGGACAGCTAATTGTAATAGGAATGGAACATCAGGCAGGAGACTGCCTGATATTCCATATCATAAATGAAAGGAATGAGAGTAAATGGGTTCGATTCTTGCGTTAAAAGAACTAAGTAAATTCTATCATGGAGTTATTGCTTTAAATAAAGTTTCCTGTTCATTTGAAAAAGGCGAGATACATGCACTGATTGGCGAAAACGGGGCGGGAAAATCGACCCTGATCAAATCGGTTTCCGGGGCAATACAGTTTGACGAAGGGAGCATTGTGATCGATGGAAAGGAATTTTCTTCCATTAGGCCCGGCGAAGCCATAGATAACGGTATTGCGGTAATTTATCAGGAATTGTGTCTGATTCCGTCTATGTGCGTGGCGGAAAACATCTTTATCGGCCAGAAGATCGGTGGAAAAAACCTAGTGGATATTGAGCAGATGCATAAAAAGTCAGCAGAGATTTTCAGGCAGCTTGGCGTGTATATCGATACCCATACGATGGTCTCCGATTTGTCAACAGCCCAGCAGCAGCTTGTGGAAATTGCAAAGGCAGTGTCAAGAAATGCCAAAGTGATCTTTATGGATGAGCCCAGCGCTACACTGGCAATGGCGGAAGTGGAGGCCATGTTTAAGATCACCAGATCCTTAAAGGAGAAGGGGGTAACGATCATCTATGTTTCCCACCGTCTGGACGAAATATTTGAAATCTGCGACAAGGTTACGATCATGCGTGACGGGGAGTACATCACCACAAAAAAAATAGAGGATATTACCCGGAAGCAGCTGATCAATTACATGGTAGGGCGGGAACTGGACGCTGCATGTCCGGCCAGAGATAATCCAATAGGGGAGGTGGCGCTGGAGGTGAAAAATATCACCGGAAACGGCGTCAGAGGCATCAGCCTTAAGGTGAATCACGGGGAAGTGCTTGGGATTGCCGGGCTGGTTGGCTCTGGCAGGACGGAGTTTGCAAAAGTGTTATACGGTGCAGCCAAAAAGGAATCAGGGCAGATTTTCATTGATGGGAAGGAAGTAACCATTAAGTCCCCCGAAGAAGCCATTGCCCATGGGATCGGTTTGATCCCGGAGGACAGAAAAAATGAAGGTCTTTTATTGGAATACCCCATTGACTGGAATATTTCTTTAATGTGCTTAAAGCGTCTTTCCAAACATTTCGTGATCCAGAACGACAAGGTAAAAGAAACGGTCATGAAATATTTTGACCGCATGGGCGTGAAGTCGCCAAGCATACATAATCTCGCCAAGAGTTTATCGGGAGGCAACCAGCAGAAGGTGGTGGTTGCAAAGACCCTGGCGGCCCAGACCAGCATTATTATATTTGACGAGCCTACAAGAGGAATTGACGTAGGCGCAAAGTGGGAAATCTACCAGCTTATGAACGAGCTTGCGGCGGAGGGGAATGCGATCATCATGATTTCTTCCGACATGGAGGAAGTGCTTGGGATGAGCGACAGAATCATTGTATTTCATGAAGGAAAAGTCAGCGGGGAGCTGGACAAAGAAAATTTCAGCCAGAGTAATGTTATGACCTATGCATCGGGATTATAGCAGTATCGCAGGGACAAATTGTGTTATGCGGAGGTATAAAAATGAAGACAAATAAAATCAACAACTTTTTAAAAAATAATGTGGCGTGGGTCATTTTGATTCTGATCTGTGTTATTTTTACCATTATGAATTCACGGTTCTTAACTTTTAGAAATATCAGGACAGTTTTAGACCAGAATGCGTATCTGATCGTGGCATCATGCGGTATCGTCCTGATCCAGATGTCGGGAAACCTGGATATTTCCATAGGCTATCAGATGTCTATCATAGGGGTGGTGTGTGCAACTTTGATGACCACGACGGGACTGCCGATTCTGCTTGTGATCCTGACAGGGGTACTGCTGGGAATGGCCATGAGCGCATTTAACTGCTGGCTTGCCAAAAGACTCCAGTTGTCCTGGCTGATCGTATCACTGGCAACACAGAATATTTTCCTGGGGATCTCTTTTCTGTATTCCAGCTCCCGGACGATCAATGACTTCCCGGCTTCTTTTAAGTTTCTGGGACAGGGGTATTTAGGGCCGGTACCCTTTGCAATCGTGATTGCGGCCGTTTCCTTTTTGGTCATGGATTTTGTCCTGTCAAAAACCTATTTTGGAAGATATATTTATGCCCTGGGAGGAAATGAGGAGGCCACCCGTCTGGCTGGAATCAATGTGGGCAGAATGAAGTACAGCATTTCTCTTATTTCCGGTGCGTTTGTGGGACTTTCTGCCTTGATGCTTATTTCACGTATGTCCTCCGCACAGTCAGGCATTGGACCGGGCACAGAGTTTACGGTGATCACGGCAATCTTTTTAGGCGGCGTAAGCATCCGCGGCGGGGAAGGCAAGCTGTCAAGCGTACTGGCAGGCGTGCTGCTTCTTGGAGTTTTGACAAACGGAATGCAGCTTTCCGGCATTGACACCTACTGGCAGTCCATATGTAAAGGTATTCTGATGATTGCGGCAATTGCCTTTGATGTATACCAGCTTGGAAGACGGCAGAAGGTGAAACGGGAAGAAATTGCCATGATGGAAAATAATAAAAACATGGAAGATAAAATAAAAGCATAATTGGGAGGAGAAGTAATGTCGATATTTCAATGTAACTTTTTTTCTAAATGTCTGGGAAATTTTGTGGATGTAACAGTATACGTTCCTTCTTATCACAATGGTGATATATCTATGGGGAATCTTCCCTTGGAGAAAATTTACAATAAGGAGCAGAGGTTTAAGACGATTTATCTGCTTCACGGGATGCTGGACGATCACTCAAGCTGGATGAGATGGTCCATGGTGGAAGAACAGGCGGAGAAATACAGATTTGCGCTGGTGATGCCTTCCGGCCAGAACGGATTTTACATAAATGCGGTACACGGACTTGCCTACTATGATTTTATCAATGAAGAGCTTCCGCTCTGGGCGGAACTGAACTTTCCGCTGCTGGAAGGGAGGGAGAACCGTTTTATTGCAGGGCTGTCAATGGGCGGCTATGGGGCAATGCGGCACGGGCTGGCCAATCCCGGACGGTATGCGGCGGTAGGGGCCTTTTCCGGTGCACTGGACATTATAGGGCTTTCGGATATTCTTAAGACGATTCCTGACATGCGTAATATCATTGACTATGATAGTCTGTTTGGCGGAATTGAAAATATAAAAGGCACGGACAATGATTTATATGCGCTGGCAGACAAATGCAGAAAAGAAAACAGGGAGCTTCCGAAGATCTATATCACGTGCGGCACGGAAGATGCCATCTGCATTGCCATGGACAGGGAGTTTAAGGACGCGTTGACGGACAAAGGGTATGATGTCACCTACTTTGAGATGCCGGGCGTACATGAATGGAAAGTATGGAACGAGAGCATCCGGAGATTTATGGAACTGATAAGCTGAAGATACAAGGAAAGGATTTGTATTTATGGAAAATATATGCACGCTGGTGGGGACAGCCAGTCAGGCAGTCAGACCCTATGAGACAGAGCACCGGAAGGTGGCAAGAAAGGCCGCAGCCGAAGGGATGGTCCTTTTAAAGAACGAAAACAATCTGCTGCCCATAGAAAAGAGCAAAAAGATCGCACTGTACGGGGCAGGGGCAGCGGTTACGATCAAAGGCGGCATGGGTTCCGGGGATGTGAACGCAAGGGAAACCGTCAGCATTTATCAGGGGCTGGTAAATGCAGGATATGAAATCACCACACAGCAGTGGATTCATGACTATGAGCAGACATACCGGGAAGCCCGTCTTAAATGGCGACAGGAAATATGGGATAAAGAGGACTCCTATCCACCGGGGCAGATAATGAATCTGTTCAATGCCTATTCATCCACGCCGTTTCTGATTCCTACCGGGGAAATGCCTGAAAAGACAGACACGGATACGGCAGTTTTCGTTTTAAGCCGAAATGCCGGAGAAGGAAAAGACCGCCTTTTTAAGGAGGGGGATTACTTTATTTCAGCAAAGGAAGAAGAAATTCTGGCAAAAGTATGCGAAATTTACCCTCATGTTCTGCTGGCATTAAATACCGGCGGGATCATGGATATGAAGTTTGCCGATAAATATAAGGAAATTGAGGGAATTTTGTATGTACAGCAGCCGGGCATGGAAGGCGGGAACGCGGTGGCGGATATTATCAGCGGCGCCGTCACGCCCTCCGGTAAAATGACAGACACATGGGCACACGATTATTATCATTACCCCAATGCCAAAACCTTTTCCCACAATAACGGGGACACAGAGCATGAGGAGTATTATGAGGGTATTTATGTGGGATACCGGTATTTTGATACCTATGATATTCCGTTTAGGTACGGGTTTGGCTTCGGACTTTCTTACACCACCTTTGATTTGCAGGCGGCAGGTATCGGGAAGAAGGACTTTGGCACGTCCAAGGCCGGAATATCCGTGAAAGCGGTGGTGACCAATCAGGGAAAAATCTACAGAGGAAAAGAAGTGGTGCAGGTATATATCTGTCCTCCCCAAGATAGGGCGGCGAAAGAGTACAGAAAGCTTGCAGGATTTGGAAAGACAGGGGTGTTGCTTCCCGGTGAAAGCAAGACCATGGAAATTGACTTTCCGGTTTCCGCCCTCGCCTATTTTGATGAAAAAGCAGGAGCATGGGTAATTGAAAAAGGCATCTATGGCGTATTTGCCGGGAGAAGCATTTCCGACAGCTTTCTGGCAGGCTCCATACAGGTGGAGGATGATATTATAATTGCAAAGACGGAACATGTATGTCCCCTCCGGGGAAAAATAAATGAACTGGAAGGGGATGCAGAAAGGTCGAATCGCAAAAGGGATAAATGGCTGGGTGAGATATCCGGAAAGCCAGCCCTTTCCATAAAGCAGGAGGATGTGGTATCTGAAGAATATGTGTATTCCCCTTCCTATGAAGATATGCCCCGGGAGGTAAGGGCCTTTGTGGATACCCTGACAGAAGAACAGTTGATTTTGCTTGCCACAGGAAATATTGGAAGAAGGCAGGAGGCTGCCATTGGTTCTGCGGGGGTCCGTGTCCCCGGTTCAGCAGGGGAAACCAGCGGCTGTGCGTTAGAACAGGGGCTTGTGCCTATTGCGTTGGCGGATGGTCCGGCGGGACTGCGGCTGAATCAGACCTATCGGGTAAAGGATGGCTGGATACAGCCCGGTCCCTGGGGGATGTCACTGGAAAACGGGTTTTTGTGCAGAGACAATGCTGGTCAAGAGGGGACAGTTTATTATCAGTACTGCACAGCCTTTCCTGCAGGCACACTGCTTGCCCAGAGCTGGGATATCAAGCTGGTGGAAGCGTGCGGCGCTGCGGTGGCAGAGGAAATGCGGGAATTTCAGATAACTTTGTGGCTGGCTCCGGGAATGAATATCCACAGGAATCCCCTCTGCGGCAGGAATTATGAATACTATTCCGAAGACCCGGTAGTCAGCGGAAAAATAGCGGCGGCAATGACCAAGGGCGTCCAGCAGGTAAAAGGATGCGGCACTACAATTAAGCATTTTGCATGTAATAATCAGGAAGATAACCGGATGGGGTCAGACAGCATGATAGGAGAGCGGGCCCTGCGGGAGATTTACCTGAGGGGATTTGAAATTGCCATTAAGGAATCCCATCCCAAGGCAATGATGACAAGCTACAATCTGATAAACGGCATACATGCGGCCAACAATTATGACCTTTGTACCAAAGTCGCCAGAAATGAGTGGAATTATAAAGGATTGATCATGACAGACTGGACAACCACCATGCAGGGAGACGGCTGTACGGCGGCAGGCTGTATGCGGGCAGGGAACGATATTGTCATGCCGGGCTGCATGGAAGACCATGAAAACTTAAGACAGGAGTTGTCAGAAGGAAAACTGGATATCCGGGATCTAAAAAGGTCTGTATCACGGCTGGTGAATCTGCTGTGGCAGCATTGAACTTCCCCGGCTCCTATGCTACACTTATAGCAGGTATCAGGTGTTGTTACTTGCTGTAAAAGAAAGCGTTAAAGGAGAGATCCACTTATGATAACAATAAGGAACTATAAGAAGGCCGAAAGCCTTGAGGAGGCGTGGCGGCTGAACCAGCAGAAAAGCAACCGCATCATTGGCGGTATGCTCTGGCTGAAAATGGGAAAAGGGACGGTGCAGACTGCCATTGACTTATCCGGCCTGTCTCTGGACCAGATAGAGGAAACGGAAGGAGAGATCAGGATAGGGTGTATGGTTTCCCTGCGCCAGTTAGAGTTACATGCAGGACTGGATGCCTATACAGGGGGCGCCATGAAAGAGGCTCTGCGTCATATTGTGGGGGTTCAGTTCAGAAATCTTGCTACGGCAGGGGGGAGTATTTTCGGGCGGTTCGGGTTCTCCGACGTACTTACCATGTTCCTTGCCATGGACAGTTATGTGGAATTATATAAAGGCGGCATTGTACCCATGAGGGAGTTTGCAGGCGGTGGATTTGACCGGGATGTGCTGGTGCGCATCCTGGTCAGGAAGCTGCCTGCTTCTTTCCATTACAGCAGTGTGCGTAACACCCGGACAGACTTTCCGGTGCTGACCTGCGCGGCGGTCCGGTTTGACACAGAAACAGGGTCGGACCACCGCTTTGCCATAGGGGCCCGTCCCGGCAGGGCAATTGTGATTGAAGATGGGGACGGGATACTTTCGGGCGGATTTACAGCCCATGAAAGCAGAGAGGAACAGGCGTGCGCCTTTGGGGAATATGCCGCTGCTCATGTGCCTGCAGGCAGCAATATGCGGGGCAGCGCCGGGTACAGGAAGCATCTTGTGAAGGTGCTTACACAGCGGGCGGTATTACAGATAGGAGGTGCGGCGGGATGTTGATCACAGTGGAACTGAACGGGAAAAACGTGTGTGCAGAGGTGGAAGCAGATACGCTTCTCATAGACTTTGTAAGGGATCATGGGTGTTACAGTGTTAAGCGCGGCTGTGAAACCTCCAACTGCGGGCTGTGCACGGTGTTTCTGGAGGATAAGCCGGTTCTGTCCTGCTCGGTTTTGGCAGTGCGGGCAGATGGGAAGAAGGTAACGACCTTAGAAGGGATGCAGGAGGAAGCGGAGCAGTTTGGCGCGTTCATTGCAGACCAGGGGGCGGAACAGTGCGGTTTCTGCAATCCCGGATTTGTGATGAATGCCCTGGCGCTTTTCAGGGAAAACCCGGAGCCCGGAGAGGAAGAGATCAAGGAGTATCTGGCAGGGAATCTGTGCCGCTGTTCCGGCTATGAGGGACAGCTAAGGGGGATTTTAGCATTTTTGGAATGGCGGAAAAAGGAGGGGCGCTCATGAATACAGTAAACAGACCTGTCCGTAAAAAGGATGCCATGCAGCTTTTGACAGGGCAGCCGGTATATACCGATGACATTGCACCGAAGGACTGCCTGATTGTGAAGCTTCTGCGCTCGCCCTATGCCAGTGCGGTCATCAAGGATATTGAGACGGATATTGCCATGAAGATTCCCGGCATAGAGGCAGTTTACACGTGGAAAGACGTGTCCCAGGAGGAACGGCGGTTTACGCTGGCAGGGCAGACTTACCCGGAGCCAAGTCCTTATGACAGGCTGCTTTTAGACCGCAGGGTACGGTACGTGGGAGATCCGGTGGCAATCGTGGCAGGAGCGGATGATAAATGTGTGGACAAGGCTTTGTCGCTGATCAGGGTGGAATATGAGGTTCTGGACCCGATTCTGGATTTCCGTAAGGCGCTGGACAATCCGGTGCTGGTCCACCCGGAAGAAAACTGGGAAAGCCTTTGCCCAGTAGGAGCAGACAATAAGCGAAACCTCTGTGCCCACGACGAATCTTCCCAGGGAGATATTGAAAAGGTACTGGGAGAGTGCGAGATCGTCCTTGACAGGGTATATCACACGAAAGCCTGCCAGCAGACCATGATGGAGACCTTCCGCACTTTTTGCACCATAGATACTTACGGGCGGCTTTCAGTGGTGAGCTCCACCCAGATTGTGTTTCACTGCAGGAGGATCATTGCCAATGCCCTGCATATCCCCAAGTCCATGGTGCGTGTCAGCAAGCCGCGGATCGGCGGGGGCTTTGGAGCCAAGCAGACGTCTATTTCGGAGATTTATCCGGCTTTTGTCACCTGGAAAACGAAAAAGCCCTCTAAGATCGTTTTTTCCAGAGAGGAATCCATGACGGCATCCACGCCCCGCCATGAGATGGAAATGCATGTGCGTCTGGGGGCTATGAAGGACGGCCGTATCCGGGGGATCGATCTGTACACCCTTTCCAATACAGGGGCCTACGGAGAGCACGGGCCTACCACTGTGGGACTTTCCGGGCACAAGTCCATTCCTTTATATGGAAAAGCGGAAGCCTTCCGGTTCGTCAGTGATGTGGTTTACACCAATGTGATGTCCGCAGGGGCTTACCGGGGGTATGGGGCTACCCAGGGATTGTTTGCGGTGGAGTCGGCAGTCAATGAACTGGCGGCTATGCTTCACATGGACCCGATCCGTCTGCGGGAGCAGAACATTGTGCGGCAGGGGGATGTGATGCCTGCTTATTACGGACAGGAAAATACAAGCTGTGCCCTTGACAGGTGCCTTGCAAAGGTGCGTGAGATGATCAAGTGGGATGAGATTTATCCGGCAAAAGATATGGGAAACGGAAAAGTACGCAGTGTGGGCATGGGCATGGCCATGCAGGGTTCCGGTATTTCCGGCGTGGATGTGGGAAGCGCTGTCCTTAAGCTGGGAGATGAGGGGATCTATAATTTGCTGATTGGCGCTGCAGACATGGGGACCGGATGCGATACCATACTGGCCCAGATCGCGGCGGAAGTGCTGGACTGCGGGATGGAGGACATTATAGTGTTTGGGGCGGATACCGATGCTTCACCTTATGATTCCGGCTCCTATGCCTCCAGCACCACTTATGTAACCGGAAAGGCCGTGGAAAACTGTGCCCTGAAGCTGCGGGAGCAGATATGCCGTCTGGGGGCAAGGCTTCTTGGCTGTGAATATGATCAGGTTGAGTTTGACGGTAAGGAAGTGATTTGGGACGGGGAGCATAAAGTATCCCTAAAGGACATTGCAACTGCATCCATGTGCGGTAATGATATCCTGCTGGAAGCGTCAGCCACCCATAGTTCGCCTATTTCACCGCCGCCCTTTATGGCAGGCGCGGCGGAAATCGAGATGGATCTATTGACCGGAGAGACGAAAGTGGTCAATTTCGCGGCGGCTGTGGACTGCGGCACGCCTATTAACCCCAATCTGGCGAGGGTACAGGCGGAGGGCGGCATTTTGCAGGGAATCGGCATGGCCCTTACGGAAAACATCACTTATGACGGTAAGGGGCGTGTGCTTGAAAATTCCCTGATGCAGTACAAGATCCCTGCAAGGGTGGACACAGGGCGCATACAGGTGGCCTTTGAAAACAGCTATGAGGAGACAGGCCCTTTCGGGGCCAAGTCTATCGGGGAAGTGGTGATCAATACCCCCCTGCCTGCAGTGGCGGATGCGGTTTATAACGCATCGGGCCTGCGGTTCAGGGAACTGCCCATTACCCCCTGCCAGATCGCCATGGGACGTATCAGGGAAGAATAGGAAAAGAGCCAAAAGACAAGTTCTATCGCTGTACGGCAGAAAGACCAAAAAGAATAACAGTCAAATAATTTTGACAAAAAAATTCCGGATTTTGCCATAAACTGCCGGAGATTCCGGCAATTTATATATATTATATATATATTGTTTGTAAAAAAGCAATATAAATAAAAAGAAAAGCAATGTTAGTATTGTGTAAAGTGAATAAATCAGTTATACTGAAACTCGTAGTACATATAATAAAGGAGGATAAAAATGAAAAAGAAAATTGTTAGTTTACTTCTGGCTTCCGCAATGGCAGTATCATTACTTGCAGGATGCGGAAAGACAGAAACACCGGCACCCGCTGAGGAAGCGCCTGCAGCAGAAGCTCCTGCAGAGGAAGCACCTGCCGAAGAAGAAGCTCCCGCAGAGGAGGCGCCTGCAGCAGAGGAAGAAGCTCCTGCAGCAGACGGTGCAGCAGATTACAGCGGCGTAGAATTGACATTCTGGTCTATGTGGAGTGCCGGAGAGCCTCAGGCAGTCGTAATTGAAGAAGCAGCAAAAGCTTTCTCAGAGAAGACAGGCGCAACCATCAATATTGAATGGAAAGGCCGTGATATCAACACAATCATCCAGACAGCACTGGAGTCTGGCGAAAAGATCGACATCTTTGAAGATGACTACTCCAGAATTGCTAAGATTTACAAAGATTTCTGCTATGATCTGACCGATATGGCAGCAGCATCAGGCTATGATGCACAGAGCTTCAAATGCTTTAATGACGTAGCTACAAGCTGGGCAGGATTCCTTCCCTGCGTTACAGAGCAGCCTCAGGTAGGCGGTATCTTCTACAACAAAGATATCTTTGATGACTGCGGTATCACTACTCCTCCTGCTACATGGGAAGAGTTCCTTGCAGCATGCCAGACAATGGTTGACAAAGGTTACCAGCCTCTTGCACTGGACAGTGCATATGCAGACTTTACATTCGGCTATCATCTTGACAGATATTTAGGCGAAGCTGCAATCTCCGAGCTGGCAGTAAACGGCGGATGGAGTGAGAACGAAAACGTAGCAAAAGCAGCTCAGGATATCATTGATTTCATTGCTGCAGGCTACCTTGCAGAGGGCGCACCTGAAGAATATCCTTCCAGCCAGAACAAGATCGGTCTGACAGGTCAGGTTGCTATGATCGTATGTGCAAACTATGTATGTGCAGAGGTTAACAACAACAGTGGCACAGAAGTTAACTGGAGCATGTTCAACTATCCTTCAGTAGCAGGCGGGGCAGATGCTTCCAACTCCTACGCAGGAGCTAACTCTCTGGCAATTTCTTCTTACAGTGAGAATCCTCAGGCAGCATTTGATTTCCTGCTGTTCCTGACAAGCGGTGAATTCGACCAGAAGATGGCTGATTCTGCATCCCAGATTCCTGCTGATCCTAGAAATACAGCGCCTGCTATTATGAGCGGTACCGTTGAGGCTTTGCAGGCTACATCCAATCCTCTTTCCTGGAACATGGGATTGAATGACAATGCAGACTTAAAGGCAAGCTTCAAAGACCTTATTATTCAGTTATATGAAGGAAAGTTCGCTACAGGTGAAGATTTCGCTGCAGCAATGGACGCTTTATATTAAAAACAGGTTTAATTAACGGGGTGGCACTTGTGTGGTGCCGCCCCGTTTTCTAATTACAATAAGACGTCTCGCGGAGCGTGACGGCGTTTGTTCAATAGGCTGGCTCGAGGAGAGTGACAGCGCTTGATGGGGTGACATATATATGAAAAAAAATAAAATGTTAATTATATGTTTTATACTGCCCTGCCTGATTACATTATTGATTATGTACCTTTATCCCGTAGGCAGAACAGTATTAATGAGTTTTTTCAGTATTGAGAGTGTTACAGCAGGTATGTCTGACTGGAGCTTTAACGGTTTCGGTAATTATGCCAAGATATTTAACAGCCCGGCATTTAAGACATCTATGTGGAATATGCTCCGCATATGGCTGGTGGGCGGCGTTTTTACCTTATCCCTTGCGCTGCTGTTTGCAGTAATCCTTACAAGCGGCATCCGGTTTAAGAAGTTTTTCAGAGCAGCAATTTATCTTCCCAACGTTATCAGTGCGGTTGCCCTGGCAACCATGTGGATTCAGTACGTTTTCAATAATGACTATGGTATGCTGAACAAGATGCTGAAAATGGTCGGTCTGGATGGGGTCAAGTGGCTCGGGACAGATATGAAATTCTGGGCAATGCTGTTTGCATTTATATTTGGTGCGGTTGGTTACTATATGCTGATTTTTATTAGCGGAATAGAAAGGATACCCGCCGATTTGTATGAAGCGGCGACCATTGACGGGGCGAATAAGGTACAGCAGTTCCTGAAAATTACCATGCCCCTGCTAAAGGGAATCACCAAAACAAATATTACTTTCTGGAGTGTACATACTACCACATTCTTCCTCTGGTCGAAGATGTTCTCACCGGTAGATACGGAGGCAACGACGATTGTTCCGGTTGTTTATCTGTACGATACCGTATTTGGCGGGAAGGGCGTGACTACCAGGGACGCCGGTGCCGGTGCGGCGGTAGGTGTTGTCCTTGCATTGATTATAATTGTGATTTACTTTATAATGAATAAACTGCTCAAAGATGATGATCTGGAGTTTTAACAGGATGGAATTTGCCTGTGGGATTTAAGGCAGAAGGCGGCGGGTGTTTCGGCAGCCTGTCTGCAGAACGGAGTGAATAATGAGTAAAAACAAGAAAGTTAAATTTGGAGAACCCGTTAACTGGAGGAAAGAGTTATCGCTTCTTCCAGGGTATATTATTGTAACAATATGGATTTTATTTACGGCAGCCTTTTTATTTTGGATTCTGGCAGCCAGCTTTTCTACATCAAGAGAGATATTTTCAGGGAATGTGTTTAAATTTGAGTCAGGCTTTCATTTGGAAAATTATGTAAGCGCATGGCAGGCACAGAATGTATCAGTATTCTTTGCCAACTCCCTGCTCTATGCTGTTGTGGCATGTGTGGGCGTTATCCTGATCTCGGCTCCCGGTGCATATGTGCTTTCGAGATTTGAATTTTTTGGTAATAAAGTGATTAAATCCGGCCTGATCGTGGCAATGAGTATTCCGGCAGTTATGATTATCATGCCTATATTTGCGCTGACAACACAGTGGAACCTTAAGGGGAGAATCCTCCTGATCATGCTTTATATTTTCCTGAATGTACCGTATACGACGACATATCTGCTCAACTTTTTTGCAACCCTGTCAAAGACTTACGAAGAAGCAGCAGCAATTGACGGCTGTCCGCCTGCAAAGACCTTCTGGATCATCATGCTTCCGCTGGTTCAGCCGGCACTTGTAACGGTAACGATATTCAATTTCCTGGGCGTATGGAATGAATTCTTTATGGCATTGATTTTTGCAAGTTCGGCAGAAATGACACCTGTTGGTGTTGGTCTGCTACAGATTGTAAATTCCATGAAGTATACAGGCAATTACGGAGGATTGTTTGCTGCAGTTATTATTGTATTCCTGCCTACTTTCCTGCTTTATATATTCCTGTCAGAAAAGATTATTTCCGGCGTAACCGGAGGAGGCATCAAGGGATAGGAAAACTGTATGGACATAACAGGAGGAGACAGAGTGAATTTGAAAACAGGAAGGGTAACAATCCCTACAGATATAGATGTAATACAGGATACCTTGGAGTTATCCAGACGGTGGGGAGCGGATGCCGTGCGCGACTGTGACGGTACCGATTTCCCGGTAGAATTAAAAGATGTTGGATTAAAAGTATACTCTACTTATTATACAACGAGAAAAGATAATGAGTGGGCAAAGGCCAACCCGGATGAAATACAGCAGTTGTATGTGATGACACCGTTTTATACGGCATTAGAAACTGCGTTGCGCATCCGTCTGATGAAGGGGCTGTACCCCGATATGCTTACGCCCAATTCCAGAGATGATATCCGCCGGTGGTGGGAAGTCATTGACAGGACGACCGGGGAGATAGTATCAACTGACAAATGGCATTATGAGGAGGAGACCGGTGAGGTTGTTATAGAGAGCGTACCTTTCCATGACTATACAGTAAGCTTTCTGGCATACATTATGTGGGATCCGGTGCACATGTATAATGCGGTGATCAATGACTGGAAGGATGTGGAGCATCAGATTACCTTTGATGTAAGACAGCCAAAGACACATGAATATACGATGAAGCGCCTGCGCAAATTTATTGAGGAGCATCCCTATGTAAATGTGCTGCGTTTCACTACATTTTTCCATCAGTTTACACTGCTGTTTGATGAACTGGCGAGAGAAAAGTATGTGGACTGGTATGGCTACTCTGCATCGGTCAGCCCGTATATCTTAGAGCAGTTTGAGAAGGAAGCAGGCTATACATTCCGGCCGGAATTTATTATCGACCAGGGATACTATAATAACCAGTACCGGATTCCGTCTAAAGAATACCGGGACTTCCAGGCATTCCAGAGAAGAGAAGTGACGAAAATTGCCAGAGAGATGGTAGATATCTGCCATGAATGCGGCAAAGAAGCAATGATGTTCTTAGGGGATCATTGGATCGGCACGGAGCCTTTTATGGAAGAGTTTAAAGAGATTGGACTGGATGCTGTAGTGGGCAGCGTGGGCAATGGCTCTACCTTGCGCTTGATCAGCGATATAGAAGGTGTAAAATATACGGAAGGACGTCTCCTTCCTTACTTCTTCCCGGACACCTTCCATGAAGGGGGGGACCCTGTGAAGGAAGCAAAGGTGAACTGGGTGACGGCAAGGCGTGCGATTTTAAGGAAGCCTATTGACCGTATCGGTTATGGCGGCTATCTGAAACTTGCCATTGACTTCCCGGAGTTTGTTGAATATGTGGAAAGTGTCTGCGCAGAATTCAGGGAGCTGTATGAGAATATTAAAGGAACCATTCCTTACTGTGTGAAAAAAGTAGCAGTGCTGAACTGCTGGGGCAAGATGAGGGCCTGGGGAAACCATATGGTCCACCACGCAATTTACTTTAAGGAGAATTACTCCTATGCCGGCATTACGGAGGCTCTTTCTGGGGCACCCTTTGATGTCAGATTCATCAGCTTTGAAGATATACTGGAGAATCAGGATATATTAAAGGACATCGATGTAATCATTAATGTGGGCGGTGCGGACACGGCCCATACAGGCGGCGCATACTGGTGTGACCTGGTGATCGTTTCGACGATAAAAGAGTTCGTCTACCGCGGCGGCGGTCTGATTGGTGTAGGAGAGCCCAGCGGCCACCAGGCTAACGGACGTTTCTTCCAGATGGCGAATGTACTTGGCGTAGAGGAAGAAACAGGGTTTACACTTGGCTATGATAAGTATAACTGGGAGAACCACGAGCATTTCATCACAGAAGATGTAAAAGGTAAAATTGATTTCGGAGAGTCATGCAAATATATTTATGCATTGGAGAATACGGAAGTACTGGCGGCTGAGGATAAAAAGGTACACCTTGCAGTCAACAGCTTTGGGAAAGGGCGCAGCGTTTATATCAGCGGCCTGCCTTACAGCTTTGAAAACAGCAGACTTCTGTATAGGGCGATACTCTGGTGCGCGGGTGACGAAGAAAATATCCATAAATGGTTTTCTACGAACTACAATGTGGAAGTACATGCCTATGTGGAGAATGGCAAATATTGTGTTGTAAACAATACCTATGAACCCCAGTCCACCACCGTTTACAAAGGTGACGGAACATCCTTTGATTTGGATATGGAAGCAAACCAGATAATCTGGTATGAGATTTAACAGAAAGATCCCGGAGCAGAATAACTTATCTGCCCCGGGATTTCTGCTTACAATAAGCTGGCTCGCGAAGCGTGGCAGCGTTTGTTATAATTATGGTTCGGAGTAATTCAGATTTTTGGAAATCGCCGGAACTGAATTGACACCTTTCCCACTGTGATGATAAAATGATGCACAGCAGTATTCACGCTGTAGTCTGCGTCTGCCGCACAGGTGTATGAGGTGCAGGTTATAACAGATAAATTCAGTAGAAGTCAGGAGGACTTTTTATGCCTAAAAGAACAGATATCCATAAGGTGTTGATTATCGGGTCAGGCCCTATTATCATAGGGCAGGCCTGTGAGTTTGATTATTCGGGTACGCAGGCCTGCAAGGCGCTTCGGAAGCTGGGATATGAGATTGTGCTTGTGAATTCCAATCCGGCGACGATCATGACAGACCCGGAAACGGCGGATGTGACTTATATTGAGCCGCTGAATGTGGAGCGTCTTGAGCAGATCATTGCAAAAGAACGCCCGGATGCCCTGCTCCCGAATCTGGGAGGCCAGTCAGGGCTTAATTTGTGCTCGGAGTTAAACAAAGCAGGGATTTTGGATAAATATCACGTACAGGTGATTGGCGTGCAGGTGGACGCCATTGAGCGGGGGGAAGACCGTATTGAATTTAAGAAAACCATGGACAGACTGGGAATTGAGATGGCCCGAAGCGAGGTGGCCTATTCTGTGGAGGAGGCACTCTCCATCGCGGACAAGCTGGGGTATCCGGTGGTACTGCGGCCTGCCTATACCATGGGCGGCGCAGGAGGCGGTCTGGTTTACAATAAAGACGAACTGAAAACCGTTTGTGCCAGAGGCTTACAGGCAAGTCTGGTAGGGCAGGTCCTGGTGGAAGAATCCATTTTAGGATGGGAGGAACTGGAACTGGAAGTAGTGCGTGATGCAGAAAACAATATTATTACGGTGTGCTTTATCGAAAATATTGATCCGCTGGGCGTGCACACGGGAGACTCTTTCTGTTCGGCGCCTATGCTTACGATTTCAAAGGAATGTCAGTCGCGGTTACAGGAGCAGGCTTATAAAATCGTGGAGTCTGTGCAGGTAATCGGGGGAACCAATGTGCAGTTTGCCCATGATCCGGTATCCGACCGCATTATAGTCATTGAGATAAATCCCAGGACCTCCCGTTCTTCGGCCCTGGCTTCCAAGGCTACAGGATTTCCCATTGCCCTGGTTTCTGCCATGCTGGCAGCGGGCCTTACGTTGAAGGACATTCCCTGTGGAAAATACGGGACATTAGATAAATATGTGCCGGACGGGGACTATGTGGTAATCAAATTTGCAAGATGGGCATTTGAGAAGTTTAAAGGAGTGGAGGACAAGCTGGGAACCCAGATGCGCGCTGTAGGCGAGGTTATGAGCATCGGCAAGACTTATAAAGAAGCCTTCCAGAAAGCCATCCGTTCGCTGGAAAACGGCCGTTACGGGTTAGGACATGCCAAGGATTTTGACACTCTGTCCAAAGAGGAACTTTTGAGGATGCTGAATACTTCTTCCAGCGAGCGTCATTTCGTGATGTATGAGGCGCTGCGAAAGGGCGCTTCCGTGGAAGAAATATATGAAATCACCAAAGTAAAAGCATTTTTTATCGAGCAGATGAAGGAACTTGTGGAGGAAGAAGAAAAGCTTCTGAAACATAAGGGAGCGCTGCCGGAAGATGGAATGCTGGTAACTGCCAAGAAGGACGGTTTTTCCGACAAATATTTAAGCCAGTTATTAGAGATACCCGAAGAGGATATCCGTAACCGCCGGATAGAACTGGGCGTGGAAGAGGCATGGGAAGGCGTCCATGTCAGCGGGACAAAGGACAGCGCTTACTATTACTCCACGTACAACAGCCCCGATAAGAATCCAGTAAACACCGACAAGCCCAAGATTATGATTTTAGGCGGCGGGCCTAACCGCATTGGACAGGGAATTGAGTTTGATTATTGCTGTGTACATGCGGCAATGGCTCTCAAAAAGCTGGGATTTGAGACGATTATCGTAAACTGTAATCCGGAAACTGTGTCTACAGATTATGACACTTCCGATAAGCTGTATTTTGAGCCGCTGACTTTGGAAGATGTGCTCAGTATTTACAAAAAAGAAAAGCCCCTTGGTGTCATTGCACAGTTTGGCGGCCAGACACCCCTTAATCTGGCATCAGAACTGGAGAAAAACGGTGTCAGGATTTTGGGGACATCTCCTTCGGTCATTGATTTGGCGGAGGACCGCGACCAGTTCCGCGCCATGATGGAAAAGCTGGATATCCCCATGCCCGAGTCCGGGATGGCGACTACTGTGGAGGAAGCCCTTTCCATTGCGGCAAAGATTGGCTATCCGGTTATGGTGCGCCCTTCTTACGTGCTGGGCGGCAGGGGAATGGAAGTAGTTTATGATGATGAGAGCATGACAGAGTACATGCGTGCGGCTGTAGGCGTTACACCAGACCGTCCTATTCTGATTGACCGCTTTTTGAACCATGCGCTGGAATGTGAGGCCGATGCTATCAGTGACGGAACCCACGCCTTTGTGCCGGCGGTGATGGAACATATTGAGCTTGCGGGCATTCACTCAGGGGATTCGGCGTGTATTATCCCTTCTGTGCATATTCCGGCGGAAAGTGTGGAAACCATCAAGGAGTATACAAGAAAGATAGCGGAGGAAATGCACGTAAAAGGGCTTATGAATATGCAGTATGCCATCGAAAACGGAAAGGTCTTTGTGTTGGAAGCCAATCCCAGAGCCTCCCGTACGGTACCCCTGGTATCTAAGGTATGCAACATCCGCATGGTGCCCCTGGCCACGGATATTATTACATCGGAAATTACGGGACGCCCTTCGCCGGTGCCGGATCTAAAAGAGCAGGCAATTCCTAATTACGGGGTAAAAGAAGCGGTGTTCCCCTTCAATATGTTCCCGGAGGTTGATCCGGTCTTAGGCCCGGAAATGCGCTCCACAGGGGAGGTTCTCGGCCTGTCCCGCTCTTATGGGGAAGCCTATTTCAAAGCCCAGGAAGCAGTCCAGTCAAAGCTTCCCACGGAAGGGACGGTATTGATTTCCGTCAACAAGAAAGATAAGGATGAAATCGTGGAGGTTGCCAGAAGTCTTGCAAATGACGGCTTTAAAATTGTGGCTACCAGCGGAACCTGCGATATCATCAACGCCGCAGGCATCCCGGCGGTAAAGGCAAAGAAGCTGTTTGAAGGCCGTCCCAATGTGGGGGACATGATTACCAACGGCGACTTTGATCTGGTGATTAATTCTCCTGTGGGAAAAGACAGTGTTTATGATGACAGTTATTTGAGGAAAGCGGCCATTAAAGCCAAGGCGCCGTATATCACCACCGTTGCGGCGGCAAGGGTTGCGGCGGAAGGGATTCATTACGTAAAGACCCACGAGGGCAGCCAGCTTAAATCCTTACAGGAACTGCACAGCGAGATTCATGATAAATAATATATTAAAATAAGTTTTCAGCCCGGAAATCTGCCATCAGATACCGGGCTGTTTTATCTGTAATTCAGGCACATCTCAGGGAAAGCAATTTTCAAACCCTAGTAGAAGATAAAAAAGGAGTGTGGTAAAATATGAAAAAGGGTTGTGTTCTGGTTTCGGAGGGGAAAGAATGATGGGTACTTTTAAGGACAGGGTGGGCAGTCTGCTCCGGCGGTCTGTAAGTTTGGAACAGGTATTTTCACGTGTACGTGACTATAAATTTTCCATGGGAACGTCAGCTTTGTGCGCGTTGTTTGAGGCTGTTGTGGTAGTGTTGGAAGAAGATTTTTACATAAATATAGGTTTTGATGAAAGCGCTGTGTTCCGGTTTATGTTTTTATTTGGGGTGACGGCGTTATTCTCGGAAACCTGCTTTATGGGAAAAAAATGGCTGAAACTTCTGGGGCTTTTTTCAGGCGTAATTTTATCCGGACTAATTACTTGTTTTATTGGAGTGGGAAGGGAAAGTCTGCTGTTTGGCATCAAGGGAGTGTTTTTTTATAAAAAGGCACAGGAACTGATGGCAGGATGTATTTTTTTGATGCTGGTTCTTACGGTTTATTTTTGTTACCGGAAAGAGGCGGCCAGATTTGAAGAATATATGCTGACCCTTTTGGTCAACTGGCTCATCGTATTTTCCATGTATGTCATACTGCTGATTGGGACAGGGCTTGTGTGCAGTTGCGTTGACACACTGTTTTTTGGAGGGGGTTCAAGTATTGTTACGGTAAGCTGGATTTTGCTTTCAGGCTTTTTTCTGATACCCGGGGGAATATTGGCGCTGAATGGGCGGAATCGTGCAGCAAAAGATCTCTTAATGACTCCGGTACAGTATGTGCTTTCCCTTATGGCAGTCTGTGCGCTGGTTTCGGTTTACGTGTATGCTGCAGGAATTCTTATCAGGCGGGAGTTTCCCTCCAACGAGGTTTTTTCCATACTGACGACGCTTTTTAGCCTGGGTATGCCTATATGGATGGTGAGCGGCAGTCTGCTTAAGGAGTCCCGGTATTCCCGTCTTATGGCCAGTCTGCCCTATGTCTTTGCACCGCTTATCCTGCTTCAGATTTATTCCATTGCAGTCAGGATTGGGGAATTTGGGCTTACACCGAACAGGTATGTAGGAGTAATGATGATTGTTTTTGAAGGGGGGACACTGCTGTGTTGGCATTTGGGGAGAAGCAGGATGGAGAATGTGCTGCTGATTATGAGCGGGCTTATTGTGCTGGCATTTCTGATGCCCGGCGTGAACAGGTGCCGGCTTTCCGAAAGACAGCAGCAGGCATGGCTTAAGAAATATTATCAGGCGGCTCAGAAGGGGGAGAGCCTTTCACAGCAGGAGTACAATCGGATGTGGGAAGCCTATTTTTATCTGAAAGAAAGGACCCCAAAGGGTATGGCAGGGGGATATGACGACTACTCTGTGGATATTCTGAAAAAGGCAGGAGAAGGGCTGGTTGAGGTTGACGGACAGCAGAATGCCTTGGGGAAAGTGGACAGATACTCTGTTCACGGATGCCAGTTGGTGGGCGGTTTTTCTGTGGAGGGATTTAAGACCATGCATATGCTTGAAGAGGCGGATGAACAGCCGGAGCCTGATTTTTCTGCTTTTCGGTTCCGGCTTAGGGGGACAGAAGAGGAAATTACCGTGGATATCAGTGATTTTGCAAAGAAAGCCATGGAATATATAGAAACCAATCCCAAAGCGGACAAAGAGGAGATAAGCGGTTATCTGCGCAGTTTTAACAGGATCGATGTGGGACAGGGCAGGATACTTTATATCAACCATTTCCAGATATCTTATGATAAAGGTATCCAGGACGGCAAAGACTATTTTAAGTGGGGCGGCGTCAGAAATATTTCTGCTATTATGTTGTCCTCCGGGGAGGATGCCGTGGAAGTGTCCGGCAATTAAGTATATTTGTTATTGTATTTTATAAAATTTAATAAGAAGGGAGAATTGTATGGGAATTCTGGCTGGTTTTATGGTTCCACATCCACCGCTGATTATACCGGAAATCGGTGCAGGTGAAGAGAGGAAGATTCAGAATACGGTTGACGCTTACCGGGAGGCTGCCTGCAGGATAGGGAGCCTTAAGCCGGAGACTATTGTGCTTTTGTCGCCCCATCAGGTGATGTATGCAGATTATTTTCATATTTCACCGGGAAAAGGAGCGAAGGGGAACTTCGGACAGTTCCGTGCCGGAGATGTGAAAATGGAGGTCTGCTATGACACGGAGTTTGTGGAGACTCTTTGCAGGCTGCCTGGCATGGGGAATCTTCCGGCAGGCACGGAAGGGGAAAGGGATAAGAGCCTTGACCATGGGACGATGGTGCCTTTGTACTTTGTAAACCAGTACTGGAAAGAATATAAGCTGGTAAGAGTGGGATTGTCCGGCCTTTCTTTTACAAAGCATTATGAACTGGGGCAGTATATCAGGGATACCGCACAGAAGCTGAACAGGCGGACGGTGGTAATTGGCAGTGGAGATTTATCACACCGACTGAAGGAGGACGGGCCTTACGGGTATCAGAAGGAAGGGCCGGAATATGATGCCCGTATCATGAACGTGATGGAAAAAGGCGAATTTGGGGAACTGCTGGATTTTTCGGAGGATTTTTGTGATAAGGCAGGAGAATGCGGGCACCGCTCCTTTTTAATCATGGCAGGGGCGTTTGACAGGACAAAGGTGCAGGCGGAGCGTCTTTCCTATGAAGGGCCCTTTGGTGTGGGCTATGGTGTCTGTGTCTATACGGCGGCAGGAACTGACCCGGAGCGTAATTTTAAGGAAAAATACGGGGAAAGGGAAAAGATGCGTATTTTGAAACAGAGAAAACAGGAGGATTCTTACGTTCAGCTTGCCCGGAAGACTATTGAAGTCTATGTCCGCACAGGCGAAAGAATTGAGATGCCGGAGGGAATGCCGGAGGAAATGTACAGCCGCAGGGCGGGGGTTTTTGTCTCCATCAAGGAAGAAGGCAGGCTGCGCGGCTGTATTGGGACGATTCAGGCCGTAAATTCTTCCATTGCACAGGAAATCATTGACAATGCCATCAGCGCAGCTTCCAGAGACTACAGGTTTTCACCCATAGAGGCGGAGGAACTGGAATTGCTTTCTGTCAGCGTGGATGTGCTGGGGAATACGGAAAAAATAGAATCTCCGGACAAACTGGATGTACGGCGGTACGGCGTGATTGTGACGAAAGGACGTAAAAGGGGGCTGCTGCTTCCCAATCTGGAAGGGATTGACACTGTGGAAGAACAGATTGCCATTGCAAAGCGAAAAGCAGGCATCGGGGAAAGGGAAGATGTGGAACTGGAGAGGTTTGAAGTGGTGCGGCATTATTAGTATAAATTTTTAAGCCGGAGAAGATAGGAAAAAGTATGAAAAAAATTTGCCAGACATGTATGCATCATTGCGCCCTGCTGCCCGGACAAAAGGGGATATGCAGGGCAAGAAAAAATGAGAATGGAAGTATTGTATGTGAAAATTATGGGCAGGTGACGTCACTTGCCCTTGATCCTATTGAGAAAAAGCCCCTTAAAATGTTCCATCCTGGAAGCATGATATTGTCTGTGGGAAGTTACGGATGCAATATGAGATGCCCTTTCTGCCAGAATTATGAAATTTCCATGGCGGACAGAATAGAATCGGAAGCAGTTTATCTCTCACCCCTGGAACTGGCAGAGCAAGCCGCCAAGTGCCGGAGTATGGGAAATATCGGGGCTGCGTTTACCTACAATGAACCTCTTGTGGGGTGGGAATATGTCAGGGATGCAGCAAAGCTGGTGAAGGAAGCAGGGATGAAAAATGTGCTGGTGACAAACGGGACAGCAGAGTTGTGGGTGCTTGAGGAAATCCTGCCCTATACAGATGCCATGAACATTGACCTGAAGGGGGTTACGGAAAGCTATTATGAAAAGCTGGGAGGAAGCTTCGGGCAGGTGAAGGCATTTATTTCACGGGCCGCAAAAGACTGCCATGTGGAACTTACCACATTAATTGTGCCCGGTGAAAATGACCGTGAGGATGAAATGGAAGAGGAAGCCCGGTGGATTGCGTCCATAAGTGGGCACATCCCCCTCCATGTGACCCGTTTTTTCCCCAGATACCATATGACTGACCGGGGGCCCACGGATACAGGCCTGGTGCGCCGCCTTGCCCGGACGGCCGGAAAATATCTGAAAAATGTGTTTGTGGGGAACTGCTGAACCGAATTAGAAAACACTCTCGAATCACTTTCTTACGACCAGCGCAGCAAATGCGCCTGTGTGAACAGTAATCAAAAACCTAATTCCTGTGGCTAAAGTGAGTTAAAAAATTGCATTTCCTACTTATCCATGTTACAATTTTTCTAATAACATTTGTACATAAGTGAGGGAGAAAAGTATGTTGGAGAAACTAAGAAAGAAAAGCATTATCAAATCACTTCCACTGGCAATTATTCTGCTGATATGCGGTATCGGGATGGTTGGAATTGAGTTTTCAGCCATGAAGGCACTGATCCGCGGAAATGTGCAATTTGAAAGCCTTGCACCGGAGGAAATAGGGAATGATCTGGTGGTGGATGTGACGCTTCGTGACAACTTCGGCTGTTATATGGAGGAGTATGAGGAGAATACCAAGACCCACCGCAGACGGACCACAGATTTATACTACGTAATCTGGACAGGGGATGAGGACGACGAGGATTTCCGCTACATGGGCATTAAGGTGCCTGCTTCCGATGAAAGCGCGATGGAAAGGATGGCGGAGGCAACTTACAATTACGAAATTTCGGATTCGATTAATTATACCGGCGCCATTATTAAGATGTCGTCAGAGGAACACAAATATTTTAAGGAGTATTTTTTGGAGTCGGGCTTTACGGAAGAGGAGTTTGAAGCAAACACCCTTCCCTATTTTATTAATGTAGGCGCACTCACAGGCGGCGCCGCAGGTACAGCAGTGGGAATTGCCGTTATTGGCGGTGTGCTGATTCTGATTGCAGTTATCATGGTCATTGTTGCAGTAAGTGGGGGCGGCCTTAAGAAGCTTAAGAAGGAACTTACAGCCGCCGGGCTTGGGGAAGCCAATCTGGATCTGGAATATGAAGGCGCCACACTGGTTAACAAAACAAACGATTTCCGCATAGGTAAAAAGCTTATTTTCTATATGCAGGGAAGCAGGGCGCATATACTGGTCAACAGCAAAATTATATGGGCATACCAGAGAACCACAACACACCGGACCAACGGCATTAAGACAGGAACTTCTTACGAAATAGTTTTTTATGATATCAATAAAAAGAGAACTTCCATAGCCGTGTCCAGTGAAAGCAATGTGCAGGATGCCCTGCAGCATATCAACAATATGATGCCATGGGTGGTTGTGGGATACCAAGATGAAATATTCAGATTGTACCAGAAGGAGTTCCAGGAATTCCTAAAGCTTCGGTATAACCAGTACGACCCGTCCCAGATGATTTAAGAATAATGACGTTTCCTGTAATAGGAATGATTTCCCTTTAAACTGTTAAAAATAGTGTACAGAAAGCAGATAGCAGGAAGTATTTACAACAATAACAAAACGAAGGGAATAAAAAGATGGAATCAATCTGGAGCAGGACGGTGGAGATACCAGAGAGGGAAGCTCTGCCGGGAAACAGGCGGGTGCAGACAGCGGTCATCGGTGCAGGAATGGCCGGTATACTTACAGCTTACTTTCTGAAAAAGGAAGGCGTAGATGTGGTAGTGGTGGAGGCTGGAAGGATTGCAGGCGGGCAGACGAAAAACACTACGGCAAAGATTACAAGCCAGCATGGACTCATTTACCATAAGATGATGCAGAAAGCTGGAAGAGAGAAAGCGCAAAATTATGCCATGGCGGCTGAGGATGCGGTTAAAATTTATGAGAGAATTATAAAGGAAGAAAAAGTAGAATGTCATTTTAAAAAGCTGCCATCTTATTTGTATACTCTTTATAAATCCCGGATTGGGGATTTGGAGAAGGAGGCAGCTACGGCCCGGGAACTGGGCATGAAAGCCCGTTTTGTGGAAGGGCGGGAACTTACGGAATTACCATTTGAAGCGGCAGGGGCGGTATGCTTTGAAAACCAGGGGCAGTTTTCGCCCCTGGAGTTTATAAAAGCGCTGTCCGGGCCGCTTGAAATTTATGAAAACACGAAAGTGCTTTCTGTAAAAGGTCATGTTGTTCTGACAGATAAAGGAGAGATAACAGCAGAAAATATTGTGTTTGCCTGTCATTACCCTTTTCCTGTTATCCCGGGATTTTATTTCCTGCGTCAGCATCAGGAGAGAAGTTATGTGATTGCGCTGGAAGGATATAAGGAATTGGACGGCATGTATTATTGCGCTGACGGGGAAGGGATATCCTTAAGAAGCGCAGGCAATATACTGCTTCTTGGAGGCGGCAGCCGCCGTACCGGGAAGCCGGGAAACGGCATGCAAAATTGCATTATGGCAGGATATTCTTATCTCCAGGAGGCGGCTGGGAAATATTATCCTGCATTGCGTGAGACAGCCCGCTGGTCGGCCCAGGACTGTATGCCCCATGATGAAATTCCTTTTATCGGCAGATTTTCCGTTTACAGACCTTACTGGTATGTAGCCACAGGATTCAAAAAATGGGGAATGACAGCATCTATGGTTTCGGCACTGATAATCAGCAGCCGGATATGCGGAAAGGATAGTCCCTATGAAAAAATTTTCAGTCCCCAAAGGCTTCTGTTCCAGATGGGCGTGAAAAACCTGCTGGCAGATATAGGGGAAAGCATAATAGGGCTGGGCAGAGGACTTTTTTCCAAAAAAGAAAGAAAGTGCCCTCATATGGGATGCAGACTGGAATGGAATTCGGAGGAAGAAAGGTGGGAATGCCCATGCCATGGGTCAGGGTTTGACAGGGACGGGAAGCTGCTTGACGGTCCGGCCCGGAGAGATATGAAAAAGTAAGGCACTGCCGGATTCTGCGTCTGGCACAGAAAACGTTATAAGAAAATGAGCAGCACTGTTTTCGGTGGGGAAATTGTGCTAAAGAGGAAGAACATTTATGGACATGAAAAGCAAAATAGCAATTGTGGGAATGGGGGCGCTGGGGGTCATGTACGGGGATATGATTGTCCGGTCACTGGGCCAGGATTCCCTTACATTTCTGGCGGACAGAGACAGAATTGACAGGTATAAAAGAGAAGGCGTTTTCTGTAATGGAAGAAAGTGTGAGTTTCAGATAGAAGCGGAAGCAGGGGAGGCTGACCTGCTTATTTTTGCCGTGAAGGGTACAGCCCTTAAGGAGGCAATGGAACTTGCCGCCGGGGCAGTGGGAGAAAATACAATCATCCTTTCCCTTCTGAACGGCATCAGCAGTGAAGAGATTCTAAAGCAGCGGTTTGGAAGTGGACATATTGTGTATTGTGTTGCACAGGGGATGGATGCCGTAAAACTTGGAAATGAACTGACCTATGAACATATAGGGGAACTGCGCATCGGTGTGCCGGAGAAGGAAAAACAATATCTGGCAGAAAAGGCCGCCGCCATTCTTAAAAGCGCCCGGATTCCTTATGTTGTGGAGGAGGATATCCTGCACAGGCTATGGAGCAAGTGGATGCTGAATGTAGGGGTAAATCAGGTCATCATGGTGTACGAAGGGACATACGGGACAATTCAGAAGCCCGGAGAGGCGCGGGATACGATGATTGCGGCCATGGAGGAAGTTATAGAGCTGTCCGGCCATGAAAATACAGGCGTTACCAGAGAGGACATGGAAGGGTACCTGACGCTGCTTGATTCGCTGAATCCCGAAGGGATGCCCTCTATGCGCCAGGACGGCCTTTCCCACAGATATTCGGAAGTGGAGATGTTTGCAGGCACAGTAATTAAAAAAGCTGGAAAGTATAGACTGGAAGTGCCTGTGAACCAGATGCTGTACCGGAAGGTAAAAGAGATGGAAGCTTCGTATAAAAGATAAGAATTTGGAAAGCCGCCAGATGGATACAGCAGGAAAAACCAAGTGCGGTAATTCAAAGATTATGCTGTAAGATAAGTGGAGAAGAATCCTGTCAAGCCGTAGAAGGGGCTGTGACTGTGATAAAATTTACGCATAACTGGTAAAGTGAGGAGAATGTCTATGATGATGGGGAAAATAAATGAGAATAATCAATTTAATTGAAAATACGCAGGGTGGCAGGGAATGTATGGCCGAACATGGATTAAGTTTTTATATTGAAACAAAAAAACATAAGCTGCTTGTGGATGCCGGGGCAACCAATGCTTTTCTGGAAAATGCCGGAAGGCTGGGTGTGGATTTAAGACTGGTGGATACCATGATTTTAAGTCATGGCCATTATGATCATGCAGGGGGAATCCTTGGCTTTGTGCAGGTAAACCCCACAGCTAAAATTCTGATGCAGAGTCATGCAGGCGGGGCCTATTATCATCAAAATGAAAAGATGGAGAAATATATAGGAATAGACCCACAAATTATGGAGCTGGCGCAGGTTGAACTGATAGAAGGGGATAAAAGGATAGACGACGGGATTTTTCTTTTTTCAGGCGTTACGGGAAGGCAGCTCTGGCCTGCCGGGAACAGGGAATTAAAAGTGAAGCAAGGAAATGAGTTTGTACAGGATGAATTTGTACATGAACAGTACCTTGTCCTTGAGGAAAACGGAACGAAAGTACTCATATCGGGGTGCGCCCATAATGGCATTTTAAATATTCTTGAGAAGTACAGGGAGATTTATGGGGACGACCCGGACGCAGTAATAAGCGGGTTCCATATGCAGAAGAGATCCGGCTATACGGAAGATGATTTGGAAACAATCAGACAGATTGGGACGGAACTGAAAAAGATGAGGACATTGTTTTACACAGGGCATTGCACGGGGGAAATTCCCTACCAGATTCTGAAGGAATGCATGGGAGAGCAGCTTATTTATGTTCACAGTGGGGATACCTGCTCTTAGGTTAAAAATCAATCATAAGTTGTCCACTGTAAAAAAAACTCTACCATTATTGCTGGCAGGTGCTATAATTGTGATGGTTATTTTTTGTACAAGTAACAGCGTAGGGATATGACCTTTGGGAGAGGAGTGGAAAAATTATGAAAAACAGAGATTTAACATGCGGCAGACCGGACAAGGTTCTGTGGGATTTTTGTCTGCCTTTGTTTGGCAGCATTATATTCCAGCAGCTTTACAACATTGCGGACAGTCTGATTGCGGGCAAATTCGTAGGTGAAAATGCGCTGGCAGCAGTGGGAAACAGCTATGAGATTACATTGATTTTTATTGCTTTTGCCTTCGGGAGCAATATTGGATGTTCCGTGATTGTAAGCAGATATTTCGGAGCCAAAAAATATCAGCATGTGAGGACAGCTGTGAGTACAACGTTAATCAGCGGGGGGATTCTCTGTCTGCTGCTGATGGCAGTGGGGGCCTGTGGGTGCGGCTGGCTGTTGGAACTGATTCATACGCCTTCAGAAATTATGGCGGATTCCAGACTGTATCTGATGATTTACATAATGGGCCTGCCTTTTCTATTTTTTTACAATATTGCTACAGGTATTTTTTCAGCCATGGGAGATTCCAGAACGCCTTTTGTATTTCTTGCCTGTTCTTCCACAGCCAATATCGTGATGGATTATCTTTTTGTCCGGTTTCTGCGTATGGGAGTGGCAGGGGTGGCCTGGGCCACTTTTATCTGCCAGGGGATAAGCTGTCTGCTGGCGGTGGCAGTGGTATTCAGGCATTTGGCGGAGCTGAAAAGCAATGAGAAGGCGGAACTTTTCTCATGGCAGATTTTTGGACAGATATGCGTTGTTGCGGTGCCGAGTATTTTGCAGCAGAGTTTTGTTTCGGTGGGAAATATCGTTATCCAGAGCCTGATTAACGGATTTGGTCCTGCGGTGATTGCAGGGTATGCGGCGGCAATCAAGCTGAATAATCTGGTTATAACTTCCTTTACCACGCTGGGAAACGGCATTTCAAATTATACATCCCAGAATCTGGGCGCCGGGAAATATGACAGACTGCACAGCGGCTTTAAGGCGGGAATCAAAATGGTGTGGATTTTGTGTGTGCCCATTATAGCGGTTTATTTTACAGTGGGAAGATGGCTGGTTTTTCTGTTCATGGACAGTGCGGAAGGCGTGGCGATTGATACGGGCGTACAGATTCTGCGCATACTGGCACCTTTTTATCTGGTAGTGTCGGTAAAGCTGGTGGCAGACGGCGTACTCCGGGGGGCAAGCCTGATGATTCAGTTCATGACTGCCACTTTTACGGATTTGATTCTGCGTGTAATACTGGCAATGATTTTTTCCGGGATGATGGGAGTTGTAGGTATCTGGTGCGCATGGCCGGTAGGATGGGGCATAGGAACGGTAGTCTCTCTGATATTTTATAAATGCAGTGTCAAAAATAATTTTATTACAAAAACAGTTGATTCCATATAAATAAACTAAAGAATCAAGTGGGGAAAAACGATATATATAGCACAAAGGGAGCTACGGATGGCGCATTTTCAAAGGATTGAAACTTTTGAAAGTGCGCTGTGCTTTTTGGGCATCTATAGTATACGTCAACTAAATCTGCCGTTTACTATAACCCTCCGGGGGATGCGGAACCTGAAACAGGAGATTGAGGGAGGAGTTTATATGCCGGGGAATGAGATTTTAGTGAATAATATGACAAAGCCTTACGCTGGAATGGTTCAGAGCCAGTTGGCAGGAAGCAGCGCCAAGGGGGTATTGGGATTTAAGGATTATGTCCAGGCAGCGGATGACAAAAGCGGTGTCAGCGCTTTGTCTGTCAAGGGTATGACACTGGATGAATACAAACAGTATATTTTCCAGAAAATATCCATGATTCCCATGCATCCGTCCCAGGTCATGCGTTCGGTATGTGTGCATATTTCCGACGAGGGATTTAAGGCTATGCAGGCGGATCCGGAGTACGAAAAGTGGGTGCTGGATACCCTGCGCCGTGACTTTGCTTTCAATGACCCCTGGGCCAGTGTGTGCGGAGGAAGCTTCGCAGTCCACAGGTTCGGGGCGACAAAGGAAGAGTACCGGGGGTATGGATGGTATACCGGATTTAAGGGCGGAAAAGGGAAGGCCATATATGAGGATGAGGCCGAAGAAAGTTTTTGGGATAAAAGGACAAAAAGATTTAAAAAATACATGAAAATGCAGCAGAAGGCGGATGAAAAGCGGAAAATTATGCAGAGGGTTTTCGAGGAAGCCGCCATAAGGCAGGGGGATATTGACGGACTGCTTGACGCAAAGGGACTGGCACAGTCAATCAATTTTTCCAGCCTTTTGCTGTTACTTGGAAAGATAGAAGATTAAAATAAGTTCAGGGATAGGGCGGCGCAGATAGCAGGCCCTCCCCGGGCTGATTTTAATGCAATAAGCTGGCAGAATGGATATGACAGCGTTTGATATGGTGAGGTGGATTATGAACTTTATGGACAATGGCCAGGTGCTTGCGGCTGCGATGGAGCAGTCGGCGGTGGATTTGGGCTGCAGGCCGGAGGACTTTGGGAAGAAGGAAAGTGTGATTGTGTATTCAGGGAAGGCCGATGGAGCCAGAAAGTATCTGGAACTTCCGTTTTTCTGTAATCTGGTGTCTTACGGGGGAAATATAGTGGCCTCTGTTGACCCGGGGATAGAGCAGGTGGTCAGGGATTACATTACCCGGTACACAACAGCCCATTGTTTTGAGACGCCCAATCTCCATGTGCTGAGTGACGCGTTTGCGCCTTTTGGGATGAAAATATGTTTTATGGCGGAATATTTTCTGCCGGATATGAATGAATTATACAGTGGGAAGATGCAGGAACTCATTGGGAAGGTGGAGCAGAAAGGGTATGAACTGCGCCTTTTGTCCGGGGAAGATTTTGCAGGACTTTACACCAGTAAATGGAGCAATGCCCTTTGTGAAAAGAGAAAGGAATTGGATGTCCTGGGCATTGGGGCTTATGAGGGCGGGAAGCTGATAGGGCTGGCAGGGTGCTCGGCGGACTGTGACAGTATGTGGCAGATCGGTGTGGATGTGCTGGAGGAACACCGCAGGCAGGGGATTGCGGCGGCGCTTACAAACAGTCTTGCCAAAGCAATTCTGGAAAGGGAAAAGCTTCCTTTTTACTGCGCTGCGTGGTCGAATATCGGCTCTGTGCGTAATGCCGTCAAAGCGGGATTTAGACCTGCCTGGGTGGAAATGACAGCGAAAAGCGCGGAATTTGTGGATGAATTAATCAAAGGCGGACAGTGACTTTAATGACAAAAAACCATCTTTTCATTACATGTTTAATACACCTTTTGGAAAACTGACCGATATAAATATGTAAGGTTTTTTGGAACCTTTATCTATGTATCTGGAGGGAGGATGCTGGATGCTTCAGATAGCGATTTGCGATGATGAAAAGAGCATGGGCGAGTATCTGAAACAGTTGATTGAAAACCGGCTGGCGGATGATAAGGAATACAGGGTTACAGTATTTTCGTCAGGAGCGGAGCTGTTGAAAAACGGGAAAGATTTCGATATTTTTTTCCTGGATATTCATTTGAAAGACATGAGCGGTATTGATATGGCCAGAAGTTTGAGGCAGGAATCCGAGGCGGTAATCGTGTTTGTAACGGCGCTGAAGGAATATGTTTTTGACGCTTTTGATGTACAGGCATTCCAATATCTGTTAAAACCCATAGATGAAGAAAAATTTTATCAGGTGCTTGAGGGGGCGCTCGAAGAATGCCGCCCAAAGGAAAAACCGGAGCCGCTGGTGGTCCGTGTGAAGGGGATCTACAGGAACATTCCCAAGGAAAGTATTTTTTATGTGGAAAATGAAGCCAGAAAGGTAGTCCTGCACCTGAAAGACGAACTGATTTCCTATTATGCCAAGATGGGAGAGCTGGAAGGGATTCTGGGTGGTGAGTTTTTCCGGTGCCACCGGGGATACCTTGTGAATTTAAATGAAGTAAAAGGGTATGATACAGGAAGCATACAGCTTAAAAACGGAGAAGTCATTCTTATGGCAAAGCAGAAATACAGTGCTTTTGTATCCGTTTATATGGAATTTCTCCGAAGAAAAAAATAAGAAACGCCGTCATGTTTCGCAAACACACTCTAGGGCAGTAAAGAACGCCGCTTAAGAGTTCCCGATATTATATTTTGGAATGCGGAATCAGAGGGCACAGAAAGAAAATGGGACAGCATTGATTGATGTTTTATACGTATTATTGGACTTGATCAGCCACGGCCTGAAAAGAGTACTGATGGTTTACTTTATCCACGGTCTTTTAGAGGTGAAAGACAGATACAAAAATCGTGAGAGATGGGTGGAAACCGGACTTGTTTTTTCGTTGCTGGCATTTTATATGGCAGTGAATTATGTGCCGTTTATGAAAGCACTTTTTTATGGAAGTGAAGAAGGATTGGTGCAGAGCCGTTCCAGTATTTTTCCGGTATTTATTAACCTGCTGTTTGTGATGGGATACGGTCTGCATTTTTACGGAGGGAAAAAGAGTAACATTTGTTATTTATTATTTACAGCCTGCACATTGAATGAGCTGGTAATGTTTACCCTTCATTCCCTGTTTGTGGCAATTATCAGCGGAATTTCCGCCCTGATGACATATCTGGTCATTGAGGAAAATGTGTTTATACTGGAGAATTTTTACCCCATATTCAGTGTGATCCAGTTTTTGTGGAATTTATCTTTCCATGTGGTGTTTTTGGTATTATTATATAAAGTGATCAGCAGCCTAAAAAGAAATTTTGCTGCTATAAACAGGGAATTCAGCCATGTGCAGACACTATTCCTTTTTGTACCCGGCATTATCGGGCTGTGTTTCAGCATTATGCTGCGCAGTATTTTGTATACGTATAATGAAAGTCACATTGGTTTTCTGATGGACGAATACCCGGAAACCCGTTTTCTCATACCACTGATCTCCGGTCTATGTCTGATTTCTATTCTGTTTAGCGCGGTGATATTAAGAAAGCTTGTGGAGAGCAGCGAAAAGGAAGCTATGGTGGAAATCTACCGGAACCGGATTGGTGACATGGAAGAATATATGAAGGACGTGGAGCGGCTTTATGATGGTATCCGGGGAATGCGCCATGATATGAAGAACTGCATTGCCGATTTGGAAATCCTGATGTGTAAAGAAAGGGAATCTGACGGGGATTACAGAGAAGAGATACGAGGTTATTTAGACGGGCTATGTGAGGCCATGGATGAACTGGATATGAAATGCAATACAGGGAATCCCGTCACCGATGTGGTAGTCAGCAGAAAAATACGGGCCATGAAGGAGAGAGGCATTTCCTTTGCGTGCGATTTCCTTTTTCCGGAAAGGCTGGGAATCAGCGCCTTTGATATCAGTATTCTGCTGAACAACGGCCTTGACAATGCGCTGGAAGCTTCGGAAAGAGAAAAAAATCCTTTTATCCGCCTGTCATCCTATTGTAAAGGAAACATGTTCTTTATAGAAATTAGAAATACATTTACCGGAAGCATTCAGACGAGTGATACCGGAAATGTGTTAAAGACCAGTAAAAATGACACATCCATTCATGGATTTGGAATAAAAAATATGAAAAGTTGTGCTGAAAAGTATTACGGAACGCTTAGGTGCGAGAGTGGGGATGGGGAGTTCCTGCTTGCGGTAATGCTTCAGGGGAAGGAGAATTAATCATGAGTACCAGCAGAATCAATTCACTTATTACACAGAACAGGCTGTTAAGCCAGGCAAGATCCCGGGCAAGGAGCCAGAGCTCCCATATAGGCAAAATATTAAACAGTGCCGCCAACAGTAAAGACGGCCTGCTGGATGCCATCAAAAAGGATGCTGCCGCCAACAAAAATTCAGGGTTAAGCGATGCTGATATTGCGTCTAAAAAGAACTACACGGCCATGAAGGAAGCGGCGGAGAGTCTGAAGGAGCACACCAAAAAGCTTTTATTGTGGCCGGATAAGGAATGGGATTCCATGACCGAGGAGGAGATTGCCAAGTATAAGGAAGATGCCATAAAGGAAGTGACTAATCTGGTCACGGACTATAATACCATAATAAAGAGCCTGTCCTCAGAGAGCAGCCGGACCAATGATATTTATTTAAAGCAGCTTAAAGGTTATTTTAAAAACGCGCAGTCCGACCTTGAGAGCCTTGGTATTACCCAGAAGGAGGACGGCACGCTGTCGGTAGATGAGGAAAAACTTAAAAAAGCGGATGCACAGAAAATCAAGAAGGTGCTTGGATCGTCCAATTCTTTTGTGGATGATATTGGTAAGAGGACTGATAACATCATCGCCAATGCGGAAACCAGTCTGGCAATAATCAATAAGAAGCTGTATACTGGAAATTACAGCTACAATAAAGAGGGGAATGATATCTTTGATATCTTAGCCAGCGGCAGTAAATATAATGTAAAGAGATAAAATCCATATGATAAAATGCTTCAAAGATATTTTTCTTTGAAGCATTTTTTTGTAAATTTTTGTTCTGAAAATGTGATAGAATCTTCGGTCTGTCCAGTTATGGATGATTTTTTCTTATCATGATGCTTATGTATATTTTACACAAAAATAATCATACTGTTTTTATAAATTTTAATTTAGAGCGTGTCTGAAAAAGCTTTCCCCAAGATGCATGCCACAATTTGTGGGAAAGATTTTTCAAACACGCTCTGGGAAAGGAAAATAAAATAGTATGGGAAAAGCAAAGCTGCCTGTAAACGGCAGCAGTGAATATTATGAAATCAGGCTGGAGAGCATCGGCGGTCTTGGCGCCAATCTCTGCGGTAAAATGCTTGGGGAGCTGGGGGTAAAGTATCTTGGCTTAAACAGCAGCAGTTTTTCCAGCTACGGCTCGGAGAAGACCGGAACGCCTGTCAAAGGATTTATAAGGTACTGTGATAAGGACAGGGAAATCCGGGTACATTCTCCTGTGATATCCCCCAACCTGCTGGTGGTCTTTCACCAGGCGCTTTTAAAGGATGAAAGCGTGCTGGCAGGGTGCGGAGAAAATACGGAGATCATTGTCGGACTGGACGGCGGGGTTAACGAGATTTCAGGACAAATCCCCGGCGGAATAAAGGCCTGTTATGTGATAAATGCCCAGCAGATCGCTATGGAAACCCATTCAAGAATCAATGTGGTGATGCTGGGGGCCATGGCAAAGGTCATGGGATTTATGGAACTGGAGGATGTGAATCAAATCTGCGGGGATACTCTGGGGAAAAAGTACCCGGATGCCCTGCAGGGGAATCTGGAGGGCATCCGGCGGGGATATGAGGAGATAAAGGAACTTACAGGAAGTGTGTCAGAGTTTGCAAAGGGCACGGCAGAAAAAGCTCCCGGCAGGGAAACGGCTTCGGGGTGGGGGTATGCCACAGCCCCTGAAGGCGGCATTAATCCAAGGTTTGGGAGTTCGGTTGTATCAGATCTGTCACCTTCAAGGCAGGGATACATCCCCCTTTTTATCAAGGAGAGATGCATCAACTGTGGACTTTGCGATTCCACCTGCCCTGACATGGTTTTCCAGTTTGTGCCGGGAAAATATAAGGATAAGGAGATGATGGTCAACAAAGGGCTTGACTATTATCACTGCAAGGGGTGTTTAAGGTGTGTGGAGGTCTGCCCGGTAAACGCGCTGGTGCGGGGACTGGAAGCGGAGCATCCCCACAAAGAATACTTCCTGCCTAACAAAGATCTGGTCAGGACACCGGATTACTATCTTAAAACGGGTGCTGACGGTTATGTCACTTCAGAATCGTATCTGACAGAAAAGAGAATGGGAGGAGGGGAAGTATAATGGAAAAACAGGTAGTGGAATATGCAAGCGGAAACGAGATGGCCGCCATGGCCATCAGACAGATCGGATATGATCTGATGGGGTATTATCCGATTACCCCGTCCACCCAGATCGCGGAAGGGCTGGATGTCATGCGGGCAGAAGGCAGGACGGATCTAATCATGATTGCGGCGGAAGGAGAGCACAGCGCGGCGGGCATCTGCTATGGGGCGGCGGTAGGCGGCGGCAGGGTCATCAACGCCACCAGTGCCAACGGCCTTTTGTATGCCATTGAGCAGTTCCCTGTGCAGTCGGGTACAAGGTATCCCATGGTCATGAATGTGGCATGTAGGACTATATCGGGGCCGCTTTCCATAAAAGGGGACCACAGCGACATTATGTTTATGCTAAATGCCGGATGGCCCATACTTTTCGCCCATTCCGCGCAGGAAGTCTACGATTTTAATATTATCGCGCTGAAACTGGCGGAAGCTGTCCGCCTGCCTGTAATTGTGGCTTTTGACGGATTTTTTACCAGTCATCAGAAAAGGCGGTGTATGAGGTTTGAGCATAAACATGCTGTAAGGGATTTTCTGGGACCCAAAAAGGAGGAGTATCCTTTTCTGGATTTAGAGCATCCTATTACGGTAGGCTCCTACATGAACGAGCCGGATTTGATCAATAACCGGTATCAGCTTCATCTTGCCATGAAGGAAGCAGATAAGCTTCTTCCAGAAATTTTCCGGGAATACGGCAGCTTGTCGGGGAGGGAGTATGGGAAGGTAGAGGGCTATTGCCATGAGGATGCGGAAACGCTCCTGCTTCTTCTGGGTTCCTCTTATGACACCTCATTAGAGGCCATAGATAAGCTGCGCAAGGCCGGAAAAAAGGCCGGGGCAGTGACCATCCATGTTCTGCGGCCTTTCCCGGCAAAGGAGATTTATGATCATTGTAAAAAAGCATCCCATATCGTGGTAGCGGACAGGCAGGACAGCTATGGAGCCGGGGGCGGAAATCTGTCTCTGGAGGTGCGTTCCGCCCTGCAGAGATCCGGATGCACCGTGAAGGTAAAGAGTCTTGTCTACGGACTTGGCGGTAAGGACTTTTTTGCAGAGGACGCGGTGAAGATGATCCAGTGGGCGGAAGATGCAGGAACGCCGGACTTTGCATATTACGGCGTTGCGAAAGGGGATGAGACTTCGGAGGATAAGGGGAATTTCTTTGCGCCTTTGACCCCGGAGCGGACCCGGATCGGTGCCATACAAGTCAAAGAGGACGAAATGGGCAAAGTCCAGGTGAGCGGCGGCAGCTTAAATGCTACTGCGGCAGTGCCCAAGCGTTTGGCGCCGGGCCATGGGGCCTGTCCGGGATGCGGCATACCGGTTAATCTGAATCTGCTCCTTAGGGCCATTGAGGATCCGGTAGTGCTTTTGTTCCAGACAGGATGCGGCATGATAGTCACCACGTCCTACCCGCGCACCAGCTTTAAGGTCCCTTTTCTGCACAATCTGTTCCAAAACGGGGCCGCCACTTTAAGCGGCCTTGCGGAAATCTGTTACCGGAAACAGAAAAAGGGAGAAATCCCTGCCGGAGACATTATATTTATCATGGTCAGCGGTGACGGCGGCATGGATATCGGCATGGGAAGCGCACTGGGCACAGCCCTTAGGGGGCACAGGCTGATTTTGTTTGAATATGACAACGGGGGCTATATGAATACAGGGTACCAGTTGTCCTACTCCACCCCCAAAGGGGCCAAAAGCGCCACCTCCCATGTGGGAAAGGCCCAGTACGGAAAGACGTTTTTTCACAAAGACATGCCCCAGATCATGGCGGCAACGGGAATTCCTTATGTGGCCACAATGGTGGAATCCAATCCTGTGGATTTCATCAAGAAAGCAGCCAAAGCGGCTTATTACGCTAAGACAACAGGAACTGCCTATGTAAAGGCACTATCTGCCTGCCCCTTAAACTGGAACGATAAACCGTCCACAGAGCGGAAGGTCATAGAAGCGGCCGTAGACTGCTGTTATTTCCCCCTCTATGAGGTGGAAAAGGGCAGGACTACCTTAAATTATGACCCGGACAAGCTGGGTAAAAGAATACCTGTGGTGGACTGGCTTTCCATGATGGGAAGAACAAAACACCTTAAGAAAGAGACTTATGCAGAAATTGTGGATGGCATGCAGAAGGAAGTGGACAGAAGATTTGAAGTACTCCGGGCAAAGGCGGAAAATCCTCTTTTGTAAAAAGCATATTCGGTATAGATGGATTTTTCATAGGAAAATAATTTGAATGAGAAAAGGAGAAAAAAATGGAACCTATATTTTTAAAAAATGGCGAAGAGATTTTATATCTGGTATCGGGGAAAAAGGACAGACTGGCGGGATGTAAGTGCGAAGGATTCAGCATTCTGGACAGCACCACTTCGGAAGGGGCAGGGGAGAAACACATTCCCGTGGTAGAGAAATCCGGCAGCAAAATCACGGTAAAGGTGGGAAGTGTATTTCATCCCATGACCCAGGAACACAGCATCACATGGATTTTCCTTGAGACAAAGCGCGGCGGGCAGTTTGTAATGCTTGACCCGGACAGTCAGCCTGTAGGTGAATTCCTTCTGGCCGACGGGGACAAGGCGGTAGCAGCGTATGCCTACTGTAACCTTCATGGATTCTGGAAGACGGATATTGCTTAAGGTGTTCTGACTCAAGAAATCCAGATGGAGCGAGGGAATAAATATACGAGAAAAAAATATAGCACCGGCGGTATTTATAAACCTGAAAGGTTATGGAATACTGCCGGTTCTCTGTTATTTTTGATGAGCCGGCCGCACAGGCAGATTCAACCATACCTTAACCAGAGATTAATTTTATATTAAGTTTATCCCTTATGCCGCCAATCCATATTGCTTTTCCAAGTCAAATATTGTATGATAAGTTAACATAATTTGTTGTTAAATCTGGCGTAAATACAGGATGAAAATATTACCGTGAAAATAAATGTTTCACAGCCAGATTTGTGTTCGCGCCTAAATTCGCAGGCGAAGTAGGAATGGAGGATTATTATGAAAAAGGACAGGATCTTGAAATTGTGCACAACAGCCTGCCTTGTGTTAGGAATAGTCATGAATCCGGCAGGACAGCTTGAAGCAAAGGCAGCGGAAGTCATAGCAACGGTGCAGGGAACTGTTTCTACGGGTACCACATCGGATTTACTTAAGCTTTCGACGAAAGAAGGAAATATGGAAATCAAGATAGACAGCGGGACGGATGCGAGCGGCTGTAAAATACTGCTTCCCGACAAGAAAGTCAGCGTGTCGGTATCCCATGGTTCTGACGGATACCTGCATGCAGTGAAGATTTCCGGCGATATGCAGATAACATCGGTCAAGCTTGATTCTTCCACATCCAGCGTTACGGGAAAGATAAGTGAGAAGACCAAAGATGATCTTCTGTATTTTAATACGGCACAGGGCGAGATGGAAATCAAGATGGACACCAACACCAACTTAAGCGGCTGTTCTTTTCTTGTTGCAGACAAGACTTATACCATAGTCTGTGCCCGGGGGTCTGACGGCTACATGCATGCGGTCAGCATTACTGACGGCGTGACGGCATCGGCAGCTGTTGCATCAGGGCTGACGCCTGCACCTGCGTCTTATGTGACGGCGGCCACTACGGCGGTTTCCGGTACGGTCAATGACAAGACCAAAGAAAACATGCTGTACCTGACCACGAAAGACGGGGAAATGCAGATCGTAATTGACGCCAATACGGATTCCAGAAGCGGAATGGTGCTTACGCCGGAGAGGAAGATAACGGTTTATGTATACCGGGGGTCCGATGCCTATATGCACGCGGCCAATATTGAAGGGTCAAAAGACAGTTCCGCAGCGGATATAAACACCACATCCAAGTCAACGGTTACCGGAACGGTAGGGGACAAGTCTACGGAAAACATCCTCTATCTGGATACCCCCCAGGGACAGATGGAACTGAAACTTGATACCGTGAGGAATGTTACCAACTGTAAAGTACTGGTCAGCGGCAAGAAACTCAGCGTCACCTGCACACGGGGATCAGACGCTTACATGCATGCCATTGATATTACAGGTGTATAATAATACATATTAATACAAAATGAAAGCGTGTCTGTAAATTGCTTCTGGCAGGATTCGGACACGCTTTTAAATTTATAAAAGACGATTTTATGGCATGTTAAAAATGCAAGGAGGCGATTTTAGTGGCAGGTATAATTGGTTATCCTATAGTAATGGCCCTGCTTTTGGCTCCAGTGGTTTTACTGGCACTGGACATCATGTTCTGTGTGCAGAAAAGGGAGGTCCCCCTATTTGAGCTGGCTGCCTTCCTTACAGGAAGCATATATACCATGCTGGCATTAGTGGTCTGGGAACTGCCGGATTACCGGACGCCCTTAAACGGGTATGGCACAGCCAGTGTGCATGAGCCCTTTTCCAAAGAACATTTTGTATCAATTATGCTGTTTGCCCTTTGGGGATTTTTCAGCTATTTCATTCTGAAATTCAGAAGAAAAAAACTGCCGCCTTTAAGGGAAGTATTTTTGCTTGCCGGCGTATATGCGGGATGCGGCCTTTCTGTGGTGTGGATATTCCAGCTTGTCATGGGAGCTTCCCCGGAAGGCATGAAGGCGAGTGCAGGTGATGGTTTTCTGGCTGTATGTTTATGCATAGTGCCTGTGATTTTCCTGATCCATGCCGTCCACCTGATGGTGCGGCTGGTAAAGGAAAAGGCTGGAAAGCAGGCGGAGATAAACTATGAAAATCCCGTGCTACAGAGGATGAATTTGTGGTTATTAAAAGGCTCCAATTTATTCCTTGCGGCAGTCATAGGGCTTCTTCCCGTGCTTGGAATTCTGGTCATGCTGCTCAGCCTCTTTGGACAGCAGCCGGACGGTATTATTCTGGCATTTACCAAAACCAGCGACTGGATCCTTTCAGGGGAGAGCGCACCGCCTCCGGTGTACTATGACACACATTATCTGTGTACCGTCTCCCTGCGGGGACATGCAGGACTGGTGAGACCCATCAGATATGGACTGCGTAGGGGAGAAAAGATCGTGGTGAACAGGCAGCTATGTGTGGCCAATGCCTTTGAACAGCTTCTAATGGAAAAATCGCCCCGCTTCCACAAAAAGGTGAGAAGCTTTTATGATACTTACGGGTATCCTGTTTCCAGACATATCACCAGCCCCTGGAGTGCAGATATCGTATATCTGATTATGAAACCACTGGAATGGATTTTTGCAGCAGTACTTTACTTTTTTGACGAAAAGCCGGAGAATCGCATTGGCAGCCAGTATCTGCCGGAGCTTCCCAGGTGAAAGGAAAAGAACCATGCCATATTTAACGCAGAGCAATGCACAGAAAATTGCGGACAGGATCATGGAGATTGTCCCCTATAACATCAACATTATGGACCAGAATGGAGAGATCATTGCCAGTGGAGACAAGAGCAGGATCGGTTCTGTGCACAAAGGTGCAGTCAGGGCAATTGAGCGGCGGGAGGCTTACAATGTGTATCAGGATACGGATACGGAGCGCCGGGGGGTGAATCTGCCCATTATTTATAACATGCAGATGCTGGGGGTCATAGGCATCAGCGGTGATGTGGATGAGGTGATGGATATTGCCCGGATCGTTGTCACTACGGCACAGCTTATGGTGGAAAATGAAATTTTTAACGATATCATAGCAATCAAGGAGACACGTCTTAATAATTTCCTGTATGAATGGTCCCAGAGGAAAGCGGAGGATTACGACGAAGCCTTTTTAAACCAGGCGGAGTACTTTAAGATCGATGTGACCAAAGAGAGGGTGGCGGTTCTGTTCCGCTTAAAAAGAGTAAGGTTTTCCATTATTGAGCGGATACAGAGGATGCTGCATAAGGGGGACTACGTCATCAGGCAGAGTATGGAAAATGTGATCATATTCTTTGAAGATGTCCCCCAGTTACAAAGACGGATAAACGATATCATGGAAATTAGTACGGACCTGCAAAGATGCTTTGTGGGGGAAAAGAGTAATATTGCCCTAAAGTCTGTCCAGTCGGTAGAAAAAGTGATGAAAATGGCGGAAGCTACGAAAAACGACCAGCAGGTCATCAGTTATGACGACCTGCGGCTGGAATGCCTGTTAAGCGAGATCACAGAGGACAATGTGATCCGGGATATCATGGAAAAGCTGACGCACAATGATGCCAACCACACTTTACAGCATACGATTTTAGTTTATGCAGATACCAATGAGGACCAGAAAAAGACATGCAGTATGTTGTTCATTCATAGAAATACGCTGAACTACCGGTTAGACAAGATCGAGGAACTGACTGGATTGAATCCCAGAAATGGAAAAAATCTGATATTACTTTATATTGCGGTCATTCATCTGCGCCTGAAAGTATAATTTAAGAAAGTAAAGCAATACAGAAAACAACAGATAAACGATTTACCGATTACACGTATGCTAATGGAGAGGAAAATTATTCCTCTCTTTTTTTACAATAAGCTGTCTCACAAAGCGCGGCAGCGTTTGTTACAATAAGCTGTCTCGTAAAGCGTGACAGCGTTTGTTGTGATGCTGACTTGCGGCGTAGGATGGAGTTTGTTGTGCAATTGCACTAAAACTATAAAAAACTATGTATCTTTTAACATTGATAATTGGGCATAAAGAAGATAAAATGGCTTTCATAACAACAAACCAATGGATTAAAGGAGAGAAAAGTATGAAAAAGAGATTAGCGATTTTACTGACACTGGGTATGGTTGCATCTTCTTTGGCAGGATGCGGAGGCGCTAAGGACAACACACCTTCCACACCGCCGGCTGAGGAAAATGTTGAAGAAAAAGAAACTGAAAATGCCGGAACTCCTGAAGCTGAGGAAAGCAGTGAAGGGGAGGAGGAAGCAGCAGGAAGCGAAATTGCCTCCACGGAACTGACAATTCTTTACAGCGGAACTCCCGAGGTTCACGAGAAAGAATATTTGATGGATGAGTACTTTGCAGACTTTGAAGAGGAGTACGGCGTTACCGTAAACGTTGACTTCGTTGCACAGGCAGACGCCATTACCAAGATCAAGACAGAACAGGAATCCGGCAATATCGTATCTGATATTATTTATGCGGATACCGCCAATATGGCGCCTTATGTAAACGGCGGATGGATGCAGGATATCACGGCGCTTGTTGACGGGACAGGCTCCACTTACACCAGCATGTTTGACGGAACCACCAACAAGGATGGAAAAAGATACTTTGTTCCCAATTCCTTTGACGTATATGTGCTTATTGCCAATGTAAAGGCTTTGGATTACCTTCCTGACGGGCTGACCAAAGAGGACGTGGTTTCCGGCATCACATGGGAACAGTATGCTGACTGGGCAGTTGCAATTGCGGAAGGAGAAGGCACAGGAAAAACAATGATGCCTGCCAATATGACAGGTTCCCAGCTTCTCTATCCCATGGGCGGCATGAGCCTTGCTTACGGCGGTTCTTTCCCTGAATTTACTTCTGACGGATTCAAGAGTGCCATGGAAGTAGTTGCCAAGATTGCAGCAGGAGACGGTTTCTTTGCAGAGCAGGATCAGTATACAGCAGTAACCGAGCCTATGAACAGCGGCGATGTATGGCTTGCATTTTCCCATATGGCTCCCGCAGGTACCAGCTATAATGCAGCTCCCAACAACTTTGTCATCGGTGCTGCTCCCAGCGGAAGCACAGGGGTAGGCTCTACATCAGGTGCATGGTGTTACGGTATCCAGAACGGTGCGCCCCACGCAGACCTTGCCGAAGCATTTATTGATTATGTTGCAAGACCGGAAGTGAATTACAGCTTCTGCTCTAACTATGGCGGCGCGTTAAGCCCCATTGCAGAGGTAGGCGATATTCTGACAGACGAAGACGTTGTTATGCAGGCGGGTATCAATATTCTCGATACTGCCATTGTAAGCGGTGTTCCTTCCACAGAATACTCTGACTGGAATGCAGTTAAACTGCTTTACGGCGATATCTTTAACGAGATTCTTAACACCAAGGCAGTTCCTGGCGATGATTTCTTAAGCGGAAAACAGGCGGAGCTGGAAGCATTGTATATCACAGAGTAAATGAACGTGCAATGCCGGTACCCTGTGCAGATTGTCTGGTTGACACAAAGTCCGGCAGGCGGTGCAGATGGTCTTATTGAACAAACGCTGCCACGCTCCGCCAGACAGCTTATTGTAATAAAATGCTGGGGGTGCTGACTGGTTCAGCCCCCCAGCTTAATAAACAACACCGTTATGGAAAGGAGAAGCTGAAAATGCATAAAAGTTTAAAGGTTCCCAAGAAAGCAACTCCCTATCTGTTATTATTTCCCATATTTATCTATTATGCAGTATTTTGGCTTGCGCCTGTGGTGTCGGGAGTAAGAGAAGTATTTATTGGAATGGATGGGGGCTTTACACTTACTGAAAATTTAAAGTTGATGTTCCAGTCAGAACTGTTTTCCGAATCAGTTCTCAACACAGCAGCCTTTGCAGCGATTTCTGTGATCCTGCAGTATATCATTGCACTGGTTTTAGCCTTATTATTGTCAAAAAAATTTACCGGTTCCAAACTTTTGATGTTCGTTTCCATGATCCCGATGGCAATCACGCCTACGGCTACAGCCATTTTGTGGAAGACAGGACTTGTTAAGGACGGATGGATCAATTCGTTGCTTATGAATTTGCATATAATCGATCAGCCTATCGTGTTCATGAATGCGGAAGGGTTCAATGCCATCTTGCTTCTGATTGCCATTGATACCTGGACAGTGACGCCTTCCGTCATGATCATCCTTGTTGCAGGCTTACAGGGGCTGCAGAGGGAGCTGAAGGAAGCAGCCTATACCTTCGGTGCGAACAAATGGCAGATTTTAAAAGATATTACATTACCGATTTTGAAACCCTCCATCACCACCTCCGTTATCATGCGTATGATTGCAGCAGTTCAGGTATGGTCCATAGCGGTTATGGTGCTTGGATACTCGAAAGCGCCGTTTTTGGTTGAGCGGATCGCCTTTTATGTGGATGCGATTCCGGGCGTGGATACCAGCACGAAGCTGGCCTACACCTACTCCTTCCTGACCACGATTGTGGTACTTCTGGCGACCGTGGTGTACTTAAGGGTTTCCAACAGAAACAAGATTACAGGGGGAGGTGAGGAAGGATGATGGATCGATTAAGCGCAGTACAAAAATGTGTTTTTGCAATTATACTGGCCGGAATGGTCATGTTAGTTACCATACCGCTGATGTTCTTTATTACCGTTTCCTTCTCCAATGCGACGGAAATGACCCAGTTCCCCAAGCGGATGTTTCCTTCCGGGGAGGTGACCGTGTATGTGGAGCCGGAAGATGGCGGAAAGTATGAACTGTTTTACGATTACAGGGATGGCAACGGGTATACCTCCATTATCACCACAAGCAGCGCTTCAAAGCTGGAAAAGCATTTTGCAAGACAGTATGCGGTGACCATTGACGGGGATGAGCTTTTAGAGGAATTTGCAAAGACCCGCACGGAAGGGCCCAGGGAGTTTACCTTTAAGAAGGATATGTTTTACAATTTTAAACAGTTCTTCAAGATAGTGCCCAATGCGGGGCCTGCCCTGAAAAATAGTATTATTGTATCCCTGTACACGATTTTGATTTCTCTGTCTTTGGGGAGTCTTGCAGGATACGCCATTGCAAGATACAAATTTAAGGGAAGGGAGCAGATAAACGTAGGACTCTTGATAGTCAGAATGTTCCCCACGGTAGGCATAAGCATACCTATGGCGGTGATGCTGATCAAGATGGGGCTTTATGACACCATGTTAGGTCTTGCTTTCCTGTACTCCATACCCAATATTGCCCTGACCTCCTGGATCACCAGCAGTATTTTTATCGGGATCAACAAGGAGCTGGAAGAAGCTTCCTTTGTATTCGGGGCCAACAGTGTGCAGACCTTCATGAAAATCACCCTGCCCATGGCATTTCCTGCAATGGCGGCAAGCTCCATGTACTCTTTTTTGACCGCATGGAACGATACCATTTCAGCGCTGATCCTGACAAACCAGAACCAGACTCTTGCGCTGGTTGTGTATAAGGCGATCGGAACCACCTCCAGCGGCATCCAGTATGCGGCGGCGGGCAGTATCGTGCTGATCATACCGGCGCTGGTATTTACCTTTATTATCCGCAAATACATCGGCCAGATGTGGGGCGGCGTTGAATTATAACCGTAAAAACCAATATAATCCGCGTGGATGAATGTCTCCGGGCAGGGTTGTACAGGAAGAAATGGAGGAAAGAGCGAACTATGAGTTATTTGGAAATTAAAAACTTACAGAAAAAATATACAGCTAACGGACCGCTGATTGTTAATAATATGAACCTTTCCATAGAAAAAGGAGAATTTATTGTATTCTTAGGGCCTTCCGGGTGTGGGAAGACCACCACTATCCGTATGATATCCGGTCTTGAGGAAATCACCGGAGGGGACATTACCATAGATGGGGAAAGCATTGTCAACAAGCTTCCGAGGGAGAGGGGTGTTTCCATGATTTTTCAGAGTTACGCGGTGTGGCCCCACATGACAGTGTTTGACAATATTGCTTATCCCTTAAAGCTGCAGAAACTGCCTAAGGATGAGATTAAGCAGAGAGTGGAAAAGGCTGCCCAGGCTACGGAGATTCAGGGGCTTTTGAAAAGATACCCTGCCCAGATGTCAGGAGGACAAAGACAGAGGGTGGCAGTTTCCAGAGCCATTGTAGTGGAACCAAAACTGTTCCTTATGGATGAGCCTTTATCCAACCTGGATGCCAAGCTGCGTGTCACCATGAGGACAGAGCTGAAAAGAATCCACACCCAGCAGGGATCTACCAGCATTTTTGTGACCCATGACCAGTCGGAGGCTATGAGTATGGCGGACCGGATCGTGGTCATGTACAAGGGTAAGATTGAACAGATCGGAACGCCCATGGAAGTATATCAGGACAGCGCCACCCGCTTTGTTGCAGAATTTATCGGTACTCCGCCTACCAACTTTTTTGACGCTTCCATTGTTAAAGAAGGAAAGGAACTCTACGCAAAGGGAGAGGGATTCTGCTATAAAGTACCGGCATCCCTGCATCAGTCCCTGGCAGACTATGTGGGCAAAGAAGTAGATATGGGAATACGGCCTGAATATATTGATATAGCACCTCAAAAGAAGGAAGGGGAAGGATATCTGTGTGACGCAGAGATCGATTTTATTGAACCCCAGGGCTCCCATTCCATCCTGATCACCGGAATTGGAACCAATCAGAACGTGAAGATACACACAGTGGAATATATGGACATGAAGCCGGGGACAAAGGTTTCATGTTACGTAAAAAATGAGATGGTGATGTTTTTTGACAGGGAAACCACGAAAAGAATCAAGTGAGTGTAAGTAAGGAGACAGAAACAATGAAATTTCTTATAACCCCGGATTCATACAAAGGAAGCATGTCCGCACAGGAGGCAGCGGAGGTGATGGAGAGCGCCATCCACAAGGTGCTGCCGGAAGCCCGGTGCGAAATCCTGCCCATGGCGGACGGAGGAGAAGGAACGGCGGACTGCCTTAGAATGTGCGAAGCTGGAGAAATTGTACAGTGTGTGGTTGAGGATCCTTTAGGGAAAAAAATTGATTCTGAATTCGTATGGTTTCAGGAACAGAAAAAGGCAGTCATTGAAGTTGCCAAAGCCTGCGGCATTATGCTGATCCGCCCGGAAGAAAAAAATCCCATGGAAGCTTCATCTTACGGAGTGGGGGAACTGATCAACCATGCCATCAGTATGGGATGCCGCCAGCTTATCCTTACTTTAGGGGGGACTGTTACCAACGACGGGGGCTGCGGGATGCTGTCAGCCCTTGGGGCAAAACTCACTAACGGAGAGGGACAGGAAATAGAGCGGGGCGGAAGAGGACTGATGCAGATCAAAAACATGGATCTGTCTGCGCCCAGACAAAAGATGAAGGATATAGAAGTGATCGTCCTTTACGATGTAAAAAGCCCGCTTCTTGGACCGGGAGGAGCCACCCGCGTGTTCGGCGCCCAGAAAGGCGCAACGGAAGAAATGCTGGAGGAACTGGAACAAGGGATGGAAAACTATGCCGCCAGAATGAACGATGCTGCCGGAAGGAAGATATCCGATCTTGCAGGTGCAGGAGCCGCAGGGGGCATAGGATGTGCCCTGTACGGCATCTGTGATGCGAAGTACATCAGCGGTTCCCAATATCTGATAGAGTCCATGAACATAGAAGAAAAAATAAAAGAGTGTGATTATGTGCTGACGGGGGAAGGCTCCATGGATGCCCAGAGCCTGGAGGGAAAGGTCCCTGTGGGAATTGCCCGGATCGCCAAGAAATATGGAAAGCCCGTGATTGCCTTTGTGGGGATGTCCAAGGGCGAGAGCAACCAGCATTATGAGAGCGGAATCACTGCGATTTTCTGCATCCTGCGGAAAAATGATTCCATAGAATCTATTTTAGACAGTGCGGAAAAAAATCTGGAATTTGCAGTTGAAAATTTTGCAAGAGTCATAAAAATGCAGGGAAAACAGAAAGTTTGAGGTTGATATGGAAAGAGATTATACATTTTTGGACAGTGCGCCGAGAGGCATGTTTTTTGACAAAAAGGAATATGACAACAAGCCCCTTCCTGTGTTTGAGGAAGTAAGGAAAAGTCTGCCCGATCCGAAAATCGAGGGAAGGAAAGAGTGGAATGACTGCTACTGGTATACGGCAAAAGTTTTGTTTGGAAACACCCATAAGCCTAAGGAAGGCAGCGGGTACGTGAGCAACTTTGTGGACGCGGCCTTTAACGACGACATTTTTTTGTGGGACACCTGCTTTATGACTCTGTTCTGCAACTTGTTTCATAATTACATTCCGGGTATCTGCTCCCTTGACAATTTTTACTGTAAGCAGTTTGACGACGGGGAGATCCCACGGGAGATGGTCCGGGATACGGGAAAAGACTTTTTACTGTGGGTCAATGCCTACAACAAACCACTGTACTCTTATTTCCACAACCATTACGGATTCCGGGGATTGAAGCAGATGACCAATCTTTCCTATGAGGATATGTATAAGCCGGAGCTGGGAAGGGAAGTTACCCCCAACCCCTATCTTACCTTGGATAACTTAAATCACCCGATCTTGGCTATGGCAGAGTGGCAGAGCTTTGTCCATACCGGGGATGTGGAGCGGTTACAACTGGTGTGGGAGCCTTTGTACCAGTATTATAAGGCATTCCGGCATCATGTGCGCCATGAGAACGGTCTGTATGTAACGGACTGGGCAAGCATGGACAATTCTCCCCGCAATAAATATCTGGGATTTGGCGTGGACCCCACCTGCGAGATGGTGCTGTTTGCCAATAATCTTCTTGACATGATGGAGGTATTGAAGGCGCACGGAATGCCTGTAAAGGATGGGGATAAGCGGGAAGCATTCCTTAAGAAGGATAAAGAGGAAACCATTGAGGCTATCCAGAAATATATGTGGAATGAGGAAGACGGCTTCTTCTATGATGTGACTTTTGAGGAAAAACAAAGCGGCATGAAAACCGCGGCGGCATTCTGGGCGCTGATTTCCGGCACCGCAGACAAGGAACAGCAAAAGAGGCTGGCGGCATGGCTGGAGGACGAAAAGACCTTCAAGCGTCCCCACCGGGTTCCGGTGCTGGCAGCCGACGAGGAAGGGTATGACCCCATGGGCGGCTATTGGGCAGGCTCTGTATGGGCCCCCACCAATGCCATGATCGTCCTTGGACTGGAAAAGTGCGGCTTCCGGGATCTGGCACGGGAGATTGCCATTAACCATTTGGAAGTGCTCAATAAAGTGTTCCAGGATACGGGTACCATCTGGGAAAACTATCCCCCGGAATATCTGACCAGCGGGAATTCCGACCACCCGGATATGGTGGGATGGTCAGGACTTGCCCCTATTTTGTACTTTGTGCAGTACGGTGTGGGGCTGTGTGTGCCGGAAGGCGCAGACTACCTAGAGTGGACACTAAGCGCAGACTATCTGGCAGAGGGAAGCGTGGGGTGCGACCGCTACTGGTTCAGAGGAAAACAGGCAGACTTAGACGCCCGGATAAAAGACGGAAAACTGGTGATCACTGTGAAGACAGAAGATGAATTCCCGCTGAAAATAAGGTTTAAAGGGAAAGAATATGATTACACTGTAAAGGGAAGCAAGGGACAGCAGTCTGTGACAAAATATGAAATTATTCTGTAGGGAAAATAGATATCCCTAGAGCAATAGGATCACAGCAGTGAAATACAGCGCGGAGGATGAGAGATGCAGGATGGTAAATTGGAGCGGGTCTGGATCTACGGGGACAGCTTATCTACAGGAACCCACGGCGACGGGGCTTATCTGGAAGCCTTAAAGAGGGAATTCTATGTAAAGGAACTCCACAATTTTGCAGTAGGATCCAGTGGACTTTCTAAGATCACGCCTAATGGGATGCTGGAAGTGCTGGATAAGCAGATCAGGGACAGACTGTGGGAAAAACTGGAAAAGCCGGATCTAATCTTCATCTGGCATGGCAGCAACGACTGGTACTGGGGAACACCCATAGGCAGTTTTAGGGATGAGGAAGGGGAGAGCTTTTGGGCCTGTGTAAGGACAGTCCTTACCATTTTGCGGTCAAAATTCCCGGATACTCCCATTGTCTGGGCAACGCCCATATTCCGGCTGGAGATGCCGGATGGCAAAAACCGGACAGAGGATGCGGCCTTTCTGGAAAATAAAGCAGGACATACCATGTATGATTACGGACAGGCCCTTTGGGAAGCTTCGGGAAGGTATCATTTTCCGCTGATAGATACGGGAAGGCTGGTGGATATCCACAGGCAGAATGAAGAGAGATTTCTGGAAGACCATGTGCATCCGAACCGGGCAGGGTACCATAAGATTGAGAAGGTACTGATCAAAGGCATAAAGGAAAGTCTTTGCATGTGAGGGTGCTTAGGCGGCATGGAGTGGGAAATGAAAATGAGAGTGGAAGCAGACTGGTTTGTGAAGGATAAGACCTCAGCGGCAGAGGGAATACGCAGAGCGATTGCCTATGCGAAAGAGACAGGGGCGCAGGAGATTCATTTTTCCAGAGGAGAATATTTTTTAACGGATGCAGTGACGATTCAGACGAAATCCATTGCCCATGATGACGGGTGCGGGGATATCCATGAAAAGGATTGCTATCTGGTTCTGGAGGATGTGCAGAATCTGAAACTGGTTGGAGAAGCGGATGGGGACGGCAGTCCGGCTACCTGCCTGACGGGATGTCATCCTTATAGGATACAGGCGCTGTATCCTTCCCTTTTGTGGGCTGAGAGGGGCGTCGGGATCACCATAGAGAATCTGGCTTTCAGAAGGAGCCCGACAACGGTGTGCAGCGGTGTAGTGGAGCAGGTGGAAGGAGACTGCATTTGTGTAAGGCCCTTTCCCGGTCTGGACACACAGGAGGAAATGGGCGCTTACTGTATGAATCGTTTTGATCTTAAAAGCGGCGCACTGCTAGGGGAAAGCCTTACCTTTGGGTTTGGATTTGATAAAAGATGGAAGCGCAAAAGCGATGGCTGTCTTTTGCTTAGAGACGGAGAGCTTGCCTGCAGGGTGAAAGCCGGGGAAGGGCTTTCCTTTCATGGGGCGGGCAAAACAGATTTTCTGATTTTCTTTGGTGAGATTTCTGATCTGTCCATGGTAAATGTGAGGGTTTACAACACCAACAGTTTTGCCTTGCTCACGGAGAACTGCTGTCACATCCGGGCGGAAAAACTGTGTATCAGACCAGAGGAGAGACAGCTTTTCACAGGACCCAGGGACGGATGGAAAGTGTACCGCTGCAGCGGCAATATTTGGCTAAACCAGTGTCATTTTGAAGGGCTTCGGATGGATGCCCAGAATGTACACAGCAATTATCTGATTGCAGACAGGACGACAGATGAAAGAACCCTTTTGTGCACTTGTAAATATGCCCCCATTTCCCTGAAGGACGGGGCAGAAGTCAGGATCCACGGCAGAGACGGGATCTGGCATAACCGGATAAAGGCGTGGACGGTTATAGGCGGCCGGATGGAGGAGAGCGTCCAGTCGGCAAATAAGAGCGCAGGACAGGCGGCAGCAGGCACGGAAAACCATATCACCTGTTACCGGATCGAATTTGAGGAGGACCTTGGTGGCGGGATTCTTCCGGGTACCCTGCTGGAACCCCTCTGCTGGGAGCCGGAGAGCTATACCTGTATCAATTCCGTGTTCCGGAATATTGCAGGGGCTGGAAATCTGATCCGATGCGGCAATGTGCGGATAGAAAACAACCACTATGAAAACCTGATGAATGCCGGAGTGCTCATAGGAGCAGAGTTTGACACCCACTGCGAAAGCGGCCATGGGCATGACATATTGATTCAAAACAATCATTTTATAAATATTGGTTTCAAACCCAGATATGGGGAGTATGGATGTGGATGCATTGCCGTCAAATCACAGGGCTTTGAAGGGCCTTTTAACAGCCGGATCAAAATAGAAGGAAACTGTTTTGAAAACAGCGGCTGTGCCATAGAGCTGAATGACTGCCGGGAAGTAGAAATAAAGAACAATGTATATACCGGGATTTCACGCAGATTGATCATAAATGAAAAGACAGTGGACACAGAAAGCATTACGGCGGATGTTCCCTGGGAAGGAGTAAAAGGTGATACGTAAAGAGGAATGGATAAAGAGCCTGACAAAGCTGTACGGGGAACAGGAGGCGGCTTTGACGGCGGACAAAATGGAAGAACGGTTCCGCAGGTTTGAAGGGGCACAGTCTGGGGGCGGATGGCTGACAGAAAAAGATTCTATCCTGATCACTTACGGCGATACCCTTGTAAAAGAAGGAGAGCCGGGATTTACAACCCTCCATGACTTTTTGAAAAAGTATGTGGGGGACGCCATATCCACGGTGCATATCCTGCCCATGTTCCCCTACACATCGGATGACGGATTTTCCGTTGTGGACTATAAAGAAATCGATCCCGGTTTGGGAGACTGGGAAGATGTAAAGAAGCTGGCAGCAGACTATCATCTGATGTTTGACGCAGTGATCAACCATATTTCCAAAAGCTCGGACTGGTTCCAGAGATATCTTCGTTGTGAGGAACCCTACAAGGATTACTTCATTACCTGTGACCCGTCGGCGGACTACAGCACAGTGACAAGGCCCCGGGCACTTCCCCTGCTTACAAAATTTGAAACAAAGGAAGGGGAAAAATATGTATGGACCACATTCAGCGAAGACCAGATCGACTTAAACTGCAAATGCCCAGAGGTATTGATTGAGATTCTGGATGTGCTTTTGACCTATGCCCAAAACGGGGCAAGGCTGATCCGTCTGGATGCAGTGGGATTTTTGTGGAAAGAACTGGGTACGGCTTGTATGCACCTGCCTAACACCCATGAGGTCATAAAACTTGCCAGAAAGGTTTTGGAGGATTATGTCCCCGGCACATTACTTATCACGGAAACCAATGTGCCCCATAAGGATAACATCAGCTATTTTGGGAACGGGAAAGACGAGGCCCAGCTTGTATACCAGTTCCCCCTGCCTCCCCTTACCATGTTTTCCCTTCTCACAGGGGATGCCAGCCGGCTCACCGGGTGGGCACAGAATCTGGATACGCCGGCGCCGGGAACCACCTACTTTAATTTCTTAAGCTCCCATGACGGCATAGGGGTACGCCCTACAGAAGGGATTTTAAGCAAAGAAGAACAGCAGTTTCTGGTTGACTCCGCTTTAAGAAACGGCGGGGAGGTTTCCTACAAGGACAACGGGGACGGGACGAAAAGCCCTTATGAGCTGAATATCAACTATCAGGATGCCCTGGCTTCGCCGGAGGAGAGCGATGAGATCCGGATCAAAAGATTTCTGGCCGCAGAGACGATTCTTTTATCCATGCAGGGGCTTCCGGGAATTTATATACACAGTCTCCTTGGCTCCAGAAACGACTACTACGGCAAAAGCACTTCCGGTATTCTGCGCAGAATCAACCGGGAGAAGTTACAGATAGAAGAACTGGAAAAGGCGCTGGAAGGTGAGAGCAACCGCAGGATCATATTTGAAGAACTGCTTCGGAGACTGAAAATACGCGCAGACCATCCGGCCTTTGCACCGGATGGCCTCCAGAGAGTACTTTCTCTGGATAAAAGAGTCTTCGCTCTTGAGCGGGAATCCGTTTCCGGGGAAGAAAAGATAACCGTATATATCAACGTTTCCGGGGAAAATGTAAAAATAAAGAATTCCTTTGCCAGCGGTCTGGACATCCTAAGCGGTGAAAAGACAGGGGCAGAGACAGAACTAAAACCATATGAGTGTAAATGGTTTGTATAAAAAATGGAGGATGGAACATGAAAAAATTAGTTGCAGTGAAGCCGCGGGAAGCGGCATTTAAGGAGTACGAGGACGCGCCCATAAAGAGCAATGAGGTGCGGGTAAAAGTGGAGTTTGCCTCACCCAAGCATGGGACGGAGCTGGCGGACTTCCGGGGAACCACGCCTTTTATTGACGGGAAATTCGATGATGAATGGAAAATTTTCATGGAGAGGGACAAGGATGAGCCGAGAGGAATTGAATTCGGTGACCTTCCCCTGGGTAACATGTTTGTGGGAACCATCATAGAGGCAGGGGCGGACGTGACAGAGTTTGCTGTTGGGGACAGGGTATGCTCTTACGGGCCTATTAAAGAAACACAGATCGTGAATGCGGTGGACAACTATAAACTCCGGAAAATGAGTAAAGAAGCATCGGCAAAAAATGCTGTCTGCTATGATCCTGCACAGTTTGCTTTAAGCTCCATACGGGATGCCAATGTGCGACCCGGTGACCATGTGGCAGTGATCGGCCTTGGAGCCATCGGACAGATTGCCGCCCAGATTGCGGTGAAAATCGGGGCAAGTACTGTGATTGCCATTGACCCTATTGCCCACAGACGCGAGATTGCAAAGAAGAACGGCGCCCATTACGTGCTGGACAATACAGCCTGCGATGCCGGATATGAGATTAAGAGACTGACAGGCAAAGCAGGGGCCGATGTGATCATCGAAACCAGCGGCAATGTACATGCCCTCCAGTCTGCCTTAAAAGGCTTGGCTTATGGCGGGACAATTGCTTATGCGGCCTTTGCAAAACCCTTCCCCGCAGGATTGTGGTTAGGACAGGAAGCCCATTACAATTACGGGAAGATTATCTTCTCAAGGGCCTGCAGTGAGCCTAACCCGGAGTATCCAAGATGGAACCGGAAAAGGATTGAAAACGTGGTATGGGAGATGCTGATGAACGGTTATCTGAACTGCGAAGATATTATTTACCCTGTGATCCCTTTTGAGGAGTCTGCGGAAGGCTTCTGCAAATATGTGGACCAGCATCCCGAGGAGAGCATCAAACTGGGCATAACCTTTAGTGAATAATTGCCGCGGGGGCACATGCCCTCCGGCTTTGCAGAGTTATAAGTCTCATGTCCCGTTACTTGCAGCGGGAAGATATGAAAGAGGTGGATTATGATATTAGGAACACAGGACAAGGATTTTTTCCCCGCAGATTTGAAGGAAAAGTTTGCATTTATCAAAGAGATTGGTTTTGACTGTTTTGAGATTGACGGTAAGGTGCTGACAGACCATGTGCAGGAGGTAAAGGAAGCTGCCAGGTCTTCCGGGCTTAAGATCTCCTCTGCCTGCGGCGGCTACCGCGGCTGGATTGGCGATTTTATCGAGGAAAGAAGGCTCAACGGCATCGCTGACTTAAAGGAGATTCTGAAATTGATCAGTGAAGTGGGCGGCACAGGCGTGGTAGTGCCTGCAGCATGGGGCATGTTTACCTACAGGCTCCCTCCCATGACTTCTCCCAGAAGCGTAAAAGGAGACCGGGCGGCCATTCTTGATTCCTTATCACAGCTTGACCCTGTTGCAAAGGAGTACGGCGTTTATCTGTACTTAGAGCCTTTGAACAGATACCAGGACCATATGCTGAACACCATTTCAGATGCAGTTTCCATCATTGATGAGGGCGGATTTGAAAGGGTAAAAATCACAGGCGACTTTTACCATATGGCGATCGAGGAGGACGATATTTCCGAATCCTTAAAGAAATATGCAAAGTACTATGGACATATCCATATTGCGGAAAACCACAGATACCAGCCGGGCACAGGCTCCATTGATTTTGCCCGCCATATGAATACCTTAAAAGAAATCGGCTATGAGGGAGCGGTTGTCAACGAAGGCCGTGTGCGTGGGGAAAACCCGCTGGAAGCCTATAAGGCGTCCATCCCATATATGAGACAGTTTATCTGATAAAAGGGACTTGTATTCCGTACTGAAAATTTTTGAGCAAATACAGAGTACTGGCGGTACATTACAGACCGGAAAGCGTAATTTTAAATATGTTTTTGGCATTTAAACAGACAGGAGCAGAAGGATGGAAAATGGGAAATTGAAAGTGGCGCTGATTGGCGCAGGACAGATTGCACGGGTATCTCATATACCCAATTATAAAGAGATGGAAGAAGTTACCGTGGCAGGAATCTGCGACACTAGGTTGGAATCTGCCAAAGCGCTGGCGGAGCAGTTCGGTATTCCTTCCTATTATAATAACCATGAGCAGATGCTGCAGGAAGTGAAGCCCGATATTGTAAGCGTGTGTGTTCCCAACAAATTCCACTGCGCCCTGACAGTGGATGCCCTGCGGGCCGGGTGCCATGTACTCTGTGAAAAGCCCCCTGCCCTAAGCGTCAGCGAAGCCGAAACCATGAACAGGACGGCGCAGGAACAGGGAAAGCTTCTTTCCTATGGGTTCCATTTAAGACATGGCTGGGGTGTACGCTGTCTGAAAGAAAAAATCAGGCAGGGGGAATTTGGCAGGATCTACGGCGTAAACGCCGCATGGCTGCGAAGGCGGGGAATCCCCGGCTGGGGATGCTTTACCAATAAGGAAATACAGGGAGGCGGCCCCCTTATCGACATAGGCGCCCATGTGCTGGACCTGGCCTTATACCTCCTTGACTATCCCGAGATTGATTACGTCTGCGCTGATATGTTTGACTTTATAGGCAAACAGGGCGGGACGGGACTAATGGGAAAATGGAATCCCGACACCTTTTCCGTGGAAGATGTCCTCTTTGGATATGTGAGATTCAAAAACGGTGCAGTGCTTAGGCTGGACACCTCCTTTGCCCTTAATATGCGGGAGAGGGACGTAAGAAAGTTAAGTATTTTCGGGGACAAAAAAGGGGCGGATTTGTTTCCGCTGGAGATTTACTCCGGGGAGGACGGGGAGATCTGGAACCAGCAATTTCCCTTTGAAGAAAACGAGGATCTCCATAAAAAGGAATTGGTCCAGTTCGTGAACGCCTGTCTGGGCAAGGAAGAACTGCTGGTGACAGGCCGGCAGGGTGTTTATGTGCAGAATGTGATTGAGAAATTGTATAAGTCGGCGGAGACAGGGAGGCCGTTGATAGGAGAATAGCCGAAAAAGAATAGTAATGCTTATTGTAAATAGAAACGGCACAGCCCACACGCTGTGCCGTTTTCAAGGCAATTTTAATCCGATTTTATTCCGCCCGTGCCATTGCCTGTTTGAAGTCCTTCTGGTCTGTAAAGATCTTGTTGGTATAGGGATTCTTCTTCTGGTCCTTTGCCCGTTTAAGGATAACTGCAAATACGACAATGTTTACTGCAATTGAAAGCACGGAGATCACGCCCTGGGCTGCCGGGTTAGCAGTGGCAGGCATTGCTTCCCCGAAAGCAGCGGCAGCGCCTCCTGCGCCGTACACGGAAGATACGGTGGTGAAGCGGCTTGCGTCCTGGAACAGCGGGAATACCTGCGCGAACATACACCATAATGCCAGAGTGTTGGCCCGGTTCTGAATCCATCCGCCCTTATTCCAGAGGGCATTTGCGACCGTAGGCGCCAGCAGCAGAGCGAAGCCGCAGTACCATGAATGAGTAGGAAGGTTTAAGTAAGTATACTGGAAATTCCAGATATCGTAAGCCAGAATAAAGCACCATGTCATATCCGGCCAGAGCATATCCTTTTTATCCTTAGAGGAGTAGATTCCCCACCAGCCGGTCATGCACAGGATGTTCAGAATCCCTGCAATACCATTTAGGATGTTCCACCAGCCACCGTAAAGCCATACGCCTTCGGATGACTTCCACCAGCCGCCCATGACGTTTCCGGCACGGATGACAGATTCAAAGTCAGATACCACTGCAATCAGAATGTTGATGGCAACGATTACGAAGGGGAACACCTTAAATCCATGGGAATTTCCAAGCTTTCCCCAATGATATTTGATAATCATAAATCCGATACAGCCGGCCAGCGCAGCGTAAAGCTTTGCGTAATGGAACCAACTGTTCATGTGCACGTAAGTCTGATTGCTCAGCGCCCACTCTGCGCCCTGTGCGGCTCCCACATAAATGGAAATGAAATAAACCGTCAGTGCTGCAGGAATTGCAAAAAAGCAGACAGCTCCGCCGGCCTTGGTGCGGCGTGCAATCTCATTCATAATGATTAAGCCTGCAAACACCATGACCCAGCCTAAAATCTGCCAGAGCGTCCTTCCATCGTAAATTTGAAAAACCATAATCTCTCGCCCCTCTTTCTTTAAAAAACCTCTATTTCTTTTATATTAAATTCATTCCCCTGTAAAAGCCACGTTTCCGGGCTTTGGCAGTAGGGACAAATTTTTCCGTATTCTACTGTGGGGTACGTCTGTCCGCATCCCTCGCAGTAGGTGACGGCAGGGAGCTTCTCTACGATAAGCTCCGCCCCGTCAAATATGTCCCGCCTTTTCACTGCCCATTTCCAGCAGTTCTGCAGATAGGACTCTATCACTGTAGACACTTCCCCAAGCTCTAATACAACTTTGGAAATGCCCTCCACTTTGTTTTCTGCGGCAACCTTTTCCAGGCTGTCCATAATATGAAATACTACACCCAGTTCATGCATGATTCCATTCCTTACTTTTTAAGAGAATTAGTTTTTCTTAGGTGCGAATTTCACCTTAAGAGACTGCTTGATCATGTTAGGCAGCACATATTTCAGCTTATCTTCCGACTTGATCATGGTAGAGCAGCCGGGAAGTTCCCTGTGGAGTGTGATGGCATCAAAGGCACATTTTGTAGTACAGATACCGCAGCCAATACACTTATTAGGGTCAACAACGGAGGCGCCGCACCCCAGACAGCGGGAAGTTTCCGCTTTCACCTGTTCTTCCGTCAGCGTATGGGACAAATCGCGGAAAGAATGCATCTGGGATTCCTCTGCCTTTTCCGGCCGCTGTCTGTCGGTATTGTCATAGCTGGCAATAGAAATATCGCCCTTATCCAGTTCAATAAAATCCCTGCGGTTTCTTCCGATGGTCAGTGTACAGTGCTCATGAACGAAACGGTGCAGGGAGATGGCCCCTTCCCGTCCTGCGGCAATGGCGTCAATGGCAAATTTAGGTCCGGTGTACACATCGCCGCCCACGAAAATATCCGGTTCCGCTGTCTGGTATGTCAGCCTGTCGGCGATGGCGCCGCCATTGGCACGTAGTTCTACCTTTGTGCCTTTTAAAAGATTTCCCCAGAGGATTCCCTGGCCGACGCTGAATATGACATCGGAGCAGGATACGGTGATGGTGTCATTTTCATCATATAACGGCGCAAACTTGTGGTTTTCATCGTATACACGGGTACACCTCTTAAATACCACGGCGACAGCTCTGCCGTTTTCTGTAAGGATTTCCTTCGGGCCCCAGCCGTTTTGTATGGTAATGTTTTCTTCGCAGGCTTCCAGAATTTCTTCACGGCTTGCAGGCATTTCGTCACGGCTCTCTAAGCAGAACATGGTGACTCTGCCCTGACCACAGCGGGTGGCAGTCCGTGCCGCATCAATAGCAACGTTGCCGCCGCCGATTACGATCACATCCCCGCCAAGGTCAAAGGCTTCCTTTTCTCCCACTTCCCTAAGGAAGTCAACTGCCGTATAGACGCCTTTGGCATCTTCTCCGGGTATACCGGCCTTTCTGCCTCCCTGACAGCCGATGGCAACATAAAATCCCTTATAGCCCTGTTCCCGGAGCTGGGCTATGGTAACATCCTTTCCAACCTCTATGCCGCATTTGATTTCCACGCCCATGGCCTTTATGATATCAATTTCGGCCTGAATCAGGTCTTTTTCCAATTTATAGGAGGGGATTCCGTAGGTCAGCATACCGCCGGGGGTTTTGTTTTTCTCAAAAATTGTCGGTTTATAACCTTTATCCGCCAGAAAATAAGCGCAGGAAAGACCCGCAGGTCCGGCGCCGATGATGGCGATCTTCTCGTCAAAATGTCCCCGCAGGGAGGGAACGGTAGGTTTGGGTATGTACCTGGTTGCGGCATTTAGATCCCGCTCTGCCACAAACCGTTTCACCGCGTCGATGGCCACCGCTTCGTCGATGGTTCCCCGGGTACAGGCGTCCTCACAGCGGCGGTTACAAATCCGTCCGCAGATGGCCGGAAGGGGATTATCCTTCTTGATCAGGGCCAGCGCTTCTTCGTAACGTCCCTCTTTGGCAAGCTGTAAATACCCCTGTATGGCAATATGGGCCGGGCAGGCTGTCTTACAGGGCGCCGTGCCGGTGTCGTAACAATTGATACGGTTTACATCCCGGTAATTGTGCGTCCACATGTGTTCGCCCCATTTCTGCTCATGGGGAAGGGGCATTTGGGGATAGGCTACTTCGCTGCCGTCTTTCTTACAGAGTTTCTGGCCCAGCTTAACTGCGCCTGCCGGGCAGGCTTCCACGCATTTGCCGCAGGCAACACACTTTGTCTTATCCACTTTGGCAATATAAGCGGAACGGGACATGTTAGGTGTGTTAAAAAGCTGGGATGTGCGCAGGGCATAACATACGTTGACATTACAGTTACAGATGGCAAAAATCTTGTTGGCGCCGTCAATATTGGTGATCTGATGGACGAAACCGTTGTCCTCTGCCTGCTTAAATATTTCAAGGGCTTCTTCCCGGGTGATATAGCGGCCGTCTTTCTGGGTTTCCACCACATAGTCGGCCATATCCCCTACAGCCACGCACCAGCCCTCCGGGTCATCCCCGCAGCCTTCGTCATGATAGAGCCGTGAACGGCGGCAGGAACAGGGGCTTGCGGCATATTTACCCTCGTATTTGGTAAGCCAGTAAGAAATATGCTCTAAGTCGATAGATTCGCTCTCCATTCCGATTGCCTTTTCCACGGGAATGACGTGCATTCCGATCCCATTGCCGCCTTCCCCCACAAAAGGTGTGACATGCTCTAAAGGCAGTCTTGACATATGTTCAAAAAACAAAGTGACTTCCGGGTGTGCCTCCATCACCTTGCTGTTCATGTTGAAAAATTCCGCCGAGCCGGGCACATACATGGGGAGGAGATACTGCTTCTCATGTTTGGGATTTTCCCAGTTGTACTCTAAAATACCTTTTACGGACATTTCCTGGAGTTTTGATTCCAGCTCCTTTTCCGGTATCCCGGTAAGCTTCGCAATCTCCGGCAGGGTCTTGGGCTTACGCACTCCAAGCTTTAACGCAATTTCTGCCTCCTCGTCGGTCAGTACCCCTGCCAGACCCCAGTATTCCGGATCATCCTGAGTGATTTTTTTGATGCCAAGCTTCTGGGGAATCCTGTCGGTGATCATCTTTCCCAGCTTTAAAATACTTTCACGGGGCGGACCGCTGTGGTCTGCCGCATGCTCCGGGTAAACATACTCCGGATACAGTTCTTTATCTAGTTTTTTCTCCATATCTTCCTCCCTTGTAAGTGCTGTTATTTTCCAATTTTTTACCATAAGCCGGCCCGCGAAGGGGCAGCCTTAGTCAACGCAAGGATGCCTGGCGGAGCATGGCAGCCGTTGCTTCACTGGCTGATTCGTCAGGTGTGCGCCAGAGTCTTACTTCTTCCTTCAGCCAGTCTGTCCATTGGCTGATCCCTTCTCCCGTTTTGGCGCAGATGGGAATGACTTTTGCTTCCGGGTTACGCATGTGGATGTATTTTCTGCATCTGTCCATATCAAAATCAAAATACGGAAGCACGTCCGTCTTGTTGATCAATACCACATCGCAGATGGAAAACATCAGCGGGTATTTTAACGGCTTGTCATCGCCTTCCGGCACAGACAGAATCATGACATTTTTAGTTGCTCCTGTGTCGAATTCTGCCGGACAGACCAGATTGCCCACATTTTCAAGAATGGCCAGCTCCACATCCCGGGTGTCCAGCCCCTTAAGCCCCTGACGGGTCATTTCCGCATCCAGATGACACATACCTCCGGTATGAAGCTGAATCACGCTGGCCCCGGATTGGGAAATTGTCCTTGCATCCACATCCGAATCAATATCCGCTTCCATGACACCGATTTTCAACGTGTCTTTCAGTGCTTCAATAGTACGCATTAAAGTGGTGGTCTTGCCGGAACCGGGGGAGGACATCAGGTTTAGGAGGAATACTCCTTTTTCCTTAAGTTCCTGCCGGAGAAGTTGCGCCTGCCGGTCGTTGTCTGCGTAGACGCTCTGCTTGATTTCTAAGATTCTTACTTCTTTCATTCTGTTTCCTCATTTATCAGAGTGTGCCTGAAACACGCTCTAGTGTAATCTGCTATGTAGCAACAGTCCGCCTGTCGCCTGTTTTGCCATAAAAATACAGGTTCTTCCGGTTAATGGGCAGCATGGCTGAATTATAGCTACATATAATAGGTATCAATAGGATTTAGTTGTAATAAGTATATTTTATCATTGGGCAATAATTCCGTCAATATTCACAAAAGTTATTTCCAACTGGACAGATTTGGTGTACAATTATCATATGGAGAGAGAAATTGATTTAAAACAGATATCAGACGGCAAACGATATTCGGCAAACGACATGGTAAAAGCAGGCTGTGGCGATTGTGCAGGATGCTCTTTATGCTGTCATGAAATGGGGAACTCAATTATTTTAGACCCTTATGATATTTACCAGTTGGAGAAAGGGCTTCACACGACTTTTGAAAAGCTGATGGAGAACCAGATAGAGCTTAACGTGGTGGACGGCATTATCCAGCCGAATCTGAAAATGCAGGGCAGCAAAGAATGCTGTGCCTTCCTAAGTGAGGAAGGAAGATGCTGGGTTCATGAATTCCGCCCCGGCTTTTGCAGGATGTTCCCCCTTGGAAGAATCTATGAGGAAGGGGATTTTTGTTACTTTCTGCAGGTACACGAATGCCCTTATCCCAACAAAACAAAGGTAAAAGTAAAAAAATGGCTGGGAATACCGGAACTTGGAAAGTACGAATTTTACGTAAAAAAATGGCATTACTTTTTAAAGGATGTGCAGGAGGTCATCAGAGAAAAGAGATTTGGCGAGGACGAAAGCGGTGAGATCATCAGGCAGATGAATATGTATCTGCTAAACCAGTTTTACGTAAAATCCTATGGAACCAATGGGGAAAATGAGAGCATACCGGATTTCTATGGGCAGTTTTATGAAAGACTAGAGCAGGCACAGACAATGATAAAGATGTACCGGTGAACATGCAGAGGCTGGCCGTGAGGTATTTTTGCGGGAAAGGTGTTTCTTTTCGCAGAGCCTTTACTTCCCGGATAAATTGCATTTATGGCAGAACGGTCTTATAGGGAGATGGATATGGAAAGTCTAGAATCATCAAAATTATTTCAATTGATCAATGAAACGGAAACGGAGCGGATCTTAAAGTGCTCCAAATCCAGAAAGAAGGAGTACCCGGCAGGGACTTATATTTTTGAACAGGGCGGCGTACCTACCCGGCTGTTTTTGCTTTTGGGCGGACAGGTGCAGATTTGCAAGGACTTTACTTCCGGCAAAAGGGATGTGCTTTACCTGGTGGAAGCGGGTAACGTGTTCGGGGAGATTTTTTTGTTCGGGGATAAAAAGCATTACTGGTATGATGCCGTAGCGATTACGGATGTGACAGTGCTGGAAATGCCATGGGATTTCTTTTACCATTTCTGCTCCAATGCCTGTGACCACCACAAACAACTGACACAGAACATGTTGGAGATTCTGTCGGAAAATAATTTTAAAATAACCAGAAAGCTTCATATCGTCAGCACATCCTCCCTGCGGGAGCGGATTGCCATCTGGCTCATAGACTCCATGGATGAAAGTTCCCATGTGGAACTGCGGATGAACAGGGAACAGCTTGCGGATTTTCTGGGAGTTGCAAGGCCCTCCCTGTCCCGGGAGCTGATGCGGATGCAGAAGGACGGGCTGATAGAAGTGGGGCGCCATTTTATTAAAGTGTGCGATAAGAATGCGGTGGAAATGCTTTATGGATAAGCTCCCTGTATGCAGGGAAGATGTATTTGTTTTAAAACATAAATTTTTTGAAATTGTAACTTAGGTTACAGATTTTTCCTCATAAAGAACGTAAGATAGAATCACAGAAAACAAAAACACAGAAGCAAATCAAACATATAAGGGAAAGGAGCAGTTATCATGACAAACTCAGCACAGGTTGACAATTTAGTAAATCTTTTAGATGGATATGCAGGAAAGGGAGGACATCATCTGAACGTCAATGTTTTGAACAGAGATATGCTTTTAGATGCCCAGAAACATCCCGAGAAATATCCCCAGCTTACCATCCGCGTATCCGGTTATGCAGTAAACTTTATCAAACTGACCCCGGAACAGCAGGCAGACGTAATTTCCAGAACATTCCACGAAGCTATGTAACAGGCATGTGACAGGCCAGAGCCTCTCACCGTTACACAACGCTCCTCCATGAAAAGAATGGAAATGGATACATTGGACAAACAAATAAAGCAGCAGCAGACAGCATAACCCTTTTGGGTTATGCTGTTTTACTGTTGAATCCATTTCTTTGTATGGGGTTTTTGTGTATAAAGAATTTATTGCAGGCATAAGGCAAATATTTTATAATTAAGCATAGCATATTTGAAAATTTATTCTGGTATGGCGAGAGGAAAAGTATTATGATACCTGCAAGAGAAGAAGCGGAAAGACTATTAAAGGAAGCTGAATCATGCAATCCCGGACCCTGGGGAAACCACAGCCGTGTTGTGGCCCACTGTGCGGAAAAAATAGCTGGCTTATGTGAAGGATTAGATGCCGGGAAGGCATATGTATTGGGACTGCTTCATGATATCGGGAGAAGGTTTGGCACCAGGCATTTGGGGCATGTGTCAGACGGCTATACTTATATGATGTCACTTGGATATGATGAAGCTGCAAAGATTTGCCTTACACATTCTTTTAACAACCAGTCTACAGAAGATTATATAGGTAATTTTGATACTTCTGATGAGGAACTGGAGCTGATCAACAGCACATTGGCGGAAGTTATTTTAGATGATTATGACAGGCTGATCCAATTATGTGATTCTCTGGCCGGCAGCCAGGGGGTGCTGGATATAGAGGAGCGAATGGGGGACGTAAAAAGAAGGTACGGCTCATACCCTCAGGAAAAATGGGAAACAAACATAAGGATAAAAGAATATTTTGAAAAGAAAGCCGGAAAGAATATTTACGATATTGTCGAAAAAGAAACATACAGACCATAAAATAGATATTTTCCTGAAAAAGATGTAAATGCCATTACGCTTTATCAGCTGCGCCTATTATGACAAACACTGCCACGCATTGCGGGCCAGTTTATTGTAAATAAAGAGAAAATTTAGGAGGAAACTATGTATCAGGCATCACAATCACGTTACCAGTCCATGACCTATTCCCACTGCGGCCGCAGTGGTTTGAAACTTCCCGTGGTTTCATTGGGATTGTGGCACAATTTTGGGGATACTGCCCCGTATGAAAATATGAAACAGCTCTGCTTTACAGCCTTCGACAATGGGATCACCCACTTTGATCTGGCCAATAATTATGGGCCGGAGCCGGGCAGCGCAGAGACAAATCTTGGCCGCATTTTAAAAGAAGAACTGGGTGCTTACCGGGACGAACTGATCATCAGCACAAAAGCCGGTTATACTATGTGGGAAGGCCCTTACGGAGACTGGGGAAGCCGCAAATATCTTTTAGCGAGCCTTGACCAGAGCTTAAAGCGCATGGGGCTGGAATATGTGGATATCTTTTATCATCACAGGATGGACCCGGAGACTCCGCTGGAGGAAACCATGGGTGCTCTTGCGCAGGCAGTTTTAAGCGGAAAGGCGCTGTACGTGGGACTGTCAAATTACGATGGGGAAACACTGGAAAAGGCATCCGCCATTTTGCAGGAAATGCGATGCCCGTTCATCATCAATCAGAACCGGTATTCCATTTTTGACCGTGGGATAGAGGAAAACGGTTTGAAGGAAACAGCAGAGAAACTGGAAAAAGGCATCATTGCATTCAGCCCGCTTGCCCAGGGAATGCTTACCAACAGATATCTTAACGGTATTCCGTCAGATAGCAGAGTGAAGACAGACGGGCGGTTCTTAAATGAAGCTTCCCTCACGGAAGAACGCCTGACTCAGATAAAGAATCTAAATGAACTGGCAGGGCAGAGGGGACAGACCCTCGCAGAGATGGCATTAAGCTGGATTTTAAAGGATGGACAGGTGACAAGCGTTCTCATAGGCGCATCCAAGCCGTCACAGATTCTGGACAACATCGGGGCCCTCAAAAATACTTCATTCAGTGAGGAAGAATTAAAGAAAATTGACAGCTTTTCCCTATAAATGGTGAACCCTTTGAATTTAAAAAGACGTGCTGAACTTTATGTCAGTACGTCTTTGTGTATCTGTCAGCCCCTTCCCGAAGCATCCTGGCGGTTGGTTCAATAAGCCGACTTGTGAAACCTGCCAGCGTTTGTTACTTATCCGATTTCTTACCAATCATGGTAAAGCTGATAACAGCGGCAACTATGTAAAGCACAAGGGTAACATAGAGCACCATCTGGTAACCCGAAGGGTTGATCATTTCTACAACACCGTCGTGAGGGAATTCAATTTCCGTTCCGAAATTCTTTACGATAAAGGAAGCCATCTGGTTTCCGGTAAGTCCGGCAAAGGCCCAGGCAGAAAGGGTAATGCCGTGGATGGCGCTGATATTCTTCATGCCGTAGTGGTCGGAAAGCAGGGTGGGAACATTGCTGAAACCGCCGCCGTATCCGGCATTGACCACGAACAGCAATATAAGCACCAGTATCATAATAAATGTATTCTGTCCCATATTTGTAATACCCTGTGTAAGGATCACAAGTCCTGTGGCAACAATGGAAAGAATAAAGATGATTTTATAAATGGTGTTTCTGTCCTTAAAAGTATCTGCCCATGCGGAGAAACCAAGACGTCCTCCTGCATTGAAAACTGCGGTTACGGAGGAGAGAACACCCACAACCCCTACAAGTCCGATACACTTGATGATCATTTTTTCCTGTGAGATCAGAGCAAGACCACAGGTAATGTTTAAGTAGAACATGATCCAGATGCCGATAAAGGTGACAGGCTTCTCTTTGATGACGTCGATGGCCCGTGCGCCTTTTTCGCTGGAGGCAGGCTCATGCCAGCCGGCGGGTTTTGCCAGAAGGAGGTGGCCTACAAACATCATGACAAAGTATACCACTGCCAGGATCAGGAACATTTTATAAATGCCGCCTTCTCCGAGAGAACTTAAAAGAGCCTGCATGATAGGGCTTGCAATTGCCTTTGCAGCGCCGAATCCTGCCACGGCAAGTCCGGTAGCCAGACCTTTCCGGTCTTCAAACCAGAGCATCAGAGTCTTGACCGGAGAAAGGTAGCCAGTACCAAGGCCAACGCCCATGATGAAACCGTAACATACATAAATACCAATCAGGGCAAGGATGCTGCCGGGATGGGAACCGCCGTACCAGATAAATAGTCCGGTGCCGGCCATACCGGATGCAAAGCAGATAGCGGCAAGCAGGGATGACTTATGTATATCCTTCTCCACAATGTTGCCAAGGAACGCAGCGGACATACCAAGGAAAAAGATGGCAAAACTGAACGCCCACTCTGTTGCGCCTTTGGAAAAACCAATGTAATCGGCAATTTCCTGGCTGAAAATTGACCAGCAGTAAACCGTGCCGATGCTGCAATGAAGTAATAATGCGGGTATTGCAGCCCGTACCCATTTGTTTTGTGTTTTCATTTTGTAACAACTCACTTTCTCATCATAATGTATTTAAAACTTATTATACATGATAATACAAAATAATGAAAGAATAAAGTGTGAAAAGAGAAGACTTGGGGAAAGCTGTTTTCAGAACCGGCGGCCGGGACGGTATTCTTCCCATTGACAAATCAAATAATCTACTCTATGATACAGTATATAAGCAAAGACGAAGACGAGTAGTAGGGATTATCGCTTACAGAGAGCCGGGATGGTGGGAAGCCGGCAGAATGAATCCATATGAAAAACAACTTTACCAGCTTAAAATTAAATGCGTAAGTGACTGCGATAGGCAGTAAGTCAGGTGGCACCGCGGATTTGTTTAGTTCGTCCTGAATTGATATTTTTATCAATTCAGGATTTTTTTACAAGAAATTATGGTTTGCCCTGTGGGCAGAAATGGAGGAAAAATGGAATTATCAACTTTATATCGTGAATGTACTTTGAACCAGATTTCCGAAAGCGATATCGGAAAGGAAATGAAGGTTGCAGGATGGGTAGAAAACATCCGCGACCACGGCGGTGTGTCCTTTGTGGATCTGCGTGATATGTACGGCGTGCTCCAGATCGTCATGAGAGACACTTCCTTATTAAAAGGGATCAATAAGGAGGACTGCGTCAGCATAAAGGGAGAGATCGAAAAGCGCGATGAGGAAACCTATAACCCGAAAATTCCCACAGGGACAATTGAACTGGAAGCCCACAGCGTTGAGATGCTTGGGAAGGTATACAGGCAGCTTCCGTTTGAGGTGGCATCGTCCAAGGAAATCCGGGAGGATCTGCGTTTAAAATACCGTTTCCTTGACCTGCGTAACCGCAGGGTGATGGACAACATGATTTTCCGCTCAAATGTCATCAGATTTTTGCGCGAAAAGATGACAGAGATGGGGTTCGTGGAGATCCAAACCCCGATTTTATGCGCATCCTCCCCGGAAGGCGCCAGAGACTATATTGTGCCATCCAGACATTATAAAGGAAAATTCTATGCGCTTCCCCAGGCGCCCCAGCAGTATAAACAGCTCCTTATGGTTTCCGGGGTGGATAAATATTTCCAGATTGCGCCCTGTTTCAGGGATGAGGACGCAAGGGCGGACCGCTCCCCGGGCGAATTTTACCAGTTGGACTTTGAGATGAGTTTTGCCACCCAGGAAGACGTGTTCCGTGCAGGAGAGGAAGTGCTGACGGCAGCTTTTGAAAAATTTGCGCCGGAAGGATATCAGGTGACGAAAGCGCCTTATCCGGTTATCAGCTATAAACAGGCCATGCTGGAATTCGGCACAGACAAACCGGATCTGCGTAATCCCCTGCGGATTATCGATTTGTCAGAATTCTTTAGCCGCTGTACATTTAAGCCTTTCCACAATAAGACAGTGCGGGCCATCAAGATTCACGGACACCAGTCCAAGGGCTTCCACGAAAAAATGCTGAAATTTGCTACGGGAATCGGTATGGGTGGTCTGGGATATCTGGAAGTACAGGAGGATTTATCCTATAAAGGGCCTATTGATAAATTTATTCCCGATGAACTGAAAGGCGAGATGAGAGCGCTTGCAGGTCTTGAAAAGGAAGATACGATTTTCTTCATTGCGGATAAGGAAGAAAGGGCGGCAGGTTTTGCAGGACAGATCCGCACGGAGCTAGGAAACCGTCTGGATATTTGTGAGAAAAACGCATACCGTTTCTGCTTCATCAATGACTTCCCCATGTTTGAGCGGGATGAGGAGACGAAGAAGATTGGATTTACCCATAATCCTTTCTCCATGCCCCAGGGAGGCTTAGAAGCTCTTAATACCAAAGATCCGCTGGAAATTTTAGCTTACCAGTATGACATTGTCTGCAACGGTGTGGAATTATCCTCCGGCGCGGTCCGTAACCACAATCTGGATATCATGGTGAAAGCCTTTGAAATCGCAGGATATGATGAAGAAGTATTAAAACAGAAATTTGGCGCCCTTTACAATGCATTCCAGTTTGGCGCTCCTCCTCACGCTGGCATGGCTCCCGGTGTGGACCGCATGATCATGCTGCTGCGCAATGAGGAGAACATCAGGGAAATCATTCCCTTCCCCATGAGCGGGACAGCCCAGGATCTGATGTGCGGCGCACCGAATGAGGTGACAGAACAGCAGTTAAGGGAAGTCCATATCAAAGTGAGGCAGTAGGATCGACGGAAAAGGGAAAGAGAAATGGAAATGAAAATGAAGCACCGCAATGATATGAAAATATTTATTGTAGGCGGCGGAAAAATCGGCAGGGCCCTTACAGTGCAGCTTGCAAGGGACGGCTACGTACTTACGGTGATTGACCGGGAAGAAAGCGTAGTGGACAGTATGAGTAATACGGTGGACGTCATCAGTTTTCAGGGGAACGGGGCCTCTTACGCAACACTAAAAGAGTTAAACGCAAGTGAAGCCGATATTTTTATTGCAGTGACGGACTCCGACGAGTTAAATATCTTAAGCTGCATGACGGCCCATATGATGGGGGCCAAGCATACCATAGCCCGTATCAGGGATGTGGATTACTCCAGACAGAACCGTTTTTATAAAGATAAGCTGGGACTTTCCATGAGCATAAACCCGGAACTTGCCACAGCCATGGAGATTTACCGCCTGCTCCGCTTCCCGCTTGCCACCCGGGTGGAAGTTTTTGCAAGAGGAAGGGCGGAACTGGTGGAAATGTCGGTGGGAGAGAATTCTACTCTGGCTGGGAAATCCCTGATAGAAATTAACAGGAATATGGGCATCAATCTGCTTATATGTGCGGTAGTCCGGGAGGGGCAGGCGTTTGTCCCTAAGGGGGATACTGTTTTACAGACAGGCGATATCCTGTATCTGACGGGGGCAGCGGAGGAGTTCAGGAAATCCTTCAAAAAGCTGAAAATGCCCGTGAAGCCCTTACAGTCGGTTATGATTTCCGGGGGTGGACGTATTTCCTATTATCTTGCGGAGGTACTAATTAAGCAGGGGGCGAAGGTAACACTGATAGAAAAGAATCAGGGGATTGCCAATGAGATTTCAGCGGCTATCTCCAAAGCGGTGGTGATGTGTGACGATACGCTGGCGTATTTTGACTCCATGTCGGGAACCGATATCGACCATACGGACGCCTTTATTGCCATGACAGAAAACGATGAATATAACCTGATTGCGGCTATGTACGCAGAGTCTCAGGGGATCAATAAGGTGGTATCCCGCATTAACAATAAGTCAAGGCTGAAGGTACTGCAGCCGGGAAGCCGGATCTGCACGATCTCACGGGAGGATGTGGCGGCGGACCGGATTCTGGGCTACAGCCGTTCTCTTTTAAATGCAGAGGATAATGATGCGGTGGAATCCCTTTACCGGCTTATGGACGGTAAAATTGAGTTTATAGAATTTAAAATTGATGTAAAAGACAAAAATCTGAACATTCCTTTAAAGGACCTGAAACTGAAAAGAAATATACTGCTTGGGTGTATTATCCGGGATATGACCACCATTATCCCAAGGGGTGATGATATGTTGATGCCGGGAGATACGGCTCTTGTGGCGACTATTAACAGGCAGATAGCACGCCTGCAAGATATTTTTGCGGATTAAGGGAAGTGTAAGAGAATGTCATGAATAAAAGAATTATTATCAGCATCATAGGAAAAATTATATTGACAGAGGTTATTCTGATGATCCCCTCCCTGATCGTATCGCTTATTTACCGGGACGGGGATACGGCAGGGTTTCTTATCACAATGGCGTTTGCAGGACTGGTAGGTCTTCTGTTTACTTCGGTGAGACATTCGGGGCAGAGGATGAGCAGCAGGGACGGCTACTTTATTGTGGCCTCGGCATGGATCATTGTAGCGTTGATCGGGGCGCTGCCTTTGTACATTGGGGGCGGCTTTCCAACTTACTGGAACGCCCTGTTTGAAATTGTCTCGGGATTTACGACTACCGGGGCTTCTGTTCTGGACAAACCGGAGAACTTAGGACACGGCGTGCTGTTCTGGCGCAGCTTTACCCACTGGATAGGGGGGATGGGGGTTCTGGTCTTTGTCCTGATGGTGATGCCCATGGAGAATGACAATTCCATGCACCTTGTAAGGGCGGAGGTCCCAGGGCCTACAGCAGGCAAGCTGGTGCCCAGGATGCGTACCACGTCCATGATACTTTACGGCATTTATGGTTTTATGACCATGGTGCTTGTTATCCTCCTTGCCCTGTTGGGAATGGCGCCTTTTGACAGTTTCTGTATTGCTTTCGGCACTGCGGGAACCGGGGGGTTTGCAGTTTCCAGTGCAGGTATCGCCGGATATAACAGTCTGGCAATAGAGGTGGTCCTCAGTGTGTTCATGCTTTTGTTCGGCGTGAATTTCAGCGTTTATCATTTGATTTTACTGCGGAGGTTCAAGGAAGCTTTTACCATGGAGGAGGTAAAAGTGTACTTGGCTGTTGTGGGAGCGGCCACAATGGCAATCGCCTTTAATATACTAAATTTTGCAGGCGGTTTCGGAAAGGCCCTGCGACAGTCTCTTTTTCAGGTGTCCAGTATCATTACGACCACCGGATTTGCCACAGTGGACTTTGAGTTCTGGCCGGAGTTTTCCAAACATACCCTGCTTCTTCTGATGGTTCTTGGAGCCTGTGCAGGTTCTACCGGAGGCGGTATGAAGATATCCAGGGTCATTATACTTGTCAAATCCTTTGTGGCGGAAATCAGACAGATTATCAACCCCAAAGCGATAGTTACAGTCCGGCTCAACGGAAAGCCTGTGGACAAAAAGACGCTTGGTTCCACCAGAATCTATGCTTCCGCCTATATGCTGCTGCTGTGTGTGTTTACCCTCATTATATCGCTGGATGGTCTGGACTTTACAACAAACTTTACGGCTGTGCTGTCCTGCTTCAACAATATCGGGCCCGGCTTAAATATGGTAGGCCCTATGGCAAACTTCAGCGTGTATTCAGACTGGGCGCAGGTGGTTTTGTCCATTGCCATGCTGACAGGAAGACTGGAGATTTTCCCCATGTTTTTACTGCTGGCAAAATCAGCCCATGACAGGTAAAAAAATTTCTGGTATAATAAACGTTGAATCAGTTTATCGTTCGCAAAAGTTTCATATCTGATTAAAGGAGACGGAAAATGGAAGACAGGGCAATGAAATTTAAAAAGCATATCCAGCGGTGGTGCGGTGTGCTGGAAATGATTATGTCGGTGCTGATGCTGATTGGGATTTTATTTTCCATATTCAGCCTTGTGAGAGATATGGATATTTTCCAGAATCTTCTGACAGATACCGGGGCATTTAAACAGTATCTGGATCAGATTTTCATGCTGGTGATTGGAATAGAGTTTCTGGTGATGCTCTGCCGGCCCAATTCGGAAAATGTTATTGAAGTGCTGATTTTCCTGGTGGCAAGGCATATGATTGTAGGCGATACTACGCCTTACCAGGACTTTGTATCGGTCATCAGCGTAGCGCTTCTTTGTGTTGTGCGTAGATATCTGCGCAACGCCCGGGAGGACAGGCAGGAAAAGAAGACGGGCAGCGGACTGCATCAGGATTAAAAATACTCAAGACAAACGTCATCACGCTCTGCCAGCCGGCTTATTGTGATAAAAGGCTTCCACAGATAAAATGCGGAAGCCTTTTTTGACCCATATGGGAAGTTATTAATATACCATAGCTTTTTCTTCGCCGTTCATAACGCGCAGGGCACCCTGTGCCAGAGCAAGCAGTTCGTCTTCGCCGGGATATACAGTGATGGGAGCGATGAAGCCTGCCCTTTCTTTTAAACCGCTTACGACTACTTTGTCATATGCGATACCGCCGGTAATAACGATTTGATCCACTTTTCCTTTCAGAACACATGCCATGGAGCCGATATTCTTAGCTACCTGCATGATGAAAGCCTCGCGGGTTTCAGCCGCTTTTTCATCGCCGTCCAAAACCATCTTTTCTACATCGCGCATGTCGTTGGTGCCTACATAAGCGTTGAATCCGCCGTTGCCAACGATTTTCTTATAAACTTCCTTTTCTGTATACTGGCCGGAGAAGCACATTTTGATCAATGCGCCGGAGGGAACTGCGCCTGCACGTTCCGGGGAGAAAGCGCCGTCGCCGTCTAAAGCGTTGAATACGTCAACGACCTGCCCTTTTTCATGTGCGCCTACGGAAACACCGCCGCCCATATGTACAACGACAAGGTTTAAGGAATCGTAAGCCTTGCCCTGCTCTTTGGCATAGCGTTTAGCCACAGCCTTCTGGTTCAGTGCATGGAATACGCTGGTGCGGGGCAGTTCGGGAACACCTGAATATCTGGAAATGGGCATCAGCTCATCTACAACCACAGGGTCCACAATGTAGGAAGGAACGTCGATGGAGTCAGCGATTTCTCTTGCAAGGATGCCGCCTAAGTTAGAAGCGTGCTGTCCTTGTACGCCCACTTTCAAATCAGCCAGAAGCTCATCGCTTACTGCGTAAGTGCCGCCGGGAATGGGTTTTAACATGCCGCCGCGCCCTACGATCACCTGTAATGACTTCATGTCAAAGTCCTTTTTTGCAAGAAGGTCGAGTATGATTTGTTTGCGGAAATCCTTTTGGTCTACGATGGAAGCGTACTGTGCGATCTCTTCTGTAGAGTGACGAAGGGTTTCTTCAAATAAGAGTGTTTCATCCTCAAAAACACCAATTTTGGTGGAGGTGGAACCGGGATTGATGATTAAACTTTTAATTGCCATTTGCTTTCCTCCAATTTATTAATTGTTTTTTGACATTGCTTCAGCAACAACAGCGCCTAAAGCAATGGAATTTACCTTGGTTTCAAAATCGTCGGAACGGGAGGTCAGGATAACGGGAGCTTTTGTTCCGGTGAGAATATTTCCGTTAACCACTTTGGCGGTATGTACCAGACATTTGTAGACCAGGTTTCCGGCGTGGATATCAGGGAACAGAAGAATGTCTGCATCACCCTGGATGGCCCTTCCGGTAGCCCCTTTGTGCTTGGCAGCCTCTGCGTCGATGGCAAGGTCCAAGGACAAAGGCCCGTCTACGATGCATCCGGTGATCTCTCCCCGCTGGTTCATCTGGGTGAGTTCGTCAGCTTCCACTGTTGCAGGCATCTTGGGATTGACAACTTCAACAGCAGCTAAGGGTGCAACCTTGGGATTCTCAATGCCGCAGGCACTGGTGATCTCTAATGTATTGTGAATAATGTTTATTTTATCTTCCAGTGTAGGATAAGGGATGAATGCTACGTCAGTTAAGAAAAGAAGGTGGTCAATTCCCTCAATGTCGAATACGCACACATGGGATAAAGGTTTCCCGGTACGAAGTCCTACTTCCTTGTCAAGGACGCTCTTTAAAAAGCCTTTTGTGTCAATCAGGCCCTTCATGTACATATCGGCCTTTCCTTCATGCACCAGTTTCACTGCGGTAAGGGCTGCCTGGGTGGTATCTTCCACATTGATGATCTCGAAGCCGCTAAGATCCATGTCCATGGAGGATGCGATTTCTTTGATTTTTGCTTCATCGCCCACTAATATGGCGTCGGCGATCTTCCTTTCCTTTGCAGCCTTCACAGCTTCAAGGACAGCGGAGTCCTGGGCCACGGCTACAGCAACTTTTTTGGTGCCGCATTCATTAACTTTGGCAATTAAATCAGCGAATGTCTTACTCATTTGTCTCCTCATTTCTGCACGGCTGCTTCCTATATAATTTCAATGATAAATTCAATAAGCTTCCGCAAAATGCGGCAGCATTGATGCTTCCAGAGCCTGCGCATGCCGTGCTGACGCAGGCCCTTAAAAAGCGGTGACTTTCACGATTAATCACATCGTTAAAATAATAACACTGTTCAGTAAAAAAATCAATAATCGGGAGACTTTGTTCTGGTAATTTCTTTCCTTTTCTTTGACGGATGGAAGGAGGTGTGCTACATTAAATAAGCATGGTCTGGATAGGGCGGCAGGGGGACAGGCCGCGACGGCCGAAGAAGGAGAGATGGGCTTGAAATATTTAAAACAGTTTGGAATCATTTTATTTTTATCCTTTGTGGGAGAGATTTTACATGAGCTTGTGCCGCTGCCGGTTCCGGCAAGTATCTATGGCATTATCCTCTTATTTCTGTGCCTGGAATGGAGGGTCATTTCTGTATCCGCAGTGAAGGAAGCCAGCAGCTTTTTAATAGAAATTATGCCGGTCATGTTTATACCTGCGGCGGTGGGGCTTATGGACTCATGGGAAAATATAAAAAATGCATGGATACCTTATATGGTGATTACCTTGATCTCTACCTTTGGGGTGATGGCCGCAGCCGGAAAAGCAGTTCAGTTTATTATGAACTGGGAAAAGAAGAACAGGAAGGAAGGGAAATAGGGAGCGCATGAAAGAATTCTTTGAAGTATCTGTATATTTTGGCGTATTTATCAGTCTGGTATCCTATGGGGCAGGAACCTGGCTGAAAAAAAGGTTCGGGCTGGCCGTCTTTAACCCGTTGCTGCTGGCGGTTATTTTAACAATTCTGTTTTTGCGGCTGCTCCATATTGACTATGCTGTTTACCATGAAGGGGCAAAATACATTAGCTTTTTATTGACACCGGCCACCATCTGCCTTGGGGTCCCACTGTATGAGCAGTTGGAACTTTTGAAGAAAAATTATAAGGCTGTGTTTGGCGGCATTTTTGCAGGGGTTTTGGCCAGTCTTTGCAGTATCCTTGTGCTCTCTTTGTTGTTCCGGCTTGACCATGCCTCCTATGTGACGCTGCTGCCCAAGTCAATTACTACGGCAATCGGTATGGGAGTTTCGGAGGAACTGGGAGGATTTGTGCCCGTTACCGTGGCGGTCATTATTGTTACGGGAGTGATTGGAAATATGTTTGCGGAAACGATATGCAGAATTTTTAAGATTCATGAACCCATTGCAAAGGGAATTGCCGTAGGTACTTCCTCCCACGCCATAGGAACTGCGAAAGCAATGGAAATGGGAGATGTGGAGGGCGCCATGAGCAGCCTGTCAATTGTGGTTTCAGGAATACTGACCGTGATAGGCGCCAATATATTTGCAGGATTTATGTAAAGCTGCCAGTGGTTTTTCAAACAGGCGCTGAGAAAAAGTTACCAGGCAGATACAGGAACGAGAGAGAACCATCCGGCTCTGCCAGAAGGGTCATTTAAATTAGGAAAGGCGTATAGGAATTTATGAAAAGAAAATGGACAAATGATGATTTTTACAGACAGATATTTAAACTGCTCCTGCCTATTGTGCTCCAGAATCTGTTAAGCGCAGCGGTCAGTTCCGCCGATGTGATCATGCTGAATTATGTAGGCCAGTCTGCCATTTCCGCTGTATCTCTGGCATCCCAGTATGCCAGTATCTTATTTATGGTCTTTTACGGCCTGGGGACCGGGGCCACCATACTCTGTGCCCAGTATTTCGGAAAAGGGGACATGCATGCCATTGAAATAGTGGAGGGCATTGCGTTCCGTTTTTCCATATCAATTTCTGTTGTTTTTGCAGGGGCGGCAGTTTTTGCACCGGAGGCAATGATGAAACTGTTTACCAGCGACGCGGAACTGATTTCCATTGGCGCTTCCTACCTGCGGCTGGTGAGCGTCAGTTATCTATGCTGGGGGATAACAGAAGTGTATCTCGCCATACTGCGGAGTGTGGGGCGGGTTGCCGTCAGCACGGCTTTAAATGCTCTTGCTTTTACTTTAAATATCCTGCTGAACGGGATATTTATTTTCGGACTGTTTGGCGCACCGAAGATGGGGGCGTCGGGAGTGGCGCTGGCAACCTCTGTTTCCAGGGTAGTGGAACTGGCAGGGTGCTTTATTGTGTCTGCCTTAAGCAGGGACGTGAAGCTGAAACTTTCCACTCTTTTCCTTGAAAACAAGCTGCTTTTTTCCGATTTCGTTCGTCTCTCCCTTCCGGCCCTGGGCAATGATATCGCATGGGGCGTTGCCTTTTCTATGTATTCCGTGATTATCGGACATTTGGGTTCCGATGCAGTGGCGGCAAATTCTTTTGTGATAGTGGTAAGGAATTTCGGAACCATATTGTGCTTTGGGATTGCCAGTGCAGGAGGGATTCTGCTTGGGAAGATCATCGGGGAAAACAGGCTGGAGGATGCCAGAAGCGATGCCGGCAAGCTGATGAAGCTTACAGTGATCAGCGGCGCCATCGGGGGACTACTGATACTGGCGGCTATGCCCTTTGTGCTTACCTATGCTGACCTTACGGATAAGGCGATGCATTATCTTAAAATTATGCTGCTGATCAATACCTACTATGTTATGGGGGCCGCTGTAAATACGACATTGATTGCCGGCGTGTTCCGGGCAGGGGGAGACAGCAGGTTCGGTTTTATCTGCGATGTGATCGATATGTGGGTCTATGCAGTACCCCTTGGTTTTTTTGCGGCTTTCGTGCTGAAACTTCCGGTGATGTGGGTGTACTTTTTGCTGTGTACGGATGAATTTGTTAAGTGGCCCTGGGTCATTAAGCATTACCGGAGCGGGAAGTGGCTGAATAATATTACCCGGGATAATCTGGAGTGACTGACTGTTATAAACGTGGGGATGCCCCTGTATCAGAATATTTTTAACATGCTCTGTCGGGGCAGCGACACCTGCAATTATGTAAAATATTCGGCATAAAATACTGTAGGAGGAAACAGTAACGATGCAAAAGAGGATAACGGAAGCATTAGTTGTGGCTGTTATAGCCGCAGGCGTATTTTGGTATTCGTTTCAACCTGCGCCGGAGACATCCGGGGCGGAAAAGATGTCTTTGGCCTGTTTTTTTATCATAAGTGAAACGGGGGAAGCACCGGAATTTATGCGGCAGCGGCTGAGTGAAAAGATGCAGGCGCTTATAGAAAATAGAGAAAAGTTTTATGAGACAGGCAGGAACAATAAACTCCCGGACAGTGAACTGGAAGAACTCTTTGGCAGGATCTGGGCGGACAATGTCTTTAAGGATGGTGAATTTCAGTTGGTTTCCTACGAGGCGGCCGATATAGACCGAAACGGTCAGAAAGACCTGATTGTGATGGCGGCCGACGGATCTGGCCTGACCACAAATGGCTGCATTTATGTCTATTTCAACGATGAGGAGCCTTACTGTTTTCAGGGAGAAGTCACTTACGGGATTGGTTTTTATGATGAATGCCAGGCAGGGGATATTGATAACGACGGAAATCTGGAACTGATTATTGCAATCTATAATGGCGGATGCGGTGGCCCGGGGGGAAGTGAATATATCATTTTGAAACATAAAAACAATACCTTTGAGGAGATGGAGCTGTCCGCAGACATGGGAGAAAAGCATTACTGGGGACTGGACGTAGACACTTATTTTGGGGATAAAGAAAACACGTATCAGGCGTATTGTCCTTATTTGGATGAAACCATTGAATTTCCTGCCGGCAATGCATCTTACAGACCCTTTGAGAGCCAGTATGCCAACACCGGAGTGGGTGGGAACTGCAGGGGATTTTTCGGATACAGATGTGTGGAATATGAAGGGGAAAATGCCCTCCAATGCAGCGAATATCTTTATGGAGAGGGAGGCATTGTCCATGGGCTGGGAAACGCCTGCTTTCTTATCATGTGGGACGAAGAAGGAATAAGCAGGGCGGTTAAGTGGTGGATCGAGCCGTTCCAGTGACAGGTACGTAAACAGTGATAAGTATTTTGCACCTTTTTTTTATTGACATTTCCCACATCATATGTTATAAAAGATAACAGAAACCGTTGAAGAAGAGTAAGTACTTTGGGTTATCTTTATCACAGAGAGCCGCGGCTGGTGGGAAGCGGCATAGAGAACTTAAGGGAATGGGCTTTAGAGGGCGAGTCGAAAGTTTTAGTAGACGAGACGGAGAGGAGACTTCGTTAACAAATCAAGCATATGATAGTATGCGATGAGCGGATGTGATAATTTTGCATCAAGCCGGGTGGCACCGCAGGAGATGATACTCTTGTCCCAGCAGAAGATTGGGATGGGAGTTTTTTTATGCACACGGGTACCCAGAGGAAGATTGTCAGCAGAAGCTGACGGGTGCCCGGCGCGCGAGAAGGGGAAGATGGCTCTTCCCTACTCGATTGCACAGGCCGGACAGTGGAGTACAATTTTCTTCTAAATTTACTGCAATAAAAGGACCTCCCCCAATCAGGACCATTAAAAAATTCAGCGATGCAGAAACGGAGGTAAAGCATGAGCAAAGAAACAAAAATCCCTTACAAAATTTATCTGGAAGAATACGAGATGCCGGACAGTTGGTATAATGTGCGGGCTGACATGAAGAACAAGCCGGCGCCCTTACTGAATCCCGGTACATTGCAGCCTTTGACCTTAGAGGAAATGAGCGGTATTTTCTGCGAGGAACTGTGCAGACAGGAGCTTGATGATTCAACCGCTTATTTTGAGATACCGGAAGAAATCAGGAAATTTTATAAGATGTACCGGCCATCACCGTTGGTACGGGCTTATTGTCTGGAAGAAAAATTACAGACCCCTGCGAAGATTTATTACAAGTTTGAAGGGAATAATACCAGCGGCAGCCATAAATTAAATTCTGCCATAGCCCAGGCATATTATGCAAAGAAGCAGGGACTGAAAGGCGTGACCACGGAAACCGGAGCAGGACAGTGGGGAACAGCCCTTTCCATGGCCTGTGCATACCTTGGCCTTGACTGTCAGGTATATATGGTGAAATGCTCTTATGAGCAGAAGCCTTTTCGCAGGGAAGTCATGAGGACTTACGGGGCAAATGTGACGCCTTCCCCTTCTGCAACCACCAATGTGGGACGGAAGATTTTAGAGGAGTTCCCGGGAACCACGGGAAGTCTTGGATGTGCCATTTCAGAAGCGGTGGAAGCGGCCACCAGTCAGGAAGGATACCGTTATGTGCTGGGGTCCGTGCTGACACAGGTGCTTCTCCATCAGTCCGTAATCGGTCTTGAAACCAAGACAGCCATGGATAAGTATGGCATTAAGCCTGATATCATCATTGGATGTGCCGGAGGCGGTTCCAACTTAGGCGGGCTGATTTCACCCTTTATGGGAGAAAAATTAAGAGGAGAGGCAGAGTACAGGTTTATTGCAGTTGAGCCGTCTTCCTGTCCCAGCCTTACCAGAGGAAAATATGTGTACGACTTCTGCGACACCGGAAAGGTATGTCCTCTTGCCAAAATGTACACTTTGGGCAGCGGATTCATTCCGGCGGCCAACCATGCAGGGGGGCTCCGCTATCACGGCATGAGCTCCGTGCTGTCACAGTTGTATGCGGACGGCTACATGGATGCCGTGAGCGTAGAACAGACCTCTGTGTTTAAGGCAGCAGAAGAATTTGCAAGAGTGGAAGGTATCCTGCCCGCGCCGGAAAGCTCCCACGCAATCAAAGTGGCAATGGACGAAGCCTTAAAGTGCAAAGAGACAGGGGAGGAAAAGACGATTCTTTTCGGCCTTACAGGAACGGGCTACTTTGACATGGTAGCTTATGAACGTTACAACAATGGGGAAATGAGCGACTACATCCCTTCTGATGAGGATTTGGCGAAAGGATTTGCAGGAGTTCCCAGATTTCCCGGAAATGAAATATAGAAGATAGCAGGAACGCTTAATAGAAAAGATACCAGTTGCCATACTTTGGGGACGGGTTGGCTGATGAAAAGAACTGTCTACTGTGAAAGACTTGCAGGGGGCAGTTCTTTTTTTATAAATTGATTTATTTGTATAGTTGAATAAAAATTGTAAATCTGATACAATAAAGCTTAAAGTTTTTTACAATAATCCGACCCGGAACAAAAAGTGACGGATAAACAGTGAGAGGTAGGAAAATGAATTTAGTCCAAAAAATATTTGGCACACATAGTGAACGGGAATTAAAGCGTATTGAAGGGACTGTGCAGGCCATTGAAAACCTTCGTCCTTCCATGCAGGCTCTTTCCGACGAGGAATTAAGAGGGAAGACAGAGCAGTTCAAAAAAAGATTTGCCGAGGGCGAAACACTGGACGATCTGCTCCCCGAAGCTTTTGCGGCGGTGCGGGAAGCCGCACGGCGTGTGCTTAATATGGAACACTACAGGGTTCAGTTGATTGGCGGGATCATCCTTCATCAGGGCCGTATTGCAGAGATGAGGACAGGAGAAGGAAAGACTCTGGTGTCCACCCTTCCGGCCTATCTGAACGCGCTGGAAGGAAAAGGCGTCCATGTGGTAACAGTCAATGATTACCTTGCCAAGCGTGATGCAGAATGGATGGGAGAAGTCCACAAATTTTTAGGCTTAAGCGTGGGTGTGGTTTTAAACAGCATGAAGTCAGAGGAGCGCAGGGAAGCATACAACTGCGACATTACTTATGTAACCAACAATGAGCTGGGATTTGACTACTTAAGGGATAATATGGTCATTTATAAGGCACAGCTTGTTTTGCGGGACTTGCACTATGCAATTATCGACGAGGTAGACTCGGTGCTGATCGACGAGGCCAGGACACCCCTTATCATATCCGGCCAGAGCGGCAAATCCACCAAACTTTACGAGGTGTGCGATGTGCTTGCCAAGCAGATGAAGCGGGGCGAGGACATGCAGGATCTATCCAAGATGGATGCCATTATGGGCGTGGAGCGGGAGGAGACCGGGGACTTTATCGTAAACGAGAAGGACAAGGTGGTCAACCTTACGGCCCAGGGCGTGGAGAAAGTGGAGAAATTCTTCCAGATAGACAACCTTGCAGACCCTGAGAATATTGAGATCCAGCACAACATTACCCTGGCCCTTAGGGCAAATAATCTGATGTTCAGGGATCAGGATTATGTGGTCAAGGATGATCAGGTATTGATCGTGGACGAATTCACCGGGCGTATCATGCCGGGACGCCGCTATTCTGACGGTCTCCATCAGGCAATTGAAGCGAAGGAACATGTGAAAGTCAAGAGGGAGAGCAAGACCCTGGCCAACATTACCTTCCAGAACTTTTTCAATAAGTTTGAGAAGAAAGCGGGCATGACAGGTACTGCCCTCACAGAAGAGAGAGAATTCCGTGACATATATGGCATGGATGTTATAGAAATACCCACCAATAAGCCTGTAGCCAGAGTGGATTTGCAGGATGCGGTGTATAAGACAAGAAAGGAAAAGCTGCATGCCATTGTGGAAGCAGTCAAAGAGTCTCACGCAAAGGGACAACCTGTGCTGGTGGGAACTATCACCATAGAAGCATCAGAGGAGCTTTCCAAGCTGCTTACCAGACAGGGGATCGCCCACAAGGTGTTGAACGCGAAATTCCACGAACTGGAAGCAGAGATTGTTGCGGATGCAGGTATCCACGGGGCAGTGACCATTGCCACCAACATGGCAGGCCGTGGTACCGATATCAAGCTGGACGATGGGGCAAGGGAAGCCGGCGGCCTTAAGATCATCGGCACAGAGCGCCATGAATCCAGACGTATTGATAACCAGCTCCGGGGACGTTCCGGCCGTCAGGGTGACCCCGGTGAATCTAAATTTTATATTTCACTGGAAGACGATTTGATGCGTCTGTTTGGTTCCGAGCGTCTGATCAATATGTTTAACACGCTGGGGATACCGGAAAACCAGGAAATCGAGCACAAGATGCTGAGCAATGCCATAGAATCCGCCCAGAAAAAGATAGAAAACAACAACTACGGAATCAGAAAGAACCTGTTGGAATATGACCAAGTCATGAATGAGCAGAGGGAAATCATATACGAGGAAAGGCGGAGAGTCTTAGACGGCGAGAGCATGAGGGATGCCATCTATAAGATGATTACCGATATCACGGAAAATGCCGTGGATATTGTGATCGGCGATGACACAGACTATGATGACTGGAATCTGGAAGAACTGAATACCCTCCTCCTTCCCACCATTCCTTTAAGGATGATAAACAGGGGACGCATCAATACTCCTAAGAAAAATGCCTTAAAGCAGCAGTTAAAGGAAGAAGCTGTAAAGCTTTACGAAGCAAAAGAAGCGGAATTCCCGGAGCCGGAAGCCATCCGTGAGCTGGAGCGGGTAATTCTGCTGAAGGTTATTGACCGGAAGTGGATGGACCACATTGACGATATGGACCAGCTCCGTCAGGGAGTAGGCTTGCAGGCTTACGGACAGAGAGATCCTCTGGTGGAATATAAACTTAGCGGATACGAGATGTTTGATGAAATGACCCAGAATATCCGTGAGGAGACGGTAAGGGTTCTGTTCCACGTAAGGGTAGAACAGAAAGTGGAGCGGGAGCAGGTTGCCAAAGTGACAGGCACCAATAAGGACGATTCCCTTGCTAAGGCGCCTGTGAAACGGGAAAATGCAAAGATTTATCCCAATGCCCCCTGCCCCTGCGGAAGCGGAAAGAAATATAAGCAGTGCTGTGGTAAAAAGTAACAACACATAAAGTACTCCTACAGCACGCAAGGACAACTGCCATGCTTTGCAGACCGGCTTAAAGTAACAAATGCTGCTACGGTTTGCTGGCCGGCGTATTAAAAGTGTATATTAGGAAAGAGGTGACGCTGGATGGTTGAATTAGACCAGATGAAGTCTGAACTGCAGGCTTACAAAACTCCATTAGCGGAAGTGAGGGATTCACTTTGACTTAGCAGGTAAGTCAAAGAAAATTGAAGAACTGGAAAGGGAAATGGAGGCTCCCGGATTCTGGGACGATCCTGACATTTCCAACCAGAAAATGAAAGAGCTTAAAAATCTAAAAGGTACTGTGGATACCATGGAAGGTCTTATGACCCAGTACGGGGATATAGAAGCCCTGATTGAGATGGGGTACGAGGAGGAGGATGCATCCCTTGCGGAAGATATCCGTAAGGAGCTGGACGAGTTTGTCACCGTTTTTGAGGATATCCGTATCAGCACCCTTCTTTCTGATGAGTATGACGGGCATAATGCTATCCTGAAACTGAATGCAGGGGCAGGCGGCACAGAGAGCTGTGACTGGTGCTCCATGTTATACCGGATGTACACAAGGTGGGCAGAACGTAAAGGTTTTTCCGTGGAAGTGCTGGACTATCTGGACGGCGATGAGGCAGGCATTAAGTCTGTAACTTTCCAGGTAAACGGAATCAATGCCTACGGTTATCTGAAATCGGAAAAAGGGGTTCACAGACTGGTGCGCATTTCTCCTTTCAATGCCCAGGGCAAACGCCAGACCTCTTTTGTTTCACTGGATGTTATGCCTGATATTGAGGAAGACGTGGACGTGGAAATCAACGAGGATGACCTGCGTATCGATACCTACCGGAGCAGCGGCGCAGGCGGACAGCACATCAACAAAACCTCTTCAGCGATTCGTATCACTCATCTGCCTACCGGAATCGTGGTACAGTGCCAGAATGAGCGCTCACAGTTCCAGAATAAGGATAAAGCCATGCAGATGCTGAAAGCCAAGCTGTATATGCTCAAAAAGGAAGCCAATGCAGAGAAGCTTTCGGATATCCGCGGGGAAGTGAAGGATATCGGATGGGGCAGTCAGATACGTTCCTATGTCATGCAGCCTTATACCATGGTTAAGGATCATAGGACAAACGCAGAAACGGGGAATGTGGATTCCGTCATGGACGGGGCACTGGATCTGTTTATCAATGCTTATTTAAAATGGATAAATGTAAAAGAGCCGTCAGACTGACGGCTCTTTATTACAATAAGCTGGCGTGCCAGCGTTTTTAATATAGGGATGTCTGGCAAAGTCCGGCATCCGTATTTGGCAGAATTATTTTCTGACGGCACTTTGCTTTCTGATCAAATCTAAATAAAAGTTCGCGTAAGTTGCTTCCATGTAAGGGAGCAACCATAAGAATCCGATTCCACAGGACATAACACATAAAATCATCAGTGGAAGAAAACTCAGCTCAATATAAAACAGCCTTGCCTTATGGCCCTTGATTAATTGCATACTCATTTTAAACAACTGACTTTCAGAGTACTCCGGAAAATCAAACATTAAATAATAGATTTGGGAAAACAAAAGGGTGAAAAAAATATCAACAGCCGATCCAGCCACCAGCAGAATTGTGTAGGCCAGAAATAATGCCGGATTAAAGGGGAACACATCAAAGGACGGCTCCGCATTCAGGATGGATCTCATCAGAGAATTCCCGATATAAGTGGAAGGCAGTGTACACAGGACCGAAATACCTGCCAGAATGCTCTGGATGCGCAGGACCTTTACCGCCTTTGCCCCGCCCTGTGTAAGACAGCAGAAGAGATCGTTCAATACCGGCCTTTGGGAGCAGGCAAGCTTTAAGTACACGAAAGATTCCCCAGCGATAAAAAAGCCGGACAAAAGGCTGATAACATAGGAAGCGGCGCAGTATAGCAGTGTGCTGGTGCCGGATAAGGGGGAAAGGGAAAAAGAAACCGGGACAGTGCATAAAATATGCATTGCCAGAATACCTGTCAATATACCGTATTTTCCCAATAACTGTCCCTTTGCCAGGGATTTAAGGCTGGCAGAAGATAAATACTGATTCATGGAATAAACTCCTGTGTTTTTTGAATATACATGTCAGAACGTGCCTGAAACGCCGCTTTTTAAAGGGTGCGATTTCAGACACGCTCTATGAGGCAAAAAACTTATGCGGCGTAATCCACATTATTCCCAATCAGGGAAGCGGCATCGATTGCCTTGCGGTTCTTTACATAAGGGTTTTCCTCATTGGAATACTGGATTTTGGTGGCTGTCTGTCCGCCTGACACATAACTGCGTCCACACTCGGGACAAATGGCGGTTTGCAGAGTCACATTGGCCGCAAGTACCTTGCCGCCGCCTTTGGCTGCTTTCTTGAAAGCGTTGCTCACATGTTCCTGCTCGTGGGCACGGACTCTCGAGGCGGAAGCTTCGGGAGAAATGTGTGCGGCTGACTTGAAAGAAACCATTTCGTCCGACCCGTCCTGATATTTGCGGTTCTTGCAGGTCTCACATTCCGCAGGGGACGATTTGCGTCCCGGCGAAACTTCTTTTGATTCGCCGGGGTTAACCACAGGCTTGCCGGTCTGGGAGGCTTCTTCAGCCTGGCTGGTACGCATATAACTTCCAGCATACCCAATACTGTAAGGGCTCATGTAATTATAACCGCCGATACTCAAACTGCTCATAATGATCCTCCATTTCTGCTTTTATATTACAATAAGCTGTCTCGCGAAGCATGACAGCGTTTGTTATTTCCCCATCATTTCAGCATATTCTTTCATGATGTCTTCGTAGGACTGTCCGAAAATATCTTCAAAGCTCTGCCCGGTCTGGTTCTCGAACTGCTGATCCATCTGCCTGCCGAAGCTGGTCAGGGAATCCCCGCTGCTGGAGAGGATCGTCATCACAAGAGTGCCCATAACGGCAATGACGACCGCCATGCCGCCGATACCGGTTCCAATACCTATTTTGGCCGTTGCAAGCATTTTTTTGCCATACCCGGTAGAAAGGATGGCAAATAGAATGGCAAGACTGCCAAAGAAAAAAGGGATATAGACAGTCAGCATGGAAAAAATACTTAAAACCCCCAGCACCATGGAAACCGTAGCCATAGTCTGCCCGGGATTACGTATAAACTGCCCGGCCTGGCCGGAATGATCATGATTCTGCTGGACATAGGGGTTGCTGTTATTGTTGTAATCCATAAACTTCACTTTCCCAAAATATAGATATACTTTCTTTTCTTATATTATCACTTTTGCCGCGAGAATACAAATCTTTCTTTGGCATGGAAATCAAATTTCACAACAGTCCGGCCCGGACAGGCAAAGGGAGTGAAATTTGATTTCCATGCTTGAAAAGAAGTAACCTATCCTCTATAATTAGAAAAGATGTATCAAAAGGAAATCGAGAGGTTTAAAAGAGTATGGACGTAATACTAAAGTTAAAAGAAGAACTTGGTGTGGAAAAGTGGCAGGTGGAAGCAGCGGTGAAGCTGATTGATGAGGGAAATACCATTCCCTTCATTTCACGTTACCGTAAAGAAGCCACAGGTGCATTGAATGATGAAGTGCTTAGGAACCTTTATGAAAGGCTCAATTATCTCCGCAGTCTGGAGGAAAAAAAGGAGCAGGTCATCGGAAGCATAGAAGAACAGGGGAAGATGACCGAAGAACTGAAAGCCAAGATTCTGGCCGCAGAGACGATGGTGGTAGTAGAGGACTTATACCGCCCCTACAGGCCCAAGCGCAAAACACGTGCAAGCGTGGCAAGGGAGAAGGGACTGGACGGTCTGGCGCAGTATATTTTACAACAGGATGCAGACCAGCCTCTTGAAGCAGAAGCAGTTAAATATATCAATGAAGAAAAAGAAGTAAAGGATGCCAAAGAAGCTTTGCAGGGAGCAAAGGACATTATAGCGGAAATGATTTCCGACGAGGCGGATTACCGTATTTATATCAGAAATATTACCATGGAAGAAGGAATCCTTACCAGTGCGGCCAAGGATGAAAAGGCCCAGAGTGTTTACGAAATGTATTATGCCTACGAGGAGCCTTTGAAAAAGACCGCAGGACACCGGGTGCTGGCCTTAAACAGGGGTGAAAGTGAAAAGTTTTTAAATGTAAAAGTCAATGCTCCTGCGGAAAGGATTTTCCAGTATCTTTGTAAAAAGGTCATTACGAAGGAAAATGAATACACGACACCTCTTTTGCAGGAGGTGATACAGGATTCCTACGACAGACTGATTGCCCCGGCTATTGAGCGGGAAATTAGAAATGAGCTTACGGAGAAAGCAGAGGATGGCGCAATTTCCGTATTTGGAAAAAACTTGCAGCAGCTTCTCATGCAGCCTCCCATTGCCGGAAAGGTAGTACTGGGGTGGGACCCGGCATTCCGTACAGGATGCAAGCTGGCGATTGTGGACGCCACGGGAAAAGTGCTTGATACTAAGGTGATTTATCCTACGGCGCCCCAGAATAAAGTGGAGGAATCCAAAGCAGAATTAAAGAAGCTGATTAAAAAATACGGCGTATCCCTCATCAGCGTGGGCAACGGAACTGCCTCAAGGGAGTCGGAGCAGGTTATTGTGGAGCTGATCAAGGAACTTGATACCCCCGTCCAGTACGTGATTGTAAACGAGGCGGGAGCATCCGTCTACTCTGCAAGTAAGCTGGCAACAGAGGAATTCCCCAACTTTGATGTTGGCCAAAGGAGTGCGGCTTCCATAGCCAGACGCTTACAGGATCCGCTGGCGGAACTTGTAAAAATAGACCCGAAATCTATCGGGGTGGGACAGTACCAGCATGACATGAATCAGAAAAAGCTTGGGGAAGCTCTCGGCGGCGTGGTGGAGGACTGCGTAAACAAAGTAGGCGTAGACCTGAATACCGCATCGGCCTCCCTTTTGGAATACATATCAGGGGTCTCAAAAGCAATCGCCAAAAACATAGTAGACTACAGGGAAAAGAACGGCCGTTTCCTAAACCGTGCCCAGCTCCTTAAGGTGCCCAAATTAGGACCCAAGGCATACGAACAGTGCGCAGGGTTTTTACGGATACCGGACGGGGATAACCCCCTTGACGCCACCAGCGTGCACCCGGAATCCTATGATGCGGCCATGAAGCTTCTGGAAAAACTGGGACTTACCATGGAGGACGTGCGTCTTGCCCAGAAACAGGCGGCAAAGAACAAAGGCGGCTTTAAAAAAGAAGCTCCTGTTCCTGCAAAAGAGCCGAAGAACAGACAGCAGAAAGTGGTAATACGCAACACCAATACAGCCATGGGCAAAGCGCTGGCAGCTGCCATGGGCGGCGTGACCATGCCCCTTACAGAAGAACCGAAAGGAAAAGGGACAAAAAATAATCAGAAAGCTCCGGGCAACGCAGAGCGGGAGAGCGCATCGATTGGTATGCTTGAAAAGAAAATAAAAGACAAAAAGCTGATGGCAGAGGAGCTTGGTATTGGTGAAATCACTCTGACCGATATTTTGAAGGAATTGGAAAAACCTTCCAGAGATCCTAGGGAAAACATGCCTGCGCCGATCCTTAGAAGCGACGTACTGGACATGAAAGACCTGAAACCGGGCATGATCTTAAAGGGAACCGTCCGGAATGTCATCGACTTTGGCGTGTTTGTAGACATCGGTGTGCATCAGGACGGCTTAGTCCATATCTCCCAGATCACCGACAGATTCATCAAACATCCTTTAGAGGCAGTGAGCGTTGGCGATATTGTGGACGTACAGGTGCTTACCGTGGACGTTCCCAAAAAGCGAATCGGACTCACCATGCGGCTGAACCAGGAAAATAAAAAATAGTCTTTCAGGTTTATTAACAAAAAACTTCATTTTCCCATACTCCCGTGTTATTCTATTACCGATATAAATAAAGAAAAGTTCTTCGGGGTTGGGTGCAATTCCTATTTTCTGGAACGTGATAAATAGGGAACCTTTAAAGGGTATTAAGGTCTATTTACACAAGTTTTACACAAAACAGAAATTAACTTGAAGCCTTGATATGATAATTTAATATTTGGACACATGCATAAGTCCATTATCGGTTATATTACATGATTGATAATGGGCTTATTTTAGTGACTAAGTAGTTAATCTAATTTCCCATATCCACTTCCCCAAAACGTTTATATGAGCCTTACAGAGCGTTACAGGAGTATTCTAAACACAAATCTATAACATTCAATCCCACATCACTTAAAACAAGGATTTCATAGCAACATCATTACATTAAAAATAAAGAAGGGAGATGAAAAATAATGTACGGTAAAGTCACAAGATACCTGCATGACAGGAAGTTTGGATTTATCCGGGGAGAGGATGGCAACATGTACTTTGTCCATCACTCAAAATTAAATGGAGAATACATTGATAAAGGCTGTTATGTATTTTTCAAAACTGTTGTGGTCAAGCATTTTTGTAACACTTGTGGCTAAAAAATATCAGATTTCTTTTTATGAGGCTATCCGTGCCTGA
>QXWO01000056.1 GCA_009911035.1 Lachnospiraceae bacterium
GACAGGAAAATGGGTGATTTCACGACAGCAGGTGAGGTTGAATCTGTGACAGCTCATGAAGTTATTAACATGATTATTTCTGCCCCAATTCCGAATCTTATGGGGAAAAGTTCTGCAAAAGAAAGAGGATAAAGATGCAGGACCTGGAGGAAGCGGCAGGAGCCGCATTAAGGATTCATATAAATCTATTCCTAGATACGAAGGAAGTCCTGCAGAACCTTAACAGGACAGCGCAGGCAAAGCAGATAAAGGACGGCTACAGGCGGCAGATGGCAGAGACAAGGAACCGGATGGAGAGGGCGCAGTCCATGAACAGCAGCCTTTACAGCGATTATGCGGACGGGCTTTTAAATGAAAGGGATTACCTGTATGCAAAGAGGAAATATGTAAAGGAAGCGGAAGAGATGGCGCAGAAACTTTCCGAACTGGCGGCAGTGCAGGCAACCTATGAAGCGGAATATGCAGGGGGCGGCATGGCGGAGACCATAGGGCGGTATGCGGATTTTCAGGAGCTTTCTTCTGAAATAGTCCACACACTGGTAAAGAGGATTGTATTTTTCGGGGAAGGCAGGGTTGAGATCGAATATACTTTTGCTGATGAAATGAAGGAATTTGTGGAACTGGCAGAAAGCAGGAAAGGGGAGGTTTTATGTACGAAGGAAGAAACTGTGTAGCAAAGCAGGGAGATTTTAAAGAATATACAGTCTGCCTCTACATCCGGCTTTCCATGGAAGATGATGATGTGCCCGGCAGTTCCTCCAAGACGGAAAGCGGGAGCATCACAACGCAGAGGGATCTGCTTTATGATTACATTAAAAGCCGGAAGGAGTTTGAGGGCTGTAAGGTCATAGAGAAATGTGATGACGGGTTTTCCGGCACACATTTTGACAACAGGCCGCAGTTTACGGAAATGATAGGGCTTGCCAAAAAGGGGGAGATCAACTGCATCATCGTAAAGGATTTTTCAAGGTTCGGCAGGGATTACGTGGAGCTTGGCAATTACCTTGAACAGCTATTCCCCTTTATGGGCGTGCGTTTTATCTCCGTCAATGACAACTATGACAGCGCAGAGCTTGCAGAGGGTGTAACCGGCGGCCTGGATGTGGCGTTCAAGAACCTTATTTATGACTACTACAGCAGGGAAATGTCAAAGAAGCAGAAAATCGCATGGCAGAGGATGGCGCAGCAGGGGCAGTATAATTCCACCTGTGCCCTGTATGGCTACAGGAAATCGGAAACTGATAAGCATAAGCTGGCCATAGAGCCGGAGGAAGCGGCGGTTGTCAGGGAAATCTTTGCCATGAAAAACGCAGGGGTCGGAACCACCATGATAGCCAAAACGCTGAATGACAGGGGAATCCCCAGCCCGTCGGAGCTTTACCGGTCAAGGGGAAGCGCAAGGCAGTGGAAGAATAAGGACAGGAAATGTTACTGGACTGCCTGTAAGGTGGAGGATATCATCCGGGATGAAAAGTACACCGGAACCATGGTACAGCTTAAGACGAAGCTAGATTCGGTGGGAGGCAAGCAGGTAAAGCGTCCGCAGGAGGAATGGGTGAGGGTGGAAGATACCCATGAGGCTATCATAACTTATCCCCAATATATCAGGGCAGTTTCCTCTCTGAAACAGCAGAAAGCGAAAGAGGGAAAAAGGCAGAAAAACATTTATTATTGCGGATGCTGTGGCAGGGCACTGTACAATGCACACAGGGGAACTGTATTCTGCAGGCAGCGGTTATACAAGACGGATTCGGATTGTAAGGATATAGAGATTTACAAACATGATGCAGATATGGCGGTGCTTGCGGCAGTCAAAAAGGAAGCGGAGCTTTACCTTGACAGGGATAGACTGTCAAGGCAGGCGGTGAAAAGGAATGCTTCCTTATCTGTAAGCGACAGGATCAACGCCATAGTAAAGTCCATGGAAGCGGCACAGAAGGGATGGTTCGCATTATATGATAAGTATGCGGATGGGAAGCTGGAGAGGGAGTTCTTCCTGAATGAGAAGAAAAAATATGATGCCGATATGGAGCGGATGGAAGCGGAGCTTGCGGCACTTAAGCAGACACAGGAAGCAGAGGAAAACGTGCAGGATGGCTCTAAGAGAAAGGCAGAGCAGGTGATGGTATTTCTGGAAGAGGATGAACTGACCGAAGATATGAAAGAAAAACTGATAGAGAAGGTGATTGTATATCCGGGGAACAGGATTGAGATAGTGTGGAAGTTCGGGGATCATCCGCTGGAATCTGCAGCAGGATAGTTTACCTTTCTTTACTTGTACATACTGATAAGGTGATAATGCAGGGTATGCTTTCTGGGCATGGGAGGAAAATCAGAACAGGCATTGGACACGAATGCGGAAGGAAAGTAGAATGAGGTTAGATTTATAAAAGGTATAACTTTGGGGTTGTAACAGCATAACTGTTTGGGCTATTCCCTATAGTTGGATGGCTGGATATAATTCTGGTAGAAAAATATATTTTTTTAGTCCTTACTTGACAGGAGAATTTGGTATCTGGTGGAATGATAAAAGAAATATAAAAAAGAGAGTGGGCGTGAACCGCTCTTTTTCGATTTTGGAGAAATCAACAAAAGAAGGAACCTTCCTTCATTTGTTCCGTAATGATATTGTGGAATTTAACTTCAATAAGGAAGAAAGAATCCTAAAATAGAAGGCTTGCTGTATGGATATTTTAGAATTTTCAGGCAATGGCTTTTAATAACCGTACCAGTCAGCCGCACTAGGTTCACTACGATTTTTTGTCTGTCAGTTACGAAAACCGGCAGGCAGGACAGACAAAAAATCTACCTCTCCAAGTGCTTTGTGACAGCCTGGACGCCAGACGAATTATTAACAGGGAAATATGGGCGGGTGCAACATAAACTTTTACGGCTATCCGGCAAGGCAGTGTTGCTTCTAAAATACGTTTTTATGGGAGGACAGGCTGATAAATTCTTTCGATAATGTTCAATCCGCATATGCAAACGAACGCCGCCACGCTTTGCGGGTCGGCTTATCGTAATAAAAAAGGGAATTACCCGCACGGATACAGGCAATTCCCTTTGAAATTATTATGTTATTTTGCTTCTGTTTCTGCTACGGGAACAGTTGATACAGCTAATGTGCCATTCATTTTAACACCGCTTACACCAAGTTCGGTATACAGGTAGGTCACGTCACCTTTGGAAGTACCCATGGTTAGGGCAGTTGTGTCAACGGTTTCGGGATAAGTCGCGTTCAGATACCATAAACCGTCTTCGCCCTTCTCAAGTTTTACCGCCGTATATGCCGCTGCATTACCGTCTGCATCCTTCGCGCTGAAAGACAGCATACAGTTTCCCATGTGGTAAATGTGGAATACATTGCACTCATTGTTCTTTGTGATACGGAATTTCTGTCCGCCTTCCACGCCTACAGTGACGCTATTAGCTTTTTTTGCTGTGCTGGGGGCAGAAACGACGGAACCGCCATTACCGGAAGCAGTATTGCTGGATGCACTGTTGCTGGAAGAACCGCCGCTATAGGATTCATTAGTAGAAGAACTGGAAGAACCAGTGTCGGCAGGCGGGGCATCCTACTTTATCTTACTATATAGCTACTTAAAGCTACTTGCCAATATTTCATCCTCCAAGGTGATATGCTTTCGATAAAAAGGAGTAACTATGATGAAACCATTAAAAACGAAAGTAAGCATAACACTTGACGATAATATAATAAAGGAAATAAAAGATTTAGCAGAGAAAGACGACCGTTCATTTAGTCAATACATCAATAAAATTTTAAAAGATTGGCTTGTAAATAACACTCATGCAAAAAACAGAGATATTTTAGATTAGCGATATTCTTTTGTAAAAAAAGACTGCCCATGAATTTCCCATTAAAAGATAACCGATAACAGTTTATCCTGATTTTAACTCTCTTTTATTTTCCGATCTCAAATGATATAATATTCTATAAATTCTATAGAAAGCAGGTGAAAAGGTGGCTTTACATATTGAAGATTTAAGAAAGCTATGTACAGACAATACTATTATAATGACTGCACATGTAATAAAACGTTGCAAGCGATAACATCAATTTACATATAATAACGGCATACTACCCCAATATTGATGAATGGGAGCCAGATTTTAAAACCAGAAAGGGGCGTTAAATATGAATTGTTTTACTTGTGGCAGTAACCATATGATTGAGACAACAACAATCTATGTTGAAAAGTTAGAAAACGGCATTTTGATTATAAAAAATGTTCCATGCAAGAAATGTTCCCAATGTGGCGAGGAATTTTTCTCAATGGCAATCATGAAAGAAATTGAGAAATTAAGTAAACAGGCAGAAAAGATTACCAGTGAAATTATGATTATTGATTACAATAAAGCTGCATAAATCAAGAGGGAATGAAAGATAGTGTGTCTTTTCATTCCCGCTTTTTCCATTCTGCGTTGGTTCCGTTCGCTGTGTTCAATAGTTTTCCTTTGAAGACAACGTGCATTCCTCCTTGATTTTATGGGCTTTTTCAGACGCTTTTGGGTTCCGGTCCCGTCTCGTGCTTTCAAAAAGCCTAGTACTCCGTACTCAAATTTCTTGTGTAAATATTCTGGTCTATTTTCCCGATAGCACAGGTCAAAAATACTCAACGTAGCCCGCTACGCCTCCGTTTTTTGACCTGTACCATCGAAAAAATATCCTCAGAAATTTATACAGAAATTTTGAGTACGAAGTACTAGTAATTACCAGTGCGCTGACATATTGATATTTGAACTTTTATTTTTTCTTGATATAATTGCCATAGATGATAAAATCTGTCTATGAAGGTTATTTTTATGGCACGCCCTAAGAAAAATAGAATTCAATTATCTGATGCCGATGTAAAAAACTTAAAGGCATCCTGAAAAATAAAGATACATACAAAACGACTGCCAATCGTTGCCGGATTCTTTTGACTCTGGATGAAAATCATCCGCCTGTCCAAACCTATGACCAGTGCATGGCTTTCTTTTGCGTCAGCCGTGCTGCTATATCCAATACCGCAAAAATCTTTGTTCCGGGCGGCTTGGATGCAGTGCTGAAGCTCAAACGGAACATCAATTCCAATAATGCCCGCCGTAAAGTTGACGGGCGTATAGAAGCAGGAATCGTCGAAACCGCCTGCGGTCCTGTTCCAGAAGGTCATGCCTGGTGGACGATCAGACTTTTCGAGAATCAGGCAAAAATAGAATTTGATGAACCTGTCAGCCGGGAAGCTATCCGCAGAACCTTAAAAAACCGGCTTAGACCTCACCGCAGCCAATACTGGTGTCTCCCAAACAAAGCAGACGCGGAATTTGTAGCATGTATGGAGGATGTCCTTGATGTTTATGAAATGCCTTATAATCCCTCGGTTCCTGTAGTCTGTATGGATGAAAAGCCGTCATCCTCTTAAAAATGAGTATAAAAATGCTCGGTAGCTTGATTTTGCACCGGGAAGATGATATAATCCCATCTTTGACAGTTATTGATAAAAAAATCGCTGCAGTCCTTGTATTTACTGAACTACAGCGATTTTAGGCGTCGGCACAGAGTATAGTAATTTATTCCCTGCCTTTACTTTTTTCTGAATTGTTTTCATGCTGCTTTTGGTTATGAACTGATAGTCAGTACGGAAACCGCAGGCTTCATGAAGTGCCTGCAAAATTCATCGCTTTCAGCGTGTTTAATAATTCCTCACAAGTATAGTTGCCGCCAAGTTTCTTTTCAAGAAAACGGTAGATTGACAACGCGAGGAAGCAGATTAAAAAATGCGCTTTAACACGATTTTCATCCCGCAGATACACCGGCCTTGTGGAAAAGTCGGTTTTCACGATGCGGAAACATTCCTCTATCTGCCAAGGGCCTTCGCTGATTTTTAAAATACTGCCGACTTCGTCATCCAGAAGGTTTGTATATACCGCATAAAGGCCGTCATAGCGCGATTCTTCCACGATTTTATCCTCATCAAGATAGCGCTGGATATCCGCAGCTTCCCCATACTGATTGGCCGCTGCCGCCCCGATAAAACGGGCCGGGGCATTTGGGTTTTTACGGTTCTTTTTTGTAATAATTCGAGCAGTCAAAATAAAGGATCTTATCATTTCTTTTCCCGAGAAAATGGCTGTTTTTATAGAATTCAGGCTGGATAAAGTCAGATTCCGTGCCGGGGAAGTCCGATGCCTGGTATACATTGGAAAAAGGCCTGTTTATCATAATCCAGCTGTCTGTCGGCGTGGAAAGTGATTTGTATTTGTCTGCATTCCTGTTCCTGCTTATATTTTAAAGTCTCAAGTCGCGCCTGTTCTTTTGCCCAGACCATGACATCATCCCGGTTAGGGTCGTGTTTGGGTAAAAGATCCTTTAAAGTGCCAGGTTTACGGACAATGACAGAAGTACTTACGCGTTACTGGTCACGGAGTGAACAGTAACACTTACGCCCTTGTCGTTGATGAATCCTTTCCCCCATTCATTGACAAAATTTTGGATAGGAGATATAATGCAGTCATCATATTATCCAAAATTGGAAGAAAGGATTAAACCAATGAAGAAACTGTTATTAATGAGCTTGTTCGTCATTTTATGCTTTCAACTGACGGCATGCAGCTCTGAAGAGTCAAAGAGGGAGAAGGCCAAAGAAGAGGCAATGGCTCTGATTGGAAATGAACTGGAAAGCGGAGAGCTTGTAATTGACGGGACAAAGTATGCTTTCCCTTCAGTTATCTCTGAATGGACAGAGAGTGGCTGGCACATTTCCAACAACTATGAAAATGCGGATACCTTTGAACTTGAGTTTAACGTTGAATCAAATGAGTTCGAGTTATTCAATGATGAAAAGGAATCAGCGTATGTGGGCATGTGCGCAATCAATCTTGGAAATGAACCAGTGAAAATAGCGCAGGCTGAAACTTCTTTCCTTGAAGTTAATTTGTCCCCGAAAAAAGATGGAGTGTTTGTGGTGCTTCCCGGCGGAATTACCTGTGACAGCACGAAAGAGGATGTGATTGCAGCTTATGGGGAACCCGACGAAGAGGACGACGGACTTCTGTATTATACATATACCAATGCAGATGGACTTGATATTCTTGTAGAAATCAGGGTTTCATTTGAAACAGTAGACAGAATACAATATAAGATGGATGACAGCAATTGGGGATTCGTGACAAATGCGGAAGAATGCTCTGAGTTTGTAGATTCTGCACTGCGGGCAAGCTTCTACGGGGATTATGCGGTTTATGTGGAAAAGAAATTTGACACAGAGGAAAACGCACAGTTATTGTATGAAACCGAAGTAGATTACTATTCACAAGCGCTTATGTATTATCTTGGCGTTGACTACGAGACAGTCAGCGATGATATTGCGGAAGGATTTCGTGAGATTTCCAGAAAGGTCATCGAGAAAGTGAAATGGGATGCACCTGTTTCCGACCTTGGGGATGGGGCAATTTTGGGAAGTGTGGAGATTACCATGTATCCGGTTGACTTCTTAGACATTATCCTGGAGGATGTACAGGCAGTAGCAGACAGCGGCGTGGAAGGCGACGAATATGCACGGGGAATGCTGGATGCGATAACTCCCTGGGTAGAGCAGACTTCTCATCAAGAACCAATCACAAAAACTTATGATGTGGACTTGAATAACGGAGTCATTACAACAGAAGACTGGGACGAAATAGATGATATTCTGATGGATTTGGCAGAATAAACAAAAAGAAATTATGTAAAGACAAGTGGAAATGCTGGCTGATACAGCGTTTCCACTTTTTTAACACCCAAATCTCCCACAAATCAGGGCATACAACTGTCAGGAAGCAATTCAAACATGCTCTGGGCGGAAATAGAAAATGATGCAACTATGATGCAAAAATGATGCTGTTTTGATGCAGCGGGCGTGTAAGCTGTTTACATGAAATAAAAAGTGTTAAAAAGTAGTCCCCAAAGGACAGCATACCCGGAGGGCTGGCTTTAAAAACACTTACGGGCACTTGAAGATAAAAGGAGTCTGGGCATGGGAAAAGGCAGCAGAATAAGAAGCAAAAGCGGTTACGCTTCAAAGGCGGGAGCATCGGTTAAAAAGCAGGCGGCAGATAAGAACACATTTAAAACAAAAATAATTGCAGGATTGGGAGCACTGGCCCTAATTACCATCGGGTGCCTTTTTGTAGCCTTTTCAGACAGTCTGGAGGATTTTTTCCTGGTAAAGTACGAGGCATTTAAAGACATGCCGGAGAAACTGCGGGAAAAAGCCGGCGGGAAGCTTTCCATGGATGAGGACGGCTTTTACGAGATAAGGACGGCTTCCGATTACCGTATTTTTTGGAAAATGGCCATAATGGATTCGGACGTCAAGGGAAAGATGATGAATGACATCTGCCTGAACAATACTGACGGATGGGATAACTGGCATAAAAATCCACCGAAAAATGTGAGCGAACCTGTAAAGTATTTTTCGGGTGTTTTTGATGGGAATGGACATACCTTATACGGGCTTTACAGCGACAGCAGGTTTGGGCTGGTGAGGATGAACGCAGGATCCATATTGAACCTGACTATAAAGGAATCGCTGGTTACGGGAGATTTTTCCAATGGCGGTATCTGCTATTATAACGATTCCCTTATCAGCGGATGTAAATTCGGCGGAAAGGTCTGGACACCGCAGTCTGGAAAACGGGCGGGAATTTGCATTGAGAATAGCGGCACCATAGAGCGGTGCGGTTTTACAGGGACCATGGGCAATGCCTGGAGCCGGAGCGATAAGGCGGGAATCTGTATCAAAAACAGAGGGACTGTCACAGAATGCTATAATTTGTCCGTGCGGAGCAGCGGGCTGTCCGGCACCTGCTATGGGATTACCAATAAAGGGGAAACAAAATGTTACATTAAGGAAGGAGCGGGATGGGATATTGCCCCAGAAAGCCAGGTGACGGAGCTTTCTAATGAACAGGTGTTCTATCTGGCGGATCTGCTGGATGGTGATTTATATTCTGTTTTCAGCAACAGCGGCAGTAAACCGGTATGGATGCGTCAGATTCAAAGGATGCAGACAGACTTATCTCTGGAGGAAAACAACAGAGAGGATTTTCCCCAAATGGGCGGCACCAACCAATCTTTTTATTCATTGACTTCCCATGAAAATGAATCGGAAAAAGCCAGGGATTTGAGGGAGGAACTGCTGAGTGAAGCCGCCTTAAAGGCAGCTTTTGAGGATAAGATGACGGCTTTTCTGATCTCCAGTCTGGCCGGACAGGAAAATATGCAGTTTTCCAGGCTGGATTTAACGCCGTCTGCAAAAGGGGAAAAGGGAAGTCTTTTCCAGATAGAAATCACCTATGACGATGCAGCTTTGAAGGTAACGGCTTTTCCGGTTCAGGGCCCGGACAGGGACTGCCGCAGCCTCTGGCAGACAGGCGGAGAGATTTTAGGAGCCGGCGAAGGGGAGTGGGAGCACCGGACTTATAAGCTGACAGCAGGCTCCTTTTGGGAAGCGGAGGAGGATTTGCTAAAGAAGCATTTGCAGGAAGGGAAATTGGGAAAGGAGGCAGTGCTGATGCTTTACCAGACCGCTGGAGGCAGGGAAGGATTCTTTTATATTACAAAAGATACAGTGTACCAAATGGAGGCAGGCGGCAAAGAGAATGATGATTTATATGAAAAGGCTTTTGGACAGTTATGTGTGGGAAGGAAGCTGGAGGACGGTATTTTATGGACAGATAAAACCCTCCGGCAGGAAATTTTAAGGGAGGCGGAACATGTATATGGCAAAGAGGCTGGGAAACTTAGTGCCGAGGAAATCATGGAGCTTACCAGCCTTACCATAGATCATGTGCAGGAAATAAAAAGTTTCCAGGATTTGGAGTATTTTCCCCATCTTACAAGTCTCTCTATATCAGGCGGCGGGCCGGAAGAAGGGGAAAAAGAGGTTAAGATCAGACTGCCCAAGGGCGCGCTTCCTGTACTGCAAAGCTTAAGCATACAGAACTGCAGGCTGGGGGAGACGGCATTTTTAGAGCAGATGCAGGACTTAAGGGAGCTGTACCTGGAGGACTGCGTTCTGGAGACAGATACCGCCTTTCTGGGAAAAATGTCCCGGCTGGAGGTTCTGGAAATCGGCAATATGGAAATGACGGATATCTCATTTCTGGAAAGTATGCCGGGGCTTAAACGGCTGTCACTGGAAGGGAACAGTCTGACAGAAATTACATCCATAGCTTCGTGTAGAAATCTGGAAGAACTTTCCTTAAGCGATAACGGGGTGGAAGATATATCGCCCCTGGCCGGGTTAACAAAGCTGAGAAATTTGGATTTGAGTTATAATAATATCACGGACATCAACGGGGCAGGTGTATTTTCCCGGCTGAAAAACCTGAATTTGGGATACAACCAGATAAGTGATATCAGTGTCCTGAATGAACTGAAAGAACTCACATGGCTCCGCATTGATGGGAATAAAGTGATGGATCTGTCACCGGTGCAGGGACGGGACGGGCTTGCAATAAGATACACAATCGCTTATTATTGATGGATATATGTGATGTAGGGGCATTGTAATAAAGGGTTGCTGTAATGGCAGATGAAGGATACGGATGAAAGGATAACCGGATAATGGATATAGGAATGTATATAGATGAAGAGGAAAAGAGAGAAAAAAGGCGTCTGCTTCTGGCAGGGAGAGTAATCATATGGGTGATAATGATAGGGGTATCCATTTTTCTTGCATCCCGGTCGCTGATTATTTCAGGTTAAGAAAGCATCCGTCAGTCGCAGCCGGAACCGTTCCTGTGAACGCCAGGGCGGCCGGCTGGAATGGAAAATGCGGAAAAGTGAATAATTAAAACAGGGCCGGGTCCGGCATCCTGAAAATTGATTTCCATGGTTTACAAATTCCATCAAAAATTATATACTTAAAAGGTAAGTAGAATTATAATTCTATTTCAAAATCAAAATACATACTTGATGGAGAATTCTGATGAGTGGGATTGTAAAAGCACTGACCTGTGTCCTGGGAGTACTTGCGGTGGTGGCCTGCCTTGCCACGGTGGGAATTATTGGGTACTCCATGACAAACACGGAAGATAACAACACAATGGAAACAGCACAAAATAGGGAGACGGAAACACCTCCGCCGCTTCCTACTGAGGTTCCGGCGGTGCCTACTACGGCGCCCGATGTATCACCGACGCCGGAAGACAACAGGACCCCGGCGCCTGTACAGAACGTGAGGGAAATGCTGGATCATGTACATGATTACGAGGAGTCTGTTGAAAAGAAGGCTACCTGTTACAGTGCAGGGAAAATTAAATATGCTTGTAGCTGCGGCCATACTTATTATGTGGACATTATGTCAACAGGACATGTGCCGGACGATTGGGAGATCGTAAGAAAACCTGACGCTGAAGAGGAGGGACTGCGGGTACAGAAATGTATTTACTGCGATGAAATAGTGGCCCAGGAAAGCATACCTTTGGAGAGCAGCAGTGACGGAACCGGCGGTGTGGACGAGAACCATGTCCATCAGTATACGGCAGCCACAGACCGTGAGCCTACCTGTACACTGGCGGGACTGCGCAAGTATACCTGTAGCTGCGGCGATTTTTATACGGAAATGATACCGGCGCCCGGCCATGTGGCAACAGACTGGACGACGGCGGAAGAAGCAACTACCACGAAGATGGGAACGGAACAAAGGACCTGTACTGTGTGCGGAGTGGTATTGGATTCCCGGCCAGTGAATATGGTTTCACCCAGCCCTGCGGCAAGTTCTTCAAACAATAACAACAGCAATAATAATAACAATAATAACAGTAATGCCAGTCCGGCAGCATCCGGGGCGGCAACAGCTTCCCCCTCTGCAACGCCTTCGGCTGTTCCTTCAGCTACGCCCCATGCCCACAGCTACCAGTCTTATGTGCTAAAGACGGCCAACTGTACGGAAGTGGGAATCCGCTCCTTTGTATGTACCTGCGGCAGCAGTTATGCCGAAACCATAGAGCGCGATCTGAATAACCATACCTACCGGTCCATGGTTGTCCCGGCTACTAAGACCAGCCAGGGGTACACGGTTTATACCTGCGTGAGATGTAACTATAGTTACGTTGACAACTATACGCCGGCTTTGGCAAATTAATAGTAATAGCGTCATAATCCCTTCTGACTCTGCATATAAAATCATAAGAGCAGGAGGGATTAACTATGTATGCAAATCAGAACACAGCAGAGGTGATCAGACAGCTTGAAAGCAGCCAGAAGGGGCTTTCGGGGGCGGAGGCGGAGACAAGGCTTTTAAAATATGGGGCGAACCGTCTTGAGGAACAGAAGAAAAAAGGGGTTTTGGCACTTTTTATAGAACAGTTGAACGACCCTCTTATTTATATCTTGATGGCGGCCATTGCTATTTCCCTGTTTCTGGGAGAAGCAGGGGATGCCATGATTATTGCGGCGGTGATTTTGCTTAATTCCATAGTGGGTGTCATTCAGGAGGACAAGGCAAGAAAAGCCATTGAAGCTCTCCAGCAGCTTGCAAGTCCCAAGGCCCTTGTTAGGCGTGACGGACGGGAATTTGAGATCCCAAGCGGAAAGCTGGTCCCGGGAGACATTGTATTTCTGGAAGCCGGAAGGCAGGTTCCGGCTGACCTGCGGCTCCTTGAGGCGGTCAATCTGAAAATTGAAGAATCTGCCCTTACGGGAGAATCGGTGCCGGTGGACAAGACTACGGCAGCGATAGGAGGGGAGAAAAAGAGTATTGGGGATATGACTAACATGGCCTATATGTCCACAACCGTAACTTACGGAAGAGGCGAGGGAATTGTGACGGCAACAGGCATGTCCACGGAAATAGGAAGGATTGCAGGGCTGATTGGTACAGGAGGCAGTGAAATGACGCCCCTTCAGAGACGTCTTGCGGATCTGGGAAAACTTTTAAGTATCCTGGCAGTGGGTGTGTGCGTCTTTTTGTTTCTGGTGGCAGTTCTGCAAAGAAGGGACGTGGGGGACATGCTGCTTACCGCCATTTCACTTGCTGTGGCGGCAGTGCCGGAAGGCCTAGCGGCAATCGTCACGATTGTGCTGGCCCTTAGCGTATCCAGGATGGTGAAGGTGGGAACCATTGTCCGGCGGCTTCCATCCGTGGAAACACTGGGAGCAGTCAATACCGTGTGTTCTGATAAGACAGGCACTCTTACCAAAAACAGGATGACAGTGAAGGAATGTTTTGTAAACGGCCGTCTTGTGAAGGAGGAGGAACTGGATATTGACAATGACGGTCTTTTTCTGGAAGCCTGTACTTTGTGCAATGACGCATCCATCGGGGAAAGCAGGCTGGGGGACCCGACGGAACTGGCCCTTTTGGATCTGGCAGCTAAGCATGGGATGCAGAAGAAAAGACTTGAACAGAAGTTCCCGAGGGTGGACGAGCGGGCTTTTGACTCTGACAGGAAGCGGATGACAACTGTCCACAGGCACGGGGCAGAACATATTGCCTATACCAAGGGGGCTGCGGACGAGATGATTGGATTGTGCCCCAATGTCTGGATGAACGGCCGGGAGATGAGTTTTTCCGCCAGGGCAAAGCGGGAAACAAAGGCGGCAGTGGAAGAAATGGCAAACAGAGCTTACCGGGTGCTGGCAGTAGCGGTAAAGCGCAAAGGGGATTTAAAGGATGAGAAGAATATGGTCTTTGTGGGCCTTGTAGGGATGATAGATCCGCCAAGGGAGGAGGCCAGGAGTGCAGTGGAAAGCTTTAAGGGCGCCCATGTGGACACTGTGATGATTACCGGGGACCATGTGGATACTGCCTTTGCCATAGCAAGGGAACTACAGATTGCAGGAGATAAAAGAGAGTGCATGACAGGGGCGGAAATCGAGGCTCTCACGGAACAGGAATTTGCCGGAAAAATAGACGGGATACATGTTTTTGCCCGGGTCTCCCCGGAACATAAGGTGCGTATTGTGGAGGCTTTAAAGGCAAGAGGAAAAGTTGTGGCTATGACCGGAGACGGGGTAAACGACGCGCCCTCCTTAAAGGCTGCCGATGTGGGGATAGCCATGGGCAGGGAGGGCACGGATGTGGCAAGAAATGCCGCGGACCTGGTGCTTACCGACGATAATTTTGCAACCATCGAGAAGGCTATGAAGGAAGGGAGAGGGATCTATGAAAATATCCGCAAGACAATTCTTTTCCTTTTATCTTCTAATTTCGGGGAAATCATAACCATGCTGGCTGCGGTTCTTGCGGGATTTCCGGCGCCTTTAAAGGCCAGCCATATTTTGTGGATCAACTTAATTACGGATTCCCTGCCGGCCCTTGCCCTTGGCATGGACAAAAATGACGGGGACGCCCTTATGAAAGAGCCGCCCAGGAAAAATTCCGACAGCATGTTTTCTCACGGAGGACTTGCATGTACCTTATGTTATGGGGCTGTAATAGGCATCATCAGCCTGCTGGCATTTCTGACGGTGCCGTATCAGGAACTGGCGGCGCAGAATCTTCCGGTTACACTGGGAAATCTGGAAAAAATCCTGCGGCTCCAGCCAATTTTAAACAAGGCCCAGACCCATGCCTTTACGGTTCTTGGTATGAGCCAGCTTATGCATGCAGTAGGAATGCGGGATGTTAATAAGTCCATATTTAAGATGAAACATCTGGACAATATTTATATGATGATTGCCTGGGTGACAGGGATTTTTTTACAGGTCCTTGTGACGGAAGTGCCTTATTTTGTTTCCCTTTTTGGAACCAGCAGGCTGGGGCTTATGGAGTGGGCGGTTTTAGGATGCCTTTCGGCTGTGCCTTTGGCAGTTCATGAACTTCTGGTGCTCTCAGACGCTCTGTTTAAGAAGTCTGACGAAAAAGCCTTAGCACAGTTTAAGGAAGGAAATGGCCATGAGAATGGCAGCCCCCAGCCAGGCGAAGCGGTGTGAACTTCTTCTGGATAACAGGTGCCCGGCAAAAAGACCCAGTCTGATAGACAAAAAATGGATTACAGTTGTGAAAAGCAGTAGTATAATAGGAGATAAGGACACGGTTCCCGTGCAAAGCCCTGCGGAAATATTGTCTATGGAGAGGGCAAGGGCAAGCAGGGCTGCTTCGCGGCAGGAGAGGTGTGCAGTATCTTCCTTATTTACTCTTCTGGAAATAGTCCCAGTGGTAAATTCTGCACTTTTCCGGTGAAGCCAGGGAAGGGCATCATAAAATTTGTAGAGGGAAAGCAGGAAAAGCACGGCAAAGGAAATTCCTTTCGTAAGTCCGGGAGGGATCAGGTCCAGCAGAATATTTCCTGCCATCAGGGATGCGGTCAGCATACTGCCCGACAAAAATGCGATGATCAGCAGGGATAAAAAAGGAACCTGCACTTTTTCCACACCATAGGATAATCCAGCAGCAAAAGCGTCCATGGAAAGAATAATTATTAGTAATAATAAGAAATAAAATGTCAGCATCATATTTTACTGCCTTGCGTGTTTGCTATATCATATTCTGTTATGTTATAATTTGCCTACAATATTTGAAAGATTTTGTCGGCGCGGACAAAGAAAGGTACGGAAATTGTCATGAGAAATACAAAAGTGTGCGTGCTTGCCGGAGAAACTGGGGCAAAAGAGTATTCCATTCTGGAGAAATATGCCAGCCAGGGATGTGTGATAGCTTTTATGGGGACCAATAAAGAGCTTGGCATGTTGATAAAAGCAGAACTGGAAAGGATATATGAGGTTGCAGTGTTCTTTTTTCACGGGGATATAAAAAGTGAAGAGGACAGGGATATTTTTTTTACGGCAGTTAGCGAAATGTACGGAAGGACGGATTATATCATCTGTCAGAATAATTAAACGGAGGGTAAAGGATGAAACTTATTTTTGTTGGGGCGGCCCATGAAGTGACAGGAAGCTGCCATTACTTAAACGCCTGCGGGAAGCATATACTGGTGGATTACGGTATGGAACAGGGAGTGAATGTATTTGAGAACTGTGAACTGCCGGTTCAGGAAGCCCTGATAGATTATGTGCTGCTCACCCATGCCCATGTGGACCATTCGGGTATGATCCCCCTGCTTAGCGCGAGGGGGTTCCGGGGACAGATACTGACCACCAGGGCAACTGCTGATCTGTGCAGCATCATGCTTCGCGACTGTGCCCATATCCAGATGCAGGAGGCAGAGTGGAAAAACCGGAAAGCCAAGAGAAGTGCAGGGATAGATCCCCATCAGCCTGTCTATACCATGGAGGATGCGGATGCTGCAATAAAGCGGATCGTGCCTTGTGACTACGGGAAGGAGATAGAGCTGTGTGAAGGGATCAAAATCCGGTTTACGGATGTAGGACATCTGCTTGGGTCTGCCAGCATTGAAGTGTGGGCAACAGAGGAAGGAAGTACCCGGAAAATCGTTTTTTCCGGCGATATCGGAAACAAAAACCAGCCCCTTATCAAAGACCCGGCAAGGACAAAGGATGCAGACTTTGTAGTTATGGAGGCAACTTACGGTGACAGGCTCCACGCGGCAGAGAATCCTGATTACGTGAAAGAACTGGCAAAGATATTAAAAGAAACTTTTGACAAAGGGGGAAATGTAGTCATTCCTTCCTTTGCTGTGGGAAGAACCCAGGAAATTCTTTATTTTATACGGAAAATCAAAGAGGAAAAGCTGGTAAAGGGACATGAAGGCTTTCCTGTTTATGTGGACAGTCCGCTGGCAGTGGAAGCTACCGGGATCTTCCACAAAAATGAGATGAGCTGTTTTGACGAGGAAGCCATGAAACTTGTGAGGGCGGGAATCAACCCCATTTCTTTTCCTGGCCTTACGCTCTCTATTACCAGTAATGAATCAAAGGAAATCAACTTTAACAATACGCCTAAGGTCATCATATCCGCTTCGGGCATGTGCGAGGCGGGAAGAATCCGTCATCATTTAAAGCATAACCTGTGGCGGCCGGAGTGTACCATTCTTTTTGTGGGCTATCAGGCTGTGGGAACTCTGGGAAGGATCTTGATCGAGGGAATCCAGGAAGTAAGGCTGTTTGGGGAGACCATTGACGTGCGGGCTTCCATCAGGACACTGGCAGGGCTGTCGGGACATGCAGATAAGGACGGGCTTTTAGAGTGGGTGGAAGGCTTTGAAGAAAAGCCCAGGCGGGTTTTCGTGGTGCATGGGGAAGATTCTGTATGCAAAGCATTTACAGAGTGTCTGCGCATGGAACATGGAATCAATGCTTACGCACCTTATAGCGGGACGGAATTTAACCTGCTTACCAATAAGCTGGAATACGAAGCGGAGCCAATTCCCGTCAAGAAGAAAGCAAGGACTGTTTCCGATGTATTTGTACGGCTCATGGCAGCAGGACAGAGACTTTTGGCAGTCATCCGCAAAAATGAGGGCGGCGCGAATAAGGATCTGGCCAAATTTGCCGACCAGATCAATTCCCTGTGCGATAAGTGGGATGCATGATAAAAACAGGGGATAAGAGCGGAGAAAATCCCTGCTCTTGCAAAAAAGCAATACGGAAATGAGGATAAAATGAGTTTAGCAGATGAAATATTTATCAATATGTGCAGGGATATTCTGGAGAACGGAACCAGCACCGAGGGGGAGAAGGTCCGGCCCCGTTGGGAGGACGGGACCCCGGCCTATACCATCAAGAAATTCGGGGTGGTGAACCGGTATGATTTGTCAAAAGAGTTTCCCATTATAACCTTAAGAAAGACGGCTTTAAAAAGTGCAACGGATGAAATGCTGTGGATATGGCAGCGCAAGTCCAACAATGTCCATGACTTAAAAAGCCATATCTGGGACGAATGGGCAGGGCCGGACGGCTCTATCGGCAAAGCCTACGGGTACCAGATGCAGGTAAAGCATCAGTACAAAGAGGGCATGATGGATCAGGTGGACAGGGTGATCTATGACCTTAAAAACAATCCCTTCAGCAGAAGGATCATGACCAATATTTATGTCCATCAGGACCTGCACGAGATGAATCTTTACCCCTGTGCTTACAGTATGACCTTTAATGTGACGCAGAAAAAGGGACAAGAGAAGCTCACCCTGAACGGAATCTTAAACCAGCGCTCACAGGACGTGCTCACGGCCAATAACTGGAATGTGGTACAGTATGCGGTACTGCTCCATATGCTGGCCCAGGTATGTGATATGCAGGCAGGGGAGCTGGTGCATGTGATTGCGGACGCCCACATTTATGACAGGCATATTTCCGTGATTAAAGAACTGATTGAGAGAACCCCTTATCCGGCCCCGGCATTTTGGCTGAATCCGGAGGTGAAGGATTTCTACCAGTTTACCACGGATGATGTGGCAGTGGAAAATTATGTGGCGGGAGAACAGGTGAAGAATATTCCTGTTGCCATATAAGGTTGGGACTGTGGAAGCAGGCTGGCAGTGTTTGGGCAGGAATATAGGAATGACAAGAGAAAGGAGTCTGGCTGCATGAATTTGATAGTGGCAGTGGATGAAAACTGGGCGATTGGCAGTAATGGAGATTTGCTAATCAGAATTCCGGCGGATCATAAATTTTTCCGGCAGGAGACTACCGGAAAGGTGGTGGTGCTGGGGAGAAAAACTTTAGAGACATTTCCCCAGGGGATGCCGCTTAAAAACCGCACGAATATTATTATGTCAACGAACCCGGCATATCAGGTGAAAGATGCGCTGGTGGTTCATGATGTGGAGGAACTGCTTGAAAAATTAAAGCAGTATGATTCAAGGGATGTGTATGTGGTAGGAGGGGAGAGCGTGTACAGACAGCTTCTTCCCTATTGTGACGTGGCTCATGTGACGAAAATCGACAGAGTGTATGCGGCGGACGCCTATTTCCCTGATCTGGATGAAATGCCGGAGTGGGAGGTGACGGCAGACAGTGAAGAACAGACGTATTTTGACACCACATACCATTTCGTGAAGTATGAGAGAGTAAGCCGTTAATGAAATAGCTGCCCTTTGGGATGGAAATAAGAGGCTGTAAACCGTCTGGTACTACAGCCTCTTTTTGTTACAATAAGCTGGTTTGCGGAGCGTGCAGGTTTAGCCGTATATTTCTTCATATATTACATGGTAAAACGCACTTTTGCCATCTGTGTGGGCTTTTGCCAGCCATTTCTGCAGTTCATCAGTAGTCATATTCCATGCAATAATTGAGAACTCTGCGATGTTTCCTTCATTGTAACATTTTTCTGTATACTGCCGGATGGTATCTTCGGCAAGATAGTCCAGCAGGATGGAAAAGAATGCTACATTGCCGTCTTCATGGGCTTTGGAGGCATAAGAAATAATGGCATCTGTATCCATATATTTTACGGCCACAGAGAAAAAAGCGTTGCGGCCGTCCCGGTATATGTTCTTGTAGTAAGTCTCCTGTGCGGCAGGATCCAGAAGGGGGAAAACCGCAGAAAATCGGCACAGCATTTCATTCTGGTAATATTCTTCTGCCAGAAGGTTTACATCTTTGCCTTCAATATTTTCAATGTCTGTGATCAAAGGCATTTCCAAAGCTGGGGTCCTGTTTGTATTTTTCAGATGATAAATCAGTCCGGCAATTGCGGAGGCGGCTTTTTCATCATGGGCATATTCTTTTACGGCATCGTCAAAGTATACGGTGACGGAGGAATTGTCTGCTAGTACCAAGGTTCGCTGGACGGGGTAGTATTTACTTAACTTTTCGTTTATATTCCAGCCCATTTCAATAATATGGGAATCCATGTAAAAGCCCTCCTGGGTGTAATAGACCGTCCCGTCCCCTTCGCCTTTACCGGGAGAATCCTTTACCAAGAGTTCCTCTTTTTCCTGTTCAGGAAAAAATGTCTCGTCTGCCTCCGTTTCTATGTCATAATTGTTATTCTGTGCCTGGGGCGGGGCGGCGTATGCGCCAATTACCGTAAAGCAGGCGCATACGGCGGCTGTAGTAAGCACTGTGCATGTGGTAAGCAGTTTTGATTTCTTTTTTGATTCCATAATCGCACCTAACCTTTCTTTTATTTGTCTGGCGCCTTCTGTCAGTGTGACAGAGGCAAGGGAACTGCCATAGCCATTGTCTGCCTTTAAGAAAGAGAGCAGAGCATCTCCATAGGCAGCCTTTTCATTATGGTCCAGGGGAGCTGTGACCAGTTCATCGCAGGATAATTCACCTGTCCGGTTTATCTCCTTTGCCAGTAAATACAGGAAGGGATTGAACCAGTGGATGCACAGGACTATCTGCACAAACCACTTGTAAAACATATCCTTACGTTTGTAATGGAGCAGTTCATGTGTAAAAATATAAGGCAATTTGTCTGGCGCTATCTTTTGATCCGGCAGAATGATTTTGGGATGTATGAATCCGGTCATGACCGGAGAACCGGTCAAATGGTTCCGGTATAATTCAGCCCTTCTTTTGATATGCAGTTTTTCCTCGCATGCAGACAGCAGATTCAGTATGGCTATGTCTGATACTTCGGTATTCCCGGCTTTGGTACAGCGGATAAATTCCTGATAGACAGTTATTTTGCGGACCAGAAGTATAAGTGCAGTCACTGCCCACAGGATAAAGAAACAGGTTCCCATAGAAGGGAAAGCCGTCAGAGGGCCGCTAATGGCGGCATTGTCGTCTGACATATTTGAATCTTCTTTGGTCCGGGAGGCTTTTGGCATTTCTGGTATTGCTATTTCCCTTTGCAGGTCTGGAAAAGCGTCCTCTATTGCGGCCGTCCAGAGACTAGATACAGCTCCGCTTTGAAAAAAGCTGCTACTAAAAGAGGCCCGGTTTTCCCGTTCAATTACGGTTTCTGTACGGGCAAACAGGCTTCCGACAATTGTGGCTTCAGGCGAAAAGGGAAAAACAAACCGCAGGGCAACTATTGCCAGAATATAGTACTGCCAGCTTTTATTGAACCTGTTTTTGTAGAGCGGTTTTAATCCCAGTATAAGCAGAAAAAGCAGGGTGCCGGAAAGGGACAGGGACAGGAGGATCTTCATAAATTCATTCATGGTTTCCTTCCTTTCTTTGCTGCTTCTGCACCATCCAGAAATCTTCGATTTCTTTCAGGTCGCCGGAGGAGATTATATCCTCTTGGAGCAGTGTGGATACCAGATTTTTAACGTTTCCGCCATAGATTCTGTCTAGGAAGCTGTGGGTCTGCATTGCTTGGTATTCCTGCTGTGTCACCAGCGCCGCATACTCATTGCGCCTGCCGATTTTGTTTGTTTTCAGAAACTTTTTGTCTATCAGCCGGGAAAGCAGCGTGAGCACAGTGTTTTTTTTCCATTCATTTTTTTCTTTTTCCAGTTCTTCCATGATGAAAGAATATAAAGCAGTCCCTCCATTTTTCCAGATAATATTCATAAGTACCAGTTCAGATTCAGAGATTTGCTGTGGCATGATATCCTCCTTGTTTTATATTAACACTACGTAGGCATAATTATATTAACATATTGTAGGCCGATTGGCAATAGGTGAAATGAGATTTAGATTTGCCGCTGGACGGGTGGAATTTGTTTTATAGAGGGTGAATGATATGGTTTTTGGAAAATGGATTGATTATATGCAAAATATGTGATAATATCATTTTAAAGCATACGGTATTTTCTATTTATCAGGTTATCAGGCTTTCAGCCTTCTAATGCCTGCCACTGGCCAAAGCAGGGCAGGTATCATGAAACTTCAAGAAATCTATGCTTTTTACCCAACTGATTTATGTTAAAGGCAGGAGGTTTCTGTGAAGAATCCTGCATGATTACAGGAGGAAGGAGATGGACACAAGGGTGAACTTTGGAACAGGGTTTGCAAGGAGGATGTCCGGCAGGCGGACAGTGTACAGGGATTTGCTCCGCAGAACGCCTTTTGGCGTGAATTTTGCCATTGTGGGAATTGAGAACCAGGAGGAAATTGATTATGCCCGGCCCCTGCGGATTATGTGTTATGACGCAGGAGAGTACGAGAGACAGGCATCCCGGATACGGAAGGAAGTCAGAAAGAAACACAAAGGGCTGTCACAAGGGGAATATCTGTACGGATTTAAGAAGAACAGCCGTTTGCCGCCCACTGTGACCTTTGTCCTGTATTATGGAGAAAATGTGTCAGGGATTAAGGGAATGGATAGAGGATGAGAGAAATGAGGGAAAGGCTGAGGGGAGAATGGAAGGAAAGATAGAAGGAAATGCTGAAACACTGATAAAAAGCGTGGAAACGGTGATGTTGAAATTCCACGTGGATTTATCCGAAGCCTGTGAAGGGGTGGGCACCACCCGGGAGGAATATTATAAGGCGAAAGATTATGTACAGAAGGAAACAGAAAAGAGAATGGAATGACCGTAAGTAAGATTAAGAGGCAGTCAGGAAGATGAGTACATTGTGTTTGAACGCAAACTGCAGTGTGGAAGAAAAGATCGAAAATGCCATGAGAAACTTTGACTATGAAAGCGCCGGGTACTGCCTTGATACTTCCCCCAAAAGAATTATGTATTTATATCATGATCCGGAGCAGTATTTCAAATATATCTGTCCTGTACGCAGGCTGTAAAAGTTAAATGGTGAAAGACACCCGCTATTGACTTTTCACGGAAAAAGTATAATAATAAAAAAGGTTTATTTTATACTTATTTAGCAGATATTTTTGAGGGAGTGCGAGAGGATGGAAAAGAAAAGTATTGACTGGGCAAATCTGGGATTTGGTTATGTCCAGACGGACTACAGATTCGTATCAAATTTTAAAGACGGCGCATGGGATGAGGGCATTATGGCGCAGGACGCCAATATAGTCATTAGTGAGTGTGCATGTGTTTTACAATATGCGCAGACAGTATTTGAGGGTATGAAAGCTTACACGACGGCAGACGGGCGTACCGTTACTTTCCGTCCCGACTTAAATGCAGAGAGGATGGAACAGAGCGCCAGACGTCTGGAGATGCCTGTTTTTCCAAAAGATAAATTTGTGGAAGCTGTGCTTAAAACAATTAAGGCAAATGAAGCTTATGTGCCTCCCTATGGAAGCGGCGCAACTTTGTATGTGCGTCCTTTTATGTTTGGAAGCAATGCGGTTATCGGCGTAAAGCCCGCAGACGAATATCAGTTCAGGGTATTCACAACTCCGGTAGGTCCCTATTTCAAAGGCGGTGTGAAGCCTCTCACTATCCGGGTATGCGATTTCGACAGGGCAGCGCCAAAGGGAACCGGGCACATTAAGGCAGGGCTGAATTATGCCATGAGTCTGTATGCGATCATGGATGCACATAAAGAAGGATATGATGAGAATATGTATCTGGATGCCGCTACCAGAACGAAGGTAGAGGAAACAGGCGGGGCAAACTTCCTGTTTGTCACAAGGGATGGCAAGGTCGTAACGCCCAAATCAAACAGCATACTGCCTTCTATCACAAGGCGCTCTCTGATGCATGTGGCAAAGGAATACCTGGGTATGGAAGCCGAGGAGCGGGAGATTTACGTGGAGGAACTTGCTGATTTTGCAGAGTGCGGCCTGTGCGGTACGGCGGCGGTAATTTCCCCGGTAGGGAAGGTGGTTGACCACGGGAAGGAGATCTGTTTCCCCAGCGGTATGACAGAAATGGGTCCTGTTACCAGAAAATTATATGAAACTCTTACCGGAATCCAGATGGGCACGATCAAAGCGCCCGAAGGCTGGGTTGTGGAAGTTTAAAGAGCTTAAGGAAACAGCAGCATTACATGAAAACAAAGGGCATTCAAGCCTGCGGGTTTGAATGCCCTTTTTCTTACAATAAACTGATTTGCAAAGTATATTGGCATTTGGCCAGCAGGAAGGAGAGGAAAGATATGCATATGGCAGACGCGCTGGTTGCGCCGGCAGTGGCAGGAACAATGTATGCCTGTTCAGGTGCGGCTATGGGGTATTCAATGAAAAAGGTGAGGCTGGAAAATGCGCCTGAAAAAATTCCTGTTATGGGGGTTATGGGGGCTTTTGTTTTTGCAGCACAGATGATTAACTTTACAATTCCGGGGACCGGATCCTCGGGACATTTATGCGGAGGTATGCTGCTTTCCGCGGTTTTGGGGCCGGAGGCAGGGTTCCTTTCCATGATAGGTGTTCTGCTGGTGCAGTGCCTTCTTTTTGCAGACGGAGGGCTTCTGGCGCTCGGGTGTAATGTGTGGAATATGGCCTTTTACGGCTGTTTTGTGGGGGCACTGGTAATTTGGAAGCATGTTATGAAAAACGGCATGTCCCGAAAAAAGATCATTGCGGCTTCAATTTTAGGGTGTATGTTTACACTGCAGATGGGCGCCTTTTCCGTGACACTGGAAACGCTGGCGTCGGGCATCACAGAGCTTCCTTTTGGCGTCTTTGTGTCAGTTATGCAGCCGATTCATCTGGCGATTGGTCTGGTGGAAGGTTTGATTACGGCGGCTGTGCTGGTATTTATTTATGAGGCAAGGCCGGAACTTTTATGGGGATACAACGCTTGCGGTCCGGAGAATGCTCCGGTGGGGAGGATGTCTTATAAGAGGACGATCGCTGTCCTTGCAATAGCGGCGGCAGTCACAGGCGGGCTGGTGTCTCTGGCGGCGTCTTCCCATCCCGACGGGCTGGAATGGTCTATGGAGCAGGTAGCCGGGACTGCAGAGCTGGAAGCGGAAGGCGGCGCTTATACGGCCGCAGGGCAGATTCAGGAGGCTACAGCAATACTTCCCGATTATGCATGGAAAAGCAGTGAGTCGGTTACGGGAACTTCTTTTTCAGGAATTTTCGGCGGAGCGGTGGTAATCTTTTTGTCCGTGGGAGTGTGTTATATGCTGCGCTTTTTTAAGGGAAGGTCAGTAAAGCATGAATAAGCTCCAGAAGGCAGTAAAAGATATTCACATCGTAGATGAAGGGGAGGCAGGCAGGAAGGGACAGGGGATGGTTCATCCCCTGTCCCGGCTGGTGGTGACGGTCTGGTATATCCTTCTGACAGTATCCTTTCCCAAGTATGACTTGAGCGGCCTTGGGGCTATGGTGGTATATCTGCTGGTTACGGGCATATGGGAGGAAATTTCTTTTAAGGAAGCGCTGGGCCGTATATGGCCTGTCCTGATTCTGGCGGGAGCAGTGGGGATTGCCAATCCTTTGGTGGACAAAAAGGTGTACTGGGAGAGCGGCAGTCTTGCTGTCACTTACGGTATGGTTTCCATGGTTACGCTGATGCTGAAAGGAATTTTCTGTGTCATGGCTTCTTATCTTTTAATTATGACTGTAGGCATGGAAGGCATATGCAGTAGTTTAAGGAGCCTGCATGTGCCCAGGGAATTTGTGACGATTCTGCTTTTGATGCACCGTTACCTGATTGTACTTTTAAAGGAAGCAGAGCGGATGATGCAGGCTTACAGGCTCAGGGCCCCGGGACAGAAGGGGATTCATGTGAAAGCATGGGGAGCCTTTGCAGGCCAGCTCCTTCTGCGCAGTATTGACCGGGCCCAGACAGTCTATGAAAGTATGCTTCTTAGGGGCTATACCGGAGAGATTATAGGAAAACGCCTTGTGGCAGGAAGATGGTCCAGCCTCTGCTATGCGGCTTTCTGGGCGCTGGCGCTGGCAGGCATCCGTATACTGCCTGTTTTTCAGATCGTGGGAAGCCTGTTTTAATAGACATGTGGTTTGGGGGATTACCGGACAGGATAAGGAGTTACAGGAGTGAAGGACATTAACATAGAAGACCTTACTTTTGCGTACAGCAATAAAATTGAAGTGCTGCATCACATTTCCCTTGTAGTGGAGAGCGGGGAATCGGTGGGGTTGATTGGGGCTAATGGAGCCGGAAAATCAACCCTGCTTAAGCTGCTGGTGGGACTTGCAGAAGGATATCAGGGAAGTATTGCCCTTGGGGGGCTTAGGGTGGAGAAAAAAAATCTGGCCAGGATACGGGCAAAAGCCGGATATGTGTTTCAGGATTCGGAAAGCCAGTTGTTTTTATCCACCGTCTATGAGGATGTTGCTTTTGGCCCCAGAAATTACGGACTTGCAGAGGAAGAGGTAGACGGACGGGTCATGGAAGCCCTTCGGAAAATGCATATAGAGGATTTAAAGGACAGGCAGATTTACCGGATGTCGGGCGGGCAGAAAAAGCTGGCATCTATTGCCACCATATTGTCTTTAGAGCCAAAAGTGATGCTTCTGGACGAGCCCTCCATTGCCCTTGACCCCAGAAACAGGCGGACGCTGATCCATATTTTAAATGAGATAAGGGAAACAAAAGTGATTGCCACCCACGATCTGGATATGGTGTGGGATACCTGTGAAAGGACGGTCCTTATTTCCGCAGGCAGGGTAAGGAAAGATGGAAAAACCCGGGAAATCTTAAGGGATAAGGAGCTTTTGGAAGCAAACGGGCTGGAACTGCCCCTTAGTATGCAGCGTTTATAACAGGTTTGGAATGGGACGGAGGATATCTGGTTGGAAGCAAGAGAAGTATTGGAACAGGTAAAAGCTGGAAGCATTTCTATAGAGGAAGCTGAAAAATATTTCAGAAAACAGCCTTTTGAGGAATTGGGGTATGCAAAGCTGGATACGCACAGGGAGATTCGTTCCGGGTTTCCGGAGGTGGTCTTTTGCAGCGGAAAACCGGATGAATATCTGGCAGCTATTTATCAGAAGCTCTTTGAGAAAAATGGAGAAGTATTTGGAACCAGAGCAGACGGGCATCAGTTTGAACTGGTGAAAGCGGTTTTGCCTCAGGTGTCCTATGACAGGACATCCCGTATATTGAAAATTGAAAAGCCGGACAAAATCAGATACGGGAAGATTGCAGTCTGTACGGCGGGGACGGCGGATATACCAGTGGCAGAGGAGGCAGCCCAGACGGCAGAGTATTTCGGCTCTTATGTGGAGCGGATCTATGATGTGGGAGTCAGCGGCCTTCACAGGCTTCTTTCCCGGATGGACACCATACAGGAGGCAAACTGTGTGGTAGCGGTGGCAGGGATGGAAGGCGCCCTTGCCAGTGTTATCGGAGGACTGGTGAGCAGGCCGGTGATTGCAGTGCCCACCTCTGTGGGATACGGGGCCAGTATGCATGGGCTTTCGGCATTGCTGACCATGATCAATTCCTGTGCCAACGGTATTGCAGTGGTGAATATTGATAATGGCTATGGAGCCGGATATGTGGCGGCCCAGATCAACAGGCTGGGGTGCAGACAGGAAGGAGAATAAACGGTGGGAAAGACATTATATCTGGAATGTAATACGGGAATCAGCGGCGATATGACAGTGGCGGCCCTGCTGGATGCCGGAGCGGACAGGAAAATCCTCAAAGATGCTCTGGAAAGCCTGCCGATGCAGGGATTTACGGTTGAAATAAGCAGGGTAAAAAAGGCGGGGCTGGATGCCTGTGACTTTCTTGTGAAGCTGGACGCGGCCCATGAAAATCATGACCACGACATGGCTTATCTACATGGGCATGAACAGCATCACCATGAAAAAGAGGAAGTGCACGATCATGGGCACCATCACCATGAAAAAGAGGAAGTGTACAGCCATGAGCACTCTGACCATGAGCATCCCCATGAGCATAGGGGGCTGCCTGAAATACTGGATATTATAGATAAAGCGAAGATAACTCCCCGTGCAAAGGACACGGCGGCCGGGATTTTCCGTATACTGGCGGAGGCGGAGGCCAAAGCCCACGGCGTTCCCTTGGAGCAGGTACATTTTCATGAAGTAGGGGCAGTGGACTCCATTGTAGATATTATTGCGGCAGCAGTGTGTCTGGATGATCTGGACATTACGGAAGTGATAGTGCCTTTTGTGTGCGAGGGAACGGGGACGGTCAGGTGTCAGCACGGAATTCTTCCGGTTCCGGTCCCTGCGGTGGTAAATATTATGGAAGCCTGCCGGCTTCCGGTGAGAATTACAGAAGTAAAGGGAGAGCTGGTAACACCTACGGGGGCGGCAATTACGGCGGCTGTCATGACCTCGACCAAGCTCCCGGAACAGTTTCAGATAGTGAAAGTCGGGATAGGTGCGGGAAAACGCAGTTATGAAAGACCCAGTCTGCTTAGGGCTTTTCTGATAGAGCCGGAATTTAACCGGCAGGGAGATAGGCGGGACAGGGAAGATGTGATTTTTAAACTGGAAACAAATATCGACGACTGCACGGGGGAAGCTTTGGGCTGTGTGATGGAGCGGCTTATGGAAGCAGGGGCCAGAGACGTCCACTTTATTCCTGTCTATATGAAAAAGAACCGTCCTGCTTATGAACTGGCAGTTATCTGTGATGAAAGCAATATCCACAAGCTAGAACAGATTATTTTTGAGGAGACTACCACCATAGGAATCCGGCGCACAAGGATGGAACGCACGATTCTGCCAAGGGAGAGTGCCAGTGTTATGCTTGAAGACGGAGGGGAACTGAAAGTGAAGAAATGTATCCTGCCCGGCGGACAGGTGAGGTGTTACCCGGAGTATGACAGTGTGGTACAGCTTGCAAAAGAAAAAGGATGGACGTTTGGACAGGTGATGGACTCTTTCAGGCGGTCATTATAAAGTCAGAAAGCTGATTTGAAAATTTGTATTTGTGTATGATGGGAGAGCATATGTTTAGTTTTGGGAACAGAAAAGAAAAGTTTCTGGCAAATATGCGGCAATTTGCCGGGCAGGATATTATGGTTGCCTTTTCGGGAGGCGTTGACAGCAGTCTCATCCTTAAAACTGCCTGCGATATGGCGCAGGAGATGGGGACGCGGGTATATGCTGTCACCATGCAGACCATGCTCCACCCGGCAGGAGAGATTGAGGAAGCAAAGAGAATCTGCCGGGAGATGAAAGCCGGGCATATTGTGATTGCAATAGATGAATTAAAGGAAGCGGGCATTATGGATAACCCGCCGGAGCGCTGCTATCTGTGTAAGAAGCATCTTTTTACCAGAATAAAGGAAAAGGCGGCGGAGCTTGGAATCGGTATAATTTTAGAGGGGACCAACGGGGATGATCTCCATGTATACCGTCCGGGGATCCGGGCTTTGAAGGAACTTCAAATCATCAGCCCGCTGGCGGAGGCAGGGATTTCCAAGGAGGAAGTAAGGAAGCTGGCATCAGAGTATGGGATAGAAACGGCTTCTAAGCCTTCCATGCCCTGTCTTGCCACAAGATTCCCCTATGGGACGACCCTTACCTACAAGGAGATGGAACGGGTGGAACAGGGAGAAGCGTATCTTAGAGGTCTGGGCCTTAATAATGTGCGGATCCGCGTTCACGGAACCATTGTGAGAGTGGAAGTGGATGAAGGGGCATTTGGGGAAGTGATAAAGCGGAAGAATGAAATTATCTCCTTTCTGCAAGAGCTGGGATATATATATGTGACCCTTGACTTGGAGGGATTCCGCTCCGGCAGCATGGATGTGGGTTTAAAGAGTGGCTGAAAGCTGGTTTGTGATTAATGGGAAGGCTCCCGGCGGATGGAGGAAGGCGTACATCCGTACAGGGCTTTAAAAGAAGAATTAAATAATTTCTGGTTCGTAAAACCATTGGCCTCCATGACTTCTGAAATGGGGGCATTTGTATTTAATAAATCTTCATAGGTATGGGCCAGCCTGACTTCACTTAAATAGTTTAAAAATGTCATACCCATGTTTTTCTTAAAAAAGCGGCAGAAATATTCCCGCCCAATACCCAACAGGCCGGCGGCATCATCCAGAGAAACGGGTTCCCTGAAATGTTCCTCCACATAGGTAATGATATTCCGGATGCGCTGCATTGCATGAGAGTCACCTCCGGGGCATGGACTGGACTGACTTACGGAAAAAAAACGGATTAGGCGTGATACGATCTGGAGCACAAGCCCTTCCGCCTCCATGCGGTAAGTGAGCGGTTCTTCCATATACAGTCTTGTAAGGGCTTCCAGCAGTTCACAGGCGCTTCGGTATACAGGAAACTGTTCGTCGGAAACATCCTCCGGGGTGCAGAGAATCTGATAGGAGTCAATTTCCGGGAAATACTGGCGGATATGCTTTTTGGAGACATGAATGCAGACGAACATGGAAAGCTCGTCATAGGTATAAGTGCTGTGTACCTTGCGGGACTCTACAACGAGCATATGTTTATTCAATAGACGAAATTTTTTACCTTCGATGGTAATATCTGCCGCGCCGTTTAGGGGATAGAGAATTTCCAGTTCCTCATGCCAGTGCAGGGGAAAATAACCGCCGGGAGCGGTAGTGTATGCGATGGATATTCCGGTGGAGAGAGGGCTGGCAGCCGCATAATATGAGTTTTCCATAGAGTGTCTCCTGCTTATTTTATTGGCTTTATTATACTTCCGGACAAGGAAAACGGCAAGGGTGATTGGCATCTGTTAGAAAGCAATTTTCAAACACATGCTAGACAGAAAGAAGAATAAAAGTCAATATCGCCGTAAAAAGAGTCAAAATCAAACCTAGAATTTTCCCTTTTTGGGCTGTAAGATATAGCATGTAAAGCGAAAGCAGAACAACAGCTTGGAAAGAGAGGTTATCAGATTATGAGTACAACAGCTTTAACAGGAAAAGTTTATACAGAAGGTAGAAACAGAGTATCCCTTAAGGAAAGAATTGTGGAATATTTCAGGACATCAATGGAAGAATATGGTGCGGAAATCGCATGCGGCATGCTTGCAATGTCAGGAAACACCAATGCGGGTCTTGTTTATCAGATGTTAAAGAAATAGACTGATGAAGGGCATGGAAAAACAAAAGAATAACCGAAGGGAATAAAAGAGCTGGTAAGCGCATGGAAATGCAGATTACCGGTTCTTTTTACAATATGCTGGCGCAGGAAGCGTGTCAACGTTTGCAATAAGCCCTCTGGCGGAGTGAGACAGCGTTTTCTGATATGGTTCGTTCACGGAGCGTACCTGTGTTTGATGGGATACAAATTAGCAGTAGATAAGGAAAATGGAATTTGGTATAATGATTTAAAGTGCAGGGGTATAGGCAATGAGAATATATCTGGATCCGGGAAATAGAAGTTTTACAAGGAAAATCTATAATCATTTTCTTTTCTTCACCCGTCAATTACTTTATATGATCTCTATCCATTAACAAATATCTTTTACTTTGCTTTTATACTTTTTTTGCTTTCAGCAGTACATCCTTAGCAGGAAATAAGCAATCTACAGAAATGTAAGAAACGGAGGAAAAAATGGTCGATTATTCACAATTTGAAGCAAGTGTAAAATCCGGTATCCATGCAGATGTGAGCCGGATACGGCAGAAGGATGAAATAATAAAAGCCGTTGTCAAAAAGCGGAGAAGCTCCGCGATAATCTGCGTGTGCTTCCTATGTATGGCAGGAATTTCTTTGTTTAAAAGCTGGATTCCCGCCGTTATCTGTTTCCTTCTTGCATTGTTTTTCCTATGGCGGGCTGTCGGAAAATTTTCTGACGAATATTTACGGGAAATGTACGAGGAGGGGCTTTTGGTTCCCGGCATGATCGTGAATACGGACCCTCTTACTATCATGGCAATCGCAAACATGACTGTGCGGGATGGTGCGGCAACCGTAAATGGGTGCTACTGTCTGGAGGTGAAGGAGCTTGACGGGGCACAAAAAATTCTATTTGAAAAAATCCCCTGCTCCTGTTTTTTCTGCTATGAGGGCGGCGATTACCATTCTTCCTTCCAGCCCCATCCTCTCTATTGGGGAACGGCAGATCAGCAGTCTATTCAAGAAGCGCTAAGACAGGTGGAGGAAGACAACAAAGAAAATGCCAGAAACGAATGGGAAGTGCTCAAGGAGGTTGCACGGCAGTTCCCTGATTTGGGAAACGGAAACTTGATTTTATTGGATGAAAATTACGTTCCCTTCGGGAAAAAGAACTACATGGACAGCAACTATAAGCCCCTCAACGAGGAAGCTGACCCCAAGTAATATGTTCCATTTAAGGAAACGCTGATGAAAGTGTTTCCTTAAAATTGAAAGAAAAAGCGTTTGCAATAAGAGATTTGATTAGGGATACAAATGAAACAGAGAATCCGGAACTTATGACAGGGATTTTAACAGCACAGGCAAATCAAAAGCGGAATTGTTTAGGTAAAAGATAAGCCTGTGAAATACTGGATTCGGACTGAAATTGAAGAAATAATAAAGGAACAGATTATAAGAAGTACCCAAAAGTTGAATTATGTTATTGCTGACTGCATTTTAGGCAGGAACTGAAAGAGATAGATTGTGTTAGTGAAGCGATTGGTTGGGAATGTATGCTTGCAAAAATAAAAGAACGGTTATCTTATAGAAAAAATTGGAAAATTCTTAAAAGAACTCCGGAAGAAAAATTAGGGTATTCAAACATCGGCTTATGAAAAAACAAGGATAATCGTAAGTTGTGGAAGGTGTTGCTTATGAAAAAAGCAGATATAAAAGAAGTTGCTGAAAATAGGTTCCGTGAACTTGGAGCAAAGCAATTAGAATTATACCCATCAGGTATTTGCTGGACAATGAATGGAGAATTTTTCAAAGTATCTGCATTAACAGACTTTTGGGTATTAGAGTGGACGGATAATTATTCTTATGCTTCAAATTGCTGCTTTGAAGATATTGAACCAATGCCATATGATATGTCTGAGCAAGAAATAATCTGGCAGGTGGATAAACTATTGCTGTAAATCGGATTTTTGGGGGAGGGCTATTATGGAGGAACTATTGATTTATGCGATTTTGTTATATGAGGAATTGGTAACAGAAAATGAGTATAACAAACGGCTTGATGAATTATTTCTCAGCACTCCCGAAAACGATGATTTATTTAATGATTTACTCTATTTAGAATGGGAAACGGATATTAAAAAAGCTATAATATATGCGAGGACACATATTGATTACAATAATCTGGACATTGATTTATTTGGTAAAGTTTTGATGAGCAAATTAAAAGAGGTCTATGAAAATCATTTGGATATAAGAGAATTTGGAAGTCGAATGTTTCACTTGTGGGAGGGGTTACCTGGAAATCTCCAAAATATAGAACCATTTTGGACGCTTAGTTATGCGGATGACCCCTTATCATGGGGAGATGAAGAACAAACCAGTTATATTTATGAGCATATGTTGAGTTACTATGGAGATTAAACTAATATAACAATTCCGGTTTATCTATTCAATCCTCTATAAACCCTGTATTTTCAAGGCATATCGCCTATTAAATGTTCAAACCTTATGTATTTTCCCTTGTTTTTGCCCTTATGAGCCGAAACAAGGTAAGCGTCAAATAAGATAGTGGATAGAAAAATAACCACCAACCATCTATAATAAAAGGGCAGTGGTCATCGGCACCGTTCCTGTACCATGGGATCCCATGGCAGATAGTCATCCAGATATTCCGGATTTTCAAGAAATGTACTCCCAGGCATATCTGACAGGATATATTTGATGTATTTCATTGCATCCAGGCCATTGGCTTTCGCTGTTTCGACCAGGGTATCGATCCCTGCACTTGCAGCAGCACCCTTCGGACTTCCCGCAAACAGCCAGTTCTTCCGGCCGATCACAAAGGGGCGGATACAATTCTCCGCCAGGGAATTACTAATGGAACAGTTCCCATCTTCAAGATAATTAAAAAATTCCTGCCGGTTGTTCAGGGTATACTGGAAAGCTGTATGGAGTTTCGACTTTGGCAGTTCAGAGACAGCGCTTTTCTCTGCCCACGACCAGAAAGCCTCGAGAAGCGGTTTCTCGCGGTTGATCCGTTCTTTTCTCTTTTGCTCCGGGGGAAAGCCGTCCAGTTCTTTTTCTATCTCAAACAGCTTATTCAGCCGCAGGATTGCTTCTGCGGGTTTGGAAGCTTTCGGGTCATGGATGTCTTTGGGCAGCGCGTCCACAAAAGCGCGTCGCAGGTGGGTGTAGCACAGGCATCCCGTAACCCCTTTCACCCCATTGTACCCGGAATAAGCATCCGTATGGATATATCCGGTATAGCCTTTTAAAAACGCTTCCGGATATTTTCCGCCTCTCCCCGGCTGGTACTCAAAATACCGGACCGGCCTTGCCTGGTCCCTGATGCTGCAGTACACCCACATGTAAGAATCCGAAGTGTTCTTCCGCTCTGGTTCCTTCAGCACCTGTACATGGGTCTCATCGATATGCAGATGCCCCTGTTTTAGAAGTTCCTGCCTCAAATGAGAGACCACATGAGAGAGCCTGTCCCGGCAGACGCAAAGGAGCCAGTTCGACATCGTTGCCCTGCTTAAGGAAAGGCCCAGGGCCTCCCATTCCTTTTCCTGGCGGTATAATGGAATGCCCAGTTCAAACTTCTGATGGATGAGCCATGCGATCGTAGAAGCAGACGCAAGGGAGTGCATGACCGGGGGATGCGGCACCGGGGACTTCTCCATATAAGGCGTCCCGTTTTTGCGGCATGCCCTGCATTCATAAGTTTCCCGGTAATGGTCGATCACTTTGAGGCTGGCAGGGATGAACTGTACCTCAGTACGGACAAACTCCTCACCGACTTTTATCATGGCGCCCCCGCATCTTTCACACACCTGTTCGCTCTCGGCGATCGTGTGGAGCACTTTGCAGCGGGGAATGTCTTTGATCAGCTTCTCCCGCTGGCCGGCATATTTCCTTTTACGCAGATGCTTTTCGACCGCCGCCAGATCCGGCTCCTGCGCCTTCGGATCGGCGCAGGTTTCAATCTCATTAAAAAGAGACATCTGTCCCTCTGTTTCAAGGGCAGACGTCTTCTCTGATTTTGTCCCATAAAGTTTACGGGTAAGGAAATCAACCTGCTCCTTCAGGAGCCGGATCTGCTGTTCCAGTTCTTTGATCTGCTTTTTGTACTCCTGTCCTGTATCCGGCATGGGCTGAAAACCTTCCTGTTCTGATGGAACCATTGTACCATAAAACAGCAGGATTTTCCAGTATTTATAAGGAATTTTCGGGTTTCCCGGGCTTTGGGGGATCCCATTTGCGAACCGCTCTGGGCTGCTCCGGGTCCAGTCCCTCCAGCAGCCAGCGGAGTTGCTGATGGGAGATTAATCTGGCTTCTTCGCCTGTGCGCGGCCACTGGAGGCGGCCGTTTTCGTAGCGCTTATAGAAAAGACAGAAACCGTCCCCTTCATAGTGGACTGCCTTGATCCGGTCCGCCCGTTTCCCGCAGAAGAGGAACAGGGAATTGCTGTAAGGATCAAGCCGGAAGCTGTACTGGATGATATCGATCAGACCATCCAGCTGTTTCCTCATATCCGTGTACCCGGTGCGTATATAGATCTTTTCCACCCGGGAGAGGTCGCCTAACATGGCCGCACTGCTTTCAGGATAGTTTCCAGCAGGCCGCAGGGAGTATCCTCAAAGAGTTCAACCGTCGCAGTACCGATATGGAGCACTGCCGCAGGAGCGGCAGAGAAATCCTGTCTGCCGCGAAGGGATACCTCCGTAAATTCCGGAGCCCCATCCGGCAGCAATGCAGTCTGCTCCATTACCGGCCTGGATCCATTC
>QXWO01000057.1 GCA_009911035.1 Lachnospiraceae bacterium
CCGGAGGACTGGGAGAAGGTGCAGGAACTGATTGACCGCCGCCCTCCCATCATGGAGGGGAACGCCTGCCCCTTCTACAACCTGTTCCACGGCATTATCTACTGCGCCACCTGCGGGAAGTCCATGCAGGTACGCTATGAGAAAGTGGGCAGAACCGGGAAGAACCGCTTTACCGGCGAGGAACGGGAGCCGATAGACAAGGCGTATTATATCTGCCAGACCTATAACCGGCTGGGAAAAAACGCCTGCACCAGCCACAAAGTGGAAGCAAGGGATTTATATAACCTTGTATTGAAGGATATTCAGGAACTTGCGGCAATGGCGTTGAAAGACGTGGAATCGTTCTACCAGCGGATTAGCAGCCGCATGGAGCGGCGGTATCTGGCGGACGCTTCGGAGATGGAGAAGGCGCGGGAACGGCTGGAAGCAAGGAACCGGGAGATTGACGATATGTTTTTGAACCTGTATACCGACAAGGCAAAGGGAATCCTGTCGGAGCAGCGGTTTGTGAAGCTGACGGCGGCAATGGAACGGGAACAGGAGGAAAACCAGAAGCAGCTAAAAGAATTGACCCTCTCCTTGCGCCGCTCCAATGAGCAGGAAAGCGATGTCCGTACCTTTATCCGTGAAATCCGGCAGTATGCCACGATACAGGAATTGGACGAGGGTATCTTAAACCGCCTTATCAGCCGGATTCTGGTGGGGGAGGTGAAAAAGGTTGGCGGGGAGAAATTTCAGGAAATCAAAATCATTTATAACTTTGTCGGGGAGATACCGGCGGTAACAGAATAACGGCAATGCCCTTCTCTCTTTCCGGGGGAAGGGTTTTCTTTTGCCTGCATAGGAAAAAGAAGCCGGTTCTCTATTCTCCGGCTTCCAGAATAAACTGAAATTTATCTATTCATCAATTCAAGAGTTTTTTCAAATGAAATACATTCTGCGTATCTTCCATTCCACATGAACTCATTATAATATCTATAAGATTTTTCTGCTGTCATATACGCATTATCAAGCGTACTGTTTGTATTTGCTGGAACAATCATTTTAAGTCCATGCTCAAAACCACATTTCACTGTTGCATCTATACAATAATCTGTTTGCAGCCCTACAATAATAATTGTATCTTCATCTTTTTCATGCAGGTAGTCCAACAACCCCGTATCTTTGAAAGCACTGTTTACATTTTTATCAAAAATACGCTCATTTGGCATTGGCTGAAATTCTTCGTATATTTCATAGCCTAATGCGCCTTTCGTTAATTTCTGTCCAGCACCATCATCATGTCTAACATAAATAACTTCTATACCATTATTGCGCGCCTCTTTGATTAGTGTTTTAATACGATATACAAAAATCTCAAATTCGTATAAGTCATTAGTCATAATTAAATTTTGAGTATCAACAATCAACAATATCATTCTATTATCTCCCAAATTCCGATTTATCTATTTTGCAACAAATTTTAGCATCCCAAAAGCTCCTGAACGGCTTCTTCCCAATATATTTCGGGGATATTGTACCAGTCGCATTTCCCGGTTTCTTCCCTGCAAAGCTCCATTGCCCTGCTCAATACCGTTCCATGGGAAATCTCCCCTGCAAGCATCCCGTATTTTGTCACCCGACACCAGTACGGTGCCGCATCCCAAAGCCCCGATTCTTCCATTTCCTTTATCACTTTTTTCTTATCGTAATCAAGGCTTATAAACTGATGCCCCCATTCTTCCCCCTTCTGGTACAGAATCATAAACTGGGCTTTTCCCCCGCTATATAAAGAAGCACCTACCGAGCCGGGATTTAACAAAATCTTTCCTTTATGGGAAAAGCTTCCCTGAACATGGGTATGCCCGCATAGAATATACTGCCCTGCACACCTTTCCATAATCCCTTTTGTATTTTCACCATCTGGAAACATTTTTTCATTATTCTTATCCGGCGAACCATGGCACGCCAGGATTGAGCCTGCCCCGTCAAATGTGATTTCACGGCAGAGTGGAAGACTTTCAAAGAAACCAATATCCTTATCCGTCAGGTTTTTATAGCAATACTTCATTGCGCCTACCGTTGAATTTCCGTTTTTCCATACGCAATTTTTATCGTATTTCCGGCTGATCCAGTAGTCTTCTTTATTTCCTTGCAGGAAAAAGCAGGTGTATTTTTCTTTCAAAGAATACAGAATTTCCATCGTTTTTTGCGGGTAGGGAAATTCCCCCAAATAATCCCCCAGAAAAATAAATGCGCGGATTCCCATACCCAAAACATATTCCAGGCACTTTTGGAACGCTATGTAATTACCGTGTATGTCGGAGAGGACAGCTATTTTTTTCATACAGACCATATCTTCCTCCTGCAAATCATCATTTTATGTTCTCTGCGACTTCCCGACAAATGGGAATTTATACCGCAGAAATCAAATCATCATCAAAGTATCGTTTGCTTCTCGTTTTCTCATTGACGCTAATGATGTAAAAATAGCAATTACGTTTGAAATGCCAGTGAATCCTTACAATCACACCTGTTATATCAGGATGGTTGCAAGGCGAAACCTTTTCCCCATAAACAAATCGGGGAGGTGCAGGCAGCTCCATAATTTCTTTTATATCCAACTCATAATTAGCTTTGGGAGATATAACTAAGGCTTTACTATTGTCTATCTTGTATTGAACGACTGCATGAAATAGTCCATCTTCAAAAGCTTTACTGTCGAGATATAATCCCCACATAAAAGAAACCTCCGTTTTCCTCAAATTCCGATTTGTTACTGCGTTCAGTTTATCACATTTATAGAACATCTACAAGATTCCGTGTATGAAAAAGCAAAAAGAATGAATTCTTCACTTGACAATGTGGTAAAGAGCTTATGACGCCTGACGAGGTAAGGAAGCTGGACAATAAGAAATGCATTGTCCTGATCCGGGGCTGTGATCCTGTGATGGATTTTAAGTTTAATACCTTTAAGCATCCCATGTTCAAAAGAAGCGGTGACGGGAAGGGAAAGTGGTACGTCCATAACCCGCAGGATAAAAAGAAGCTGGATATCATAGACAAAGAAACCGCAGACCGGCTGAAAAAGGAGGCGGGGGAAGGCGGGAATGTCATCATCACCACCATAAATGCGGAAGAACTGGTAAGGCTTGGGAGCACGCCAGCCGGAAAGCCGGGGTTACAGGAGAAATAAGAAATGATTCTATTTTCAGAATAAAAGGAAAACCAGCCCAAAGAAACAGTGGAAACAAAAGCAGGAAACAGCCTGAATGCGGGCAGTATTAAAATTCAGCCAGCCCATGATGAACATGGAAACATAGCAGCCATCAAACAGATTTTATTATTATGAAAAGAAAGGATTCAACCATTATGAAAAGAAAAATTATGACAGTGACTACATTCAGCAGGAAAAGCAGGTTAAAAAGGAAGATTGTGCCCGCTGTGGCAGGGATTGCTGCCGGCGCATCCATGTATGCCCTGCCTGTCCATGCCTCCGGGGTATCGGAAGTCCTTAACCCTATCAACAACTTAAAGACGCTGGTGCTTGCCATTATCGGCGCAGTGGGCGTGATCATCCTTGCAAAGAACGTGATGGAGTTTGCACAGGCGTACCAGCAGCAGGATTCCTCTTCCATGAATTCCGCCCTTAAGGGGATCGTGGCAGGGCTTATCATGGCAGGCATTTCCGCAGTGATGACCTTCCTTGGATTCTAAAGGGGGAAAAGATTATGGAAGTTTTTAAGCTTGGCGATAACATCCTTGCCCTGCTGGAAACCGTGCTTGGTTTCTGGAATAACCAGATAAACCTTGTGTTCTCCCTGCTTGGGCAGTCGCCGGTTTCCTTTAAGGGCGGCGGTCCTTGGGCGGTGGTGGAAAGCCTGCAGCCCCTGTTCGTAGGCGTGGGGAGCGGGCTTGTGGTGCTGTTCTTTGTGGTCGGGTTCTGTGCGGAGAGCGTGGATATCAAAAGTGAGTTCCGTCTGGAAGCAATGCTCCGTATGCTGATACGCCTTGGGATAGCACAGTGGCTTGTGGCGAACAACCTGACGATTCTGAAAGCGTTTTTTAGCAGTATCGGGGCTATGGTGAGCCACCTTGGGAATACGGACATGGCACAGGCGCAGATCGGGGCAGGGGAAGCGGAGGTTATAGAGAATCTGGGCTTTGCAACAAGCCTTGTGTTCCTGATCCTGTCAGTGATCCTATCCCTTATCATACTGATATGCGGTTTTTTTATCATCTACACCGTATATTTCCGGTTCCTGAAAATCATGGTGATTGTGCCATTGGCGGCAGTCGCTTTTTCCACCCTTGCAGGCAACCGGACGGTGAGCGTTACCTGTGTCAGGTATTTTAAGTATTTTCTGTCCGTAGTGATGGAAGCAGTCACTATGGCACTGGCAATCCTTATCTGCAACGCATTTATCAGCGCAGGGCTTCCGTCCTTCACGGGAGGTTATGCGGATTGGGCGCAGGTGCTGATTTATCTTTGTGAGATCACTTTTACCATAGCCTTAACGGTAGGGGCATGTAAGGGAGCGCAGTCGCTGACAGGCAGGGCGCTGGGATTGTAACCGGAAAGCAGGAAGTATGGCAGGGCATGATGCTCCGGCTGTAAATGAAACAGGAAAAAAAAGACCGGGAGCGGTAAAACCTTTAAACTTAAGCCGCATCCCGGCAGGAAGGAGAGAAGATTGATCATTGAGATAAACAAGGACATAGAAAAATATCAGGAGAGTGTGGCAATGGGGCTCAGTGCAAAGCAGCTTGTGTATTCCATCCTTGCCCTGATAAGCGGATGCCTGATTATATTCTTACTGTATGGGAAGATCGGGCTGACCTTTAGCTGCTATGTGGCAGTTCCCATTGTTGCGCCCATTGCCCTGTGCGGTTTTTATTCCTACAATGGCATGGGGTTCAGGGAGGTGTTCACCCGGTATATGAAGAGCATTTTCGGAAATAAGGCGTTGGTGTTTCAATCCGGCGGCTACAGGGAGATGCGGGCGGAAATCCATGCAGAGGAAGAGGCACTAAAGAGGGCGGCAGTGAGGAAAGCGAAAGAGGAGCGGAAGCAGAAAAACAGATGCAGGATAAATGAAATAATAAAGAAATGCATACGGAAAACGAACAGAAAAGGCAGGGGTAAAAAGGAACAGATTTACTGATTTTATGGCTATTTTTCCCCATTTGTGCTATACTATAACCAACGTAAGGAAAGGAGAGAGTTCAAATGCTTGTAAGGGAAGATGAGGCATGGGATTATGCAGTAGGCATGATAAAGGTTGACGGTCTTGAGCCTACGCCGGAAATGAGGGAGCTGATAGAGAGGGAAAAGCGCGGTGAAATTACAATGGAACAGGTGAGGGAGGCTTTGGATCAGAGATATAAGATGAAACGGTAGGAGGATGGCTTATGCGTGATCCATATTTTTACCCGGATACGGAAATCCTGAAAAACCGGCTGGACATTATGGACGATGCAGGGCTGAAAGCAGCGGAGGCAGACTATGTTTCCTTAAGGCTTGCGGAACTTGCAAGGGATGATTCTGTCAGGATATTTGACTTTGGATGCCTGTGCCGGATGCATTACCGGATTTTTCAGGATATATTTGAATGGGCAGGAAAGCCGCGCATCATAAACATTGAAAAGGCAGAGAACGCCCTTAACGGTATCTCCATAGAGTATTCAGATGTTTTTGACATAGAGAGGGATGCCAAGGCAGTCCTTAAGGATATGAATCTTTACGGATGGAAAAAGGCATCCTTTGATGAAACGGTCAGGAACTTTTCAGACTGTATGGCGAAGCTCTGGAAAGCGCATCCCTTCCGCGAAGGGAACACGAGGACAATCGTTACCTTTTGTGCCATGTTCATAGAGGCACAGGGCATTTACATTGACAGCAGGCTTTTTAAGGATAATGCAAAGTATATGAGGGATGCGCTGGTAGCGGCGAGTGCTGTTTTTTCAGACCTTGGCGACAGGCGCAAGCCCGAATACCTTTACAGGATTGTAGGGGATGCACTGGAGCGGGGAAAGGCGGTGGAAGAGGATGCGGTGCAAAGGATAACCGCCGCCGGATATCCGGCAGGGGAGCAGCAGGTCCGTAAGGTCATCTTCTGGGACAGGAAAGAAAGAAGAATCCATGATGCGGAAGAGATCAGGCAGTTGCTGAGACAAAAAGAAAGGGAAGAGCCGGAGCGGGAAAGATAATGAAATATAGGAATTGGGAACACACTTAAAATTATGCTTTTAGGTGTGTTTTTTCATGCAGAAAACCAGCCCAGACACACCGCTGATAAAAAGTACAAAGGTATATATATTCCAGAAAGACTATCTACAGGAACAATCAACCATCAAACCCGGAAGGGAGTGCGGAAAGCCCCCTTGCCGGGATTTTCTGCATATATGGGGAGCTGTTTTATAAAAGCAGTTACCCATCCCCTTCCGGCACAAAAGGAAGGAGCAGACAGATTGAAGTTATTTCAGGACAAATTTTCTATCTACAAAAAGGCAGGGGAGCCTTTATACAAAACGCCGAAAAGTGTACAGGAATGCATAGAGCTTCTCAAGATTGCACAGGATGGCATCTTTGAAGTGGCGGGCAACCGTTACAGTAAGAGCTACCTGTTTTCAGATGTGAACTATAACACCACCAGCGAGAGGGAGCAGGTGGGGATATTTGAAAGCTACTGTAAGTTCTTAAACGCAATGGATGTGGAATTTAAAGTGACCATCAACAACAAGAACCGGAACATGAAAGCCCTCCGGGAGAAGGTCTTATTCCAGAAAAAGGGCGACAGGAATGACAGGGAGCGTGACTGTTACAACCAGATCATGGAGAAGAAAATCGTGGAAGGGAAACAGGGCATAGAGCAGGAGCGTTACCTTACCGTCTCCATCATCAGGAAGAATTACGAGGAAGCAAAGGCGGCTTTTGCCAGCCTTGAGGCGGTACTGCAGAAAGGCTTTGGGGAATTGGGCAGCAGCCTTGCCGCCTTAAACGGTGTGGAGCGTCTACGGGTTCTCCATGACTTTTACCGTATGGGGGAAGAGGAATATTTCTCCTTCGATTTTGAAGAGGCGGTAAGGGCAGGAAGAGATTATAAAGATGACATCTGCAACAGCATGTTGAAGTTTTATCCTACCTGTATGCAGGACGAAAAGCGGTTCGCCAAGGCGTTATTTATCAAGAAATACCCAAGTTCCTTATCGGACAGGTTTTTGACAGAACTTGCAACTGTTCCGGCGCACACCATTATCAGCATTGACGTAGCGCCTATCCCGAAGGACGTGACCACCAGCACTTTGCAGAAAAAGTATATGGGTATTGAGAGCGACATCATCCGCCAGCAGAGGGTGCGGAATAAGAACAACGATTTCTCTTCCGACATTTCCTACAACAAGCGGACGGAGAAACAGCAGATTGAAGAGATCATGGATGATGTGAGGGAGAATGACCAGCGGCTCTTTTATGTGGCGGTGACTATCATTATTAAGGCGGACACAAAGGAAGAACTGGAAGCCATAGAGGAAACCTTAGTCACAATCGGCAAACGGAATTCCTGCCAGATAGAAGCGCATTATTTAAAGCAGAGGGAGGCGTTAAATACAGCCCTGCCCATTGGGGTGCGTCAGGTGGAGACCATGCGTACCTTAATGACACAATCCCTTGCGGTGCTCATGCCTTTTAACGTGCAGGAGCTCTACCTTCCAGGGAAGGGCGGCACTTACTATGGTGTCAATCAGGTCAGCCGGAATATCTTATTTGGTAGCCGGAAAAGACTGGTAAATGGCAACGGGTTTATCTTTGGCGTGCCCGGTTCAGGGAAGTCCTTCTTTGCAAAGATGGAAATGGGAAATGTGTTCTTAAATACGGATGATGACATCATTGTGATTGATCCCCAGCATGAATACTTCGGCATAGCGGAGCGGTTCGGCGGACAGGTGGTGGTGCTTTCCACTTATACCGGGAACCATATCAACCCTATGGCGCTGCCGGAAGATGTGTCTGACATTCAGGGAATCATTGCGGAGAAGGGGGAGTTTATGCTTGGTATCTGTGAGCAGTGCATGGGCGAGGCGCTTAATTCCCGGCAGAAATCCATCATAGACCGCTGTGTGCGCCTTCTGTATCAGGAGGTCAAAGAGGAATGCATGAGGAACAGGGGCAGGCAGGAAGGGGAAAGGACGCATACCCTGTGGAAGCAGAAAACCCTGCATGATTATTATGGCATCCTTGTGGCACAGCCGGAGATGGAGGCGAAGGAGCTTGCCCTTTCGCTGGAATTGTTTATCGGCGGCTCATTAAATATCTTTGCCCATGAAACCAATGTGGATATTGACAGCCGCTTTCTGGTCTATGGCATCCGGGATATGGGGAAGGAATTATCTGCCATCTCCATGCTGGTCATGATGGAGAATATCGGCAGCCGGATTATGGAGAACGCAAAGCGGGGCAGGGCTACATGGCTGTTTATTGATGAATTCCATGTGCTTTTAGATAAAGAGTATTCTGCAAAATACCTGTTTTCCTTATGGAAGAAGGTGCGGAAATTAGGCGGGCTGTGCAGCGGCATCACCCAGAACGTGCTTGACATGCTGCAGAACTATACCGCCACCACCATGCTTGCCAACTCGGAGTTTGTGGCGCTCCTTAGGCAGGCTCCCACGGATTTGGAAAAGTTATCGGAGGTAATAGGCATCAGTCCGGAACAGCTAAAGTTTGTCCGCGGGGCGCAGAGCGGAACGGGCATCTTGAAGCACGGGAACATGGTTGTGCCTATGGATATCACGGTGGATAAGGACAGCCCCATCTATAAGCTGTTTTCCACCAACCCTTTTGAGGGAAAGGAGGCTGCCCATGAAGAAGGACATTGAGAAAGCCCTTATGGAATTTTTAATGGATGTGCGTACCACCGGACAGGAGCGGAAGAAAGGAATCCCCCTCATTACATTTGTATATAAGGAAAAGGACAGGGCAGTGCTTTTAAAGGTGCTGCCTTTGCCATTGGCGGATATCCAGCCGGAGGAGAAGCAGCTTGCAGGAAAAGAAGTATTATACCGTGTGGATTTTTTCAGGGAAGGGGAAGCAAAGGTGTCTTTTGGAATCCTGCCTGTGGTAAAAAAGTCCGCCCCGTTCCTTGCGCTCCTTGAAGATGCGGTAAAAAGCGGCGACCGGAGAGCCGGGCATCCGTGGCTTTGCGATTACCTGAAATTCCATTCGGCGTTATGCGGTCTGGAAGCCCTTGCCAGAAGAGAGTTATCCTTTGCAGGTCAGAAGCGGCAGGGATCAGCGGGTGAGGAAGAAATCAGCCGGAAAACGCAGGATGGGTATACCTTTGCCAACACAGCGTATTACAGTGAAGTCCTCTCTTATGTGCGGACCGGCAGGGATATCCTAAATGCCTGCCCGGCAGGAACGCCCCTTCCGCCATTCCCGGACCGCAGCGCATTTATGGCGAAGTGGTATCGGGAGAACGGGCAGGAGAGCTTATGAGGATAAAAAGGGCGGATAAGAATTTCACTGTCAGAAAGAAAGGGGAACGCCAGATCCACTATGCAGGGAAGAAGAAATCTACGGAAAATGCCGCAGGTTTTTCTACAAAGGAAAAGCAGGATATGCTTCGTCAGAAAGAGCTTCCCGGCGGGGGAGCAGGGAGGCAGGCGGCACAGATACAGAGATCATGCGATTCTGATAGTGGCAGGGGAGAGGCTTATGCAGGCGGTACAGGGGATTTGTACCAGCAGGAGCAGGGGAAAAACAGCGTCAGTGGAAGCAGAAGCCTTGCAGCATCAGGGATTCTCCATGTAAAAGAACAGCCGCAGGCTTACCGGCAGGAGTCGGTTTTTGACAGGAAGCTTCCAACAGCAGAGGAAAGCCCGTTTCGTCAGGAGACGCAGAGACCTTCCTCTTATCATGAAACTATCATAAAGACGAAAGAAACCGTCCTGCACAGGAAAGCAGATACAGCACCCGGTTTCAGCAGGAAAGGCATTTTCAGTGTGAAAGACCATTTGAAAAGGATGCCGGAAAAATCTTCTGCCAGAGATAAAAAAAATACGCTTCCTGCCAGCGTGTATGCACAGCCTTTCCCGGAAAAAAGAGAAAACCGGATATCCGGCTACAGGAGAGGGAAGTATTTAAAATCCCGGAAGCAGCACCAAAAGGGCAATGAAGTACAGGAGAAATCAGATACAGACAGAAGGGAAGAGGCAGGAAAAAGCGTAGTAACAGAGGGAAAGCAGGAAGCATATCTGGAAGGCGTACAGATTCCTGTAATGCAGAATACAGCAGGAGAGAGCACCTCTCTACAGGCAGGTTCTTCTCCCGGTAGTGCCAGCCATCTTCGCATAAGGAATGCCTCTGATTCCATCCGCCAGCGTGATGGGGAAATCCCCGGAAGGAAAGGAGCGGACGGGGCAGATGGGAGACGCGGAAAGAGCAGTGAGAAAGACAGTAAGAAGGGTAAAAATACGAAAAAGGATAACAGCCATAAACCGAATGGCAGAAGCAGGAAAAACAGGGCAGCCGCTTTCCGGCTGCTCTCCTATGCCGCGGATAAGTTTTCACAGGAAGAACAGAAGGACAGTCTGCTACAGGTGGCAAAGGATCTGCTGACAGGCAGAGTAAAAGCGGTTGCGGCAGGGAAACTCCTTTCCATAGGGGCATCCCTGCTCCCGGCGCTGGTCCCTGTGTTTGTCATGGCAGCCGCCATTACCCTGCTTTTTAATTCCCCCTTCTCCATTCTGCTCCCGAAACTGTCAGAAGAGCCGGGAGCGGTGGAGGTTCTTTTGGAATATACGGAAGAATTCAGGGAGAAGGTGCAGGAGGAGCTTGCCGATCCCGGCAGCGGGGATGAGACGGAACTGATTTATGAGGACTATGAGGGAGACAGCAAGCCGGACAACATGGCGGATATCCTCATGGTCTACATGGTAAGGCATGGATTTGGCGATACCGCAACGGTGATGACGGAAAAGAACAGGAGGCTTTTGAAAGATACCTTTGATGAAATGACATCCCTGACAATCGATTACCGTACAGAGATCAGGGAACAGTCCTATGAGGAAGAGGATTTCTGGGGGAATGTCACCATAAAGACGGAGGAAGTGGAGGTAAAGATAAAAGAAGTCCGCATTACCCTCCTTACCAGTGAGGATATCGTAAGGACAGGCATATTTACAGAGGAAGAAATAGAAATCTTACGGTTTTTAATGTCGCCGGAAGTGCTGGAAAACATAGAAGGTCTTAGGGGCGGCTATGGAAGCCCCGGTGCAGGGAGCCTGACGCCGGAGGAAGCGGGGAGGCTTAATCTTGGCGGTGATGTCGGTTCACAGGCAGTTAAGAATGCCCTTGTAAGGCTTGGGAAGCCATACAGTCAGGCAAAACGTGACAGCGGCGAATATTACGATTGCAGTTCCCTCACCTATTACTCTTATAAAGAAGCAGGGATAAATTTATCTTATCATGGCTCGAATACCGCCGCCTCACAGGGAAAGCTCCTGTCCGATAAAGGATGCGAAGTCGCTTATGAGGATATCCGGCCGGGAGATTTGATTTTCTACAGCTTTACAAGGAATGGAAGGTATCAGAATATTTCCCATGTGGCGGTCTACGCCGGGAACGGATATCTGGTGGACGCATCTTCCTCAAAGGGCTGTGTGGTGTTCCGCCCGGTTTACTCTGTGGGGAAGATTGTCCTGTGCGGCAGACCGTCATGGCTATAGGGAAGCAGAAGGAGAATGCGGGGGTGCAGAAAAAACGGGAAAGGGGGAAGCAATGAAAGGGATCATTTCTACAAAAGAAATCTACCGGGAGATCGTGCCCAAGATCATTCAGGATGAGGATTCGTGGGGCAGGTTTTTAACCTTTTCAGCAGTCCATTACCAGATGGGTTTTGAGAATGCCAGCCTGCTCTATGCCCAGAGACCGGATGCGAAGATGGTGGAGACTTACAGTAAGTGGCAGGAAAAGGGAAGGTATGTACGCAGGGGGAGCAAAGGGATCGCCATCATAGATTCCAGCGGATACCGCCCCTATGTGGATCATGTGTTTGACATTTCCGACACCAGCGGAAGGGTGCGCCCACAGATTTGGCGGCTGGATAAAGATAATGAGAAAGAGATACTTTCCCAGCTCCATGCAGGGGATGTGCAGGGTTATGTGAGGGAGGCGGTGGAATCGGAAATCTATGGGAAGGGCAAGGGTTATATCGAAAACATCAGCGATTTGTGCCGCTTCCATGATTCCCAGAACCCGGAGCATATCTATGACATCACAAAGGCTGTGATCCAAAGCGCACAGTATATGGCGGCGGCACGCATGGATGTAAAGCCGCCGCCTGTATCTTCCCTCCTGCCTGTGCTTTCCACCGCCCCAAGGCTTATGGTGTACGGGCTTTGCAGCACCGCTTTGTCGGTGGCGGGGCAGGTGCTGAAAGGCGTTGAAAAGGTTTTTGAGATGAAAAAAGAAAAACAGAGGGCGGAAATGGGGATGGAAGCAGGGAAGGAGCAGGACGTTGGAAAGCAGTATGGGAGCACAGAAAAAGGATGCGCCGGGCAGGGCATACCAGCCCTCCGGCATCAGCCTCACCAGAACGCAGATACCCTTAAGCGGCAGGGCAATGGAAGCCATAAAGGAACTGAAAAGGCAGGATATGAACAGCTATCGTTATCTTTTGATGGAGGATATGCTGTTTGCGGCTGTGGAAGGGCTCTGTAGGGAGCAGGGGGATATGGCGGAGATAACCGCCGGGTATCTGGAAGCGTTTTATAAAAAGGAAATGGAGGCAGGGGGAATCAAGCCTGTATGACTGCATAAGTGAAAAAGGGCAGAATCCGGCGCAGCCGGAAAAGTGTTTCAGGGAAAGACAGTAATCTTTAAACATATGGGAAAAAACCTCAGGCGGAAGCTGCCGAAAAAGTGAAAATAAGAGCGCAGAAATCTAAAATAAAACAGCGCAGAAAGAGGCAGATATGAAGGAAAATAATGCAATGAATACAAACAATACAGGAAGCATGGATATCCAAGTGACCGTAACGCCTATGCAGAATCAGGAGGGCTGCCTTAAGGCAAACGCCTCCTTCATCTTAAATGGCGCATTTAAAGTGACCGGAATCCGTATCGGCATCTCGCAGAAAGGCAACGTCTTTGTCTCCATGCCTGACTATAAGACCGGTCGGCTGGATGATGCCGGGAAGGATATCTATCAGGATATCGCATACCCTGTGACAAGGCAGTTTCGGCAGGAATTGTATGATGCGGTTGTGAAGGAGTTTAATGAAAGAATGGTAGTATAAGACTTTGGAAGAAGATAGTAAGTTTATGATTTAGGCATAACCATACCAAGGTCATTTTGAATGACCTTGGTGATTTATGCATGAAACTATAAGTTTTGGATGCATTACACTATGGTGTATAGGATGCGGTAAGGGGAATTTTTAAGTATAAATATGTTTTTTGCTTTTGAAAAGTTCTATTTTGACAAATGATGCTAGGTTTGATATTTTATTATCAATAATATCGAAGGTATATAAACTAAAATAAGTATTGAACTTTTATATAATAAAGAAGGAATAAGTATTATGCTAAAGATTGCGGTATGTGATGATGAAAAATATTGTGGAGAAAAAATAGTCAGTTTGTTGGAAGAGTCATTAGATAAGTATGGGATAAGCGTTTATGGAATAGATACCTATTTGTCGGGCAGAGAATTTGTTGAAAAGAATGATAAATCGTATGAATATGATGTTATTTTTTTAGATATCAATATGCCTGATATTAATGGTTTGGAAGTGGCTAAAAAAATTAGGGAGGTTTGTCCTGATATTTTATTGGTTTTCATCACAGCATTTATTGATTTTGCATTAGAGGGGTACAAAATGGAGGCAGTACGCTATTTGTTGAAGGATATGCTGGATGAAATGTTTCCGGAGTGCATGGAGATACTGATCAGAAAATTGTCATTGCAGGCTAAAAAAATAAGATATAATTTTATCGAAGGGGAAGTGGAACTGGCAGTTGACAGAATCCGTTATATTGAAAGCAATATGCATAAATTGATATTCAATGTTCTTGGGAAAAAGCAGGTGCAATTTCGTTTGTACGGTAAATTAGATGACATTGAGCCGGAACTGCTTAAATATGATTTTTTAAGGGTTCATAAAAGCTTTTTGGTAAATGTAAAGTATATTGCGGAAATTATAAACTATAAAGTATATTTGAACGATGGTGTTGCATTGCCGGTTCCAAGAGAACGGTATCAGAAAGTAAAAGAGAGATATTATGAAATAAAAGGTGACATGATATGACATACTATATTCGGGCGTTTCTTTTGACTTTGATTGAAGCGTTGTGCTGTAGAAATTTTTTTGAAGTTTTTTTGAAGCAGGACAATAAAAGGATAAAGTGGTTTGATAAGTTATTGCTTGCCGCATTGGTCTTAGGGTTTGTAGGGATTTCTTTAATTTTTACAAAGAGCTACATATGGAAGGCAATCTTGTCTATTTGCCTGATAAGCGGTATTATGATTGCTCAGTACCGTGCAAAATTTATGCATATATTTTTTCTTTCCATTGCATATTATGGGATATTAATTTGTATAGACAGAATCATGCTGGTAAGCGTAGAAACTCTGCTGGGTTCAGGAACAGAGGCAATACTGAATGATCCGGTAAATATTACAATAATTGCGTTAATATGTAAGACAGTGCTTTTTCTTTTTATTGTATTATTGAATAAGGCATTTCATTCAAATGATAGTTTCAATTTAATCACAGACAGGGAGTGGGTTCGTTTTTTATTTTTTCCCTTTATGACCATTGTCTGTATGTCAGCACTGGCGGTTGAGGAAAAGAGGGGAGGGCGGGCAGTACTTGTTGTGAGTTTTGTGCTGGTTTTTTTCAATTTTCTTGTATTTTATATTATCCGTGATGTGGTGTCCAGGGAAAAAGAAATGCGTGAAACTTGCCTGTCCCAGGAAAGAATAAAAAATCAGATGGCAATGTACCAATATATGGAGGGAGTCTATGGCGAGCAGCGTAAACGTACACATGAATTTAAAAATCACTTGATCTGCCTTAGCGGTTTGCTTAAAGCAGGGGAATACTTAAAGGCTAAAGGCTATTTAAATAAAATAAGCGACAATTGGGTAGAAGAAATGGATTTTATCAACACGAATAATATGATTGTAAACAGCGTGATCAATCAGAAATTTAAGGCTGCAAAAAAGAAAGGGATTCCACTTCTGCTTTCAATAAATGATTTGGGAAATCTAAAAATGGAAGAGGAAGATATTGTAACGCTGGTCGCAAACCTTCTGGATAATGCGATTGAGGCGTGCGAGAAAATAACAAAAGGGAATAGGGTAATAAAATTACGATTTCTGGATGAGGGAGGGAAAATCATTATTTCAGTGCGTAACCCGGTTGCGGAGCAGGTACACCTTGGAGAAAAGGGTTTGTTTACAACAAAAAAAGATAAGAATGAACATGGGATTGGAATGCTTAATATAGAAAATGTTGTAAGAAAATATAGTGGAGAAAGCATATGTAGCTGCAATGATGGCTATTTTACGCACAGTATCATAATTAATTTCTAAAAAATGTTAAAGAACTGGAAAAGCGGAAGCGACGGTGAGAAACCGTCGTTTTTTGTTTTTGACCGCCGATTCCTGCCATGAATATTTATTTTACTTATTTTTATGATATATTGAAAAAAATAAATTAGGTGGTAAACATGCATCGAATATCAGTTTGCTTAACAGATTATTTAATAGTAAATAGAATAATTGCAGATGATGTGCGGGAAGACCATATTTATGGGTTTGAAGTATTATTGGGAAAGATTATAAATTACACAACTTTACTTTTTCTTGCGTATATAAATGGCAATTTTGTTCAGACTCTTCTTTTTATGATGACATTTTTCCCTTTGAGGGCGAGAACTGGCGGTTATCACTGTAAAAAAGCATTTACATGCTATTTAGGTACGTTTGTTATATATATGGTGGTAACGAATGTGGTAACAAAATTATTTATAGAGCATACCGGTATAATGATTTTAACAATATTTTTGTCAGCAGTTATTATTTATTTTCTTGCACCAATTAATCATCCTAATTTAGGTCTGGATAAAGAAGAGATAAAGCAATGCAAAAGTTCAGCAAGATGGCTGATGTGGTTAATAGGAATTTGTGTTTTGGTTCTGTGGTGGTTGAATATCATTCCAGATAAAATTGTATATATCGTAGCTGGAGTTGGTGTAGATGCTGGACTGTTAATAACAGCAAAAATATTAAGACAGGAGGTAAAGGAGGAATGAAAAAATGGAAAAAAAGTTTTTTGCTTGCTGTGTCAAAAGCAGCCAGGAGGCAATTTGACGGTGATGGTTGGCCGCCGCCATGTATAGGCTACATTTATCAACCAAAGAGACCTAAAAAGCATACTAAATAAATGTGCTTTTGAAGTTAAGTTTTGTACCATTTTAAACTGTATGTTTAAGGAGGAAATATGATGAAAAAAACATTGAGAAAGGCCTTGCAGGGTATTTTGGCTTTTGCAGTTGCACTTAGCTGTATGATTATGCCTGTCAGCGCTGAAGAAAAGACTGATGTAAATGACATTCCAGAAGGGGTTGAAATAAAGCATTTATCAGCAAATGATTTTTTGCCAATTTCACAATTAGAGCCACGGGTAGCCGCAAAACTAAATGGATTCCGTAATAGTCTTTCAAGGGAAACTGCTGTTGCTGGAACAGGGGATCAGTACGAACCAAATAACAGCATTGCAGAAGCTACTACAGGGATGCAGGGTAAGTTGATTCAAGCCACTATTCATAGTGAGACGGACATGGATTTTTATCGGTTTGAAGTGACAGCTAATGAACCTTTATCTATTTTGTTATTTAACATCCCAAGTGGCTGTGATTATGATTTATATTTATTTAATCATGATCAGACAGGATGGTACACAGATTTTCAAGATGGTTCTGTATCAGAAGAATTTTATATATCATTAGATAAATCTGGTACATATTATGTGGCGGTTGATTCTCATTCAGGTTGTAGCAACAGTCCTTATTCTTTATACTTTGGAGATTCTTACATGTATGGAAGTACAGGATGGGTTAATCCTAATTTCTCATTTGCTTTTGGTTCAGTACCGCGCGGAACTACAAAAACATCACTTTCAAAAAATATCAATTTGACATATGATGCATCAATCCCCAATGGAGCAGTAGTTACAACATTTTATTTATCAAAGGAAGGAACTGGTGGAGATTATGGTGGATTCTATAAGTATTTAAAACCAGATTCAGGGAATACCATCAAACAGCTTGGAGGAGCTCCGGTTATGACGGTTCCCAGCAATACTTTGGTAAAACAAAATTGGCAAATATGGGGATCGGTTGAATATAGCAACTATTTTACATGGGAGCCAAGATATTTTATCCAATACAAATTTTTTGTTACTCCATTGACAACACGATTTTTATAAAATTTCAAGGTATGCCCATAAAATAATATAAAACATTATACAGGGGAAGTTTGTGGAGACTATTGTCCACAAGAGTTCCCCTGTATATGATCTTTAACGCATGGACCTTTTTGGGAGTGCGTGTGGTTCTGAATGACAGAGGAACTACTGAAAGGAGCATATATGTCAGTTGAATCATTATTAACAAAACAATGGAACAATACACGCTATGACGCACGTCCTAAATCTTCCCTGAAATGTAAAAGTCAGGGAGCGGCTTGGGGTACAGATATTGCACCGGAATTTCTTAAGTCCGGCAAAGAAGAGAAATGCATTAACAAAAATATTGCAAGGCGATTGAGCAATTCTACATTTAGTTCTTGCTATACTTCGTCAATCATTAAAACAGTGGAACCTTTTTGTGATTGCGCTGAAAACAAAAGAGTGATTCATCCATATCAGCAACAGCAAAGGGAATTGTCTGTTTCGGAAGAACAGATTAGTGCGCTGCTTAAAGATCAGGATACTATATCCGAAAATGGACAAAATTTTACGAAAGGTACATATACCAGTAATACGCCCAAAGAATTGGATACAGTCTTTTACACCTATTACTCGCCGGAATGCATCAAATGTATTAGGGAGGGAGAAAGGAATCCTGAAAACCCTGATGAGAAGATAGGGGAAGATATACTCCAGTGGGAAATAAAACTGGACAGCAAGGAACAGTATGATAAAATTATGGAGTTTCTTTCTGGTTTTCCGCAAGAGGATAATTTTCGGTTTGCCACAAGGCAGTTTTTTTGGAATGATTTCTTAGATGGAAAAATTGATATGGATAGCTTTTTTGATTTTTATGCCTGGACAAATGATGGCAGCCCTGATATGGGAAAGGGTGAAAATGGTGAGCAGGTAGGAATTAATAAAGAACGTATAAACGATTCAAATGCAGAGTATTTCAATGACTGGACTTGGATTGGGCATGTGTGGACACAGGAAGAGATGTGGGCGGAATGGTATGCAAAAATAGATGCTGCCAGTGAGGCACAGAAGACTACAGATATTAATCGGTCAGCATTAAAATATCCCGGCGAAACCACATATACAAACAAATATTTCCGATTGGCAGATGAAGCGGGTATTATAAATTATAATGGAACTATATTTACCTGCGATTACAAATCAAATGCCTTAAAGCTGGGGGATTGTAGTAATCTCAAGAATTGTATTCAAATTGCATTGTCTGGTGGAGGAAGTCTTGTTGTCAATAAAGATAATATTGACGAGTTGATTCATGCAATTTCTATGTTCTCACCGGAGGATGTGGCGTGTATTTTGCGTACCATTCAAAAAGAGAGGATGATGCAAAAAGCTCTTAATGAAACAGAAGATAAAATAGCTTCTGAACTAATTGAGAGTTCTGCACCGGATCATGTAAAAGGTGATGTAGAAGGGTTATCGTCCTGACTACTGATATGGCTCACTTTTCATAATTTGATTTCAATGATAAAAAGTTATTCCGGGAATTTTAAAACCCTGCTGCGAAATATATTTTTGCGGCAGGGATATTTGTATATTTGAAAATCATGTGGTTTTTAAGGAAGTGTTGAAATATATAAGCGCTGTTTTGTATTGGAATGCAGAATAGAAGACCTTTAGACACATAAATTATATAAGGATAAAAGGAACAAATATTTTTTCTATTTCTCTCTTATCTCAAATAAATCCCCTACTTCACAGTTAAAGTATTCACACAATTTGAGCAGTAGATTAGCGTCTATTCTTTGGAATTCATCTCTGTAATAACGGTTAAAGTTTGTCCTTTCAATATCCAGATCGTAACATACTCTCTTTTTTGAGAGCCCTCTTTCCGTAAGAAATTCTTCAAGTTTGATGTGTAAATATTTCATGCCCGTACCTCTCCTTCTTCTTACATTCTATACAAACTCTCGTTAAAAAATAACTCTTTGTATAGACGAACTTATATAGGGAGCGTATAATAAAGAGGTCTATATAGATACATCAGAGGAGAATTACAGTGAATACAGAATTCTTTAATGATATGCAGCCTAATCTGACGGAGCGGTTAGGTCGCTTTTATTGCCGGGATGTTGAATATAAGAAAGCTCTAAAGAGAGAAAACGAATTATTTGGCAGATTAGAAAAAAGTTTTTCAGAAGACCAACTGCAAATGATGAGAGATTACCAGAATGCACTTTATGCAACATGGGGTGTCTGTGAAATAATTGCATACAGGCAGGGTATGCGTGATATGGCGGCGCTGATAGGGATAGAAAATAAAGGAGATTGACGTGAAAGCTGTACAGGTGACATTACTCGTACAAGATATGGAACTGGAAGAAAGGATAATTAACTTGGAGGAAAGATGTGGGAAACTGGATGTTTCCTTACAGGCAGTATTCCAAGCTGCTGCTTTAACAATGCCGAACAAGGCTTTTATAGATATTCTGTTAGGCTTATCTGATTTAAAAATCAGTGATATGGAAGAAGCGGAAAGGATGAAGCGTCTATTCGGTCTGTTTAAAATCCACCGTAAAGGAAAAAGTGAAAAGGATGGATAACCCTCTATTTCATATAGGAATCTGAAGCCCGCATGGGGCTTGCAAAACGCTGAAAAAGTAGATGCTGCCGCCTGTATTTGGTATAATATAGCAATCAAATACAGGCGGCAGCATTATGATGAAACAGCAACAGAAGTTGGCAACTGCCCGGTTGGAATACAGATAAGGCATCTGCCGGGGATTTGGAGAAAGTTTAGAGCACGAAAGAGGTGATTATATCGGACGTTTACTGATACTGGAATTTAATGATAATGAGACAGACATATTCAAAAAGGTAATGGAAGTAGTGGAGGGGCATCCTGATTTTAAGAAATATGAGTTAAGGTCGGAACCAGCATTGCAGATACCGGGGCTTGAGATATACCCTGACAGGAGGAAGATTTACCGTGACCGGAGGGAGGTCAGCCTGACTGCCAAGGAGTTTGACATCCTGTGCTGCCTCGCCGCAAACCGTGGGAGGGTGATGACTTACGCACAGATTTACCGGCAGGTATGGGGCGACTATGTACAGGACATAGAGAATAACACGATTGGCTACCATATCTGCCACTTAAAGGAAAAACTGTTCCTTTCGTCAGCCTGCCCGTCATTCGATATACGGTGCGTGAGGAGCGTGGGTTACTGTTTTGAACTGCTTCCGGAAAAAGGAGTGGTCTGACCGGCACATTGATACAGTCCTGCCTGTGGAGGGGCTGTATTTTTAATGGAGAAAAAGTTATAACTGTGGGAATACTTGTGGATACTGATAGGCTTTGATAGAAAGCAGGGTGCGGATTTTGTCAATGCTGTTGTCTGAATTTGCGTTTTTCCCAATCAAACCGCAAGGAAACCCTCGTTTAATCTCAAGGATGGTTTTGTATACTCTTAAGGTAACTGTAAATACCGTAAAGGAAGGGGTTGCAGCAGATGGATGGGATTCCATGTGAAGCGTATTATTACAGGATCGGCAGCAGCATCCGCCAGAAACGTCAGGAGAAAGGTCTGACACAGGAAGGGCTTGCAGAGGCGGCAGGCTTATCCCTCAAGATGGTACAGAAGCTGGAGGGAGGGCAGAAGGGCTTCCGCATGGAGACGATTATCCGGGTTGCGGAAACGCTGGGTGTTTCTCTTGGGAGCCTTGCCGATATGCGTGGGAAGGATGAAAGGACTGTTTTCTGTCAGGAGATGTTTTATGAGCTGGTCAGGGATAAAACTTTTGAGGAGATAAGGTACGCAGTGGGGATCGTGGATTCCGTTTTTAAATTACATAGGCAGTATCTGGAATAAAAGTGCTTAATATACTGTGAGGCACAAAAGGAAGCGGTTGGTTTCAATTTTTAACATACAAAAGCAGTCTTGCAAAATAGAAAGGCGTTGTCCTGATAAGGGGCAGCGTTCTTTTTTTCTAACATAGGGATGTCTGGCAAAGCTGGGCATCCGTTGCTCATTTTTAAATGTTTCGTATACGGAAAAACGAAATAGGAACAAACATATCCAAGATTTGTGCAAATAGGTATCTTTATGCCTAAAAAAATGGCGTGGGATTCTGTATGCTTATTACAGGCTTAAAAACATGGTCTTTAACCATCTGTTTTGAGCCATAGGCTTTCCGCCTGAATGTAGGAAATTTGACAACTGAATACCAGTATGCAGCGGCTATAAAGGGTTTTCCCTTGATAAAGTTGCACCGGACAATCAGCTTCGCCATGACCTGCCTGCCCCGTTGGGTAAACCGAAGGACCGTAACAGGAGAAGGAAGGCAGCAAGCGGCATCCGGTGCGGGGCTTTCTGTGGCAGGAAGTTCTAAGGGGAGCCATAATGATACTTCTGCCCGGTGAGGGTAGCCGGAACAGCACGCCGGAGGACGGGCAGGGAAAGGAAAACGTTCCCTGCCCCGGACTATGGAGAGATTTAGCCAATCCGCCCTGCATACTCCCTGCCAGTAGGGGGCTGGGCAAATGAAAATCCCGTCAAGGGTACTGGCGCTTTTCAGATAGAAAGTGATAATGTTGGAAAATGATCTATGAGGCTGCAGAATAATTCAGCCATTCCATGAAAACGCATAGCAGTATATGGCTGTGTTTTTTCATGGGCTGGCTGGAAGGAGGTGGTGTGGAAAATAATGCGTAAGCACAGGGGCTCTGCCCCTGAAACTATGTGAGGGAGCAGTCTGGAAGGTAAGAAACCGACTGCTCCCCTTGTGAAAAAACAAATAAAAAGAAAGGAAAAATTATGGGAAGAAAACGAAGATTTTCAAAACTTCTTCTGTTTGCCGCCATGCTGTCCACCATTGGCGCAGGCGTATTGGGGAGTGTTCCTCTGCCTGTAAGAGCGGCGGAGGAGAAGGAAACCTACACGGTCACGTTTGAAGCTTTTGAGGGAACCTGTGAGACAGAGAGCGTTTCCGTGCCCAAAGGGGAGAGTATCATCCTGCCGGATGCATCCTGTGAAGGGCATTACCTTTATGGCTGGGTGGATGTTGTGGAGGAGGAAGGTATTACCGTTCTTTATGAGATTGGCGTAGCCGGGAGCGAGTATACGCCGGAAAAGGATGTATGCCTGCAAGCCCACTGGAAGCCAAATGAGGGGCAGGAGCCGGAACAGGATATTACCGTAACTTACGAGGCAAGGATTGGAGATACCGGTTATGAAGAACTGGAAGAAGCCTTTGCCAATGCACAGGCTGGCGATACCATCACCGTCCTTAAGGACTGCTGTGTATCAAGGACGCTGGAAGCTGCTGCCGACAATATCATCCTGCAAAGTGAAAATGCTGATAACCCGGCAACCATCAGCCGGGAGGAAGAATTTACAGGAAAAGATTTCTACAGGACAGATCTGGACAATGTCCTTTTAGGAGTTGAAGGCAGCCTTATCATGCGTGACATCATCCTTGATGGCGGTGCGGAACTGGATGGGGATTTCAATAACGCCGGGCAGACCTGGGACAGCCCTCTGGTCTATGTGGCGGGAGCCTGTACCGTGAAAGAGGGAACGGTTTTCCAGAATAACTACAATACGGATCACAATGATGATAATCTCTCCTTCAGGACAGCAGGCGCCATCCATGTGGCATGGGGTGGGGAATTTGCCATGACAGGAGGGCTTATCCAGCATTGCTATACCAATGGTGCAGGGGGAGGAATCCAGGCGGCGAAGACCTCTTGCGTGACAATTACATCAGGGGCTGTCAGGGAATGCTATGCCGCGGTAGGGGGCGCAATGGATTTCTTTGGTCTGACCAGCGTGTCCGGCATGACCATTTCCGATAATAAGGCATGGGCGGCAATTGTTGCGGTCCGTGGTGAGACTACATTGTCGGGCTGCCTGATTGAAAACAACGAAGTCACGGGAGATGCCGGAACAGTCAGCATTTCTGAAAATTCCCCTGTTGTGATGGAAGGATGTACGATTACAGGAAATCACAATAAATACACCAGTGCCATCGGTTATTCCGGTAAAGACAGGACAGAGCCGCTTACCATACGCGGCTGCACTATACGGGGGAATACAGCAGATGACCTTTACAGCGGTGTCACGATAGATTATATGACAAAAGCGGATCTTATACTGGACGGGAAAATTGTTATGGAAGAAAACGCTGTAGCAGGCGGAAAAGCGTGGGATATCCGTTTTTATTATCAGGATGCAACGCCTGTCACGCTGGGGGCAGATTTTGAAAGTGATTCCGAATTTGTCATGTGGGGATATGATTTTGCTCCGGGAACGCTTCTGGTTGATGCAACTTCCAATGGGAAAGAGGTGGATGCCTCACAGTTCCTATGGAAAACGCAAAATTACAGGACGGAAAAGAGGGATGGCAACATTTACCTTGCAGAGCTTCCAAAGACTTACTGTGTCAGCTATGATGCCAACAACAGCCCCACAGGATCAGGCGTGATGTGCTCCGATCCGAACCTTTATACCAGTGAGGACGCTGTGACCATCATGGACAGGGAAGCGCTTTTCCCTCTGATGGGAAACATTGTAAATTTTGGCTATGACTTTACAGGATGGAACACGGAGCCGGACGGAACGGGAACCGACTATGCGCCGGGGCAGGAGACAAGCCTTACAGGAAACCTTTACCTCTATGCAAAGTGGGAGGAGAAAGAGCCTGTCACGCTGACCTATATCTATAATGATGAAGAGGGAAGGACAGACAGCGCACAGGTGATCCCCGGAGCAAATACCGCATTCCCCAACGCTTCCAGAAAAGGATACCGCTTGAAAGGCTGGTATGAGGATGAAGAATTGACAGTATTTGCAGGGAGCGCAGGGGAAAAATATTATGCACCGCAGGAGGATGCTATTTATTATGCCGCATGGGAAAAGACAGAGGAAGCAGCGGTCACTTGTACCATTACCTTTGATCCGAACGGTGGGGAGACTGTAAGGAAGAGCATTACAGCGGAAAAGGACAGTAAAATCATCCTTCCCATCTGTAATAAAAGCGGTTATGAGTTCCTTGGCTGGTTCTTGGCTTCTGACGACAGCATTTGTGCCGGACAGGCTGGGGAAGAGTTTACCGTGCAGGGAGATATGACTTTAAAGGCGCATTTTGAGAAAAAGGAAGCGGTGAAAGTTACCATTACTTTTGATACAGACGGAGGAAAAGAAGCAAAGCCCATCAGGGCGGCAAAAGGCGATACCATACGTTTACCAAAAACAGAAAAGGATGGTTACAATTTCCTTGGCTGGTATACGGAAAAGGATGGCGGAATCCTCCTTGGAATCCCCGGCAGTGAGATGAAAGCGGTTAAGGATATGACAGCTTATGCACTCTGGGAAAAGGAAGCAGTGGAAGATTCTGATAATGGCGCTGATCCCGAAACCTGCAAAGTAACCTTCCACGCCGGAAAGGGAACGGTCAAGACAAAAGAGCTTACCATCATTAAGGGCGGGAGCCTCTACCTTCCCATGCCGGAATGTGAGGGCTATGACTTTACAGGCTGGTATCTGGATGATGCCTTGACGCAGTTTGGAGGGGCATACCATGATGCTTACCGCATTACAAAAGATACTTCATTTTATGCAAAGTGGGAGAAAATAAAAGGAGACAGCAGCAACAAAGGAGACAACACGCAGGATGGGGATAGTTCTGATGAAACATTAAACACCTACACCATCAAATATGACGCCAACGGGGGAAAGACTGGAAATGCATCCGTCAAAGTGGTAAAGGGCGGCAGTGTGAAGCTCCCCGGTGCAGAGCGTGAGGGCTATATTTTTAAGGGCTGGTATACGGACAGGCAGGTATTTATCGGAACAGAGGGGGAGACCTATAAACCCGGCAGGAGCATCAGCCTCTATGCAAAATGGGAGAAAGCAGACCATCAGGACAGCAGCACAGGAAATACCAACGATAAGGACAATAAGAACAATTCGGATAAAAATGGGAATACAGGCGGAACTGTCTCCGGCAATTCGGCAGGCAGCCCTTCAGATAAAAATACAGAGACAAAAACGGAAGGAGGGAATGGAAATGCAGGGAAAGGAACAGAGCCGGTCATCCAGACTGGTCATGCGTCACCCTTTATTCTTCTTGCTGCCCTTGGGCTGTGCGGCGTTGTGCTTGCTGCTGCATCTGTGCTTGAAGGGAAGAAAATCTGTCCTTGAAGGACAGATGGAGAAAAGCAGCCTGTAGCGGATGTGTGCTGTAAGGATATTCTTTATAACTCAGGAACAGGCAGGGTTCAAATGACGCTGTGGCGGTCACAGTGAAATGCAGCAGGGGCTTTTGCTCCTGCCATCTGAAATCATGGCGGCAGATATCCGGTCCGTAAAAAGTGCTGGTATCTGCCGCTGTTTCATGTCATTAACTATGGAAGAAAGGAAGCGCATGGAAAAAATAAAAGATTTGGCAGGCAGGCTTGGGGAGAGGCTTTTTTCTGACCTGCCGGAAAAGAAAAGGGTGCGGCTCACTGTGCGGATGATAGCTGGTATTTTTCTTGCTTTTGCTGCTATTGCGGGCATGGGATTTTTCCGCTACAGGGCAGTGAAGCAGCTTGAAAAATATCAGGCGATAGCGGACGCTTATGCACAGCCTGATACGGTTCTGAAAGAAGGAAGGGAAAAATCACAGAAAGAAGCGGCGGCGGAACTGGAAGAAATATTCTCAGAAATGGAAGCAGACGCAGAACGTTACCGTCAGGAATATGAATCAGAAATGAGGGAGAAGGGATTGGAAGCTTATGATTGGGATGCCTTATGCAGCGCCAACGAGGACACCAGAGGCTGGCTCTGTATCCCTGACACCCTGATTAATTTTCCTGTGGTGGGAACGGAGGACAACGCTTTTTACCTCTCCCATGATTTCACGGGGGATAAGAGCAGTGCCGGATCCCCTTTCATGGATAAGGACACGCAGGTGTGGGATTTCAACCGTGTCATTTACGGTCACAACATGGGCGCAGGTTCGCAAGCTATGTTCTCCACTCTGCTTAAGTATGAGCAGGAAGAGTATTTTAAGGAGCACCAGACCATCTATTTTACGGATGCTTACGGAAGTGCCGCCGCCTATCAAGTGATGGCGGTAGTTAAATATAACATAGATGATCTTGCAGAATGGGATTTCCGTACCAGAAACCATGAAGATATGGAAAGCTACAATGTATGGATGGAGCAGTTGCAGGGAAGGGCATTGTATTATGAGGAGCCTGACCATGCGCCCACAAGCATCATTACCCTTGCTACCTGTGACAGGAGGGTGTATGGGAAGGACGGGAGGTTTCTTGTGATAGCAGGTAAATGTACCTAAGAAGAAAATTCGAGAAAGGAGACGCTTTGGAGGTTAGTTAAAAATCGAAATATCAAACAGAGAATTGCTGAATCTGATAAAATGTGGTATAATAAATATAGATTTAGAGGACGTGGCAGATGTCCTTTTGTGCAAGACGCAAGAGGAGATTACCATGAGCGAGATTACAATTCCGAAAATCAATTCCCGGCAGAAGGGACTACAGATACAATTTTATACCACGATTCCTACTAAGTATTCAGAGACCGGAAAACGCCACCAGATCACAGGAGTTTCAGAGGACGAAGTAAAGAAGAAATTTCGTAAGGAAGCAAGAAGGACAATAACAGGTCAGGTGGATTTGGAGAAGCATAAAAACGATACGGTGGCACAGGTGGTAGAAATGTTTCTGGAATTTGCCAAAGGGGATCTCAAGAAGCAGACACATAGCAGATATTACAGGGCATATGTAAATTATGTGAAAGATAGCAGCTTTGGAAAAATCCCTGCCCGGAAGATTAAGAAGTATCACTGTGATGATTTTATCCGTACCTTGACAAATGGAACAATCGTTTATTCTTATGTATGTCAGATAAAATGCATTGTCAGTCAGGCATTTGATTATGCCTGTGACAGAGAAATTATGAGTTGGAACTTTATGCGGAAGGTAAAAATCAACGAGGACAGATGTAAAGAGCATGAAGATAAGGAACTTGGCGTATGGGAAGATGATGAGATTAATACTTTGCAGTCCGGTTCCATGAATTGCTGGAACAAATGCAGGAAATACCGCAATTCTCCGGCTCTTTTTATTCTTTGTGGCACTGGCTTAAGGCTTGGCGAGCTGTTAGCTTTAAAATGGAGCAAGGTCGATTTTGAACGCAGAACCATCAGGATAGAGAGAACGCAGACAGAGTATACGGACTACGATACCAATTCCAAAATCTATGAGGAAAGCACTCCGAAGAACAAAACTTCCCGCAGAACCATAGTGATCAACGACTTTACTTATAAATGGCTGATGGAACAGAGACGCAGGACTAAGCAGGCAGGGATTGAAAGTGAATATGTCATTCCTGCAAACAGTGGAAGGATGGTAAAGGAAAGCAATATTACCAGTACTTTCAAAGCTTTTTGCAATAATGTTGGAGTAGAATATAAGCCATCCCATACCTGTAGAAGAAGCTATGTGACTAACTGTCTGGATAAAGGCATGAAGCTGGCGCTGGTTTCAAGAAACGTAGGGCATAAGAATAAAAGTACAACCTTAAACACCTACTATAAGTGCAAAAACGATTACGAAGACAATCTGGCAATCCAGAATGAAATCTTTAAGATATATGATTTCGACTTTGGCGGTGTGCAAAAAGAACTTGCGTTCGCATAAAGCGTTTCATTTACATTATGCGTAAAAAACATAGTAACTATCAGTGTTTATAGCAATGAAGCAAGTATCATACGGAGTAAAGGAAAACTCTGAACCCCTGATAAACACTGACGTTTTGCTTGGCAACACTTGGCAACACCCCAAAATCCCTATTTTAAAGCCCTTAAACATAGCGGAAGCCCCTAAAAATGCGGCTTCCGCACTCCTAGGAGCTTCCTTAGGGGAGGATAAGTCCTTCCCCTGTCAACAAAGGAAAGTGAGGGAAATTATGTATACAGTGTCAGACATTATTGCAGACATAGACCGTGGGTGCATGGCCCACAACATGATTGAGGACAGTTTTTCATACAGGATCGTATTTTTTGTAAATGAAGGGAACAAAGGATACAAGCACTATACCGATACGCCATACAGCGGCCTGCGGAAAGCACTGGAAGGGATCATAAGGAATAATCTTGCCGTAACAAATAGTATCGTCATAGCGGAAACAACGGCATTAAAGAATGGGAAATGTGTCTGTTTACAGAGCCGTACCTATACATTCAGTCTTGAGGGGTATTTCAGACAGATAAACGGAGAATATAAAGGCAGTAACAGAAACGGGGCTGTCATGCATGGCAGATATGCGGCCAGATAAGACGGAAAATCACAAGAGACGGCAGGAGGGACGGTATGAGAAAACCTACATATGTAACACTGGATGCAGTACTGACAGGGGAAAGGATACGCAGTATCATATTTGAGAAAGGGTACACAGTCAGAGAGTTGCAGGAACTACTGAACTTATCATGTCCACAGCCTGTTTACAGATGGATGAAGGGAAAGATACTGCCATCAGTGGACAATCTGTACATGATGCACAGGATATTCGGGGTGCATATGGAAGATATGCTTGTGGCAAGGGACATGGGGAAAGAACCATGATATGTGTATGGGCTGACAGTTGGGGCGGGAAAATTTCCGCCCTTTGTGTATACATTGAAAATATGGGAAGAATACAGTATAATGAAAAGGAATTATATATCAGTTTTCATAAGGTTTTATAAATGGGGGTGTTTTCATGACAGCATTAAGGCAGAGTGCTATAAGAGAGTTAGAAAAGTTGCCGGAAGATAAAATAAGTTTTATTTTACAGATCATGCAGGGTGTAAATGGACTATATAGTGATCACCAATCAGAAAGGAAAGAAGCGTTTGCGAGATTGGAGCAGTTGCGCAGGAAAGGGACTGTTACTAATTATGATGCTGAATTAGCTTCGTATAGGGATGAAAAATATGGGAAATAGGATTCTGGTTGATACTAATGTCCTGCTTGATTATTTGCTGACAAGAGATCCATTTTATGAAGATGCAAAGAGGATAGTTGGCGCATGTGTAGATGGGAAAGTAAAAGGATGTATTGCGGCTCATTCTATTTCTAATATGTTCTATATATTAAGAAAAAATTATGGCGCAAAGGAACGAAGGGAAGTACTGGCGAATTTATGTTTCATTTTTGATGTGGAAGGTATAGATAAAGCAAAGATACTTTCAGGGCTTCAAAATGAAGAGTTTTCGGATTTTGAGGATTGCTTACAGATGGAATGTGCAAAGGCATATAATGCAGAATACATTGTAACGAGAAATGTTGATGATTATGAATTATCAGATGTAAAGGCGATTTTGCCTAAAGATTATTTAGAATTAGAGGAAGGATAAACGAAGCACCAACGGAAGAAATCAATCTTCTGAAGGTGCTTTCTTTGCGCCCTGCTGCTTGATATGGATATCGTCAACGGCTTCTTGTAAATACATATTCTTCCAGGCTATTTTGATGGACTGATGTTTTAGTTCGTTAATACGCTTATCCAGATATCGGTCAGGCCAGTTTATGAGCGGAGATGGAATGAGCTTTTCAGGTAGCTTTTGGATAATGGAAAATAATAAGTCTTCTAATTTGCCGTATAGTTTCTGGAGTATTTCTTTTATCCGGTTACGGTCTTTAAGTTCTATATTTATCTGAATCAGCCCCTTTAAATTTTTTATGTAATGGAAAATCCGTAAGATTTATTAAAAGTATAGGTCAAAGTGGAGAAAAAAACAACATGTGAAAATGATGCTGAAAATATTGTAAAAGAAATCAGGTGATTTTATTTACAGTTTAAAGGAGGGTATTTTGCCTTGAAATTCCATCAAATTAAGCCTGTTTTTGTAAAGAAAATTTAGAATGACTTTTCCTTTACATTCTGTATGTATCGACGGAAATTTTGGAGAATTATTAGTTGTAAAGATAAATCGTGGAGGTGGTCGGAAGATGGAATACGGATATGCACGTTGTTCTACTAATGAATCTAAACAAGATATAAACAGACAGAAAAGGGAACTGAAAAATATGGGAATCAAAGAGGATAATATCTTTTTTGAGTATGAGAGCGGAACAAAGGATGACAGGAAGGAGTTAAACCATTTAATGCAAATAGTAAAAGCTGGTGACTCTATAACGTCATTGGAAGTAAGCAGACTGACAAGAAGCACACAAAAGCTATGTGAGATTATTAAAGAGGTACAAGAGAAACAGATTAAACTTGTGATTGCCGGAAGCATTACAATTGATTGTTCTCCCGGAAAGGAATTAGATGCAATCAGTAAAGGAATGATGCTGATGTGGGGAGTCTTTGCGGAACTGGAAAGAGATATTATCACGGCAAGGATAAAGTCGGGAATGTTAAATGCCAGAGTCAAGGGGGTAAAATTAGGAAGGCCACAAACCACAATTGAAACACTGCCATATAATTTCTTAAAGTATTATCCAATGTTTCAGAATGGAAGTATTAACTTATCTGAATTATCAAGGCTATCAGGCATTAGCAGGCCAACGCTATATAAATATTTAAAATTGTCAGAAGGAAAATGAATTATGGACAGCTTTATATTACGGACAATTTGTGAAAGTATGGAGAATTTAAAAGTGTAGATGGAAAATTTAACATGATTGGAGGGATAAGTATTGAGTGATTTAATGAACAATGAAGCATTTTGTACTGGTGTGCATGTCGGAATCAGCCTGTGTCAGCAAAAAGTGATTGCTGCACATAAGCGAAAAGAACCGTTGAAAATTGGGGATAAACTGTATTATGTGCAGGATGGAAGAGAAAGGCTGGCAGAAATGATAGAAAAAGTATGCAGGTAAATCAATGCGGCAACAGATGAATGCAGAAAGGGGATAGGCCAATGAAAGATATCACAGTAAAAGAACTTATGGAAATGGTAGGTGGCGATATCTACCAGGCTGAAAGCGTGGATAGATACGGTATTTATATCCGTATGGGGCAGGTCAGTTTCATATATGATGAAGATATGGATGAACTGGCTTTCCGGAGCAGATCGGCAGGCGAAATTTCCTTAAATGTTGGCAGTTCCATTGAATATATTGGCATTGGCGAGGATGGAACAATCGTGATTGAATTTAATTCACAGGTAAGTGTTATAGAGATTAGGAAAATGGAGGGGTTGGTATAATGGCAACAGATAGACAGACACCATGTTTATATTACATATGCGCTGGATTATGTAAGAAGGGTAGAAAAGCGGATCATGCTCATTATTGCCAGCATTGCAATAATGTTGCTACCCATCTATCCTGCCCGAAAATTAATCAGATTGATTGTCACAGAATGAGCCGATATAATGGCATCAGC
>QXWO01000058.1 GCA_009911035.1 Lachnospiraceae bacterium
ATCGAAAGGGTTCATGTCCGGTTTAGAGCGGGGGAAAATCCGGAGATAACATCAAAGGATTACCTATCGCTATTCCTGTTGAAAGAGGAGCAGACGGCAGCCTATTCCGTGGAGATATGGAAGCGTTTCAGAAAATGGGGCGGCATCCCGACCGGGATCACGCAGAATATTAAAGATTTGCTTGCCAGCCGGGAGATAGAGAATATCTTTGAAAATTCGGACTTCATCTATATGCTGAACCAGGCGGCAGGGGACCGGCAGATACTGGCGAAGCAGCTGAACATTTCCCCGCACCAGCTTTCCTATGTGACCAACAGTGGGGAAGGGGAAGGGCTGATTTTTTATGGCAGCACGATTATTCCGTTTAAAGACAAATTTGACCGTTCGCTGCGCCTGTATAAGCTGATGACGACTAAGCCCTCGGAAATGGGGGAAAGGAAGGAATGACAGCAGAAAAACTGTATAACGGGATTTATTGCATGGACTGCATGGAACTTCTTGCGCAGATTCCAGACGGGTACGTATCCATGATACTCACTGACCCGCCCTATGGAATCTCCTACCGGAATAATTTCACTAAGAGAAAGCACCGGGTGCTTGCAGGGGATGAAGGGATTGACTATGAAAGGTTTGCAAGGGAGAGCTACCGGATATTGAAGGAGGATTCCCATGCATATTTTTTTACCAGGTTCGATTGTTACCCCTATCATTATGGATGCTTACGCCGGGCAGGGTTCTTCATAAAAAACTGCATGGTGGTGGAGAAAGGGACGGTAGGGGGCATCGGGGACCTGGAAGGCAGCTATGCAGGCAATGCGGAATGGGTAATTTTCTGCCAGAAGGGGCGGCGTCCGTTCAACCATACCACGCTGCTGGAGAACAGGAAAAAAGAGGGCACTGTCTGCTGTGCGGGAAGGAAGCCCGTAAAGAAGTATAAGACAAGGTTCAATGCCTGCTGGTTCGGGCCGGAATACCCAAAGGCGACTTACAATTCCGTCTGGCAGAAACAGCATGGTATCTACCATCCTACCATAAAGAATGTGGAGTTCCTCTCATGGCTCATACAGATTTCCAGCCAGCCGGGGGAGCTTATATTTGACGGTTTTATGGGAAGCGGCAGTACGGCGGCAGCGGCGGTGCTGACGGGAAGGAGATATCTTGGGGCGGAGATTGACAGGGGATATTTTGCCATTGCGGAAAAACGGGCAGGGGAGGCGGTGTCAGTTTATGGAGGGTAGCATGCCCATGGAGGAAGCGCTTATGGCGTTTGCTGAAATTGATATATCCAGAATGAAAAATTTTACTTCAGAAAAAGAAAAAGGGATACCATTTATTTCTTTTGTCATGAAGGAAAAGGAGGGTGCAGTTTTTACAGGGCCGCATCCTCTTTTTATAGCCGACAGCCTTTTAAGGGAACAGAAAGCGGAGGGCAGGGAGATCCTGTACCGGGCAGATTACATACGGAGCGGTACGGATAAATTTGCAACAGGCGTCCTGTCTGCCGGGGAAAAACAGGAAACTTTTCTTAAGTTGCTTAAAAATAACATCAGCTCCGGCAATGCAAAGGCGGACGTTATGGGGATTTACAGATACCTTGAAACCCACCTTACCCTGTGCGGGCTGGAGCGGCTGGCGGAGGAAGAGACTGCGTTTATGGGAAAGGAAGAGGCAGGGACGGAAGATTACAGGGAAGCCAACCGCGCCTATTATAAGGAAGTCCTTTTTTATGTGGAGACCTGCCGGAGACATTTAAACAGGGGGGCTTCGGGGATTCTCCTGCCGCCTTTCCCGGAGCGGAGTGTATTTATGGCCGCATGGTACCGGGAGCATAGGGGCGGCCGGTAAGAATGCCTGTGGGACAGGAAAGGAAGGAGCTAAAATATGCGTGGACAGCATTACAGGGCAAGGGATAAAACGGTACGGAAGATGGACAGGGACGGGCTTACGGAGGAAAACCTCCGGAGCGGCGAAACGGTCAGGGTAAGCAGAAGGGAAGCTGACTGCCAGGCGCTTCCGGCGGCAGCAGATGACTCCATGAATTTTCAGGAAAGGAGAAGCCGCAGGGCGGAGGGGCGGAAAGCAGGAGGCAAACGGAGGAACGGATTTTCACCGGATTTCAAAAGGCCGGACTGCGGAGAAGATGACGGTGCACAGGCAGGCCTTTACCAGACAGGCGGGGAGAAGGCGGAATTTTATGCGGAAGATACTGTACCGGCAGAGGCTTATGGGGAAAATGTGCAGGGAACCTGTCCGGATACGGAAAAAATACCGGAAACGGACAGTGGGATAAGGGAAGTGAGCAGCAGGCAGGTTCCGGCAGAACATTCTTACAGCCATTCCGGAAAAAGGAAAAATTATATCCCGGAGCCCCTGGCGGCACGTTACCGCAGGGACGAGAAAGGAGCGGTGCAGGGAAAAGATTTCCATAGGGAGGCGGGATTCCCGGACAGTCCGGCGGAAAATGCTTCTGGTATGGGAGAAGATACTGTGGTGGGTAACACGCCGGTTTCCGGTAATGCAGATACGGGAGCAATACAGAATCCGCAGGCAGCCCCTTCCCATATGGAGAATATCAGGGCAAAGCCCCTAATGAGTGGGGAGGCTTCCGGTACAGGTACTGCGCCGGATCAGGGCGGAGGCCATAACAGGAAGAAAAAACAGGTGTACGCCCACTGCCAGAGGGAAAAAGAACAGAAGAAAGCGCAGGAGGGAAAGGAAAATACAGCCCACCGGGAAGAGGCAAGACATACAGGGAACCGGCTTTCGGCAGGGGAGGCATTGCAGGTTTCCCAAAAGGACACAGAAAAGAAGAACGGGCATGGGCGTCTGCGCCAGGAACGGAAAGAGAAGGCTTCCCGCCTTTCTTTCGGGGAAGAGAAAGGCATGGCGCGTAGCGCAGGGATGCGGCTGGCAGGAAGGGCGGCATGGAAAGCTACGGGGCTTGCCGCCTCCGCCCTTTCAGATGACGGTGCGGACAGGCAGCAGGAAAATATGGAAGCGGAAGTGCTGTGCGGCATGGAGCAGGCAGGGGAGCGGACGCTTCGTTTTGCCTTGCGCCAGTCCAGCCGCCGGATGCAGAAAAGGGGCCATCCGGAAGGAAATCAGATGCCGGGGGCGGACAGGGAAAAGCTGAGGAAATTTTACCAGAAGCGGCGGATTAAAAAAGCCTGTGCAGAAGCAAAGCGGGGAGGAAAGACATCGGAAGAAGCTGAAAAAGCAGCGAACGGACTTTTTGGGAAAGCGAAAAGCATTGCTGCGGAGATTTTCAGGAATAAAAAAGGCCTGCTGATAGCGGCGTCCTTCCTTCTGATGATATTTTTATTCTTCTCCGCAGGGCTTTCCAGCTGCAGCGCCATGGTGCAGGGGGCGTCTTCCACTTTTATCGGGACTACATACCCCAGCGAGGATGAAGATATCTATGATGCTGAGGCAGGCTACAAGGAACTGGAGGAGGCACTGGACGAACAGATAAATACCATGGAAAGCACCCATCCGGGCTATGACGAATACCGCTATCAGGTAGACGAGATCACTCACAATCCTTACCAGCTTATCTCTTTTCTCACTGTATTATATGAGGAATTTACCTACAATCAGGTAAAAGATATCCTTCCAGAGTTGTTTGAAGAGCAGTACCGGCTTACGGTGGAAGAAATCACGGAGATACGGACGAGGACGGAGACACAGACTGTAACAGATCCCATGACGGGGGAAGAAACGGAAACAGAGGTGGAAGTGGAGTATGAATGGCATGTGCTTTGTATCTGCCTGACCAACAAAGGGTTTGACACGGTGGCAAGGGGGCGTATGACGCAGGAACAGACGGAGCTTTATACCGCCTACAACCTGACTTATGGGAACAGGAGTTATCTGTTTGATATAGCAGGGATTCCGAATGAAAGCATTGGCGGGGCCGGATATGAAATCCCTGAGGAAGCCTTATCGGACGAGCAGTTTGCCCGCATGATACGGGAAGCGGAAAAGTACCTCGGCATGGCTTATGTGTGGGGCGGCGCTTCGCCGGAGACGGGCTTTGACTGCTCCGGTTTTGTGAGCTGGGTCATCAACAACAGCGGGAATGGCTGGGACGTAGGAAGGCAGACTGCGGAAGGGCTTCGGGGAAGCTGTGCGGCAGTGCCTGCTTCGGAGGCAAAGCCGGGAGACCTTGTATTCTTCCAGGGGACCTACAACACTTCCGGTGCAAGCCATGTGGGCATTTATGCCGGGAACGGGATGATGATCCACGCGGGCAGCCCGGTGAAATATTCCAACATCAGAACCCCGTACTGGGAGGGGCATCTGCTCTCCTATGGGCGGATACCCTGAAAAGCGGTTACAGGAGTAACAATTGTAACTGATAAAGTGACAAAAAAGATTGATAAAAAGTGCAGGGGAGGAGGAATGTATGGCGCAGCTGCAGTACCAGTTCCAAAAAAATGATGAATATTACACGCCGCCTTATGCGGTCTACCCAATCATGGAACGCCTGAGGGCACGGGCGGCGGTATGGTGCCCTTTTGATACAAAAGAGAGCGCGTTTGTCAGGGTGCTTTCAGAAAATGGCTTCCGCGTCCTGTACGGGCATATCCGGACGGGGCAGGATTTTTTCCATGAGGAAGTGCCGGAATGCGACTATATCGTCAGCAACCCGCCTTACAGCTTAAAGGGCAAAGTCTTAAAGCGGCTGTATGAGATCGGGAAGCCTTTCGCCATGCTGGTCAATTTTCAGGGGATTTTCGACAGCAGGGAGCGGTTCCGCATGTTTAAGGAAAACAGGGTGGAAATGCTCTGGTTAAGCCCAAGGGTTTATTACATGACCGGGGACGGGAAGTTCCCTATGAGGGCGCCTTTCCAGAGCGGCTACCTGTGCAGCGGGATATGTGAGCGGCAGCTTGAGTTTGCATACCTTGACGTTGATTACAGGCGGGGCAGTTAGGCATACGCTGCCATGTCCTGGCGGATATCTGTAAAGGGCATGGCAGAAGGCGGAACTATATTTCACAGAACGGAGGCGTGGCATGAATGCAAAATTAAACAGGGTCTTGGATGAGATCAAACGGACGGAGGATAAGGTTGCCGCATGGCAGGAGCATTTGGAGGAACTGAATATCAGGAAAAACCAGCTGGAAGACGCGGAGATTATAAAGAGCATCCGGTCCATGAAGCTGGGCAGCCGGGAGATGCTTGCTTTTCTGGAAAATATCCGGAACGGGGCAGTGCCTGCACAGCAGGGACAGCACATAGGGGAGGCACGGCAGGAAGAAATCATGCCTGGAGAGGCAGAAAATATCAGGGAGCCGGAAGAAGCGCCGGCAGAAAGAGAGGACAGGGAAGATGAAGAAAACGGTTAGGAATTTGGCGGCAATGCTTGTGATGGCTGCGGCAGTCCTTTTATCAGGGAAAATGACAGCATATGCCTATGTGGACGAGACAGCGGAGGCGGTACCGGAGCCGGTCATTTCGGAGGAAACGCCGGAGGAGACGGAGACCACGCCTTTTTCGGTGGCGGGGAACGGGCAGCTTTTAGATGACATCAGCGATGATGAAACGAAGCAGTTCCTTACCGTCCAGACAAAGAACGGGAACACCTTTTTCATGGTCATAGACCGTTCCAGAAATTCGGAGAATGTGTATATGCTCTCCCTGATTGACGAGAATGACCTTGCAGAATTTCTTGGGGAAGATGAAACGGAACTAGAGGAGGAAAAGCCTGCGGTGGCGGTGGAAGAGCCCCGGCTGGAGCCTGTACAGGAAGAACCCCGGACGGAGCCGGAAAAAGGCGGCATGGGAATGGGGGCGGTGCTTACCATGATTCTTCTGGGCGCTGGCAGCATCGGCGCCTATTATTATTTCAAAATATGGAAGCCGAAGCGCGAGGAAGAGGAGGCGGAGAGCGAAGACCTTGAATTTTATGACGGGGGAGCTTATGTCAATGAGGATCGGGAAAACGGAAAGGAAGAGGGGGAAAGCGAAGAACCGGAGGACTGAAAGGGGGTACATATCCGGACAGAGAGTATGGGCAGGCATTGCCCTCCGGCAGAAAATACGCTATAATTTTCCATAGCAGAAAAAAGAGAAGCACTGCCGCATGCCCTTCCGGGGTGCGGCAGTATGCAGCAGAGGGATAGCGGATATGGGAAAGATCAACCGAGAGGATATGCTGGAGCTGACAAGGCGCATGACATTAAAGCGGAACTGCTTTGACAGGATTGCCGGGGCATATCTGGACGAAGAGGGATTTGTGGACGGAACTTTCAACAAGCATTTCCAGAAACTGTCGCAGAAAGACCAGCAGGACAACCTCAATATTGCAAAGGCCATTCCCTTTTCCGATACAAACGTGCAGCTGAAAGAGTATGCTTTCACTGAGGCGGACCGAAGGCCGGGGAGCATCTGGCAGCTCCTTATGGCACTGAATGAGTGCGGCCTGAAAAATGACGCGATGCTGGATACCTTTTATGAGGAATTCGGGCAGAGGTACCGGACGGGTAAAAACTATGCCATTTACTTTTTCCATGGCAGCTATGATGTCCCGCTGAAAGCAAACGATAAGGAAAGCCTGTGGGAGTCGGAGGAGGTCTACCGGTTCCTGGTCTGTGCGGTCTGCCCGGTGGGCGGTGATTACGAGCCGGGAGAGCCGGAGTGCGGGTTCCTGTTCCCGGCATTCAAGGATAGGAGCAGCGATACGGAGAGGGTCAATGTTTTTGCGGCGGATGGGAATTTCGGGAAAGCCGGGGGAGTGGGGGAAATCCTGTTTTCCGGGGAATAGATGTTTCTCTGATAAACAGGCAGCTGCAGAAGAAAGACTGCGGGGACGGAGAGAGAGGAAAACCGGGATTTACGGAGGAAACGGATATGTGGATATGCCCAAAGTGCGGGAGAGAATTTAAAAGAACCAATCAAGGCCATTACTGCGGGAAAGCACCCGGAACAGTATTGGAATATATAGATTCGCAGCCTATAGAAACACGCCCCCGCTTAACGGAAATGATGGTTTTATTACAAAACAGCGTTCCGTGTGTAAAGGAACGCATATCCTGGAGCATGCCGTATTATGAGAAAGAAGGAAAATCTATCACATTTTCTGCCTGTAAAAAGCACATCAGTTTTTATGCAGGGGCTGAAGCCATTGGAAAATTTGCATCGGAGTTAAACGGATATGCCACTAATAAAAATGCAATATATTTTCCTTATGATAAAGCATTGCCTGCAGAATTGATTGAAAATATCGCAAGATGGTGTTTAAGTTGATCTGACAGCTTTCTGTTCACAGGGAGCGTGATAATGCTCATAACTGTATGGGGGAACCAATGGAGGAACTGTTTGTATATGCATTGCTATATAGTGAAGGCTTTGATGTGTGGCCTTTGTATGCAGATAAACTTGACCGGCTCTTTATGGAAGATATGGAAAATGAGGCCTATCTTACTCTGGAAGGAATGGCACCCAAAGAGGCTGTTTTGCATACCCTCTCTATTATGGAGGGGAGCAACTTCGACACAGAATATTTCGGGAAGATATTGATGCGGTCACTCCTGCGGATATATGAAGATACGGATATTGCGGTTTTTGCAGGGAAGATGTATTCCCTGTGGAATAAACTGCCACGGGATACAGGGCGGGAGGAACCGTTTTTAACGTTATGTTATGCAGATGACTGTCTGTCTTACCATGATGAGGCGCAGTGCAGGAAGCTATATGAAAAAGCAATGCGTTATTATGACCAGACAATGGATTTACGGAGGGAAACACAATGGCGGTTACAGTGAACATCTATTACAGCGGCGAGAATGGAAATGCAAGGAAATTTGCGGAGGAAATGGTCTCAAGCGGCGTGGCTGATGATATCCGTGCGGAAGCCGGGAACATCAGGTATGAATATTTTTTCCCGATGGAGGATGCAGAGACAGTGCTTTTGATTGACAGCTGGGAAGACCAGCATTCCATAGATGCCCACCATGCATCCCCAATGATGGCAAAGATCATTGGGCTCAGGGAAAAATACGGCCTGCATATGAAAGTGGAGCGGTATGTGTCTGATGAAGGCGGAGTCCCGGAAGCAGATAAAGCATTTATAAAAGAATAATCATGCAGGAGATTTTAAAAGAAAGATAAAGATATTTGTGTAACAGGGAACGGAAAGATATTTTATTAACCAGGGCAATCAGGATTGGTTGCTCTTTTTTTGCGCAAAAAAGGAGGAAACATATGTTTTTAGTCATCGGTGAGAAGCCCAGCGTCTCGCAGGCGCTGGCAAAGATATTGAAAGCGGGGAAGAAGGAGGACGGGTACCTTTCCGGGGAAGACTGCCTTGTAAGCTGGTGTTTCGGGCACCTTGCGGAATACGCTCCCCCGGAAAGCTATGACGGGCGGTATGCAAAGTGGACATTTTCGGATTTACCCATTATCCCGGAGGAATGGAAGCTTACTGTGGCAAAGGATAAGAAGGCACAGCTTGCAGTCTTAAAGAAGCTGCTTAACAGGAAGGATTTGGAATACGTGGTCAATGCCTGTGACGCAGGCCGGGAAGGGGAACTTATATTTAAGCATGTATACGACCTGTCCGGAAGCACCCTCCCAGTAAAGCGTTTGTGGATCAGTTCCATGGAGGATTCCGCAATCCGTGAAGGCTTTACAAACCTGAAGGACGGAAAGGAGTACCGGGATATCTGCGAGGCCTCCGTCTGCCGGGCGAAGGCGGACTGGCTGGTGGGCATGAACGCCACGCGGGCGTATACTACGAAATACTTTAAGAAGCTGGCGGTGGGCAGGGTGCAGACGCCCACCCTCGCCATGCTTGTGGAGCGTGAGGAAAAAATCAGGGGTTTTAAGAAAGAAAAGTATTTTACAGTCCATATTTCCAGCGGCGGGATGGAGGCAGTGTCAGGGCGCATGGATAACAGGAAAGAAGCACAGAAAATGCTGGAAGAATGCAACGGCGGGCAGGCACAGATGGTATCCGTGATAAAAGAGGAAAAGACGGTACCGCCGCCAAAACTCTATGACCTTACCACCTTACAGCGCGACGCTAACCGCATTTTCGGCTTTACCGCAAAGGAAACGCTGGAATACCTGCAGGGACTTTATGAGAAAAAGCTGGCGACCTATCCCCGGACGGACAGCCAGTTTTTGTCTGACGACATGGGGCAGACAGTGGGGAAGGTAATAGAAGCAGTCCTCCATTCCGGCTTATTTGGGGAAAATATTTTATCAGGCATGGAGATGCCGGTTCCGGATATTAGCAGGGTGTTGGACAGTAAAAGGGTCACTGACCACCATGCAGTTATCCCCACTGCAAGGATCGGGGAAGCGGACCTTCCAGCCCTGCCGGAAGCGGAGCGGAAAGTGCTGGCGCTTACTGCATGCCGCCTCCTGTGTGCGACAGGGGAGAAGCATATCTATGGAACAGTGAAGGCAGAACTTTCCTGCAGCGGCCATATTTTTGCCGCCTTCGGAAAGACCGTCACACACAATGGCTGGAAAGACTTTGAGTATATGCTGAAAAGCGCTTTTAAGACTGCGGAAGATGCAGGTGACCAGGGACTGCCGGAACCTGCCGGGAGCCGGAAGGAAGGTAAGCTTCCGGAACTGGCAGAGGGGCAGGTATTTGAAAACATTCAGGCAGAAATCAGCGAACATTTTACCTCCGCCCCGAAGCACTTTACGGAAGACCAGCTCCTGCTTTCCATGGAGACAGCGGGCAGGGGGGATTTTGAGCGGGATACGGAGAAAAAAGGCCTTGGCACCCCGGCGACACGGGCGGGGATCATTGAAAAGCTGGTATCCTCCGGCTATGCGGCAAGGAAAGGGCGGCAGATTATCCCCACGCCGGAGGGAATGGAGCTGGTAGCAGTCATGCCGGAATATCTAAAGTCGGCGCTCATGACCGCAGAATGGGAGAATGGCCTGCTGTGCATGGAGAAGGGGGAGCTGGACAGTAAGGATTTTATGGAAGGCATTACGGAACTGGTGGGGGAGATACTGGAAGGGTGCAGGAAAATTCCGGAAAGTGAACTTGGCCGGTTCCGCCGGAAAGAAAGCATAGGCAGCTGCCCCTTATGCGGGGCGGAGGTCTATGAGGGAAAGAAGAACTTTTACTGTAACAACCGCGAGTGTTCGTTCACCCTCTGGAAAGAGAACCGCTACCTTTCCGGCATGAAAAAGAAAATTGAAAAAAAGATGGCAAAAGAGCTTTTAAAAACCGGGCGTAGCCATGCAAAGGATCTGTATTCTGCAAAAAAGGACCAGACCTTTGCGGCGGATATCGTGATGAAGGCGGAGGACGGGCGGATTGATTTCAGCCTTGCTTTCCCGAAGAGGGAAGAGGGGAAGCAGGAAGGGAAGAAAGGAAAATAAAAGCCAGATAACAGCATTTCAGAGAGGGGGACTTTACAATGGACAGACTGCAGAAAATCCAGCAGCTTGCCGGGAAGGAGGCAAAAAAGATCAGCAGCTCCCCAAGGGACTGGATGGGGTACCTTGGCACGGCGGCAAAACTGTACCGTTATCCGTTTCCAGACACCATGCTGGTCCATGCCCAGCGCCCGGACGCCACTGCCTGTGTGTCGCTGGAGGACTGGAACGGGAAAGTAGGGCGGTGGGTAAGGAGGGGCGCAAAGGGGATTGCGCTGTTAGATGACAGCAGGACGAAGATGAAGCTGAAATATGTGTTTGACGTTTCCGATACCCGTCTGGTGCAGGGCGGATGGACGCCTGTCCTCTGGAAGATGGAGCAGCGGCATGAAGCGGAGGTGCTTTCCTGCCTGTCGGATACCTACGGGCTTAAGGGGAAGGAAGCGGCAGGCATAGGCCCGGCGCTTATGGAGGTTTCTTCCCGCATTGCGGAAGAGAACTTAAAGGAAGCCATGCGTGGGCTGGACTATGAAGTGGAAGGGACATATCTGGAAGGGCTTGGGGAGGACGCTGTCCGGGTATCTTTTAGGGAGCTTTTGAAAAACAGCATCTTTTACGCGGCAGCCATCCGGTGCGGCTTGGATCCCATGGAATACCTTGAGGAAGGGGATTTTGTGGGGATCATGGACTTCAATACCCCTGCGGCGCTGGCTGTATTGGGAAATGCCATAAGCAGCCTTACGGAGCCGCTCCTTCGGGGCATCGGCCGGACAGTGAAAAAATTTGTCTGAAAGAAGAACAGAAAGCTCTTGAAAACCGTACAGGAATCGGTTACAATAAATTTGACACTTTAAAGCGCGAAACTGAAAGTGGGAAGGGAGGAAGCGCAGATGGAACTGACATACCACTGGGAGGGGGACTACCTGATCCCGGACCTGACAATAGAGGAGGAGCAGAGGACCATCGGGAAATACGGGATGCTGCGGAAGACGTTCCTGAAAGAGAACCGGGCGGGCTGGTACCAGGGCATGATGCTGGAAGGGAAGCTGGACAGCCATCTGGCGGACATAGAGGAAGCGGCAGCGGAGAGGATGGAAGCCCTGGTGGAAGGGCTTTTGGAGAAATATCCGGCGCCGGACAAGGGGAAAGACCAGATGGCGTGGGCAGCCCACATGAACAGCCTGAGGACCATGGCGGAGGAGAGCGTCCTGCAGGAACTGGTGTACAGTTAGAGGGAGAAGGAAACGGACAGGATATGGAGAAAGCAGGGGAAATGGAAACCCCTGCTTTTTCTGTACATACAGGGAGATTCCCTTCCGTGGAGCAGCAGGTCCGGCAGATTGAGGAACGTGTGCAGGCGCTGTATGCCGGGGAAATCACGATCCCTGCTGACGTGGTGGACGAGGTGCTCCGTGCAGGCGGCAACCGGAAGGGAAGCATACCGCGCATTATTTATAATTTCATGCCTGGCAAGACAGACGGGGAATATACGGAATTTATCCGTAAGGAATACGGGACCGGCGGCAGGGGGATTATCATCGGCGGCAGGAAATACTCCGTCTGGCATGATAAGCTGGGGATGCAGGTCGCTGCCGGGGATTCCGTGCATGGGGCAGTGATGTATAAGGCGTTCCTGACATGGGAAGAGGTAAGCGGGCGCATCCACCAGCTCCTTGGGCAGGGGGAATATGCCCCGCAGGAGGTATTGGACCAGGCATGTTCCAATGCGGATACGGAACATACGGATATATCAGTGCCTGTGGAAAAGGATATGGCGAAGGATGCGGCGGCAGAGGTGCAAAAGCCTCTGCAGGAGGCAGTCCCGTATCGTGCAAGGGAGGGCTTTTCAGGGGAGGAACTCCCGGCATTTATCACCCAGGACGAGATTGATGCTTACCTTACAAAAGGAAAGCATTCAGACTGGCGGCTGGGAATTTATTCTTATTTTATACAGGACAGGACGGATAAAGAGAGAGCAGCCTTTCTCTGGAAAGAATATGGAACCGGGGGCGGCGGGACTATCTACGATAACGCAGAGGATTCCGGTGTATGGCATGATGGCAAGGGACTGCTCCTCACCAGAGGGAGATATGGCGATATAAAAGCGGAAGCCCTGCTGAAATGGCCGGCTGTGGCAAAACGGATAAAGCACCTGATTGAGCATGACAGATATTTAAGCACAGCCGATATTTCCCGTATGCCAGAGTATGAAAAAGAGAGGATCGTTTCCCATGCCGCAAATTTTTACAGCCGCATCCCGGAAGCTGTTACACGCCCGTGGGACGGAACGTCTTCCCCTTATGAACACAGGGATGAGATTGCCGGCCTTTTGGGAACCCCGGAGGGAGGGGAAACGCTTGTCGAAAACATGGGGCAGGCATTGGCGGCGCTCCCGGCGGATTTTGAGGGTTATGATGAAAAGGAGCGTCTTCTGGAAAAGGTACGGGGATATGTGGAAGGCACTTATACCATTTTCCCGGAAAAGAAAAAAGGCATACAGGAAGGGATACGGATCGGGGACAGCGTGCAGCTGTCCTTATTTGATTTCATGGATATGAACGCCGCGCCTGTGGAGAAAAAAGCGCCTTCAGAGGAAGCACCAAAAGAATTTCCGCAAAAAGAATTTTTCCAAAACGAGCCTTCACAAAAGGAAAGTACGGGGGAACAGGCAGGAGACGTTTTGCATTCCGAAGATTCACTGGAAGCAGAAGGGACAGCAGAAGGGAAAAATCTTGAAGGACAGGGAAATGCAGAAGGACAGAAACATTCAGGAGAACCGGAAAATCCGGAAGGACAGAAAAACCTCCCCGCTCCGGCCAATTTCCGTATTACCAATGATGACTTGGGCGCAGGCGGGCCAAAGCAGAAATTCCGTGCCAACATGGAAGCTATTATTACTTTGAAAAAGATAGAAGGGGAAAACCGCACAGCCACGCCGGAAGAACGGGATATTTTGTCCCGGTATGTGGGCTGGGGCGGCATCCCGGCGGCTTTCGGGGAAGGTAACGGGGCATGGGCGGCGGAATATATGCAGTTAAAACAGGCACTGACAGAGGAGGAATACCGACAGGCAAGGGCTTCCACCTTAAATGCGTTTTATACGCCGCCTGTGGTCATAAAGGCCATGTATGAAGCCCTTGGAAATATGGGATTGAAGCAGGGAAACATATTGGAGCCTTCCTGCGGCACCGGGAACTTCATGGGGCTTGTGCCGGAGGGAATGGGAGGCCTTAAGATGTATGGCGTGGAGCTCGACAGCATTTCCGGCAGGATTGCGGGGCAGCTTTACCCGGAGAACCGTATCTCCATACAAGGGTTTGAACACGCACAGTACCCGGACAGTTTTTTCGACTGCGTAATCGGGAACGTGCCTTTCGGCGCATACAAGGTGGCGGACAGGCGGTATGACCGATTCAATTTCCTGATCCATGACTATTTTATCGCAAAGTCCCTTGACCTTGTGCGCCCCGGCGGGGTGGTGGCGGTGGTCACGTCGAGCGGCACCATGGACAAGCAGAACCCTTCCGTGCGCCAGTATATCGCAAACCGCGCGGATTTATTGGGTGCCATAAGGCTCCCGGAGAATGCGTTCTTAAAAAATGCGGGGACGGAAGTGGTGGCGGATATCCTGTTTTTCCAGAGAAGGGACAGGGCGGCCCTGGAACAGCCAGAATGGGTAAGCCTTGACACTACGCCGGAGGGATATTCTGTAAACAGCTACTTTGCCGCCCACCCGGAAATGGTGCTGGGGAAATTTGCCATGGAAAGCACACAGTTCGGGAAGCAGGCGCTCACAGTAAAGCCCATGGAGGGCACAGCCCTGTCGGAACAGCTGAAGGAGGCAGTAAGCCATATTCAGGGAGATATCACGGACAGGGAGCCGGAGGAACTCCTGCCGGACCAGGCGGGCGCTTCCATACCCGCCGACCCTTCCGTGAAGAATTTCAGTTTTGCGGAAGTAAACGGGAAGGTATATTACCGGGAGAATGCAAGGATGAACCCGGTGGAGATCCCGGCAAAGACCACGGAGCGTGTCCTTGGCATGGTAAAACTGCGGGATATTACGCAGGAACTGATCCGCTGCCAGATGGAAGATAAAAGTGATGCGGAAGTGGAAGCACTGCAGAAAAAGCTGGACACAGAGTATGACAGTTTTACTAAGAAATACGGCCTGATCAGCAGCAACGCCAACCGCAGGGCTTTCTCACAGGATTCCAGCTACTGCCTTCTGGCGGCGCTGGAGGTGGTTGACGAGAACGGGAATTTAGAGCGCAAGGCGGATATCTTTACCAAGCGCACCATACGGAAAGCGGAACCCGTCACCAGCGTGGATACCGCCAGTGAAGCCCTTGCGGTCTCCATCGGGGAAAAAGCAAGGGTAGACATACCGTTTATGGCGGAACTATGCGGGAAAACGGAGGAGGAAGCCACAAGGGAACTTACCGGGGTAATCTTTAAAAACCCGGTGACAGAAAAGTGGGAGGCGGCGGACGAATATCTTTCCGGCAATGTAAGGGAGAAGCTGCGCACAGCAGAATATTATGCAGAAAGCCTCCCGGAGTATGCGCCTAACGTGGAGTATCTTAAGAAAGTGCAGCCTAAAGACCTTGACGCTCCGGAGATAGAGGTGCGGCTGGGTGCTGCATGGGTGGAGGATACTTATATCACACAGTTCATGGGGGAACTGTTCCAGACACCGGGGAATTATCTTGGTAGAAAGATTGCGGCAAGGTATGCGAAAGAAACCGGGCGGTGGCATATTTCAGAGAAGAACCTTGATACCCGCGGAAATTCCCTCGTCACTTCCACTTACGGGACGGGCAGGGCAAACGCCTACCGGCTTTTGGAGGACGCCTTAAACCTGCGGGATACCAAGATATACGATAAGATAACAGCGGAGGACGGGAAAGAGAAACGTGTCCTGAATAAAGCGGAGACCATGGTGGCCCAGCAGAAGCAGGAGATGATCCGGGAAGCCTTTAAGGAATGGGTGTTCAAAGACCTTGACCGGCGGGAGGCGTTGTGTAAAACCTATAATGAATTGTTCAACAGCATCCGCCCCCGTGAGTATGACGGGAGCCATATCCGGTTTGTGGGCATGAATCCGGAGATTGCCATGATGGCGCACCAGAAAAATGCGGTGGCGCATATCCTGTACGGGAACAATACGCTGCTTGCCCACTGCGTGGGTGCAGGGAAGACCTTTGAGATGGTGGCGGCGGGCATGGAGAGCAGGCGGCTGGGGCTTTCCCATAAGAACCTTTATGTAGTGCCAAACCACCTGACGGAGCAGTGGGGCAGCGATTTCCTGCGCCTTTATCCGGGAGCCAATATCCTTGTGGCAACGAGAAAAGACTTTGAGCCTGCCAACCGGAAAAAGTTCTGCTCCCGCATTGCCACCGGGGATTATGACGGTATCATTATCGGCCACAGCCAGTTTGAGAAGATCCCCCTTTCCATAGAGCGCCAGATTGCGGCCATAGAGCGGCAGATCGATGACATCATCCTTGCCATTTCGGACGCGAAGGCGGCGGAGGGGGAACGTTATACCATTAAGGAAATGGAGAGGACAAAGAAGCTGCTGGAAGCGAAGCTGGAGAAATTAAACAACCAGGAACGGAAGGACAATGTGGTGACTTTTGAGGAGCTTGGCGTAGACAGGCTGTTTGTGGACGAGAGCCATTTTTATAAAAACCTCTTTTTGTACACGAAAATGCGTAATGTGGCAGGGATATCCCAGACGGACGCGCAGAAAAGCTCCGACATGTTTATGAAGTGCCAGTATATGGACGAGGTCACCGGCGGCAGGGGGATCACTTTCGCCACCGGCACCCCCATATCGAATAGCATGGTTGAATTATATACTATAATGCGCTACCTGCAGTATGACACCTTACAGAAGCTGGGAATAGGGCATTTTGACGCATGGGCGGCAGCGTTCGGGGAGACGGTCACAGGCATAGAGCTTTCCCCGGAAGGGACGGGCTACCGGGCAAAGACACGGTTCGCCCGGTTCTATAACCTGCCGGAGTTGATGTCCCTGTTTAAGGAGTGTGCGGATATCCAGACTGCCGACCTGTTGGATCTGCCGGTGCCGGAAGCGGAATATGTCAATGAAGTATTAAAGCCAAGCCATGAACAGCAGGAAATGGTAAAAGCGTTTGCGGAACGGGCGGAAGCTGTACGGGCAGGGGGCATTGACCCGGCAAAGGACAACATGCTGCGGATTACCAATGACGGGAGGAAGTGTGCGCTGGACCAGCGGCTGTTAAACGACATGCTGCCGGATGCGGAGGGGAGCAAGGCGAACCGCTGTGTGGAAAATGCTTTTGGAATATGGAAAAGTACCATGCAGGGTAAATCCGCACAAATGATCTTCTGTGACCTTTCCACGCCGAAAGCAGGCGGCATTTTCAATGTTTATGATGACGTACGGGAAAAGCTTGTGGCGATGGGGATACCAAAGGAGCAGGTGGCCTTTATCCATGAGGCGGCCACGGAGACAAAAAAGGCGGAATTATTTGCGAAAGTCCGTTCCGGGCAGGTGCGTATCCTCATAGGCTCCACGCCCAAGCTGGGCGCTGGGACCAACGTGCAGGACCGGCTCATTGCGCTCCACCACCTGGACTGCCCGTGGAAGCCTGCGGAACTGGAACAGCAGGAAGGGCGCATCCTGCGGCAGGGGAACAGGAATAAGAAGGTGTGGATATACCGGTACGTGACGGAATCAACATTTGATGCGTACCTATGGCAGATTTTGGAAAATAAGCAGAAGTTCATCTCCCAGATCATGACCAGCAAATCCCCGGTACGCTCCTGTGAGGACGTGGACGACACCGCTCTGTCCTATGCGGAGATCAAGTCCCTTGCCACTGGGAATGTTTATATAAAGGAGAAGATGGAGCTGGACATACAGGTGAGTAAATTGAAACTGCTAAAGGCAGAGCATGTCAGCCAGAAATACCGGCTGGAAGCAGATATTGCAAGGAACTACCCGGCGGAGATTGCCGAATTAAAAGAACGTGTTGCCGGGCTTTTGGCGGACGTTAAAATGGCTGCCCCTGTGTTTGAAAAGTCGGAGGGGAAAGATAATTTTGCCATGGAGATAAAAGGCAGGGTATATACGGACCGGAAAGAAGCCGGGGAGGCATTTATCTATGCCTGCCAGGGGCTGCGGGCCACGGACGATGCAAGGCCGGTGGGGAGCTTTAGCGGGTTTGGCCTGGCAGTCTTTTACAATGCCTTAAGCCAGCAGTATATGGCCAGAATTGGGGGAAAGTGCAGCTACCGGGTGGAGGTCGGCAGGGATGCCCTTGGGAATATGCAGCGCATCAGCAACGCGCTTGCGAAAATACCGGAAGAACTGAAAGAAACCCGACAGAAGCTTGAAAACGTGCAGCGCCAGCTTGCCATAGCGAAGGAGGAGGTGGAGAGGCCTTTTGTGAAGGAAGCGGAGCTTCAGGAGAAATTAGAGCGTCTGGCGGAACTAAACGTGCTTCTTAACATGGACGAGAAAAGCCCTGCGGAGGCAGTGGGGCTGGACGATGAGGACCGGGAGACAGAAGATATGCAGGATATTCCGGAGAGAGAGATGGAGGAAAATATAATAGAAGAAACTGCCGGAAACAGCAGGAAAAAAGAGCTGGAAGACCCGTGGGAAGAAGAGGAAGGGTATGCCTGTGAGACAGAGAACGGATATTTTGCAATCCAGGAGACGGAAGGGGGATATGACTATACTTTTTATGGGGAAGATTACCGGGTATTGGATGGCGGCATATATGAGAACCCGGCTGTGCCGATCTGGGAGGCTGCAGAGGAGATTCTTACGGGTGAAGGACTGTCCGCAGAAGGAATGATGACGGTAGATTATGGCTGGCTTATGGAGAAAGCGGAGGAAGCGGGGCAGACGGAAATACAGAAGCTTCCGCTTATATCGGGCAATACGGAGCCGGAAAAGGCGCTGAATGGATTAAGCCGGGCAGAAGTTGAGGAAATGGCGCTCTGCTATGCACAGGCACAGATTGAGCATGCAGGATTTGAGGAGGAAGTGAAGCTGCTGGGCGCAAGGGTATATGGGAGCAGAACCAGGGATGGGCTGTACCGGGAAGGCTCCGACATTGACGTTGTGATCTCCTATGCAGGGGATATCCGTGAGGATGACTTTTTTAACCTTCTGCATGGAGAGGATTTTGGCATGGCAGGGCTTCTCATTGACATGAACCCCATATCTCTGGAAAAAACAGGAACACTGGAAGAATATCTTGAAAATGCGGAAAAGTATCTGGACGGTAAAGAGGTACAGTTAAAATCCGCCAGGTCTGCACCAGAGGATCCCGACAGAATGGAAACGGGGCAGACATCAGAAAACAGGGAAAGGAAGTCGGTGCTGGCGGCACTGAAAGAGCGGCAGTCGGCCATAGAAAAGCGGGAAAACAGGGCGGAAAATTTAAAAGAATATAAGAAAAGGGGGCAGGAATTATGACTATGGAAAACCAGTTTGAAGTTTACCAGATGCGGCAGACGCCGGAGACAAGGCATATTCGTTTTCGTGCCTATCAAACGCTGCTGGAAAAAGGAATACGGGTCAGGAAGGAAGATTATGAACGGGTCTATACGGGAGCCCTGTGTCCGCAGGATACCCCGGAGGGAGTAAAGGAGCGGCTTGACAGACAGCCGCCCCGTTCCTTTGTAGGGCATTCCGTCAGCGTCAGCGATGTGCTGGTATTTTACAGGGAAGGCACAGTCATCTCTTACTATGTGGAAAAGACCGGGTTTACCGTGATAGAAAATTTTGTTGATAAAGAAAGCGGTTCATCTGGAACAGCAGTTTCCATTGATACAATAAATTTCCATATAGAAGGGAAAGCCGGGAGCTGGCTTGCCTTTGACAGTATCAGGCTGGAAGGACGGGAGTTTTTTCTGATGGAGCATGAAACTTACGGGAAGGAAGCCGCATGGGTAGTGGTGGACGGAACAGGGCGGCTGGCGGTGGATCATGTCAGGAACGGTTTTGACGGGGAAGTGAGGGGGAAGCTGGAAGAGTACATCCGCTCATCACAGCCGGAAGCGGAAGGGTGCAGCAAGGAAGAAACCCGGCGAAAGCCTGTTCCGGCAGAACCGGAAAGAACGCACACCTGTCAAAAGGAAACAAAGCTGCACCAAATAGAATCTGGAACAGATACGCCTACGCCTGACAACTGGCAGAAATATATGGAAAATGGGGAATACTTAAGAAGCGCAGAGATCAGCGGAGAGCAGAATTATAATCTGATTGACGGGCGCAAAAACAATGGGTATAAGTCCCCGTCTGCGGTAAACAGTATGCCACCGAAAAAGAAGCCGCAGGGCAGGCCTTCAGTACTGGCAAAGCTCCACAAAAAGCAGGCGGAGATTGCAAAGCGAGGTGGGAAAAAGGAGCGGCAGGCGGCGGTAGAAAATGATGCGGGGCGTGAACGGAAATAGAAAAAGGAGTGTCTGGCATTGTGCCGGGCACTTCTTTTTTTGGAAGTGCGCCCAGTATGGGCGCAATCTAATCGGTGAAAGTCCGTAACACGCCCTGGTAGTGGGAAGTGTATAGCCAGGAGCAAGGGTGTCCATCGTGAGGTGGAATCTGAAGAAAGCTGGAGGCAAAGCTCTGGTCTGACGAACAGAAATCACATCAGGCTACAGTTAGGGATAAGGCTGCTTGACAAGTCGAAGTCCAATAACTACCCGGAACTAACTGTGGTAAATGTGGCGGATGGATGGAGTGAAAGATTGCGTTCTTACCTGGGGAGGTCTCGTCAGCGGATGAAATTACATCAACAAAAGCAAAGGAAATCCGTAGTAACAACGAATGGCGAGAAGTCAGCAGAGGTCATAGTGTGCGACTTGCAAGTCGCCATTTAAATTGTGATAAATTCACTACTACTTCCGTTTGTAGTATTCCTACCGCATAGTGCCAAGTAAGCGATGAAAGGTGCGGAGCAGCGGGACAACGTGAGAAAGGTAGAAGCCACATCTGCCCTATTGCCAGGAAAAGGCATGCATGGTTAACAAATGTGAACTGTTGCAAGGGTCGTCAGTCTGATGAAAGGTGAAAGTGGATGATACACCTTGACCAAAACGGTGCGGAGTCGGGGACACAGTAATTACTATGGTACTGTGCCAAACGGACAGAGAACTCCCGGCCTATAGACAGAACCTAAACATGTCGTGATTATTTAAGTGGCGGAACAAGGTAAACCTTATGCGCTCCCTGATGGGTAGGCCGATTGCAAGAAAGGTACAATGCGCAGAAGGCAGAGGATGTTGGAAAAAGCGAAGGCCTTTGTGCAATGCAGAGGATAAGGGTTCAGGATTTGCCCTGCCCGAAAGGGAGCAGACTTCCAACGCGTATCGAATACATGAAGAGACTGGAAACTGTGAATGTATCACGTTCAATGACACAGCAGTGAGGACAATACAGACATGAAGCTTCAATGGAACCAGATAGATTGGGAGAAAGCAGAGGAACAGGTTAACAGGCTACAGGTTCGGATTGTAAAAGCGACATTGGAACAGAAATGGAGGCTTGTCAAAAGGCTCCAGTATTTAATGACAAATTCGTTCTATGCAAAAGCATTAGCTGTAAAGAGGGTAGTCAGCAACAAAGGGAAAAAGACGCCGGGAATAGATGGAGAATTGTGGGAGACTGATAAAGCCAAAATGGAGGCGGTCAGGAGGCTGGATTGTAGAACATACCATGCCAGACCATTGAGACGGATATACATTGAGAAGTATGGGAAGAAAGAGAAAAGGCCGTTAGGAATCCCGACTATGTTCGACAGGGCAATGCAGGCACTACAGCTTCTGGCATTAGAACCGGTGGCAGAAACAACGGCGGACAGGATATCATTCGGGTTCCGGAGGTACAGAAGCCCAGAGGATGCGAGGGAATACGCGTTCAGCGTACTCAGCAGGAAGGATTCTCCGCAATGGATATTAGAAGGTGACATAAAAAGCTGTTTTGATAAAATCAGTCATCAATGGATGCTTGAAAATATCCCGGCAGACAGGCGCATACTAAAGGAATTTATGAAATGCGGATATATCGAAAAAGGCCGGCTGTTCCCAACCACAGAAGGTTCCCCGCAGGGAGGGGTCATATCGCCAACCTATGCAAACATGGTATTGGATGGGATGGAACCTATGATACTTGATGTTTACTGGCGCAGCAGGGTTAAGAAGACATTCAGCGTCAAATACAACAACCATAAAGTCCACATGGTAAGGTTTGCAGATGATTTTATTGTCACGGCATCCGATAAAGGAACGCTGGAAGAAATCAAAATAATGATAGAAAAATTTCTGGAACAAAGAGGGCTGATTCTATCGACGGAGAAAACAGTTATTACCCACATCAATGATGGGTTTGATTTTCTGGGATGGAACTTCCGCAAATTCAAAGGAAAGCTGATTATCAAGCCGTCCCACAAATCCATGAGCAGAATCACGAAGAAAATCAGCGGAGTGATTAAGGATAACCGGGCGGCGACGCAGGAAACATTGATTCGCAGACTGAATGAAGTCATAGTCGGATGGGCGAATTACCATCATTCCACATGCGCCAAAAGAAGCTTCAGCACGATAGACCACCGTATATGGGAAATGCTGTGGAGGTGGTCTAAACGGAGACACCCAAACAAAAGCAAAAGCTGGATTGTCAGAAGATACTGGAAAACCCATAAGGGCAGGAAATGGACATTTATGTCAGATAAAAACATCTTATTTCTGATGATGGACATGCCGATTGTCCGAAAGGGGCAGATGGCATTGGATAAGAATCCATTCCTTGACCCTGGATATTTTGAACAACGGGCAAAGAAGCATCGCTTGAACAGGAAAAAAGCGATATGCTCCAATAGAGCTGCGCAGATAGGTTATTATGCGTTATAGATGCGTGAGCGGAATGCGGTGAAAGCTGCACGTTCCGTTCTTTGGGGAGGGGCTGGCTGTAAAGTCAATTCCTTACCCGACACCATTGTGGTTGCAAACATAATGGGAAGGACTGAACTTTAGGAGATGTGGGTAAATGAATGTGACTAATGACAGATTTAAGGACAGACAACTTCATATTGAGGACTATCTGCAAATGGTATCGACGGAATCGAAAGAGTATGCAGAAGTGTCCGCCTGTCAGAGGATTGCTGAAAACAACCGCATCATCACAGACTTTCAGACGGACGGACTGCTGGAGAAGATTTTACAGCCAACTAATCTAAATAATGCATACAAGAAAGTAAAATCAAACAAAGGAGCAGGCGGTGTTGATGGGATGAGCGTGGATGAACTTCTGCCGTTCCTCAGAGATAACCAGGTGAAACTAATCCAGCAGTTAAAGGATGGGAAATACAAACCCAATCCAGTCCGCAGGGCAGAAATACCCAAAGAAACAAAAGGAGAATTTCGGAAACTGGGAGTACCCATGGTTTCTTCATACTGCACACCTCCCAACGTTGTTTTGGAATGCTGCCTCCGGGTATCATGAAGGCAGTCGCTTTATTAAAAGTATCATGTGTAAAGTGCTTTTATCGATTCCAGATTGGAATCATCAATCAGGACTTCCCATGGCCAGCCCCGATGCTGCTTCCTTGCGGGAATCTTACCGGCAGATATGCCGTAGTAGACCCTGTCGGCGGATATGCCGAGCAGCCCTGCGGCCTCAGCGACAGATATGCCCTGCCGGTTTCTTTCGTAGGGGCCGGAAATATCATATTTATAACGGATCCACCGAACCCCGGCATATGTGAAGGCCTTTCCCTCAGGGGTAACCAGCCCGTCTTGGTTCAGCCGTGCTGCAATCCCGGAATCATCCAGGGTCGCTGCCAGTTCACGGATTCTGGAAACGGTACTGTCAGTGTGCCGCCTGCGGTCGCCATAGGGAAGGTTCTTTTTTAAGGAAAGCTGTTCGCATTTCCCGCTGCGGAACCGGATGCCTATTGAAAAATCAGGGCATCGCTTTTCTGCCAGGACAGTGATATCGTCCACCAGGATACGGATGACACGTTTCTTTTCTTTTGGCGTAGAAGTCGGTGCATTCCAGATCTCTGGGATCTTCTGCGCGAGGTTCAGGATGTCCTGTTCTTCTTTTTCGGAAGGGACCCAGGCTTTTCTGGAACTGTATGTGGCATAGTCCTGTTTTGCTCTTTCCAGTTCTTTGAGCTTCTGGTTCCAGTTGGACTCCAGGGAGCGGACAACCAGTCTGTTTTCCGGGTCTGCGAGCATGAACTGCCGCTCTGTGCGGTCAGCTTCATACTGTGCACGTTCGATGGAGAGGAGCCATTGTTTATCCGACATCCTGTCCGCATCATTTATGCTGTGCATGACTTTCAGGGAGAGCTCCAGTTCTGAGGGCTTCATGATGGCGAGGATCCTTTCGGAGACTGCCTGGTCAAGGGCTTCGGCAGGGACAGAGGAACAGGTTGCCTTATTGCCATGCTCCCAGCGGCCGATGCATTCGTATAAAGGGCGTATGCCGCCGGTCCCCGTGTAACGGACTGTCATACGGCGGCCACATCTCCCGCAGAGAAGGACTCCTGTAAGGAGGGCGGCCCCCTCACGTGCCGGGCCGCAGCGCTCCATATTCGTCTGGTTGGAGGCAAGGCGTTTCTGGTTCTCCTCGAATTCTTCCCAGGAGATAAAAGCCTGGTGATGGTCGGGGAGGAATACTTTCCAGTCTTCTTTGTCTGGGAGGCGGACGGGGTGGTGTTCGAAGTGCCCGTCGGCATCAATGGTCTTATTATCACGATAGCGTCCATACACATACGCTCCGGCATAAGCAGGATTGTGGATGACGTCAAGGACACGGCTGTGGGTCAGCGTCCCCCATGTGACCTTCCCATCCCATGCGCCTCCATAAGCCCGCTTGGGGAAAGAAAGATTGTTTTCGGCGAAATACCGGACAACACCGTAGGCGCTTCCGGATGTGCGGAATGCCCGGAACAGGGTGGAAAGGGCATGCTGTACCCCTTCATCAGGATCCATGATGGTCCTGCCGCTGGCATCATAGATATAGCCAACAGGCAGCGGGAAGCGTAGTTCTCCCCTGGAAGCGGCGTTTTCCTTCCCGCCAATCATACGGGCGTGGAGGAAGTGGAGTTCCGCTTCGCCCATGGTGCCTTTCAGGCCGATCAGGAGCCGGTCGTTAAAGTCTGACATGTCGTAGATGCCGTCTTCGTCGATCACGAGGGTGCCGAACAGCCCGCAGAGCTCAAGGAGCTTCATGAGGTCGGCTGAAGACCTGGCAAGGCGTGATATCTCCAGTCCGAGCACTGCGCCGACTTCGCCCAGTGATACGCTTGTCACGAGCTGGGCAAAGCCCGGGCGTTTGGAACGTCCGGAACCGGAGATGCCCAGATCCCCGTCGATCACGCGGATGTGTTCTTCCGGCCAGCCAAGCGATAACGCCCTTTCCCTGAGGGCGTACTGCCTTTGGGTGCTCTCCTGGTTGAACCGTACCTGGGCCATCGTCGACTGGCGGACATAGACCAGGGCTTCCCGGTTCAGGTGCTGGGCCCGTACTTTGGACGGGATCTGCAGGTTCTGCTTCATTTTCGTCCTCCTTTCCAGCTGAAAAGAAGGAGATGAACAGGGTTGAAAGTGCTGCTATGAGTTCTTCCGCAAGACGGGGGTCGTTACCGGTCAGATGCATGAGAGTTGCTTCCATTAGAGGCTCCTCCTTTCAGGCTAAAGGTCGATCTCTCTGCGCCGGAACAGTTCCAGGTTAATGCAGCTGAGTTCTGCAAGCAGCTCTGTGGTGTCCTCATAATCTTTGATACACTGGGAGACTTTGTCCTTATAAGCTTTCGGGACAGAATCCAGCTGGGTCTTCCCATTGTAATAAGAAGAAAGGTACAGGCTCTGGTGGCCTTCGCCATTGGCACATCTGCAGTTAGGCTTGCCGCATTTGATGGACCTGGTGATCAGGGAGGCCCTTATGACGTGTGCCGGATCCGGCATCATGTCAAGGAGTTCCTGACGGCGGGCTTTGAGAGTGTCAGTGGTTGCTGATTTATAAGGTCTGCTGTTCTTATTAGTAGTATTCATAATAAGATTATACCACAGGGAGAAGGAAAAGTCTACCCTGTGGCAATGGAAATTTACGCATTTTTACAGCAGCCTGGCAAGTTCCAGAAGGGATTTTACTGTATCAGCATCAAAATAGCTTTCGGAGAAAGTATTTTGCCTGTTATCGGTAATCCAGGACTCCGGGACGGAGAAGATATCATCCTCAGAACGGAGCGAGTAGCGGCGCTGCCCGTCCACTTTCCTGATCTTCAGGATGGGGAAGCTCTGCCCATAGAGAGGATGGTAGGGGTGGAGGATCGTTGCCGTTCCCAAATCCCTGCTGTGGTCAAGTGCTTTTTGCTGTTGCCGTGCCGACAGTAGTTGACAGGGTATTTCAACAGGCAATTACACAGGTATTGTCCCCGATTTATGAGGAACAGTTTTCGAAAAACAGTTTTGGCTTTCGACCAAAGAGAGGTGCGCATGACGCACTGAAACAATGTCAGCAGAATGTCAATGATGGATATGTGTATGTCGTGGATATGGATTTAGAGAAATTCTTTGATACGGTATGCCAGAGCAAACTGATAGAAGTATTATCAAGAACCATTAAAGACGGGCGGGTAATATCGCTGATACACAAATATCTCAATGCAGGAGTTATTAGTGGAGGGATATTTGAAAAGACAGAAACAGGAATGCCACAAGGCGGGCCGCTAAGTCCATTACTTAGTAATGTCATGCTGAATGAACTGGACAGGGAACTGACACGCAGAGGGCATAGATTTGTGCGGTATGCGGATGACTGCATGATATTCTGCAAAAGCAGAAGGAGTGCAGAGAGAACCCTGAGAAATATCATTCCGTTTATTGAGGGGAAACTTTTTCTGAAAGTGAACCGAAAGAAAACAAGCGTGGCACATATCAGCAAGGTAAAATACCTTGGATACGCATTTTATCGTTATAAAGGGGAATGCAGATTTCGGGTACATCCAAAGTCAGTGACAAAAATGAAAGACAAAATCAGAGAACTGACAAAAAGAAGTAACGGATGGGGAAATGAGTACAGAGCCATGAAACTGACACAGTTTGTCAGAGGATGGGTAAATTATTTCTCACTTGCAGATATGAAGGGACTGTTAAGGGAAACCGATGAATGGCTAAGACATAAGATAAGAACCATCTACTGGAAACAATGGAAGAAAGTTAAGACGAAATTCAGGGAATTAAAGAAGTTAGGTGTGGAAGAAGAAAAGGCATGGATATGTGCCAACATGCGGAACGGAAACTGGTATTGTGGTGGATATTTCGTATTGCAGACTGCATTTAACAACAAGAAACTACGTGAACTTGGATACCCAACATTCACAGAGTTATATCTGAAAGTATGTGAAAACTAAGGAACCGCCGTATACGGAACCGTACGTACGGTGGTGTGGGAGGTCGGTAGATAAAATGATTATCTACCTCCTACCCGATTATAATTTAGTCTACAATTTAAGAATCCAGTTTTTAAAGAATTCTCGATTAGCATTCTGAATGTAGATGTAAAATATTTAGTCTACACGCTATGCGTGAAATTGCTGATAACATGGGCAGTTTGTCATGTAGACTGAAGAATAGTCGGGAATTAAGGATAAAAAACTGATTTATTGCCTGACTGAGTTGTGCCAGTCTATCAGGAAACGGATATAGTCCCCACTGGGTCCTTTGACAACCTGGTCAAACTTCACGCTGCGGATGTTTGTAAGGTTAGGGGTTTTTCCGAGAATCTGGTCAGTTTCGTTCTGACGGAACAGGAGTAGCAGGCTTGCGGCAGAACCTTTTTCCGTATAGACTGCGACTTCCACGGCATCGTTGCAGCCGGTCTCCCGCCGTTCCCTGCCAAGCTCCGATGTAAAATGTTTCTGAGCCTGGAGATATAAATTCCCTGCGGCTGTCTCCGCCATTTTGTTTTCGATAAAGGAGTTCCTCCCGCAAAGAAGATCATTCAAATGCATGGAAGTAATTTCTTTCGGAGCGGACTTGAAATAGAAGAGGAGCATCAGGGCTGTGTGATATTCATCATTGGTAAGGGTATAACCGGTGAGATTTTTCACACGTTCAAGGAATGATTCTGTTGCTGATTCCCCTGTTTCAGCCAGTCTGCTCTGCTCCATTTCTGTTTCGGTGGAAAACCGGACAGCAGGAATTATGAATTTTTTGCTGTTATTGTTTTGCGCAATAATCGAGGATGCACTGCAGGACGGGCAGGAAGAGGGCATATCATCCGCATGGAATATGTAATGGCATGCATCACAGGTGAAATAGTTCATGGCATGGTCTCCTTATGGCAACCGGTCAGACGGTTCCGAGCCGCCAGACACTTCTTATCATTGACAGTTACATGTGTACTTTCCGTTTGCTGTTCATTGTAACGGTGGACCGCTTTAGTGTCAATAAATGTGGGAAAGAAATTCTGGGAAATTTCAAGGTGGAACAAGTATTCAAACCTCAGAAAAGGTGAGGCAGATGTATTTATGGCATTTATGAAAAAACAGTTGCAAACTGGAAAAAAATATTTATAATAGAACATATGTGCGAAGCGAATGGGTAGGTGTAGAAGGATAATGGGGGTAGTGATGAAGGAGCAGGATAAACGTGCAATAGAATCGATGTGCCGGTGTGGGCTGGACCTTGAAGGTGTAATTTCTGTTTTTCCAACATTTCCCAAAGAGGACGTTATGGCAATCTATAACGCTGTAAAGAGACTGAATGCAGGGGCTGACGGGGAACTGAATATAAGCATGAATTGTTCATAATCAGATGTGTATTTTACAGGGAATTGCTTTAAAGGATATCAAAAAGCCGCATAAGAAACAGGCGTAGATTGTACAGGGCAGTGGGAAAAGGGATATTGGCAAGCGGCGAAAATGGCATGGAGCGTGAACGGAAGTGGAAGAGGGAGTGTCTGGCACTCCCGCCGGATGCCCTTTTTCATTTATGTCCGCATGATTTTTGGGAGTGCCTTGCCTTTCGCAAGTTCATCCACCAGTTTATCCAGATAGCGGATCTCCTGCATTAAAGGTTCTTCAATGTCCTCCACGCGGACACCGCACACCACGCCTTTTATCAGCCTGCGGTTTGGATTTAATTCCGGTGCCTGTAAAAAGAAGTCTCCGTAAGTAATATCACTTCCCATAAGTCCATTCAGATTTTCTATGCTGTATCCGGTCAGCCAGCAGGTGATTTCATCAACTTCTTTTCTGGTGCGCCCTTTTTTCTCTGCTTTTGCAATCAGCATCGGGTATAGCTTCGCAAAGGGCATGCTGTATATTTTTTCGTTTGCCATGGCAGTATTTCCTTTCTAAAAACCGTCCAAATATTTTTTGCGTTTTGTTATTACTTCAACAACATGCTTAAGAAACTTAGGATAAGTGTCTTCATTCATATTGTCTAAAAATATTTTAGTGTTATCCGTTGAAAATTCATTATCAATAATTCCATCTAAACATGAGTGGGGATATAGCTGTCTCATCGCTGAAAACCATTTTTCATATTTTTTAAAATAAATATCGGGAATATCAAAGCAATATGACCTTTTACCTTTATCAGTATTTCCACCGGGCCATATAGGTATGACATTACCCAAAGAATCTATGTATTGTATAAAATTTGAGTCTATAATGGTCTTATTTAATTTCTCGTATTTTTTAAATTCCGCTGTTAAATATTCTAAAGAAAAATATTCACCTACTTCGTTTTTTATAGTGTAATTTGTCCTTTTACATTTATCTGGATAAAAAACATAGATTCCTATTTGATAAATACCTATAAACGAATATAGCACATCTGTTTTTTTCCACTGAGAAATAATCATATGATTTTCATATTTTTTTTCGATTGATGGCTCTTTTGGATTAGTTTTCCATTGAAAATAATTTTCTATTGTATTTACCATATAACTTCCTCATGAATTTTTGATTTGTTTATTTATCCTATCATACCAGTCAGTCCTTAGCAAGATTCGAGATGGAAATCAGGATATGCTGTCTCGTTCCTGTTTTCGTGCTGGTCTGTTTTGTGATTGCCCCAGGGCAGAGCGGATATTAGTACAGACGGTATCCAATTCTTTCTGATAATCCCGGTAGTAATAGTATTTCTCCTGTGATTCTTTTTTCTGCATCAGCAGTTTTTCCTTTTCTGCTTTCAGCGTCTGTAAGGTAGGGAGCTTTCCGCCACCGGCTTTTTCCTTCAGGAATTTTACAGCGGCTTCATAAAGGGCAAGCTCTGAAGAATGTTCCTGACGGAACTGCCTTTTGTTCTTTGACTTAAGGAACTGTGAATAAACAGATTTATTGGCAAGGTACTGTCCGGTATAGTGGATCTGCTCATTGACCTGCCGGAGCCTGCCTTCAATATCTTTCAGTTCTTTTCTGGAAGAGGAAGCAAGTTTTTTTATTTCGGCAAGTCTGCCCTCTGCATCTTCTACAGTGTTATATCCATGTTCCTGTACATAGGAAAGTGTTTTTGCCATGGCCTGCAGGTTGGAGAGTTTTACTTTTCCAGCGTAGGCTTTGCTCTGCTGGGCTTTAATACAGCGCTGTAAGTCTGTTACCAGACGAAGCCCGGATTTCTCAAATGAGGCTGTAGGTGTATCTGTCTTGGTTTGTATCTCCTGCTGATGTGCAGGGTGCTCCGGGGTATGGATTTTTTCTTTTGGCAAAATTTCTTTTTGCACAGTCCGGTCTTTCCCTGTATTTTCAAGATGGGAATTATTTTCAATCACTCCCATAAGGTAATCTTTTTCATAGTGTGTCCCAAGGCTTCTTCCGGTGACCGGCTTTTCACGGTCAGGGTGGAGATAGCTGAACCTGCTGCGGCTGATTTTGAATTTTATATGGTATTTTTCTGAAAGTATCTGTTCAAATTCTTTGAGATCATGCGCGGAGGCGGCAGCTTCGTCAATAGAAGTGCGCAGGTATTCCTTCTGTGTCTGGAATACGGTAGTGCGTGGTGTAATACCTTCTGAGATCATCTGCCGGTTACGTTCTTCCAATTTTTTCTGGCCGCTGCGTCTGGCATGGTATTCTTTTTCTGTTATTTTCCGTTCTGCTTTCGTGAGTAAGTCTACCTGATGCAGATTTTCCCGCAGGCACAAATCCATAAGCGACTGCTTCAAATAAACAAGGTAATCGTTAGTTAAATGGTGCTTGTTTCCGGCGCGGGAATCGCAGTCACGCTCCATAAAATTCTGACGCTCCACATCATTTTTGCGGAGGCTGTTGATGACAATATGTACATGGATGTTGCCGCTCCCGTTATGCCCGTCCGTGTGTGTGCAGACAAGGGTCTGATGTCCGGGAAAGTTCTTTTTGCAGTATTCAAGCCCAAGCTGCTGTGCCTGTTCCCCGGTCAGCCCGCACTCGTCCCTGTCTTTCGGGTCGAAGCTGATGATGTAGTGGTGGGATTTGATTTCGTCATATTTTTGATTTTTATGGAATCGGGCATTCAGTTCCCTGCATTCCATATCAAAACTGAACGGATCGCACTCTACACCGTCAAGATAATATTCTTCCCGGAGCTGCATTTTTCCATTTTCATCAAGAACCGGTTTTCCAGTGTATTCATCATGTTGGAAAATGAGATATCTTTGTGCCTCACCATAGTCCGCATTCTTACTTGCTATGTGTTTCAGTATCGCCATGAAAATCACCTGCCATCTTTATTACTTCCTGTTGCATTTCGTGAATTTCTGCAAGACACCTGCCTATTGCCTGACGCATTTCCTGTGAATGGATTCCGCCCTGATTAAAGTGGCGGGCAATCTGGTTCAGGTTGCTTCCAATCTTGCCAAACTCTGCAACCAGTTTTTTTAGTTCCGGCACGTCTGCCACAATTTCATATTTTGCAATTACCTTTCCTTTCATTACCTGTCTGCGTAGAAATTCTGCAAGGGGAAGTCCTGCTCCGTTAGCATTTTCCATAATAATTTCGTATTCGGTGTCATTGAAGCGGAGCATGGCACAGTGGCTGCGTTTCAGTTCTTTTTCTTTTTTCGGTCTTGCCATATCATATCCTTTCCCGTGATAAAGCTGGATGGCTCTGCCATCGTGCTTTATCACGCTGCGAGAGTGTAACGGGAGCCAGTTCTGCATATCCGGAGGATATGCCAACCGAGGGTATGGGGCGCGGAAGCCCCATCAAGTAAGCCGGAGTGGCTCAAAATCCACGAAGTGGGTTTTGAGTTACGCAGGCGAAACTTGCTCTTCGAGAACTGAAAGCTCTACTATAATAAAAGCCGATTTGAGAGAACGTATGCTACCGCATGGAAAAGAAAATTTTGAGAAAAAGTAAATTGGCAGG
>QXWO01000059.1 GCA_009911035.1 Lachnospiraceae bacterium
ACGAAGTCAACAAGGAGCCGGTAGTTTATCATTGGACATACAAGCTTGATGAAATAAGTCTGGAAGAAGCTGAATCATCTGGCATAAAATAAAATGGAGATATAGCCAGTTAATTATTATTCGATGTACTAGGAAGATTTACCATTTAAAATCTTCCTTTATTTGATTTAAGAAGGAGGTCTCATAATGCATACAATAGATTTAGGAAGAGTAAAAGGCGATACTGGAGTGTCCATGCGGAGCAAAAGCTCATGGACACCAAGTACGGATTACGTAAATAATTAGCAATTTATCTTTTATATGGGTAGCTTTAACACTTAAATATGGCTCAACACAGGCGTGGAATCAGCTTATTATTCGTAAGTTTGGAAACATATGTATCCTTGTCGGTGTTCTTGTCATTCCGGCTGGTGCTGTAGCATGGGAAAAGCGTCAGATTTTACTTTTCCTGCCGAATTTGTCCCCACAGGTATCATTAATACCACGGGAGCAACCAACAACAATAAAATGTACAGGCTTATGACAGATGGAACTAAGGCTGATATTGTTTTTCAGGAAAATATCACAGCTGAACAGGAAATCTGGTTTAATGTGCCGTATATTTCACAATAGCAGCCTGTGACATCAGGTACCATAAATGATGAACTGTAATGCAGCATTAATAGCCGTATTTTCTGGACTGATAATATAACCGGTGATTTCCCGGTCTGACCATCCTGTTACAGTAACATATGCCCCCGCGCTGGAATATAACTGGACAATCGCACAGGAAATGTTGTTAAAAAATGTTGGCAGGGCTATTGAAAAGTCAGTGTAAAATGCATTTCCATAGGCCCGGGAAAGATTATAATTTGCTGATTTTTTAAACCCTGTAAGCATTTTTACTCCAAATGGGAAGGTTTCTCCGTGATAAACACCGGATGAATTATTTATGTCAACCGTTACTGTTTTATCAGCCTTGCCTGATAAATTGCTATTTAGTATAAAGTAATCATATAATAATCAAAAATATAATCATAGGGATAGTTGAGTTTATTACTCTTCTATCCCTATTTTTTACGCTGTTGCTTCATACTTGTTTGACAAGTACTGTTGCAATACCTCTATGGCTTCGTTCAAGCCCAAATGAGACGCTTCTATAAAGTTATACAGATTTTACTGCTTTTGTTTACTTAATAATGCTTTTATCTCTTTATTTTCTTTTTCGATTCTTATATTTAAAGCTCTTATTATTTCTTCTTTTTCTGCAATCTTATCTTCTATTGATTTCCTTTGTCCTCTTGCCACATATTCTACCTCCAGATTATAAGATATTAGAGTATACGGACAAGGATGGAAATTTATTCATTAAAAAGCAAAAATAAGGAAACAACCAAATAGAACCATGTCTCCCTATTTCCATTAACATCTTTTATTTACTTATTGCAATTAGATTTTGATAATGAGAATTGAACTCATAAAAAACACCGACTGCTTATCAATAATATACTATCATATCCATATTCCAATTGCCTTTGCAATAATTTTGACCACATTTATTATGGTTTATAACGGTCTGAAACGGTTTTAAATGGTATTTTTAGTAAATTTTCAGTTTTGAGCCCCCCGTAAATACGGTACTTTTCATCATTTTACCTAAGTGGAATAGGCGGGAGTCGAACCCGCGTCCAAAGACCCATTCCCTGTCCTTCTACTATCATAGTCAGTTATTTCGGGAAACCCTCATTCCCTCCTAAACCAGGAAACTGACATCCCGGTTTATTCAGTAGCTTCATCATACGCCCACAGGTGCAAAGCTTAGCCCGTGTCGTTTCCTACATAGTCGATGCCCGGTTCCTGATGTGTAGGTGCATCCGGCCGGACAGCTGCCCTTAGGCAGCGAATGCTAAATTATCTTCAGCGTTTATATTTATTTTTGCGATTTGACGCATCGCCTGCGGATAGCTTCTCCAGCTGCAAGACCCCTGTCGAAACCTTTACTATCCCTTATTTAATTTTATTATACCTGACAGACGGCTAAATTGCAACCCCTCTATCCGCGAAGCCGGATCTTTAATTCTTTCTCGGCCTCTCTGCGCTGGTCTTTCTTTGCAATATCCTGCCGCTTGTCATACAGCTTTTTGCCTTTTGCAAGGCCAATCTCGATCTTGGCCTTTCCATCTCTAAAATACACCTGTAGCGGAACGATGGTATATCCTTTTTCGGAACTGTTTCCTATTAGTTTTCGTATCTGCTGTTTGTGTAAAAGAAGCTTTTTCACCCGGAGTGGATCTTTATTAAATATATTTCCCTTTTCATAGGGGCTGATATGCATCCCATAGATAAAAACTTCCCCATTCTCAATTCTGATAAAAGCTTCCTTGACACTGCATTTTCCCATCCGCAAAGACTTTACCTCCGTTCCGTGCAGAACCAGTCCGGCTTCGTATTTTTCTTCTATAAAATAATCATGATACGCTTTCTTATTGTTAGCGACAAGCTTCATTTCTTCCTTCGCCATATAAACCGTCATTCCTTTCCCGTGGTTATTTGAAAATTCATTCTTCACAAAAGTCAATGCTTTTCTGGAAATAGTCCACGCCTTCCACCCTGATTCTAATCTTTTGGCCCAGCTTATAACATTTTCCGGTATCCCTGCCCACCATTTCATAAGTATCTTCATTGTAACAGTAATAATCACCGACAAGCCTGGATACGTGAATCATGCCTTCCACCGTGTCAGGCAGTTCCACGTAAATCCCCCATGAAGTAATCCCCGAGATGACCCCTTCAAAGGTTTCGCCAATCTTCGGCTCCATGTACTGGACTTTTTTCAATTTGTCTGTTTCCCGCTCGGCCTCGTCTGCCCGTCTTTCCATTTCCGAAGAATGTTTTGCCACCTGGGGCAGAATCTCTTTGTAATGGGCAATCCGGTTTTCAGAAAGCTTTCCTCTTAGCATTTCCTTGATTATGCGGTGTATCTGCAAATCAGGGTATCTTCGTATGGGAGAAGTAAAATGGCAGTAATACTGGCATGCAAGTCCGAAATGCCCGGTACAGTCTGGTGTATACTGGGCCCTTTTCATGCTGCGCAGGGTAAGCCTGCTGATCAATGCCTCCTCCCCGGTTCCTTCTATCCTGCCTAAAAGCTTTTGGATCTCCTTAGGGTGGATCTCATTATCCCCGCTCTTTATTTTTATATAGTAGCCGAAATTATTGATAAAGGTTCCCAGCTTCAATATTTTCTCCGGGTCCGGGTAGTCATGGGTCCTGTAGACAAAAGGAATCTCCATCCAGTAAAAATGCTGGGCCACAGTTTCGTTGGCAAGAAGCATGAAATCTTCAATGATTCTGGTAGCCGCATTCCTTTCGTAGGGTTTTATGGAGATCGGGACGCCTTCCCTGTCAAGTATAATCTTACTTTCCGGGAAATCAAAGTCTATGGAACCACGCTTTCTCCTTTTCTGCCTCAAAATATCGGCCAGCTCCTTCATCAGAAAAAACATGGATGCCAGTTCTTCAAACCGTCCGGCAGTTTCCTCATCCCCCTCCAGTATATTATTTACATCCGTGTAGGACATTCTTTGGTCCACATTGATGACCGTCTCCGCAATTTCATAGTCAATCACATTTCCCTTCCGATCCAGGGTCATCAGGCAGCTTAACGCCAGCCTGTCCTCTTTCCTATTCAGGGAACAAATGCCATTGGAAAGGACATGTGGCAGCATGGGTATTACCCGGTCTACCAAATAGACACTGGTTCCGCGCTTTAGGGCCTCCCGGTCAAGGGCGGAATTTTCCTGAACATAATTCGTCACATCTGCAATATGCACGCCCAGAAAATATTTGTCCTCCCCTTTGGAAAGGCTGACTGCATCGTCCAGGTCTTTGGCATCCTCGCCGTCAATCGTAACCATCTGCACATGCCGCAGATCTTTGCGTCCTTCCCGGTCCTTCTCACTGACCTCTGCTGCCACCCGCTCCGCCTGATTCTGTACGCGCTCCGGAAAATCCATGGGCAGGTCAAAGCCTTTCACGATGGAAAGGATATCCACGCCGGGATCATTTGCATGTCCCAGGATCTCAATGACTTTCCCTTCCGGCTTCTGCCTGTGGTTCCCATAACTAGTAAGTTCCACTATCACTTTATGTCCGGTGACTGCTCCTTTAGAACGTTCTTTTGGAACAAAAATGTCTGTGGGGATTTTATCATTGTCAGGAATTACAAAACCAAAATTTCCGGCATTATCATAGATTCCCACTATCTGACTAATACCGTGGGACAAAATGGCACTCACCTTTGCTTCCTGCCTTTTTCCGTGCTGTTCCGGCAAAAGTTCCACCAGGACCGTGTCCTTATGGAAAGCGCCGTTTATCCCATCTTCCGGGATAAAAAGATCCTGTTCCCGTCCTTCCACTTCCACAAAGCCGAATCCTCTTGCATTACTTATAAATGTTCCCGTAATACCTGCCTGGCCTTCCTCCCCTTTGATGTATTTCCCCCGTTTTGTAAGAACAAGCTTTCTCTCCCGCACCAGCTCACTTAAGACTTCCTTTAGCTCCTCCCTTTCTTCAGGTTTTACCTGCATGAAAATGGCAAGTTCCTTTTCCTTCATGGGGACATAACAGTCATCTTCCACCAGCTGGCAAATTATATTTTTTCTTTTATCCTTTATTTCCTGTCTGCTTTCTGTCTTCATATCTCTCCAAAATCATCTTACCCAACAACGGGCTGCACGCTTCGCGGGCCAGCTTATTGTAACAAACGCTGTCACGCTTCGCGGACCAGCTTATTGTAATAAAAAAGGCATCCTTTTTACAAGAATGCCTTAAGTCCTAAAATACATTAAGATTTAAAATAACAGTTATCACCATAAACCCGACTGCCAGATACTTGGTAACCTTTACAAGCTTTCCTTCCATGGAACGCCCTTTATTCTTTCCCCAGTATGTTTCAGCGGCGCCGCTAATGGCTCCCAAACCTGCTGATTTGCCTTCTTGCATCAGTACCAGCACAGTCAGTGCGATACACATTATTATGAAAATAATCTGAAGTACAATTCTCAATGCTTCCATTTATTTCTACACCTCCTAATGCCAAGCAAAAATAAGTGTAACACATCTGTCAGCAGATTTCAAGTATTTTAAAAATTATATCATTATATTGTAATTACTATAACTATAGTATGCTCCTGCCAACCCCTCTTTGCGTGATATTTGCGTCAAATTCGGTCAACGCAGCCCGCTGCGCCTCCCTCATTTTGCAGAGCATTCATGCTCTTAGTCTCCCACAAATTGTGACATACATCGCAAGGAACGCATTTTTCAAACGTGCTCTAGTACTTCGTACTCAAAATTTCTGTGTAAATTTCTGAGGATATTTTTTCGATGGTACAGGTCAAAAAACGGAGGCGTAGCGGGCTACGTTGAGTATTTTTGACCTGTGCTATCGGGAAAATAGACCAGAATATTTACACAAGAAATTTGAGTACGGAGTACTAGGCGGTCTCCCCAGACGCTGCAGGTGCTGCCGGCTCCTCTGGTGCCGCCGGTTCTGCAGGGGTTGCCGGTTCAGCCGGTGGTGTCGGCACAAGAATGCCTTCCGGCCCGGCATTGTAGAGCGTTCCATTTATGTCTATTGCCTGATTCTTCACCAAGGCTCCGTTTTCCCCGAAGAAGTAAAGCTGGCCTTCCATCTCATATATGCCTGTGAGCATATGCCCGTCGGCGGGATCAAAAAAGTAGGTATTCCCGCTTTCATCACTGTACCACTGTCTTTTCATGATTCCATTGTTGGCAGGATCATAAAAATATTTTCTGTCCTCAATCGTGACCCATCCAAGCGTCTTAACGCCCTCAGCGGTAAAGTAATAGTCTGCGCCGTCCACCACGCACTGCCCTCTGGCAATACTGCCATCCTGGGGCGACAGAAAATAGGTGCTTCCCGAAACGTCCGTAAGCCAGCCGCTTACAAGGTTGCCGGCCCCGTCAAGATAGTATCTGGTGCCGTTATAGTCGATCCACCCCTTCTGCATTTTCCAGTTCTGGTAAAACCGGACGCTCCCGTTGTGGCCCACAAAGCCGTCCTGGACTATCAGGGAACTGTAATCCTTATACTGGTAATTTACGTCCACCCTTCCACTTACGCCGTTTACATTGCCATTGCTGGAATACTGCCAGAAACAAACATTATTGTCATATTCACAACTATCATTATACTGTGCCACCCATTTATCCCATCCTGTAATGCTCAGCTTCCCGTTGAACATGTTCTTATTGGAATAAACCATGGGATAATAGCCAGCCGCATCTACTGCAAAGCAGAAAGTATTGATGATGTCAATCAACTGCTGTTCTGTCAGATTTTTATGACATTTATCCTCAATATCAAAAACAACGGGATAATTAACGGTATAAGGGGCGATCCACTCAAGAATGAGCCGCGCCTCCTCAGCCGCCTGCTCCGGCGTAACTGCATAGGAATAAATGTACACCCCTGTCTTAAGCCCTGCTGCCTGTGCCCCTGTGATGTTAGCTACAAACTGTGGATCCATGCCGCTTTTGGTGCTGCCTGCCTTAATAAAAGTAAACTTCATTCCGGCTCCTGCAACCTGGCTCCAATTCACTGCCCCGTTATGCTGGGAGACATCAATCCCATGTGAAATGGCGCTGGATGCCCCTACTGCCTGCACATTTCCGGCAGGCACCATGCTGACTGCTGCTGCCGCACAAAGCGCCGCGCAGAATTTCTGTGCCGCTGTTTTCCATTTGTTTCTCATTTGTTCCTTTTCCTCTCATCTGTTCTTGTATTTTAGGTAACTGCAGACCGCCCCGCCCGCTGGGAACAAGGCCCCGTACTGCAATTGCATTATCCCATCTAAACTGTATCAGAGCCAGAGCTTTGCCACAAAGCCAAAGCTCTGGCTTCATAATAAACATAAAAATATTTCCAAATCAAATCTTATTAAAAGGCTCCTTGTACGCCGCAACGCATCCCAGTTCCTCTTCAATTCTAAGAAGCTGGTTGTACTTGGCAATACGATCGCTTCGGCAGGGCGCCCCCGTTTTTATCTGGCCCGCATTGACTGCCACCGCAAGGTCTGCAATAAAGGTATCCTCTGTCTCCCCGGACCGGTGGGATATAACTGCCTTATAGCCGTTTTTCTGCGCCGTTTCAATTGCTTCCATGGCTTCCGAAACGGTGCCTATCTGGTTGACTTTCACTAAAATTGCATTGGCCACATGAAGTTTTATCCCTGCGTCAAGCCTTTTGGTGTTGGTCACAAACAAGTCGTCCCCTACAAGTTGAATCTTATCTCCAATCCGCTCTGTCATTTGCTTCCAGCCGTCCCAGTCGTCCTCCGCGAGACCGTCCTCAATGGAAAGAATGGGATATTTAGAAATCAGTTCCTCATAATAAGCAATCATTTCAGCGGTATCTCGCACCACATCACTTCCCTTTAATGAGCTTTCACCAGGGAAGTGGTACATGCCTGTTTTTTCATTGTATAATTCACTGGAAGCCACGTCAAGGGCTATTTTTATATCCTGCCCTGGAAAATAATTACTTTTTTCTATTGCCGCCACAATTAAGTCAAGTACTGCCTCCGCGTCCGGCAGGTCCGGAGCAAACCCTCCCTCATCTCCTACACTGGTAGCAAGGCCCTTTTCCTCCAGGATTTTCTTTAATGTGTGATAAATCTCCGCACAGATGCGCAGGCCGTCGGCAAAACTCTCCGCCTGCACAGGCATGATCATGAACTCCTGAAAATCAACGGTATTGGCCGCATGTTTCCCACCGTTTAATATATTCATCATGGGGACAGGCATCAGCCTTGTATAAGCGCCCCCCAGATACTGGTAAAGGGGAATATTCAGCGCTTTCGCCGCTGCCCTTGCCACTGCCATGGATACAGCCAGCGTTGCATTGGCACCCAGATTTCCTTTATTTTCCGTGCCGTCCGTTTCTATCAGGATACGGTCGATTTCAATCTGGTTCAGACCGTTTTTCCCTGCCACCGCTTCCTTTATCTTCGTATTGATATTATTCACTGCCTTGCGCACGCCAAGCCCAAAGTATCTGGTTTCGCCGTCCCGCAGTTCCACCGCCTCAAAACGCCCTGTACTGGCACCGGAGGGAACCGATGCTTTTCCGGCATATCTTTTTCCTGTCATGGTGTCTGTAAGGGTGATCTCCGCCTCCACTGTAGGATTCCCTCTCGAATCAAGAACCTCCCGTCCATGGATATTGGTAATCTGCATATATGTTTTCATTTTTTAGCCTCCTGAAACAAAAATTTTATAACTATTGTAACCTTTTTGATAACTTGCTATACTAGAACGTATATAAAAAGAAGTTCTGCGGCGGCTAAAATCAGCAGCCGGGAACTTCTAAACTTTATTAGACTTTAACCATATTTTTATGGAGGCTTCTTACATGAATCACATAGTTACATATCTTAAATCCTTTTTTATGCGGGGCAAATGTTCTGACGAAAAACTTCTTGACAAAACTGATCTGATTTACTTATCCGCACTGGTACTTGTATTTACGGTTCTTGCTTTTTTCAGGCTGGGAGATGCCCATGCCCCGGAATCTTCCTATACTGCTGATGCCGGAAACCGGGATATTGTGCTGGATTTCGGTGACTATACAGACATTGGTTCTTTTTCCGTCTTTCTTGGAAATCTTAATACCCGCCGTTTTTCCATTTCTGCATTTAATGAAATGACAGGGGCATGGGAAATCATAAACGGAGAGGCTTTTGCAGAATCGGTTTTTGCATGGAATAAAATTGATTTAAATTACAGTCTCCGCTATCTGGGCATTGTCGCCCTTGACGAGGAAGCAATTTTAAATGAACTGGTCTTCCAGCGTCTGGACGGCACGGTTATCCTGCCCGTCAACGCGGGAGATTATCCTGCCCTATTTGACGAGCAGGATATGTTCCCTGCCTATAAAACTTATGAAAACGGAACCATGTTTGATGAAATATACCACGGGCGCACTGCCTATGAATTCCTCCACGGGCTGGTCACCTACGAAACCACACACCCTCATTTAGGAAAGATTCTGATTTCTTTAGGGATACTTGTCTTTGGCATGAATCCCTTTGGCTGGCGTTTTATGTCGGTGCTTTTCGGCATTCTTATGATACCGCTCATGTACTGTTTTGCCAAACGACTGTTTAAGGATTCCTTTGTATGCGCCGCAACTACTTCTCTTATTGCTTTTGACTGTATGCATTACAATTTGTCCCGAATCGCCACCATTGATATTTTCGCGGCATTTTTTATTCTTTTGATGTACTACTATATGTATCAGTATTTCCAGAAGGATTCCGCCTGCCGCGCCGCAGGGCGCCCGCCCGTCGGTTCCTTTATGTCAAAGGATGTCTATATTCCCCTTGCACTAAGCGGCATTGGGATGGCCTTTGGCGTTGCAACCAAATGGACAGGCGTTTATGCGGGACTGGGCCTTGGCGTACTTTTTATCTGGTATACCATCACCCATTTTCCCAAAGGACAGACCTTAAAACTGTTCTGGTTCTGCTGCCTGTTTTTCGTGGCAGTCCCACTTATCATTTATACCCTGTGTTTCATCCCGGTAGTAGGCTACACCCCCAATAACGGTCTGATTGATAAGGCTGTCAAAGGCACCTGGTATATGTTTGATTATCATTCCAATCTGGAAGCGGAACATTATTACAGTTCCCCTTTTTACGAGTGGCCCTTTATCTGGATGCCCCTGCTGGATGCCAACGACAATGTGGGCGATAAGATAAGCGCCATAAGCTGTATGGGCAATCCGGCTATCTGGTGGATGGGCATTTTCTGCGAACTATACGTATTCTGGCGCTGGGTCGTTAAAAAGGATAAAAAGGCAGGTTTCCTTTGCATTGCCTATCTGGCACAGTATATCCCTTGGATGTCCATAAGCCGCATCACCTTTATTTATCACTATTTTCCCGCTATTTTATTCGTGATGCTGATGATGGGCTACACCATGCTACATATCAGAGAGCACTTTCCATGGGGCAAAAAAGCGATTGCCATTTATGTGGCAGCCGCTGTCATCTGTTTCCTATTGTTCTTCCCCCTGATTTCCGGTCTTCCTGTGAAACTGGAATACGGACTCCGCCTAAGGTGGCTTAAGGACTGGATACTAATATTGTAAATATCATTCTGATGGAGCTGGACGAGGTATCTAAAACCTATTCCTTTCCAAGGTCTTGTATCAGTTACCATAAGCCAAAGGCGGCCAACACCAAGCAGCGGGATACGGCAAAATGATGTTCTATGGATTCGGCAGATAATGATTGCAAAGAATAAGGCAAAAGGAATTTAAGTAAATTTTATTGGAATTGAATGTGCCTTTATGAAAAGATAATAACGTTGAACAATTCAGCAAATCGAGATTTTTTCGTCAGTCAGTTTATAGAGGTTGTCTCTACTGCAACCGAAAAGTTTATTCTCAGATGTAGTAAAGATAAGGATTCTTATCGTGCAGAAGATAGAATAAAAAGAAAACACTATTTTGATGTCAATAAAATATATGTCATTTAGATTATGTAAAGTTTTGTGATATTTATCCAAAAGAATTTTATCAAAAAACGGGTTTCTTTCTATCCTCTGAAAAGGAATGACGCCACAAACGCCAAAAGATACGGCGGCTAAAAGGAGTAGCCGCCCTGAAACACAAACCGAATTGTAAATATAGAAAAGCTATTGACTTTTTGAACACTGTTCAATACAATATGATTGAACAGTGTTCAAGGAGGCTTGCTATGAGCAAAAATACCAACGTAAAAAATCGCATTATTGAAGTCACAACGGAATTGATTGAACAACATAACGGCAATATTAAAGACATTACTGCCCGTATGATTGCCACAAAAGCAGATGTTGGATTAGGATTAATCAACTATCACTTTGGAAGTAAAGAGAAATTGATAACGGAATGTGTGCAGCGTATTATCGGAAAAGTAGTTACAGAATTTCAGACGACAGATCAATATGAAACCGATAAAGAACGCTTAACGGATTGTGCTACTTATGTTTTCAATTTTCTGTTTAAACATTCTGCCATTTCACGCGTTTCCATTTTGGATGATTTACAAAATTATACGGAGAATTGTAATTCTATACTTACCCAGCGGGGCTTTTCGTTTTCTCTGAAAAATGATATATCAAATGAGGATAAATCTATGTTTGTATTTATACTTACTGCTGCAATGCAGGTAGCTTTTTTAGGAAGCGAAACAATCAAACAATTATTTGGATATGATTTTACGAGTCCCGGGGACAGAGCAGCATATATCAGTAAATTGGTTGCTATTCTTTTTGAAGGAGCGTTGCATGTCGATGAATAAGAAAATAGGCATGATAAGCTCTGGTGTTAATTTCATTGCGATAATCTGTTTTGCTATCTCTATGCTATTTGGCTTTGATTATGGCAGTTATTTTTTCTCTATGTTCATTGCATTCAGTTTTGTTGCAATGATATGTGGATATGCTTACTATGCTGAAAAGCAAGTAAAATTAGCGGGCTGTGTTTCAGTGGCTTTTTCCGTTATATACGCAGCTATCATTTTGTTAGTTTATTTTGCCCAGCTAACAACTGTACGATTAAATGAATTGACACAGCAAGCTGCTATACTTCTTGATTTTCAACAATGTGGACTTTTATTTAACTATGACTTGTTGGGTTATGGGGTTATGTCATTAGCTGCACTCTTTGCCGGGCTGACGATACAATCACAGACCAAGATGGATAAAGGGCTGAAATATCTGCTCATGGTACATGGAGTGTTTTTTATCTCCTGTCTGATTATTCCTATGCTTGGAGTATTCAAAGCAGATAGTCCGACGTGGATAGGTATAGCGGTATTAGAGTTTTGGTGTCTATATTTTTGTCCAATCAGTATTTTATCCTTTCTGCATTTTTCTAATCACAAAGAATGAGGCCTATCATAAAAAAATAGAATGGGTACGTTGTCCTGTTTGCGTAATCAAAACAAGGTTACAGATATAGGTAACGCCGCAAAAACATAGTGTTTATGCGGCATTGCGGCGTTTCTGGTATTTGTTTTTTGTGGGGTGGTGAGCAGATTATTCTACTATTTATTACAATAAATAATTATTATCTTTATCTGCCACCTGCAGCGCCTTCAGTTTATATGTCGCATACCCTTCCAGCACAAGAGGTTCCGATTTACAAAGTTCTTCGGCCTCCTCATAACTTGCGGCTTTCAGAATATACATCCCGGCAACCCCTGGATATCCTTTAAAAGCGCCGCCCAGCACCAGATACCCTTTCTCATCCAAATCTCGCAGATTTGCAACATGCCTTTCAATTACAGCTTTCATAACTTTGTTGTATGATTTACTTTTTTCAATTATCATTACATACACCCAATTCTCCATGCATCCATCTCCCTTTTCTGTATTTTTTCTTTCTTCTAAAAGAGTAACATTTTAAATATGACATGTAGCTGTCTCATTCGTAAAAATTTTTCACACCATTCTCACCATACTCTGTCATAAATATAATTCAACCTGCTTACGGTCTGTTTATTGACTTATTTCATTCCCTTCCATCCATCATTTTCAAATTTCAGTTTTTCACCCAGCATAAGACCATGGAATAGCCGCGGCATACTCCCCAAAAAACACAACATAAAACACATCATCGGGAAACCTGCCTCTGTCCCAAGTCTTAAATATATAGGCACCGTCTCCTTCCGCGCGCACTTCTTCTGCCGACAGATTCCTATAAATAAACCGTTCTTTATAAGGAATCTCCTTATCATGCCACCGGTCCGTCTTCCCTTGGTAAAACTCCGCGTCTATATCAAATAAAAACAGGGTAAGGATCTCTGTCACCTGATAAGCCCCTTCATACTGGGTATCCGGCGTGATATAGTAGCGGTCACAGTCATACTCTTTTGCAAACTCTACTGCATCCACAAAGTCTCCGTAAAAAGCTTTGTCGATCTCCCCCGCCCATGAAGTAAAATAAGCATGGAAAAACAAAGTACCCAGCACGGCAAACAAAGCGGACAGGATCACAAGGGACATTTTCCACCTTTTTACCAAAAAAGAAATCCCCACAGCCGCAAATATGATATGAATATAAAAAATAATATTAATCCTGTTTACATTCACATAGTTAATCATTAACCCTGTTAAAAGGGCAAAAATCCAGTAAGCGGCCAAGATGCGGCAGCCCATTTTCTTATCCCCGTCTTCCTCCTTAAAAGCTCCCCGCATCACCAGCACTGCCCCTAAAATGACAAAGGGCTGGGCGCAGTGATACATAGTTCCAAAGCCTCTGACGGTATTCCATATTAAATCATCTCTCTGCAGAAACACCACATTGACCAGCGACTGGAGATTGGCAAGGAGTTGCTGGCCTTTATTTTCGGAAAAAAACAAAATATCCGCAGAGCGCACATTCCCCGAAAAAAACTGCAGAGTCACAAAAGGAAGCCTTACCGTATCCCATTTCATAAAATTGATCAGCATGGTGCCATAAATAGGCCACGCAATCCCAAAGTAAATCAGAAGGCAGACCATAATTTCCCGGACGCCCACTTTCTTATCCCTGAACAGGAAAATACAGACAGTAAGAAGGAAAAAAGGCACCATATAAAAGGAGACCCCATAGCAGTACATGCACAGGGCAAAAAAAACCATGGAAAGGTAAAGATCCGCTTTTCTCTTTATTCCTGCCATAAGAAAACACACACCAAGAACAAACATATGGGGAAACAGGTTGCAGTCCAGCGCCCATCTGCTCTGCATAAAATGCCATGGATTAATTGCAAGCAAAAGTAATGCCGCAAGACCAGTCTTTTCACCAAAAGTTCTCTTCACAATTCCCCATACAGCCCCTATTCCTGCCAGACTTGCAAGAACCATAGGCAGGCGGATGACTGTTTTGGTAAGTCCCATGAGCCAGATAAAAGGCACGGTCAGATAGGAAAGCAGAACACTCATCTGCCCATACCCCCACGCCTCAAAGTGGGCGGGCATAAAGGTGCCGAATCGGTCCGTACCGTAATCCGCAAGGGCTTTGGCATCCACTGCCCCCATTGCGCCATCCTGATTCAAGCCCCCCGGAATCTTCCCGATGGCAATGACCCTCACTGCAATCAATGCATAAACTGCAAGGAATAAAAACAGTCTTTTAAAACCCGGCCCTTCCTGTTTCCCGTCTTTGTCCTCCCCCGTGCTTCCATCACCTATTTCCCGTAACCTTACCGCCCGTCCGTTCCACAGACTGACCGCAAGCACCCCGCCTGCCAGCAGTACCGTTATACTATTTATCGTCTCCATGATAAAACCTCCCAAAAATCTTAACTTACGCCATCGCAATAGTTACAGCCAAAACGCCGTCAGATATTTCACATGGGAATACAAATCCGGTCGCAGCTCCCGAAGGGCTTCTCCGGTATCCAGAAAAAATGTCATCCCCTGGAAAAGAAGTCCTGAAACGAAGCAGACCAGAAGTCCTTTTATTACAATATTTTCCCAAAAGCTTCCCTTTATTTTCGGGTGGCTGCACAGAACAAGCACAGAAACTGCCGAGGAAAGCATTAGAAAAATGGAAAAGTCACCAAAATATCTTTGCAGAATACCGGACATATTGGTATCCGCCACAATAATCATCCCTGCCCCCGACAAACCCGCCATCGCAAACAGCCAGGGCTTACTGCCCTCTGCCTTCATCTGTCTGTAAAACAAAAGGGGAAGCACCCCAAACCAGGCAAACAGGCTGGTCATAAAGATACCGCCATACGTAGCTTCCTGAATGGTAATTCCCATGTACTGGCTGTTAAAATAGGTGGCCTGCGTAAAAGGAAATTCCGTCACCAGTTTCATGGGCTGGAATAAATAGGCCACGATCCCCAAAGGAACTCTGTCCCACTGCCAGCCCCGGTTCCTCATGTCATTAAAGGTAAGGTTATAATTTGCCCCAAAATCAAAAACATTCCCGAACCTGCTGTAATTATAGTACATTAACAGGCCTGCCACTGCAAACATCGGCAAAAGGAAAGCGAACGCCGCCCTTTTTCCCTCTTTCATCCGGATCAGGGCCCCGGACCGCAAGTCATCCCAAAATAAAGCAAGTCCAAACAAACTAAAAACAAAAAGCTGGGGACGACATCCGGCAGTCAAAGCCGTACACAAAGCACTCGCAGATAAATATTTCAGGGAATGCTCCCCCTTTTTTGCCGCCAGAAAAAAGCACCACAGGCCCATCATGCCAAAGGCCGCTCCTGACAAAATAGGCACTGTATACAAATCCGGCCGCTTCGTCATGTATATCAGCCCGCTTCCCAAAAGCACCAGCTCCATAAGAAGAATCCACAGCCCCAGAGAAGTTTTCGGAAACCACCTGTCTATGATTTCATGAACCGTTCCCATAATTCCAGCCAGAAACAACAGGGACAGGAAGAAAATCAGTTCATTGGTGTGGAGATGTATGCCTGTCAGCATATAATATGGGAAATAAAACAGCGCCGCCGGAACAACGCCGAAGTATACATAATATTTTCCGTCATAGTAGGCATGGTCCCACTTATACCACTCACCCGCCTCGCTCATGACCTGGGTGCGGTACTCATAATCATATGGATTTTCCATATTCTGTAAGACCGTGGAAGGCTCCTCCAGCAGGGAGAAACTTCCCTCCTTAAAGCTTTCGGCAAGCGCATGATATTGTTTCTGATTGTCCCCGGTTTCTTCCCGAAAGTAAGGATTGACGTGAGTCAGAAATAAAAACAGAAAAGCATGTAACAGGAAAAACGATACCAGGACAAGACTACGCGCATCGCTCCTTAATCCCATGTAAGAAATGGCATGCAGGACGGAAGCAGGCCGGAGCGCCCACAAAGCCCCCAACAGCAGGAACAAGACCGTCATTCTCTCCCAGGATAAAAAAAGAGGAACCCGGGGATTAAGAGTCAGCTCAAAAGAAATCACATCCCCGGCCGTCAAATCCGGCAGAATCTTTAACCCTGTACAGTCCCCGTATAAATGATAGGTCATGTAGCTGCTCCGCTTTTCCTTCTCCCAAAGTTCACGCCCGGGCAGTTCATAATAAAGTCTGTGGGATTCATCCGTCACCCACTGCCGGATACGGATAGGAAAATTCCGGCTCCCGGAATTTAAAACGGTCATTTCAATCTGCGCTCCCCGCAGCTCCCCCTCTATTGTGCCCACCTCCATCTCAAGATTTCCCTCCCCGATGGTATAGGTACCGTTTCCATTGTCCTGATAGCCGTCGCCCAGCCGGACACTCTGTGCCCCCACAGGCACATTCCAAAGGGACTCCCAATGCCTGTAATTAAATAAAAATACCTCCACAACAAGGACTACCGCCACAAGAGCCAGCAGCCCTGCAGGGATTTTACCCCAAATCTTCTTAATTCTCCCCATCCCCTCTCCTGTCTTTCATTCTGCCAGCACATTTTTCTGTATCTGCCTGTAAAGGTCAGCGCCCACGAAGGTGATCAGTCCCAGAAGCCCTATGGCTACATACTGCTGCGGCACAATGTGTACCGCAATCAGATACGGCATAAAGGATAATACCGACACCAGCATAAAGCCGCAGACAACAGGCAGCTTACGTCCATCCATAATTCCGTATATAACGGCAAGAATGTCGATAAAGAATCCATACCTGTCATGCATGTGGGGAAGAGAATAGACAATGACTGCCACTATAAACAGCGCCAGCGTGATCATCAGCTCCCCTGTCAGATTTATATTTTTTGTATAAAAATAATAGGCAATGCATCCAAGGAGGATCACCGTCATATAGGTCCCTGCCCCGCTTACCTCCGCCGCATGGCGCATATCCGGCATAGCCTCTCCCAGCAGCGTGTAGATATTGGGATACTCCAGCGTCCCCCATGGATAAGTTCCTGTCTGCTCAAAGTAAACAAGCATGAGCTCCTTAAAATTTCTCCCGGCAGCCCATGCCGGCAGGGCGCTGATCACATAAATAACCGGTATCCATCCAAAGCTTTTCAGCTTTACAGTCTTTTGTTTCAGCCACATGATCAAAAGGAACGGAATAAGAAAGACAGCCTGCAGTTTAAATGCAAAGGACAGCCCTACAAAGATAAGACACCCCCTGCTGCTTCCCCGAAAGAAAAAATACAGGGCAAATAAGAGCAGGGAAGTATAAATAATATCACACTGGCACCAGTATGCCCCGTCCAGTATCACCGTCGGGGATAAAAGCACGAAAGCCATTCCCATGACAGATTTTCTTAAAGTGGCGCCTAACTGGTAAAGAATCAAGAATACGGCTATGGAAGCCAGATAGTCAAAGATGATGGAAATCATTTTTATACCGTACAAATCGTTGTCTGTTATATAAGAAACCAGACACAGAAGATACATGTAGGGAGACGTATAATTGGAAATCTGGTGGTCTAATGACGCAAAGCCTCCTCCCTCCCGTATCTGCTCCATCCAGCTTTTCAGAAATCCAAAATAATCCGCCGACTCAATGGGCATCAGCTTCCATCTCACCATAAACGCAAATGCAAAAAGACATGTGATAAAAAGAATGTCCACTGCCTTAAATACCATTTTCCCTATCTGCACTTCCTGAAAACAAAACCTGTCAATCAAACGCTCTTTCATCCTGTACCCATGCCTTTATAATTCCAAGAATCCTCTGACAGAATCAGCAGTGGACAAATCCACTGCTGATTCATGAATTTTATTTATTGTACCATCATCTAACGAAAACTTCCAGATAAATTTCTTTGTTCCTGCCTGCTATTGTTCCTGCAGCATTTTGTTTACTCTTTATAGACGGTATCTTCTTTTACAAAGCCGGGGATCTGGCCTTCTAAGAACCCGTATTCCGCACTGGTTCCATAATTTCTGGTCATGGGGCTGTCTGTTTTAAAGTACACAATAACGCTGTAGTTTCTATCCAGTGCCTTTCCATTATCCCAGTCCTGTCTTACCAGCTCACTGGCATAAGCAGCAGAAACAATTTCCTTTATCTGCTCCTGATCCGTATATTCTGCATAAACCCGGGTATCAATATCGTAATTAAAGTAGTTTTGATGTGTGCCCATTTCCATGATTAATTCGGCATCGTCAAATGTATTTTCCCCATCCTCAGATTCGTCCAGTTGTTTTTGCAGTTCTTCCGCAATATCATAATTGCCGTTCATAACCTGGATTTTTTCCACATCCTCCCACTTAAGCTGTACCCCTGTATAGCAGCCGTTTCTGGTCAGACATGCAATACTTTCTTTAAAGAAGGGATAAATATTTATGCCCACGTCCCAGCTTCTGGTGGTGCTTCCCATATAGGCGCTTCCACCTATTTCCTCTGAAAAAAACAAGGTCACAATCCCTGCCGGCACGCTCTCTTTGATATTGGTGAAATCTGCCGACGCAAGGTCCTTCCGGTAAGCTTCCAGAAATTCCGTTATCTGCTCCCGCCCCATTTTTTCCTGATAGACCGTATTGCCAAATGTTGCACTGACCTTATATCTGTCTGACGCCAGCATATTTTCTATATTATCGGAAACGCCGGTGAAATATCCTTTTTTAAATTCTTCGCTTCCCATAATCTTATCTAAAAGCCCGGCAGTCTGGCTATCCTCCACGTTGACCCAGAGGCTTCTTGCCACCTCTCTTCCACTTTTCAGGCGGTAAATCACCGTGGCATAAGACCACCATGCATCTGATTCCCCGATTTCATCTATATCATTATACCAGTCTATCTTTTCATATTCCCTCATGGAAATTTCTGCCAGTTCACATACGTCCGCCACATTGGTCAAATACATATATTGGCCTGAGTAATCCTGATAGGATACATAATTTCCCTGCTCGTCAAACCGCGTGCTGTATGAGGGGTCTTCGTAATATTCCGGCACAAAGGCAACGCTTTCTATTTTATCCTGTTTCGGAATATAACCGTCGTATCCCAGGAAATCATACCGGAATACCAGAAAAATCAAAGCTGTTATGGCGCCGCTTATGAAAATATGCCGTTTCCTGTGAAGAGCGCCCTTAATGTCAAATTCATAAATCACCTGTATTACGGCACATGCAATGATAAGTACCGCCGCCATTCCAAAAATAACCCAGCCCAGCCCTTCCATGGATTTTCCCGGAGTGAAATTAACTGTCCCCGCTATGCTAAGCCCGGCCATCAGGGAGGCGGGAACCGCTAAAAACACCTTGATAAAAGGCTTGGTGATCTCAAAAGTCATGGCTCTGCCTGCCGCTTCCGCAGGCCGTTTATTATAGCAGAAATAAGAAACCAGACCTGTGGCTAGGGCAAACAGTAACATGCCTGCCATATATTTCCCATTCAGTATGTTTTTCCTGTTAAAATCCACCATCAGCTCTGCATACAGTCCAAAAGGGGAAAGCAATGGACTTTCACTGGTTCCATAATAAGTAAAATACTGAAAGAACAACGACTGATATCTCTGTAACGTAAACCTCACTGCATATTCATACAGACCAAAAACCAGTATGGCAAAACCGGTGATCACAATATTTCCCGTCAGCATCACTGCCAGAACTGCCATGTGGTATACTCCCAGATAAAAGAGCAGATTCCCTAGAAATGCCATGGCGGCATTATATAATACCTCCCCGTTCACGGCCCCGTTTCCGGCGGCAATCAGCAGACTGGCCAATAGTCCTGTCAGATAAGGAAGTATGTACAGGAGAATACCATTCAGCCAGATAACCAGATATCTTTTTTTTCTTTTCACAGGCATTCCCATATAAAAATCAATTTTTTTCCTGCTGTAAAGGTAGGAATAGCCCTGTACTGCGCTGATAATGGCTATGGCAGCGCTGGCAAAGGAGGTATACCCCCAAAATCCGAACAAATTTTTCATTCCGACTATCAGCCTGTCATGAAGTATCTGCTGTAAAATCTGGGTCTTGTAAGTTTCCGCCAGCAATTTAGTATTATTGATAATATTGTTGGCCATGAGGGCCGTCATTACCGGAAAGAGCAGCACAAAAGCCAGTATGGCTACCACCCAGACCCACAATCGCCTTTTGTTGTTTTCTTTCATGCTAACCAAGAATGAGTTTTTTGACATCATAACCTACTACCTCCGTTTCGCTGATGAATATCTCCTCAAGAGAAAGAGGCAGTGCCTCAAAAAATATGGTGTTAACTGTAGCGAAAACCGCCAGTATCTCGGCCTTGTTCCCTCTCACTGTGAGGACATTCAAAGACCCTCTTTTTTCGTTTTTCATGATTTCAAGGGATGAAATGACTTTTGCTTCATCATCTATGGTCTTAAATACACACTGCACCTTCTGGATATTGCACTTCATATCCTCCAGATCCTTGGACAAAAGGACGCCGCCTTTGTGAAGAAGGCCAACATGGTCGCAGATGTCTTCCAGCTCTCTCAAATTGTGGGAAGCAATGACGGGGGTCATTCCCCTGCGCTCCATTTCACTGGCAAAGATACTTTTGATCCCCTGCCGCATCACCGGGTCAAGACCGTCAAAGGTTTCGTCGCACAGCAGATATTTGGTTCCGCTGCAGATGCCGCATATAAGGGCAAGCTGTTTTTTCATTCCCTTTGAATATGTATTGATTTTCCTCTTTTTATCCAGACCGAAGTTCACCAGATAGTTATAAAAATCATCCACGGCAAATTCCGGATAGACACTGCAAAGATACTTCTGCATATCCACTGCATTGCTGTTGGCAAAAAAGTAGGGTTCGTCAGCAATGAAATAAATGTTCTTCTTAGCCTCAATGTTGTCAAACACAGGCAGATTATCAATGGCAATCTCTCCCTGCTCCGGCTCAAGCACACCTGCCACCATCCGCAGGACTGTACTCTTGCCCGCACCGTTTGTTCCAATCAGGCCGAACACGGTATTTTCCCTGATGCTGACGCTGACATTGTCCACCGCCTTTATCTTATCATATGATTTGCTTACATTTCTTATTTCAATCATGTGTTTTACCTCACTCCTGCACTGTTTTTCTCATTGAAAGCCTGGGTGCTGTCTTTAATACACTGGACAATATCCTCCTGGGTAATGCCCACCTCAAAAGCAGTCCTGCATATGCTCTTAATTTCTTCAAAGATCTCCTCTTTATACCTTAAAAGAAGCTGGCCGCTGTCCGAGACAAAATTTCCCTTGCCTTTGACCGTGTAAATATAGCCCTGCCGCTCCAGTTCTGCATAGGCCCGCTGAATGGTATTGGGATTGATGGACAAATCCACCGCCAGATTGCGCACAGAAGGAATCTTATCGTCCGGATGCAGCACCTCCCGCAATATCATCACCTTAAACTTCTCGACTACCTGCTCATAAATAGGTCTAGTGTCCCTGTAATCTACGCATATCATATAGATTTCCTTTCCATCGTACGAAGTGTACTAACATTATTAATACACTTATGTTAATATATCTGCCTGCTTATGTCAAGGCCGGACCGCCAGATTAATAAAATATTAGTAATACGTAACAAACGCTGCCACACTTTGCGAGACAGCTTATTGTAACAAAACATGCAGAGACAAGCTTTTGCCTGCCTCTGCATGATTCTCTTTCCCTTTATGCATTTTTATGTTCTCAGTCCATAAACACTTTCATTCCTTTACCGGTCTGTGTTCCGGCGCAGTATTTACAGATGGAATTTACTTGCCTGTTCGTTCTGCTGATGACTTAATTCTACCAGCCCCTTGGTGTCTTCCGTACATTCGTCAATGGTCTGGGACAGAAGGGCCATGCTTGCGCTTGTTTCTTCTGTGGACGCTGCATTTTCCTCCACTACGCTTGCCAGACTGTTGACAGAATCGGTAACGATTTGTTTCAGGTTATTCAGAATCTCTGTCTGACTGCCGATTTCCTTTGTCACTTCTTCTACCTGGGCAACTTCTTCGGTCAGATGACTGAAAGCATCCCTGGTTTCATTCAGGCATTGCTGCTGCTTCTGCACATTGCGCATCACTTCATTCATCTTGCTGACAGAAACCTCCACATTGCCCACCAGTTCCTTTACAATTCCTTCAATTTCCTGGGCATTGCCGGAGGATTCCTCTGACAGGTTCCTGATTTCTTCTGCCACCACAGCAAATCCCCTTCCTGCATCTCCGGCCCTTGCTGCCTCTATGCTGGCATTCAGGGAAAGCAGGTTGGTCTGTGCTGCCAGTCCCTTAATGATTTCGATTGCCTTGTTGATATTGGCTGCGGAATCGTTATTCCTGTTGGTCTGTTCCGATACAATATCAATTGCTTCAATCGTCACCTTGGTAATCTGATCCAGCTCTGCAATACTTGAGGAAGCCCCAGACGAATGTCCTGTCATGGCGGACACTGCTTCTTCCAGTTTATGTACACCGTTCTTCTCCACTTCAATGACGCTGCCCAGTTCCACGATCTTTTCATTTACGATTTCTGTCTCATTTGCCTGGTTGGTTGCACCCTGCGCCAGATCTTCAATGGCCTGGTTAGTATCCCGGATGCTCTTTGAAATATACCCGAACTTCTCGCTGAATTTCTCACTGCTCTTATTCAGGGCTTCTCCTGTGTGAACCACGTTGCCCAGCATATTGGCCAGAGACTGCCGGACATTCTCAAGAGAACCGGCCATCCCGCCAATCTCATCCGCCCGTCTTAGCAGTACAGGACTGACCGTAAAGCTCATATCCCCCATGGCTGCCTGCTGGAGATTGCCCTCCACCATTTTGATTCCTTTGGTGATACGCATACCGCTCACTGCGGATATCACCAGGGCTGTGAGCAGCATCACCACCGCCGCTACGCCGTAAATCATAAGCATGGTTGAAAATTCCTGCTGGATGCCTTCCTTCCGGCTGTCAATCTTGGCATTCATATCATCAATATAATTTCCCGTAGCCACTGCCCAGCCCCAAGGCTCAAACATCTCGGAATAAGCAAGCTTGGGCGCAACGGTCACACCGTCTGATTTGGTGAAGTAAAACTCATGATACCCGCCGCCGGCCTTTGCTGCAGCAACCACGCTCTGGGTGACCTTGACCCCGTTCTGGTCTGTCAGCTCGTACCGGTTGTCCCCTTCCTGCTCTGACAAGATCGGATGCATGACCAGTACATAATCTTCCCCGTCGATCCAGATATACCCTGACGCATCATCCCTGTAGCGCATATGCCGGACCGCTTCTGCCGCCATCTTCTTTGCTTCCTCCTCTGTCAGTTCCCCACTCTGGCTTCTGTCATAATAGCTTTGTATTACATTCTTGGCCCCCTGCACCTGGGATTTGATCTCTGTAGAATACCCCTCTGTCATTGCCTCGTCATAAGCTTCAACAGACTCTTCCATAGACTGTCTTAAATAATGGACCCCAAGACATGCAAGCCCAATCGTCGGGATCGTTACAAGAACACAGATAATCAGTACCAGCATGACTGTCAGGCTCCGAAATCCTTTTTTTCTTATTTTCTGCTCCCCAATATTCATTTTCTCCATCGTGTAAGCCCCTCACCTTTCAAACTTTCTAATATGCATCTGTTTTTATTATACGCTTTTACCAAACAAAGTCAATGAATAGCTCGAAAAAGTTGGCATAATGTTAAAAAAATCCTTTTTTCTCCGCCCGTCTTCTGGACAATCTGTAAAATTTTTCAAATACTACAGTTTTTAACAGCCACTTTTCAGCGTGATTTCTTTTCCTTGCATTTCCAACTGTTCTTTCCTATAATACATCTGAAAGGATATAGGATATATTTCCTTACGGTATCATATGAATCATATTGCAGATTAAAATTTCAGAGGAAAATTATGGGAAGAGAAGATTACAGTAAAGCGTTTAAATTAGGAAAAAAAGATTATCAGGCAAGAATGCTTAAAGGCGAAAAGCCGACTTTACAGGTCCTGGACGATATCATGCCGGAAAAAGGGGCTTACTATGAACTGCCTTTAGGACTGGTACAGATACCTACCGACCAGATTGCAGGCACCAAGACCATTGGAAGAAGCAGCTCCTTTTCAGGAAACTTCATGCCGATTTTAAAGGAAAACACCGAATTTGCCAGCAAATGGGCCACCTTAAGCACCAGCCATGTACAGGAAGGCATCCGTGATCCGATTACCGCTTATGAATATATGAACAAATTTTACATACTGGAAGGCAACAAACGGGTCAGCGTCATGAAATATTTCGGCGCAGTCTCCATTCCGGGCAATGTCATCCGTATCGTGCCCAAGCGTACAGAGGAAAAAGAAAACAAAATTTATTACGAATTCATGGATTTTTACCAGTCAGCGCCTATCAATTATATCTGGTTTTCGCAGGAAGGAAGCTTCCAGAAATTACAAAAAGCCGTGGGCAAAGAACCTGGTGAGGTATGGACCCATGAAGACCTGCTGAATTTCAGCGCCCTGTACACACGCTTTACGGCTGAATACAAGGCAAAAGGCGGCGACAAGCTCCAGATCACGCCGGGAGACGCTTTCCTTGCATTTATCACGCTCTACGGCTATGAAACCACCGAAACCAAGACTACCAATGAATTGAAAGAATTGATTACAAAAAGCTGGGAAGAATTCAAGCTTCTCCAGGAAGATCAGGACATTGACCTTAAAATGGAGCCCAGCCAGGAGAAGAAGCCTATCCTCAGCATCCTGCTGCCCTTAAGTCTGTCTAAATTAAAAATTGCATTTATTTATGAAAAAACACCGGGAACTTCGGCATGGACTTACGCCCATGAGCTTGGCCGGCTTTATCTGGAGCAGACCTTCCCGGAAGAGTTGCAGACGGTATTTTATGAAAACGGTACTCCTGATAATGTGGATGCCCTGATCGAAGATGCCATTGCCGACGGGTGTAATCTGATATTCACCACCACCCCTGCTTTTGTGCAGGCCAGTGTAAAAGCAGCTATCGCCAACCCGGATGTAAGGATTATGAACTGTTCCTTAAACACCTCCCACAGATACATCCGCACTTACTATTCGCGGATGCATGAGGCAAAATTTATGATGGGCGCCATCGCCGGGGCTATGGCAGAAAATAACCGCCTTACCTATATCGCAGATTATCCTATTTACGGCTCCATTGCCAACATCAACGCTTTTGCACTGGGTGCGAAAATGATCAACCCCAGAGCCAAGGTTTATCTGGAGTGGTCCACCATGAAAGAGGTGGATATCGATGAAAAAATAAGAGAAACCCAGTCATCCTGTATCTCTGGAAGGGATATGGTGATTCCCGAGGAGGCTTCCCGTTTCTTCGGTATTTACCATATGGACGGGGATTACCCGCGGAACCTTGCCATGCCACTGTATCACTGGGGGAAATTTTATGAACAGCTTATCCGTACCATTACGGACGGCACCTGGAAGTATGATGATGCTCCCTCCACCACTAAAGCAATCAACTACTGGTGGGGTATGTCCGCAGGGGTCATCGATGTAGTCTGCTCCAACCACCTGCCTATTGGCACAAAACGACTGGTGGAACTGCTGAAAAATGCCATCAGTTCGGAATCATTCAATCCTTTTTCGGGTATCCTGTACTCCCAGACGGGTACCGTTACCGATGACCCGGAGGGAAAACTTTCACCTGAGGAAATCATGACCATGGACTGGCTTGCAGAAAATGTGATTGGTTCTATCCCGAAAAAGGAAGAACTAAAAGAACAGGCAGTGCCTGTCATTGATCAGCAGGGAGTTATGAAAAAGGAAGGTTGATTAACATATGAAGATACTTGCAATTGCAGATGAAGAATCCAAATATTTTTGGGACTTTTTTGAAAAAAGCAAGTTGGACGGCATTGACTTGATTATTTCCTGCGGCGATTTAGACCCCCGCTACCTTTCTTTCCTTGTCACCCTTTCCACCGTTCCGGTCCTGTATGTACATGGCAATCACGATGGAAAGTACGAGGACATACCACCGGAAGGATGTACCTGCATCGAGGACCAGATATACGTCCACAACGGTGTGCGTATACTTGGTCTTGGCGGTTCCATGCGTTACCGCCCAGGCCCCCACCAGTACACGGAATGGCAGATGAAAAGACGGGTAGCCAGATTGTGGTTTCAGCTTTTCCGCCGGAGGGGCTTTGACATTTTAGTGGCACATTCCCCCGCCTATCAGCTAAATGACGGGCGGGATCTCCCTCACCAGGGTTTTCAGGTATTCCGTACGCTGATCGAAAAATATAAACCTAAATTTTTTCTACACGGACATGTGCACATGGCTTATGGGCGTAGCCATAAACGGTATGACAAATACATGGATACCCATATCATCAACGCTTATGAACGGTGTATATTTGAATTTGAAGATGACGATCCCGGCGCACATATCCGGTAAAAACAAACGTCGGCTTGCTTTGCAAGCCGACTTATTGTAACAAACGCCGGCCCGCAAAGTATTATCTTTTCAGTAATACTTCTTTTTCGTATTTTTCCACTTCCTTAAACCAGCTCTTATCAGCGGTAACGCCGCACTGTCTGCAATATTCTTCCCATACATCCCCTAAAGGGTAAGTCTTGATTTCTTCCTGCCATACCATAAGCTCTGTCAGACGGTTTTCATCCTGAAATTTCCTTAATATATCATGGGGCGTGCAAAGAGCTGCAAGCAGGGCTTTCTGCCAGCTCCGGAATCCTACCACCCAGGCAGATATCCTGTTGATGCCCGCGTCGAAATAGTCAAGAGCCATATAGACCCTCTCAAGAGCGTTGCTGCGCACAATTTCTTTGGCCATTTCCCTTGTCTCATCATCAAAGAGTACAACATGATCGCTGTCCCAGCGCACGGGCCTTGTGATGTGCAGGGCAATTTCCGGAAAAAAACACAATAATGCAGGAATTTTGTCCGATACCACTTCGGTAGGATGATAGTGCCCATTGTCCATCAGGGGAAGACATCCTTCATGAGTGGCTGCAAAAGTCAGAGTAAACTCAGCGCTTCCTGCGGTATAGGATTCCACGCCAATTCCAAAAACCTTAGACTCTACACAGGGCTTTACAAGCTTTTTGTCATAAGGCTCGGCTAAAATCTGTTCAATAGAATCTTTGTAGCGCATCCTGGGCCCCATACGGTCAGCCGGAATGTCCTTATAACCGTCTCCTGTCCAAATATTCATGACACAGGGCATACCTGTCTCTTTTGCAAAATACTCTGAAATGCGGATACACGCTTTCCCGTGGGCAATCCAAAACTGCCTTGTCTCCTCGTCCTGGCTTGAAAGAGTCAGCCCGTCTTTTACCTTATCATGGGAGAAGAAGGTAGGATTAAAGTCGATTCCCATCTTTCTTTCTTTTGCAAATTCCACCCACTTTGCAAAGTGCTTTGGCTCAATCTTATCCCGGTCCACTGCCTCTCCTTTTTCAAAAATAGCATAACTTGCATGAAGATTCAGCTTCTTTCTTCCAGGCATTAGTTTAAGGGCCTTTTCCATATCCTGCATCAGTTCTTCCGGCGTTCCTGCCTTTCCCGGATAGTTTCCTGTCGTTTGGATGCCTCCTGTCAGCGGTCCTTCGTGGTCAAACCCGGTCACATCATCTCCCTGCCAGCAATGAAGGGATACTGGTATTTCTTTCAGCCTGGCAATAGCTGCGTCTGTATCCACTCCTATCTTTCCATACATTTCCTTTGCCGCTTCGTATCTTTCTGTCTGATTCATTGATTCTTACCATACCTTTCCCGCTCATCAGCGTTTCTATTTATCCATCAGCTTTCCATGCCTGCATCGTATATTTTGGTCTCAAAGGACTCCAGAATGCATCTTCTTGCATCCTGTAAATCTTTAAACTCCCCTGCTGAAAGCATCTGTGCCGCAAGATTGCCAATGGCTGTCGCTTCCACCGGCCCTGCATATACCCTGACCTTTGCGGCACAGGCAGTCAGCCTGTTCAAATAGTCCGCATTGGCTCCGCCTCCCACAATATAGATCCGGTCATAGATCTTCCCTGTCATTTCCTCAATCTCTTTCTTGGTCCGGGCGTAGCACTTTGCAAGGCTGTTGTAAATAACAGCTGCCGTCTGTGCAATGCCCTCCGGCACTTCCTGTCCTGATTCCCGGCAGGCCTCCTTTACCTCCCGGGTCATATTTTCCGGTGCAAGGAAACGGCTTTCATTGCAATCCACCACTGACAAAATATCGCACTCCGATGCTCTCTGGCAGATTTCTCCATAGCTTAAGTCCTCACCAATTTCTTTCCGTACAGACTGAATCATCCACAGCCCCATAATATTTTTCAGATAGCGGAACCGGTAATCGTATCCTCCCTCATTGGTCAGATTGTGCTCCCGGCTCCGTTCACTGCAATCCGCCTCCATCAGCTCCGTTCCCATTAAGGACCAGGTTCCTGAGCTGATGTAAAGAGCTTCCCCTTCTGTGGAAGGAACCGCCATCACCGCCGCTCCTGTATCGTGGGTGGCAGGAAGTACTACCTTGCAGGAAAATCCTGCCTCTGCCGCTATTTCTTCCTTTAAAACGCCTAACTCTGTGCCCGGCTTTTTGATTTGCCGGAAAATCTTCTCCGGGTACCCCAGCCTGCTGATCAAATTCTTGTCCCATTCTTTCGTCCCCGGACTGACTAGCTGGGTGGTTGTTGCATTGGTATATTCTGTCACGCTCTTTCCCGTCAGCAGGAAATTGAAATAATCGGGAATCATCAGAAGCTTTTCCGCCTGCGCAAGCTGTTCAGGGTGTCTCTGCTTTAATGCCATTAGCTGGTATATGGTGTTAAATATCTGCTTCTGGATTCCGGTTCTTTTGTACAATTCCTTTTCTGGAATCACCGCGTAAACCTTTTCGTCCATTCCTGCGGTCCGATCATCCCTGTATGCCGTAGCATTTCCGATTATTTTATCTTCCCTATCCAGTAGGACAAAGTCAACTGCCCATGTGTCAATCCCCATGGAAACAGGTATCTTCCCTATCTGTTTGCATTTCTTCATCCCTGCCATGATTTCTGCAAACAGACGGTCTGTATCCCAGACCTTTTCTCCCTGATGCTCTGTCATTTTGTTGGGGAAACGGTAAAGCTCCTCTAAAACCATTTTGCCGTCTTCCATGTGGGCGAGAATATGCCGCCCGCTTGACGCGCCAATATCAATGGCAAGATAATACTTCTCCATTTTTACCTCCGCCTTTCCTTTTTTGTTCTCCGTTCATGTATTTCTTTCTATATTAACCTCTTTGGAGCAGTAAAAAAAGGACACCTTTTGATTAAAAAAGTGTCCTTATTTGCAGGGTATGTTTTGGGGGTCTGAAAGTGCTGATTTTATGCGTTTTTTGTGGAATGTGCAAAAAATCATTGTACAGTTTTTGTGCATTATCACATGATAACTTGGTATAACTTTGCATAACTTGGAATAACTTTTCCTGCAATTGGTGTACGATTTTATCCCTATACTTCTGCTGTATGGCTTTCTTCAGAGCGGCGCGCGCCTCCCCGTCCGTGACCGAGTCATGGGGGAAGTACACATAGAACCTCGGCCTTACGGACTTTCCCTCCTTCGGCTTCATGTTATTGCGGCTCGGCACCACAACGAACACCATATTCTTCCCGATTTTTTCATCCAAATCCTCCGGATGAATCCAGTCCACGGATTGTCGGAGTGGGAATTGTCGCAGTCCATCACGTCGACGTCGCAGGAAAGGAAGTTATCCCCGCTCCTGCAGCAATTTTTAAATTTCGCTCACATGGTCGGACGCCACCACCTCCATACAGTCATTCTCATTGTCAATGACGCGCCTGTTGGGATAAGAGGATCGTACTCGTTTTGCAGAACAGAATATCTTCCGTTCACCTTAATATAATTTATTCATCAGTTATGGAAATTATTTCTTTTTTGTGCACGACCGAAACACCTTCAAAAAAGTCCCTGTTATCATAAAAAAATCATTT
>QXWO01000060.1 GCA_009911035.1 Lachnospiraceae bacterium
CTGTATGTCAGGAAAATGAGAAAGTTTGAGACAGTGGATGAGGTTAAATCTGTGACAGCTCATGAAGTTATTAACATAAATAATGTCCTATATGAGACCGGGCGGTACGAAGGGAATATCCCGGACGGGCATAAGCTGGTCATCGACACCACGCAGATTCCCTACAGCATTACGGAGCGGGGCGTCAGTGACGAGGTGGTGGCGGACAGATACCAGATGTGCGACTTTACCACGGAGCGGTTCTTCCACCTGCAGTACGGCAGCAACCGCATTTCCGTGGTGCATGAAGGGCTGAACATCTTAAACGTGATGGTGGAAGGGAGGATCAGCTATGAGACCGTATAACGTGGAAATTTTCACGCAGGACTTTGAAATGGTGGGAAACACCAATGTAAATGAGATCACCTATAAAGAGGATTATTTATCATCGGACGGCAATACCGTGACGGTGCTTGCCCTCCCCGGCATAAAGAAGCAGGATTACATCCGCATCAGCAGAGGGGATGAGGAGTATGCCGGGATTGTAACAGAGATCGGCTATGGCACGGATAAATCCAAAAAGCTACAGACCATTTCCTACAAGCCATTGATGGAGCTGCTCAATACGGATGTGCTGTTTGATGTAGACCTGCAGGGGCAGGGCAGCATGGAGCAGTTCATCTGTGACAGGATAAAAGAAATGTTCATCACCAATGAGGATGAAATGCAGAATATCAAAGGGCTTTCGGTTATGGCGGCAACCGCCACAAAGGACTGGAGCCTGCACATCACGCCCTCTGACAAGGGCGGGCATTACAACATCGTGAACCTGATTGATTCCGTCATCATCCCGGCGATGGAAAAATACAGCATCCTTGTAAAGACAAAGCTGGACATCCAGAACCGGGAAGTGCAGATCACTGTAGGGAAAGCGGCAGCCGGGGTGATTACGATTGAGAGCGACCTGCCTAACATCATCAAAAAGAGCGTGACCATCAAGCAGGTCAGCGCCGATGTGAATAAACTGGTGATCTATGATGCAGAAAATTATTCCAATACCCGGATTTATTATCTGCATCCCGATCTTGGCTATGACACGAAAGACCGTGACCGCATTGTCCCGGTGGTCTGTGAGATACAGTCTGTTTCCCATGAGGAGGGGAGCAGCTTTGAGAGCGCGGCCATCAGCGCCGCCCATAACAAGTTTGCTAACCTTTCCTATTCCAACCTCATAGAACTTACCATGCTGAACGGTGACGCTCTTGTGAAGCCGGAGGAACTGGAATTCGGGCAGGTGGCGGATATCATTTCAGACGGGGAGAGCTACCGTAGCATTTTGACCGGGAGGGAGCGTGGGAAGAATACCAAGCTGGTGTTCGGCACGGTGCGGCTGGACTTGACAAAGATTTTAAGGAGGCAGGAGAATGGCTGACAACATCACACTGAAAACCTACAAGGGCGGCAATGTCACGCCGCAGGATGACGCCATCATCTATGAGACGGCAATCCCCGGCAGCGGCATCTTCAAAGGATGTGAAGTGACCTATGCCAGAGGGAATGTGCTTCATATCTCGCAGGGCTTTGGCATGATACGGGGGCGCTTTTTTGAAGTGTATGAAACAGAGATAGACGTGCGCCTTGCGGACGTGGGGGAGACGCTGGACGGACGGGTGTATATCCACCTTGACCTGTCAAATACGGATGAGCCGATCAAGATACTGGCGCAGGCGGCAGCGGAGCTTCCGCCGCTGGATGCGGACGTAAATATCAATTACAACAATTCCTCCTATGACCTGGAACTTGCCATTTTCACCGTATCTTCCGCTGGCTTGGACGGCCTTACAAAAGTGTTCCCCACGCTGAAAGCCGGGAGCGGCGGTGGAGGCGGAGGGGAGACCCTTACCCGCGCCACTTCCTATTCCGTAGGGGATGCGGTGACGGCAGTGGGCGCTCCGGGATGGGCGACACTGGTCTGCACACAGGCAGGCACCACCGCCGCATCGGAGCCTTCCGGTTATTCGAGGATCACGAAAGTGGGGGATAAGGTGCTGGACGGCACCGCAGTGTTTACGGCAAGGAACATCATCGGGGAGCTGGACGGCGTCATTTCTTCCACGGCATCCCTCGGAGAATCCATGCAGACATTAGATTCTAAAGTGACGGAGATGATGAGCAGCACCGGCCTTGTGATGAAACTGGTGAGCATAGATGAATACCGGGCATTGGAAAGCTACAGCGCCACAACTATTTATCTCTGTTATGAAGATGAAGCCACCAAAAGGGTGACGCGGATTTTCGTGGGAGAGGACAGGGTGTATGCCGCAGGGGTGAAGGTAACGTACCAGATCGACACAGGATATTCATTAGAAAGGACTGTGCCGGACAGGGAGGACGCCATTGCCGCTGCCCCGGATGCTGCGCTGGAGGGATACACTTTTGTGGGGTGGCGGCAGGATGATTCCCCGGAGAAAAAGGTGCTGACGGAATATATCATTACTTCGGAAGAACCCGTTACGCTCTATGCGGTGTTCAGAAAGCAGATGACCATCGGGCTGATGCCCAACGGCGGCACCCTTGCAGAAACCGGGGCAAAGGAAAGTTTCACCGCATTCTGTTACTACAACAACGGGAATTCCCAGAGCGAGCCTACCACAGTCCCGACAAGCCCCTACACAAGAAAAAATATGTCCTTCTGCGGGTGGAGCATTGACTCCCTCTCTACGCCATCCTATAAGCCGGGGGAAATGGGCGTATTCCCTGCGGATGCCACCCTTTATGCCATGTGGGTGACCACGGAATATGATTTCCCTTATACCGGGAATTATGTGCAGTTCAGCATCCCGCAGGACGGAATCTATGAGTTTGAGGTGTGGGGCGCTTCCGGCGCTGATGCGAAAATTGACAGCCTTGTGGCGGAAGGCGGGCTTGGCGGGCATTCCAGAGGCTATAAGAAAATGAAGAAGGATGAAGTGGTTTATATTTTTAACGGTGGATCACCGAATGGCACGTCATCGGGGGCAAACGGAGGTGCGGGCGGCTACAGTTACTCAAGCAGTAAGCAGTATGGGGCGGGAGGCGGCGGTTCCACCCATGTGGGTACAAAATCGGGGTATCTCGGCTCTACCAGCTCCAGCGGCTTAAGCTATGCCAACCGCTCCTGTGTCCTGATTGTGGCAGGCGGTGGAGGCGGTGGGGGAATTGACAATGGGACAATCCATAAAGGCGGTGATGGAGGCGGTGAGAGGGGCGGCGATGGCTCCGGCGGTGCCCTGGGCGGACGCCAGATATCCACAAGCAACAGCCCTTCTGAAAATTTTGGCATGGGGGATTATTATTCAGGAAGCGGCACCTGCTATTCCGGCGGCGGAGGCGGGTGGTTCGGCGGGAATTACGGCCTGCGCGGGGAATCCGGCGCGGGAGGCTCCGGCTATGTGGACGGTGTTGCGCCATTCACCCACAACGGGAAATATTACCCTGCGGAAACCGAGGCAGGGGTGAACGAAGGAAACGGGAAAGCATTCATCCGGTATGTGGAATGCGCGTAACTGGAAACGGCACTGTAGAGGTGCTTTTTTTAATGCAGATTTTGAAGGAGGAATCAGAATGAAAAATTTTATCGAGGCGGCGCAGTATGCGTTCGCGGCGCTCGGCGGTGCGCTTGGCGCGGTCATGGGAGGCTTTGACGGCTTCCTCTATGCGCTGGTGGTGTTCGTGGTGGTGGACTATGCCACCGGGCTTATGGCGGCGGCAGTGGAGAAGAAGCTCTCCAGCGAGGTGGGATTCAAAGGTATTTTTAAGAAGGTGGTTATTTTCTGCCTTGTGGCGGTGGGGCATATCGTAGATACGCACATCATCGGGGAAGGGAGCGTCCTGCGTACGGCGGTCATCTTCTTTTACCTTTCCAATGAGGGCATCTCTATTTTGGAGAATGCCGCCCGGACGGGGCTGCCCATTCCGGGGAAGCTGAAAGCGGTATTGGAGCAGCTACGGGAGGAAAAAGAGAACGAATAAATTTATGTGACAGGCATCGGTGTAAAAACTGGTGCCTTTTTTCATGTGCAGAAAGAGAGGGAAATGGGATGAACTTAAAACAGAATTACCTTACACAGTCTGGCTGTTATAAAGCGGGAAAGCACATCACCGTGAAAGGTCTTATGATCCACTCGGTGGGATGCCCGCAGCCAAAGGCGGATGTGTTCATGAAGAACTGGAACAGGGCTGACGCCAATGCCTGCGTCCATGCCATCGTAGAGCCGGACGGGGACATGTACCAACTGCTCCCGTGGGATTTCCGTGGGTGGCACTGCGGAGGCGGTGCAAACAATACCCATATCGGTGTGGAAATGACGGAGCCTTCTACCATTAAATATGCAGGCGGCGCAAGCTGGGCGGAAACCGGGGACGGGGAGAATACGAAAGCCCATGTGCTTGCCACCTACAGATATGCAGTGGAATTGTTTGCACATCTCTGTGGGCAGTATAATTTAGACCCTTTGGCGGATGGTGTTGTCATCAGCCACAGTGAGGGGTGCAAGAGGGGCATTGCCAGCAACCACGGAGACGTGGAGCATCTGTGGTCTAAGTTCGGCCTTACGATGGAGCAGTTCCGAAAAGATATCAGGGCGGCTATGGAAGGAGATTCCCATACCGCCATTATGGGAAAGCCTACGGCAACGGCAGAGCAGATGAAATCTTATCTGAAAAAGAAAAATCCGTCCGTGGAACAGTCGGTACTGGATATGATCCCGCTGTACCTTTCGGAAGGTGAGGCGGAGGGCGTGAGGGGTGACATCGCCTTTGCGCAGTCCTGCCTTGAAACGGGGAACTTCGCTTTTTCCGGCTCTGCGGTCACGCTTTCGCAGAATAATTTCTGCGGGCTTGGGGTGACGCAGAGGGGCAGAACGGGGCTGTCCTTTGAAACGCCCCGGCTTGGCATCCGGGCGCAGGTGCAGCACCTCAAAGCCTACGCTTCCACGGATAAGCTGGCGAATGAAAAGATCGATCCCCGTTTCCGCTATGTCACAAGGGGCTGCGCTCCCTATGTGGAGTGGCTCGGCCAGAAGGAAAACCCGCAGGGGAAAGGCTGGGCGGCAGGGGAGAAGTATGGGGAGAAGATTCATTCCATCCTGAAAGCCGTTATCAGCGAAGGGAAAGTGCAGTTCATGGAGAGCCTCACCTTTTCCGCGCCTTACATGGTGCGCGTATCTATCCCCGATTTAAATATCCGAAAAGGCCCCGGAACGTCATACCCCAAGACAGGGAAGTTTACTGGCGTTGGCATATTTACCGTGGTCGAGGAAAAGGACGGCTGGGGGCTGCTCAAAGCCTATGCGGAAAAGAGGGACGGGTGGATTTCACTTTCGTTCACCACCCGGATATAGATGGAAAGGAAGGGCTTATTTATGCAGGAAAGAAATAGTACCTTGGAAAATGAAAATGTGGCGATGCCAGTCAGTGAGAAATATATGCTGACCATCAGGGAGGCATCGGTTTATTTCAATATCGGAGTGAAAAAGATGCGGCGGCTGGCGGAGGACAACACGGGACGATTCGCAGTTTTCAGCGGGAACAGGTATCTTATCATCCGCACGAAATTTGAAAAGTTTGTGGAGGAATGTTCTGCGCTATAAATCCCTTTTATTTGCCGTAAGTAGTTGACTTTTCCCGGCTTTAGAGTGATAGATGTCATGACCGGAAAATCCGGCCACAGGAAAGGAGGAAATGCCAGAATGAGAAAACCATCGCTTGCACAGAAAGATGTGCTGAACCCGGAGGAGGCTGTTCAATACTTCGGATTCAGCAGGAGAAAATTTTTCAGGTTCTTAAGGGACGGGAAATGTAAAAAGTATACTGCTTTGTATGGAAAACGCAGACTGATTCTGCGGAGCGAGTTTGAAAAATATCTGGAGGAAAATCCGGAAGTAAGGGAGGGACTGTTAAATGGCGGGAAGACCAAAGACACGGCGTGATTCCAAGCACCGCGTCCTGCGCAGGGGAGAATCCATCCGCGCAGACGGGAAATACCAGTTTAAGTACCATGTGAATGGAAAGCCGCATTTCGTGTACAGTTGGCGGCTGGAGCCAACAGACACCCTCCCGGTGGGGAAGAAGCCATGCTTATCGCTGCGGGAACTGGAAAAGCAGATCGGGTATGATTTGGATTCCCTGTCAGACCCTTTGGGGAAGAATATCACGGTAGGGGAGCTGGTGGAACGCTACCTTGCAACGAAGACGGCTGTCAAGCCGAACACGCTCACGAATTACAAATTTGTGCAGAACCTTCTCAGAGGAGAGACTTTTAACGACAAAAAGATATCGCAGGTCAGGACATCGGACGCAAAGCTGTTCCTGATCAAGCTGCAGCAGGACGGGAGGCATTACAGCACCGTCAAGACTGTGCGGGGCGTCCTGCGCCCGGCTTTCCAGATGGCGGTTGACGATGACGTGCTGATGAAGAACCCCTTCGGCTTTGAGCTTGCCGGGGTGGTGGTCAATGACAGCGTGACGAGGGAAGCCATTTCAAGAGACCAGATGCGGAAGTTCCTGAAATTCATCCATGACGACAATGTTTACTGCAAGTATTATGAAGTGGTCTATATCCTTTTCCACACGGGGATGCGCATTTCGGATGACCACGTTATAATAAGACTAAAGTTAGACAAACCCAGTAAATACAAGGGTTTGAGCTGATTTAGTCCTTTCTCAAAATTGCAACGAAGCAGGATATTGATGAGGGGCAGCGCTGTTTTTCTAATCGGGTATCTTACAAAAGCATATGGGGCACCAGAGTTCCGGCAGGAATGAATGCCATATGGACAGGGAGGTGAAAACTGTTTTTTTGGTGCAAAAATATCAGAATTGTTTAGGCAGGACTAAATTCAGAAACCCCAGAGAGGGGAGCTGGTTTAGTCCTGTTTTTTATTATTATAGCAAAGGAGCATATATATGTGCAGCCAGGTTACAAAGGAAAGCATGGAGTTTATTGCAGGAGAAATTATGGATGCTGTACAGGATTCCGGCGGTCCGGGTGAAGGTATGAGCCGGATACAGGAAATTCTTGAAAGTAATGGAATCATTGAGGTTATTTCAGATTAAAGCTCAGGAGGAAAATGCATGAAGAAAAGAGAGATGACAGTTTACAGGGCAAGGGGAACCAGCGTGGGGACAAACAGCCCATTGATCATGATGCAGGGGAAGTGGCTGCGGGAAACAGGATTTTCCACGGGTGACAGGATAGCAGTGACCTGTGAGGAAGGCCGCCTTATTATTGAAAGGACAGGCGGGATATGGTCCGACCCCAAAGGGGTGGGGATGGTAGCGGAAGAAGCAGAATATAAGGGAAGGTGATGTGGAAATGGATATGGGTAAAAAAAATGACCGGATAATTACATTTAAGGATGAGGAGCATGAAATGTTTTACAGGAGCTGCCTGCAAAAGTGCAGGCGGCAGGATGTGTACCACAAAGCCTTGGTTTACTGCCTTGGGATCAGCGGGGATACAAGGCGGAACATAGGCCGGATTTTTGATTTCAAAAAAGGGAGCGTAAAGCCGGAGTGCCTGGAAGAGGGCTGGATCACCAGCGGAAGCGCAAGGGTGGTACGCATGGCGTTTAACCTTTTCTGCAACGGGACGCCCAGCGTATATGTCTTTGAAGGGGATGCAAAGGTAGAAGAGTGCCAGCGTTATACGGTGGAGGACCTGTTCTGCTGTGAGTATGCCGTATATTTCTGGGAGGCGGTCAGGGTGCGCTATCCCGAATACTGCTTCCCCATAGATTTATCAGCGTTTGGGATGTAGATCCGGATAATACTTTCAGGTGCAATGGAACCGCATACAGAAGGAGGGCAAAATGGCAGAGTTAAATATGGCGTTAATACAGATGAAGGGGTTGAAGTACCGCATTGATGATATTTTAAATGTGACCACTTATGATGAGCATGCAGACTTAAGGGGGCTGCATGCCGACCATAAGGACAGTGATCAGCTTTTCCAGTTAAGGGAACTGAAGTCGATCATGAGGAAGCTGGCTGACATAGGCGGAAGCATTGAGTATCTTTTCCGCCCGGTCCTGGAAACCGGCGCCCTGCACAGGGATGAAAACGGGGAGTATAGGACAGAGGGGGGATATTGTTACCGCAGCGGGAGCTTGATTGAAGCCTTATTACAGGGTGATTCCGGAGAAATACCCTGCTGGGTGCAGACAAAGGTTGAGTATGACGGGGAAGATTATTACCTTGCCGGGTATGGGGATATTCCCATGGAAGGGCTGAATGTCCGTGTAAGGTAGGAAATGAAAGCAAAGGAGACTGGAACATATGGAGAATACAGGCAAGAAATGCAAGGTGGTGGCCATAGCAAACCAGAAAGGCGGTGTTTCAAAGACCACGACCACGGTAAATCTGGGCATCGGGCTTGCAAGGGCAGGGAAGAAGGTATTACTTCTCGATATTGACCCGCAAGGCAGCCTTTCCGCAAGCATGGGGATCCAGGAGCCGGATAAGCTGGAAGAGACGCTTGCAACAGTCATGACGATGATTATGGACGGACAGGAAGTGGAAGCCGGTTACGGTATCCTCACTCATGAGGAAGGGGTGCAGTTCCTTCCGGCAAATATTGACCTTGCAGCGGTGGAAGTTTCCCTGACCAGCGCCATGAGCAGGGAGTATATGCTGAAAGAATATATAGAGACAGTGGCACCGCATTATGACTATATTATCGCGGACTGCATGCCTTCGCTGGGGATGCTGACGATCAATGCCCTTGCCGCCGCTGACACGGTACTTATTCCGTTGCAGGCGCAGTACCTGTCCTTAAAGGGGCTGGAACAGCTTATCGCAACCATTATGAGGATAAAGAAGCGCATCAATCCGGCGCTGGATTTTGAAGGAATCCTGCTGACCATGGTAGACGCCCGGACAAACTATGCGAAAGAGATTATGGAAATGGTGCGTGGGAATTATGGGCGGAGGATACCGGTGTTTGAAAACCATATCCCTTTATCCGTAAGGGTTGCGGAAGCAAGCGCGGAAGGAAGGAGCATCTTCGCCCATGACCCCAAAGGAAGGGCAGCAGAGGCTTACAGCGTTCTGGTGGAGGAGGTGCTGGCCCATGGCAGGTAGGAAAAGCGCCGCTTCTAATATCAAAATGCCGGATGTAAATGATTTATTTGAGCCGGAACAGACAGGCAGCAATCCGGTAGAAAAAGTTGAGGAAGTGGAGACTGGCAGGCTATACCCCTTCCATTCCCATCCCTTTAAGGTGCTGGATGATGAAAAGATGCAGGAGACCGTGGAGAGCATCCGGGAGCATGGCGTTATCAGCCCCATGATCGTCAGACCGGGGAAGGGGGATAATTATGAGATTATAGCAGGGCACAGGCGTAAACGGGCCTGCGAACTGCTTGGGATAGAGAAAATCCCCTGTTTTATCCGTAACCTTACGGACGAGGAAGCTACCATAACAATGGTGGATTCCAACATACAGAGGGAAGAGCTTCTGTACAGTGAGAAAGCCTATGCTTATAGGATGAAGCTGGATGCTGTGGACAGGGTAAAAGGCAGGCCAAAAAAAGAGGGACAAGTTGTCCCTAATTATCAGGGGAAGAAATCCAGCGAAATAGCAGCGGAAGGAAGCGGTGAAAGTTATAAACAGGTTGAGCGTTATATCCGCTTAACGTATCTCACAAAACCCCTGCTTGATTATGTGGACGAAAAACGAATTGCGTTCGGGGCGGCTGTAGAATTATCCTATCTGGAGCCGGAAGTGCAGGAGCAGTTATATCAAGTAATAGTCAGGCTATGCGTATTCCCCAGTCTTGCACAGGCAAAGAAATTGAAAGAAATAAGCAAAGTGCGGAAGCTGGACGAAACCGGGATAGAGCTTATCCTTTCCGATGAAAAAACACCGGCACCGGCGGTAAAACTGCAAAGAAAAAGGCTGAATGAGTATTTCCCTGCGGATTATTCAGCAGAGCAGATGGAAGAGGTTATCTATGGCTTATTAAAAAGGTGGAGCTTTGAGCAGGGGGGATAGAGGTGGGAAACCTAATTTATTCCGGCAGGGGAAATAAAATATTGATCCATACAAAAGCGGAGAAGAACTTATACCTCTCTGCTTTTGCATTTTGTAAAAATAAAAAGGAACGGGGGAAGAGAAGATGCAGGGAATCCGGTTTGACTATTTCCGTGGAATGGAAGCGGAGCAGTACAGTTTTTACCGTATACCGAAGATGCTGTTTACAGCGGAGTGCTTCCGCAGGATTTCCTGTGAAGCGAAAGTCCTGTATGGCCTGATGCTGGACCGTATGAGCCTCAGCATCAAAAACAGGTGGTTTGATGAAGAGGACAGGGTATACATAGTCTTTACAGTGGAAGAGATTGCGGAACTTATGGACTGCGGGACACAGAAGGCAGTAAAGCTGGTAAGGGAGCTGGATGCGGAGAAGGGAATCGGTCTTATAGAGAAAAAGCGTTTGGGGCTGGGAAAGCCCAACGTGATCTATGTGAAAAATTTCATGGTGAAAGAAGAATCCCCCCTGCCTGAAAATACAGAAAGTTTTGATAAAGAAGAGACGCTGGAAAATACTGAAAACGGGCTGTGTAATAATCACCATTCAAGAATGGTGGAAACCACAAAACAGGAACTTCCAAAATCACAATTCAAGAATAGTGAAAATCACAATTCAGGAATGGTGAAAACCACAATTCAAGAATTTCCAAAATCACCATCTAATAATACTGAATTTAATAATACTGATTTTAATGAGACTGATCTTATCAATCCTCATCGATCTGATGTGACAGATAAGATGGGCAGATACCGTGATGCCATACGCCAGAATATTTCGTATGGATGTTTTTTGAGTGCCGGGGACTGCCAGAAAGCGGAATTGGATGAACTGGTGGAGCTTATGGCGGATGTGATGATGATGCCTGACCATGCCGCCATACGGATAGCAGGGACGGAAAGGCCGGCGGCAATAGTGAAAGACCGGTTTTTAAAGCTGGAATACTCACATATCGCTTACGTGCTTGGCTGCCTCCGGGATAACACCAGCAAGGTGGGGAATATTAGGTCGTATCTTTTGACCACGCTCTATAATGCCGCCCTGACCATAGACAATTATTACCGGGCAGAGGTCAACCATGACCTGTATGGGAGTGGGTAACGTTTCCGACAGGCATGGATAATATTAAATCAAATACAGGATTCAGGGAGACAGCCGGATGACCTGGCTGTTTTTTTCCGCCCGTTTTTAGGAAGGGGGTGCCATAGTGGGCAGGCGCATAGCGTCACAGGAGCTTCTCCTGCTGGGGGAGCGGATACGGAGCCGGAGGATAAAGCTGTGCCTGTCACAGGAAGCACTTGCAGAGAAAGCGGAGATCAGCGCCAACACGGTAAGCCGGATCGAGGGCGGGCAGATGTCCATGGGCATAGGCATCTTCCTGAAGCTGGTGGCGGCATTGGAAACAGACGCAAACAGCCTGCTGGGCATCGCCCCGGAACCGGAAGAAAGGCAGTGCCGGAATATTACCAGCGGTATCAGCTGTTTGGGGGAAGCGGAACAGGAGATTGTATTCCGGACAGTTGAAACACTGGCGGACGCCCTGCGGAAAAGGCGGTGAAAGTTCTACGGATATGGTGGGGAAATACAGGAATTTCTACCTGACCGGTGAGGAAAACAGCCGCCCATTCCGCTAAAATAAACCCATAGAATAAAACAAGGCGGTAAGAATAGTTTCCAGCCCCGTCAAAAAAAACGGGCGTGCCGGGAGCTGTTTTTTACTGCCTTTCTGCAATAGAGGGCAGAAAATATATAGCCAGGGCAGCCCGTGGGAAAGGCGGCCAGAAGATGACATTGCAGGAACTGAAAGAAATTACCCAAACTCCGGAACAGGGGATAAAAATGCCTACTGCAAAGAATTTGAGGGAAACCGGAAAAGCAGTGGCAGAGAAGCAGATTGGAAATGATACATGGATTGCAGCCTATCAGGATGGATATGCACTGTACCGTGCCTATGGACACTCCACGGTATTTTCTATCCACACATGCGGAGCCTATCTGTATGTCTCCAATAGCATAAGCAGTTATTTACCGGAACAGTATTTTGAAAAAGAGCCATGGTATATCCGGCTTGCGCTGGAAGGGGAAGACCGGCTGTACCGCAACCAGCAGGCAAAAGAGCAGGAAAGGACAGTTTCCTACAGCGCCATATCGGAAGAGTGGGAAGTGATGGGAACCATGGAAGAAAATCCGCTGGAATATCTTGTGGAAAAGGAGAATCAGAAAGAAATACTGCACTGCCTGACAGACCGGCAGAAAAGGGCGGTCAGCCTTTGCACCTTCCAGCAGAAAACAAGAAAGGAAGCGGCAGGGGAACTTGGAATCACCAGCCCGGCGGTATCGGCTATACTCTCCCAGGCAGCCCGGAGGCTGCGGAAGAAATACCCGCCCCAAAACCAAACAGAAAAGGCGGTGGCGGCTGTATGAGAGGGAAGAAACCAAAAGAGCGGGAGAAATGTATTATCCGTTTAGGTGATGGTACGTTAGTGGAAGTAAACAGGGAAATCTATCTGGAATGGTACCGGTCGGAACGTAGGGAGCGCTATCAGAGGGAGCGTGACCGGAAATACGGTCTTTGCAGTATAGAAAAGCTTCATGAAAAAGGATATTTCCCTGAACAACTCGTCAGCACCAAAGATACAACGCAAGAAGCAGTTTTAAAGAAAGAGAGCTGGGATAAGTTAAAAAAAGCATTACAAAACCTGCCGGAACAGGATGCCCGGCTGATAAGGCTTTTGTATTTTGAGGAAACTACAATAAAAGAAACAGCAAATATTTTCCGTTGCAGCAGAAAAACTATCCAAAACAGACGGAAGAGAATTTTAGAAAAAATTGGGAAGATGCTGGAAGGAATATAAGCATACCTACAGAGAAATAATGTTTCGGTTTGGAACGGAGCGGAACCGTTGTCAAGAGGACCGTGGAATACCGGAGCGCGAAGCGTGAGGATATGCCGCGAAAGCCTCTTGACATAAGGTTCACGGATTATCCTGTCCAGTAGAAAAGGGGCTGCTGCTCCTTTTCCTGCTTCCGGCGAGGATGGGTCCGGGCAGCGCCCGGCAATGGGTCAAGGGACAGGTCCCTTGCGGGTTCTTAGGGCAGCGCCCTGAGCCCCCGGAGGGCCTTACGTATTCATTTTGTTATTAATATACAGATTCAAAACATATCTTAAAGCTGATTAAAATCATCAACCACCATACATTTCACTTCGTCAAACTGCCGCAGCTGTTTGTCATTTGTAAGGAACAGGTCACACTGCTTGAGGCAGGCAGTGGCAAGCTGGAGACAGTCCATGGTCTTAAAATCCTTATACCTTGCGCGTATCTGTGCCGCCTTTTTGGCGGTATTAATATCAATCGGCTGTATCTGTACGTTACAGTCTGTTAAGAACTCAAAGAAAACATCTATTTTTTCCGTGTTCCCTGTCCTGTAAGGATAAGTCAGGTATTCCGTGCATGTGACAGTTGATGTTACCATGGAACTTCTATTTTCTATAAGCCCTTCAAATATCCGCTCTACTTTCTCCGCATAATTTATGTCCGCATCAAGGAAATAAATAAGAGGGGTGGTATCTAAAAAAATCTTCTTATATCCTGTCATTGTCCCGCATCTCCCTTATATATTCCTGTGCATCGGCATGGAACATCTTCTCGCCCCTGCCCATATATTTTTTCAGGTCTATTTTTTTATCAGGCGTACTCTGCGTGTCCAGAATGGTCACGATCACTTCCTGCCCGGTGCTTAAATTGACGTCTTCATTGATCACGATATGGCTTCCGTTATAATATCCCTTTACCGCCGCTAACATGTAAACCGCCCCTTTCTTTTAGGTATTTTATGCTGTCATGTCTTATTATATCCAAAATCCGTCTGTTTGTATAGTAACGTGTTTTCCGCCCTGCCGGATATTTTTTTGAATTTAATTTCTAAAATTTTTATAAACTGTTTAATTTTTACCCTTTCCTGCCTGCTATTAGTGAAGGGGTAAAAACACATCACTTTCATTTCGCACAAATCCCCTTTCACCGGACCTTGACAACTTCATAGCCTGCCCAGGCTGATACCCGGCAGAAGAGTATGCATTTCGCGTACCCTGCCGGAGAAAACGCTGCGGAAAGATAGGACCGGGGCTGGAACGGGTCTGGGAGGAACACAGGAAAACGCTCAATATAAAAATATAGAAGAAAGGAAAAACGTATGGGAAGAAAAGGAATCAAATCTAAACTTCTTATGTGCGCTGTGGCTGCGTCCACAATCGTAACGGGTATTCTGGGAAGCGTCCCCCTGCCTGTCAGGGCAGCCGAAGAGGAAAAGTATACCGTCACTTTTGAAGCCTACGAGGGAACCTGTGAGACGGAAAGCATTTCCGTACCCAAAGGGGAAAGCCTTACCCTGCCGGAAGGGACCTACGAGGGGCATTACCTTGAAAGCTGGATGGACGTGACAGATGAAGAGGGAAACGTGGTAAAGCACATGGCTGTTGGAAGGCCGGGCGACACCTATACCCCGGAACGTGACCTGTGGCTGTATGCCAACTGGAAGCCGGAGAAGGAAGCGGAACAGGAGCCGGAAGTTACCGTGTCCTATGAAGCGAGGATAGGTGAAACCTATTATGGGGATATTGAATCCGCGTTTGAAAACGCACAGGAGGGCGATACGATCACGGTCTTAAAGGACTGCAGCTCTTCAAAGACGCTGGTGCTTTCCGCTGGCGGGATCACGCTGACAAGTGAGGATGCGGAGAACCCGGCAGTGATCAGCAGGGACAGTGATTTTGCAGGGAAAAATTATCAAAGGATTGATATGGATAACGTACTTCTGGGAATTGAAGGAAGCCTTATGCTCCATGACATTATCCTTGACGGAGGCGCGGAACTGGACAGTGATTTTAATAATTCCGGGCAGGCATGGGACGGCCCCATGGTGTATGTGACAGGTGAATGTACTGTAGAAGACGGTACGGTACTCCGGAATAATTACAATACAAATAATAATGGGGAAGAGCGTACATCAAGGTCGGCAGGGGCAGTCCATGTGGAATGGGGCGGTACCTTTAACATGAATGGCGGCCTGATACACCATTGTTATACAAACGGCGGAGGCGGCGGAATCCAGACAGGGCGTACATCCAACGTGACAATCACAGGAGGGACGGTCCGTGACTGCCGCGCCTATGTAGGGGGCGCAGTGGAGTTTTATGGCCCTGCCAATGTGTCCGGCATGACCATTTCAGGCAATAAGGCAAGGGCGGCAACGGTCGGGATCCATGGCGAGGTAATATTGTCGGGATGCCTGATTGAAAACAATGAGGAGGAAAGTGACGGCGGTATAATAGGGGTTTCCGAAAATTCCCCTGTTGTCATTGAGGGCTGCATAATCAGGGACAACCGCAGCAGGTATACCAGCGCCATCAGCTATTCAGGGATAAACAGGACGGAACCCCTTACCATAAGGGACTGTACGATAACGGGAAATGTGGCGGAAGACCAGTACAGCGGCAGCACGGTCACTTACATGACGAAGGCGCCGCTGATCCTGGACGGCAAGATTATTATGGAAGGAAACACTGTTGCAGACGGGAAAGCATGGGATATCCGTTTTTATTATCAGGATGCAGCCCCTTTCACGCTGGGGCAGGGCTTTGAAAGCGATTCTGTTTTTGTCCTGTGGGGAAGAAATTCCGTGCCGGGGACGCTTCTGGTGGATGCCGCTTCCAATGGGAAGGAAGCAGACGCATCGCAGTTCGTCTGGAAGACGGAAGATTACCGGACGGAAGAAAGAGAGGGGAATATCTACCTTGCGGAGATCCCAAAGACTTACCGTATCGGGTATAACGCGAACAACAATGATGAAGGGCCGTCAAAGTCCTATACAGACCCGGGGCGTTATAATATCACGGACACCGTGACAATACTTGACAGGGAAGGCATTTATCCTTTTCTGGGAAGCCTGGAAAAGAAAGGCTTTGATTTTGCCGGATGGAACACGAAAAAAGACGGGACAGGCATTGATTACATCGGCGGGGAGGAAATCCGGCTGTCAGGGGACACTTACCTTTATGCGAAATGGGAAGCGAAAGAGCCTGTCACCCTGACCTACATATATAATGGCGGCACAGGAGGAAAGGACAGTGAGCAGGCTGTCCCCGGGCTGGAGTTTACTTTCCCTGACGCTGTAAGGAAGGGGTACAGCCTGAAAGGCTGGTATGAGGATAAAGAGCTGTCTGTTTTTGCAGGGGCTGCCGGGGAAGGGCATTCTGTTCCTGAAAAAGACAGTACCTATTATGCTGCATGGGAAAAGGCAGATGCAGCCATTACTTTTGACCCGGACGGAGGAAAAATGGAAGGCGGAAATATCACCGCAAAGATTGGTGATACCATTACCCTTCCTGCCTGCACAAAAGATGGTTATGAATTTGCGGGCTGGTATGACAATGACCTTTGCCTGGGACAGGCAGGGGAAGCCTATACGGTTTCCGACGATGTGATACTCAAAGCCCATTATATAAAGAAAGAAGCGCCTGTATGTACGGTTTCTTTCGACACAGATGGGGGAAAAGAGATTTTACCCATAAAAGTAGAAAAAGGACAGGCGGTTAAGTTGCCGGAAGCAGAAAAAAACGGACATATTTTCCTTGGCTGGTACACGGAAAAAGAGGGTGGGGAAAAGACGGACGCTGAATTTACTGTGGTAGAAGATATTATGGTTTACGCCCATTGGGAAAAGGAAGCAGAAAGGCCGGTGGAAAAACCGGAAGCAGTCATTACCTTTGATGCAGACGGTGGTGAAATGGAAGGCGGGGATATTACCGCAAAGATCGGCGATACCATTACCCTTCCTTCCTGTACGAAGGACGGCTGTGAATTTACCGGCTGGTATGATAATGACATCTGCGTGGGGCAGGCAGGACAAGATTATGCTGTTACTGGTGATGTCATTTTGAAAGCCCATTATATAAAGAAAGAAGCGCCTGTATGTACGGTTTCTTTTGATACAGACGGGGGAAAAGAGATTTTACCCATAAAAGTAGAAAAAGAACAGACGGTTAAGCTGCCGGAAGCAGAAAAAGACGGGCATATTTTCCTTGGCTGGTACACGGAAAAAGAGGATGGGGAAAAAACTGACGCTGAATTTACCGTGACAGAGGACATTATCCTTTTCGCCCATTGGGAGAAGGAAGCAGAAAAGCCGGAGGAAAAACTGGAAGCAACAATCAGTTTTGATGCAGACGGTGGTGAAATGGAGGGCGGGGATATTACCGCAAAGATTGGCGATACCATTACCCTTCCTGCCTGTACGAAAGACGGCTATGAATTTACCGGCTGGTATGACAATGATGCCTGCGTGGGAGCGGCAGGGGAGAAATATACAGTCACCGGGGACGTTACTTTAAAGGCACGTTATGAAAAAAAGGCAGAGACTGCCTGCCTCATTACCTTTGACCCTAATGGCGGAAGGAAAGCGGAGCATATCAGGGCGGCAAAGGGGGAAAAGATTACCCTGCCCGGAACGGAAAAATCCGGTTATGTTTTCCTTGGCTGGTATACAGAGAAGAAAGGCGGAATCCTTCTCGGGCTTGCCGGGGATGAAATGGAAGTTGCAAAGGATATGACTGTCTACGCCTTATGGGAAAAAGAAAGCGCAGCAGAGGCCGGGGATAAGGAACCGGAGACCTGCAAAGCAGTTTTCCACACAGGGGGCGGCACGCTGAAAAATAAAGATATTTCCGTTGTGAAGGGCGCGGGCCTTTACCTGCCCATGCCGGAGAAAGAAGGGTATGAGTTTGCAGGCTGGTATCTGGATAAATCCCTAAAGCAGTTTGCGGGCGCTTACAGGGACGTATACCGGATCACAAAGGACACAGATTTCTATGCGAAATGGGAGAAGGCAGACGAAAGTAACTCAGGCGGTAATGGTTCCGAAGATGATGCCAATCATGGGAACGCAGAAATCAAAGAAACCTATACCATAAAATATGATGCCAATGGCGGCACAGTAAAAGAATCCTATGCAAAAGTGGAAAAGGGAACAGGCGTAAAGCTCCCGTCCGCAGAACGTGAGGGATTTTCTTTTAAGGGCTGGCATACCGGAAAGCAGGTATTTATTGGAAAAGCAGGAAGTACCTATAAACCGGATAAGGATATTACCCTTTTTGCAAAGTGGGAAAAAATAACCGGCGGGGCAGATAATGGAAGTGGAAATGGCAATGGAAGCACAGAAACCGGAAACAGTCCCGGTGCTGGGGCAGGAACTTCTGAAACTGCTGGCAGTCCGGGTAAAGACAGCGGGGCACCGGCGGCTTATGGCAGACCGGATGAAAAAGCAGATGCTTCCGCTGAAAAAACGTCCGGCACAGCGGCAAATGTATCGGGAACAGCAGCAGAAAAGGAGCCTGTGATCCAGACCGGGCGCACCTCGCCTGTTTATCTTCTCGCAGCCCTTGGAATGTGCGGTATTCTTCTTGCAGCATTTTCTATCTGTGAGGGAAAGCGTAGTTCCGGGAAATAAAGTTTCACCGCAGGGGCGTTATGCCCCTGCATTTGACCAATAGGCTGGCCCACGAAGCGTTTAATAGGAAGGAGGCGGCACGACAGGATGAAAGAATTAGTGGGAAGGCTGGGGAAACTGATCTTCCCTGATGTGGAAGAGAAAAAGTGCAGGCGGATCATGGTGCAGATCATCACAGGGCTCTGCATTGCCCTGATTTCCATAGCGGGCATGTTAGCCTACAGCCATCAGGAAGTGAAACAGCAGCAGAAATTCCAGCAGATAAAGGGGCAGGAGATTACCCTGCCGGAAATGCCGGAGAAAAAAGAGGCAGAACCCGTAAAAGCAGGACTGCCGGAAGAAGATAGCAGAAAGGGTGAAGACGGCATAGGGGAGGCGGATACAAATATAATATCAATTACCTATGATTGGGATTCTTTAGTTGATGCCAATGCAGATGTGAAAGGCTGGCTTTACCTGCCGGATACGCCTGTAGACCTTCCGGTAGTTGGCACTTCCGATAATGATTATTATCTCACGCATGATTTCTGGATGCAGAAAAAGAGTATGGGCTGCCCGTTCATGGATAAGGACACGGACCGGTGGGATTTTAACAGAACAATCTACGCCCACAACATGGGCGGCACCTCTGAAGCCATGTTTTCTTCACTCCTTCATTATAAGGATGAAGGTTATTTTATGGCACACAGGCAGCTTTATTATACGGAATGTTACGGAACCACCGCAGAGTACCAGGTCATGGCGGTAGTGAAATATAACGCTGGGGATACCGGGAGCTGGGATTTCCGCACAAGGAACCATACAGATATGGAAAGCTATAACCTCTGGATGGAGCAGCTGCAGGAACGCGCCTTATATTATGCGGAGCCAGACCATGCGCCGGCAGAGATCCTTACCCTTTCCACCTGTGACCGTTCCGAACTTGGGAAAGACGGGAGGCTGGTCATTGTGGCGGGTAAATGCCAGCGGTGATAAGGCAGACAATTAAAAAATAAAGAAATGAGGAAACCAGAGTGCAGGGAGGGAAAGGAGACAGACAAAGATATGCGGAAGACAAGCCGGACTGCGCCTACTGCTATTTCCGTAAAAAGAAAGGCATCTGCAGGCTGGATAAATGCTACTACCTGCTCCCGGAGGAGCCGGAAAAGAAGGAAGGGGAAACCTGTGGGGACTGCCCATATGGGAAGCATTCCCCCTGCATCGGCTTCTGCCTTTTGAAGATTGTCCGGGAGATGAAGGTGAAAGTATAGGGCAGGAAAGGAGGGAGGCCAGTGCAGGACGAGGTAAGTGAAAAACTGATCGGGGTATGTATCAATGGCGGCAAGATTTCGGCGCGGATACTGAAGGACACGCTGGAAAAAGCGCTGGATGATATGGAGCGCAGTTCCCGGCAGAAGGAGCAGTACAACGCTTCCGCAAAACAGAAGGAGAAAAAGCAGACGGTAAGCCATGGGAAGCAGAGCCTGAAGAAACTGGCAGAAAATGGCGCCCAGCTGTCCAACATTGAGGTCACTGACGGGAATATCAAATCTTTTGCCAGGTGCGCCCGAAAATACAACATTGATTACAGCCTGAAAAAAGATAAATCGGTATCGCCGCCACGGTATTTTGTATTCTTCCGGGCAAAGGATGTGGATTCTATTACTGCCGCTTTCAAGGAATATACCGGCAGGACTTTGAATAAGGCGAAAAAGCCTTCCGTCCGGAAAAAGCTGGAGCTTGCAAAGGAGCGTGTGGCAAAGCACCGGGAGAGGGAGAAGACAAAACGCAGGGACAGAGGGCAGGAATTATGAGCGGAAAGAAGGAAAGTATATCACTGCATGGTCTGACAGATAAAATCGTGGGTAATTTAGCAGAAAAACTTTCCATGGTGGATAAAAAACACCTGCTCATGATGAATGTACCCTATCTCATTGTATTTTATCTGGCAGATAAACTGGCATGGCTGTACCGCCACTGTGCCGGAAACTCTTTTGCAGAGAAAGCAGGGGTGCTTTTCCTGAATTTCCAAATGGCATTTGAAAACCCCGTCCCCAGCTTCCATGCCTATGACCTGGCGGTGGGTGTGATCGGGGCAGCTATAGTGAAAGCGGCGGTATATATAAAAGGGAAAAATGCAAAGAAATACCGGCAGGGCGTGGAGTATGGTTCTGCAAGGTGGGGGAATGAAAAGGACATTGCGCCATTTATCGACCCGGTGTTCGACAACAATATCCTCTTTACCCAGACGGAGCGGCTTACCATGAACGGCAGGCCGGCAAAACCGAAGTATGCACGGAATAAAAATGTGGTGGTCATCGGCGGTTCCGGTTCCGGGAAGACAAGGTTCTATGTCAAACCGCAGCTTATGCAGATGCCCTCAAATGTCAGCTTCGTGACCACTGACCCAAAAGGCACCATCTTGGTCGAATGTGGGAAAATGCTGGCCAGGGGTACGCCGAAGATGAAAAACGGGAAACCGGTCAGGGATAAAAACGGGAGGGTGGTTTATGAACCTTACAGGATAAAGGTGCTGAATACGATCAATTTTAAGAAGAGCATGCATTACAACCCTTTCCGGTACATCCGTTCCGAAAAGGATATCTTAAAGCTGGTGAATACCATTATCGCCAACACCAAGGGGGAAGGGGAAAAATCCGCTGAAGACTTTTGGGTGAAATCGGAACGTCTCTTATATTGCGCCCTGATCGGGTATATCTATTATGAAGCCCCGGAGGAAGAGCAGAATTTCTCTACTTTGCTGGAATTTATCAATGCCTCGGAGACAAGGGAAGATGACGAGGAATTTAAGAATGCGGTGGACGAACTGTTTGAGGAATTGGAGCAGGAGAAGCCGGAACACTTTGCGGTGCGCCAGTATAAAAAGTTCAAGCTTGCGGCAGGCAAAACCTCAAAATCGATCTTAATTTCCTGCGGTGCCAGGCTTGCGCCCTTTGACATTGCGGAGCTGAGGGAGCTTACAAGCTATGACGAAATGGAGTTGGATATGCTGGGCGACCGGAGGACTGCCATGTTTGTCATTATCTCCGACACGGACGATACATTTAACTTCATCGTGGCGGTGATGTACAGCCAGCTTTTTAACCTTTTGTGCGATAGGGCGGATGATGTGCATGGCGGCAGGCTCCCATATCATGTAAGGCTCTTACTTGATGAATTTGCGAATATCGGCCAGATACCAAAGTTTGACAAGCTGATCGCAACGATCAGGAGCCGGGAAATATCGGCTTCTATTATTTTGCAGTCGCAGAGCCAGTTAAAGACAATCTATAAAGATGCCAGTGAGACCATTTTAGGGAATTGTGACAGCATGCTGTTCCTTGGAGGGAAGGAAAGCACCACTTTGAAGGAGATTTCAGAGACTTTAGGACGGGAGACCATTGACCTTTACAATACTTCCGATACCAGGGGGCAGGGCAGGTCTTATGGGCTGAATTACCAGAAGACCGGGAAGGAACTTATGAGCAGGGATGAGCTTGCGGTAATGGACGGGGATAAGTGTATCTTACAGCTCCGGGGTGTGCGGCCTTTTTTAAGCAATAAGTTCGACATTACAGGCCATAAGCGGTATAAGGAACTGTCCGATTACGATAAGAAGAATGACTTTGACGTGGAAAGCTATCTGGAACACAGGCTGAAACTCCGGGCGGATGAGGAGTTTGAACTGATTGAGGTGGACGGGACAGGCATTGAAGATACTGAAAATACGGAAAGCACAGAAGGATAGGGCAGGGAGATGTGAAAATATGGCGGGAAATTTTATTTCGCCTGCTATGCACAGGAAGGAGGGCATATGGCAGGAAACAGTTCAGGGAAAGGGAAAAAGAGGGCAGCAGAATTAACGTTTACTGTGGCGGAGTGCGGGGAGTTCCACAATCTGGGGGAATACCATGAGGGTATCAGGACATTGGAGGAAGCGGTCTCCCTATACCGGAATATCCCGCCGGGGCGCATGAATGGGATCCCGTCTATCGGCATGAAGCTCCATAGGGAAGGGGAGCCGGAAAGCGAGGATATAGAGCTTGATATTTTTTCAGGCGGGGAAGTAAATGCATGGCTGGTCCGTTACGTGCCGGAAGCTGACAGGAATCCCCTGGTGTGGGAGGCAGTGCGGAAGCTGGAAGGGATGTTCCCAGGGAAGGCTTCTGCCGGATGACACAGGGATAAGTGCCGGGAAAGGAGGGGAAGATGGAAGAAAGAAAAGCACATCAGGCGCGTGCGCCCGACAGGGGGCGGACAGACTGTTACAACTGAATATACCAATGCTGTAAGGATATTACAGCAGAGGGGCCGCCATAAACAGCGGCGTTTTAGCAGCAGGTTTTCAATCTGCTGTTATTTTTTTGCATAAGACCAGCTGGCTGGTGTTTCAAAACGGCAGGCCATGCAGAGATACGGCCTCATGGACCGGAAATATCTTAACAGGAGGTGGTTATGGGAGAGATCACATTAGGCTCCCTTTTTGACGGCATAGGGGGATTCTCTTACGCCGCATCTTTTTACGGGATTCGGACGCTGTGGGCAAGCGAAGTCATGGCGGACTGTATTTCCGTCACGAAGCGGCATTTCCCGGAAATGCGCCATGTGGGGGACATCACAAAAATACACGGAGGCAGGCTCCCGCCCGTGGACATCATCACATTCGGCTCGCCCTGCCAGGGGCTTTCCATTGCAGGGCAGAGGCTGGGCCTTGCAGACGGGCGGAGCGGGCTGTTTTCGGAGGCGGTAAGGGTCATATATGAAATGAAGGAGGCGACAGATGGGAGATACCCAAGGTTTGCATTATGGGAGAACGTCCCCGGCGCATTGTCATCTGCCGGGGGACGTGATTTTAAGGCCGTGCTTGCGGCGCTCACAAAGGGCGAAGTTCCAATGCCTCGTTCCGGGAAATGGGCAAACGCCGGGATGGTGCGAAGGGACGGGGCTGACCTTGCTTGGTGCGTGTACGACGCCCAATATTTCGGAACAGCACAGCGGCGCAGGCGCGTGTTCCTTGTCACAGATTTTGGAGGACGGGGCGCCGGGGAAATACTCTTTGTCCCCAAAAGCCTGCGCGGGTATTTTGAGGCGGGCGGAACTCCTCGGCAGGGCCTTTCCGCCTTTGCTGGAGGAGACACTGCGGAGGCAGGCGGGGATGGCGGAAGCCCCTCCGGGGAAGGCATGACGGATGAAGGGGTGTACTGCATTGCCGGGAACACCATAGGGAGGCAGCCCCAGAACGGGGGGCATGGGATAGGCTGCCAGCCGGGACTGTCCTATACACTGACGACAGCGGACCGCCATGTGGTGTCTGCCCCTGCCATTGCCATGCGGATGCGTTCCGGCTGCAGTGGCGGGGGCAAGGGTCCCCTGCTCCAGATCGAGAAAAGCGGGACGCTGGCAACAGGCAATGACCAGTACCTGTTTGAGCCGGAAAGGGAGGCGGCTATGGCAATGAATGGCCAGGCATGCGGCACCCTGCCGGCAGCGGCCCAGCGGTATGTGGCGCGCCGCCTGACGCCGCTGGAATGTGAACGCCTGCAGGGCTTCCCGGACTATTGGACAAGGTACAGGCATGACGGCAGGGAGATCGGGGATACAAGGCGGTATGAGATGCTGGGGAACAGCATTGCGGTCCCCTGTGCGGCTTATATCATGCAGGGGATGCGGCAGATACTGGCTGGTGATGAAGATTAAAGGGTACAAGGGATAAATGGACGGCCGGGGACAGGGCAGGGGGCGCATATGCAGAAAAGAAAGGAGACAGGACCGGTGATGGGTCCCGGAAAAACAGCGGGATTTGCCCCTGCTTCCCTGGCTGGCACAGAAAAGCGGCAAAATAACAACAACACAACAACAAAACAAAAATTCCGGTCCCGGTAATTTTATGGCATTTTTTACTTCAGCGATCACAATCTTACAGACATTGGTAGTAGCCCTTGGCGCGGGCCTTGCGGTGTGGGGCGTCATCAACCTTTTAGAAGGATATGGAAATGATAACCCGGGGGCAAATGCTCATGTACGGTAAAGTATCACAAGAAAATTATGTCGAATTGACAGCCGCCTCCGCTATACCGAATAAGGAAATAAAGAGTCCTCAAATTTTGCGCTACTAAATGAAGACGAGCGGAAGTAATCTCCCGCTCGTCAGTAAACTTAACTATGCCATATCAATCCCGCTTCTTTCCCGCCACCGGCACTAAGAACAGCGCGGGCAACAGCAGGAAAGCGGTACAGACCAGCCCCCAGGGTATGGACACCTGCTGGGCTACCAGCCCCACAATAGGCCCGCCGATGATCTGCCCGAAAGAGTCCAGCTGTCCGCTGGTGGAAAAGACTGTGGCGCGCATTTTCTCATCCACATGGTCGTTCATCCAGGCGGCCAGCACAGGCTCCTTGATGGTGCGCATAAGCCCCGCCAGCAGGAACACCAACAACATGAACCAAAAGCTCCGCCCCACCGCGAAGAGAACCAGGCACAGGATATACCCGGCGCTGGTGGACATGACCACACTGGTTCGGCTGACAGTCCCTTTTTTCTCCATGCGGGCGATGAGCAACTGAGAAGCCAGAATACCTAAGCCGCTGCCGATAAGACTGATAACACCGAACCAAGTGACGCTGTTCAGCGGCCCGATAACGGGTATTACCGTGTCATCCAGAAAATGAGCGGTGGAGAGCCGGTCAAAGCCTTCACTGGCAAGTCCCCCGCATAGTGTGATTGCTAAGAGCGCCAGCAACACAGGTGCGCCTTTCACAAAGCCCAGGTTGAGCTTGAACAGGCAGACAAAGTCTTTAAGCAAGCCCTGCCGTTCCTCAATAGCAGGGGAGAAGTTGGTTTCTGGCATGATGCGAACCAACACCAGCCCCAACAACAAGCACAAACTGCCCCCCAAGATGACAGGCATTTGCAGGTTTATGTTTCCCAGCAGTGTGCCCAGCACCACGCCCAGAACGCCGCCGATTTGCCCCATTTGACTGCCCCGCAGGAACACCTTGTCTATGGGTTTGTCCTCTTCCTCCGAGGCAATCCACGCCTCCAGAGCGCCGGTGATGAAGGTATCACCGCAACCCCAGACAACCTGGGCCAGCAGAACCGGCGCGAACCACGGTAGCGCACCCTCCATCAGAAAGCCCAGGCCGTAGAGGAACATTCCAATCAGCACCGAGCGCCGACGGCTATACAAATCCGCCACCACACCGGTGGGTATCTCGAACAGAAAGCAGGAGGTCTCCAGAACCGTCCCTACCAGGACAAGCTGGAAAGCATCCAGCTGCACCACCTCCAGGTGGTACACGATGGAAAGCACTGTGGACATAGAAACCGCCAGGGAAAAGACAAATCGGAACAGCAGGTAGACAGAATATGCCTTTGAATTTTTAGCAAACATGAAGTTACATTCTCCTTTACGAATCAGTGGGTTGTTTTGTGAAACAAGCCCGACTGCCGCGCAGGAAGGGCAAACTTCTCAGCCCTTTCTAACAGTGATTTTAGAAAAGGCCTCCTATAAGTGCCCAAAGCGCCGTTAAAAGACTTGTTTCTGTTTTTGCAGTTTGCCATATGAATACCTCCGATACTGAAATTAGAACAACATGGCTGTTCTTCTTCGCGATATTATAGCAAATGGGCTTTGTGTTGTCAATGTAAAGAGAAGCGAGAGCGAGAGCGAGAGCGAGAGCGAGAGCGAGAGCAAGATTCTACCACAGTACCAAATTTCGCTAATCGCTCAATTTTGTCCTGCGGGAATCTTGTTGGGGTTGCCACCCCAAGCCCGCCTTTTGCGGCTTGCGCCGCTTGAAAAAATCTACCCACGAAAGGAGGTTCACAGCCATGAAAAGATACAACACACCCCACCGCCACCGGGTAATCAAAACACGCTTGACCGAGGAAGAATACGCCGAGTTTTCCGAGCGTGTTTCCCTCTGCAAAATGAGCCAAGCCGAATTTATCCGACAAGCCCTTATCAAGTCAAGCATACGCCCGGTCATTACCGTTTCCCCGGTCAATGATGAATTACTCTCTGCCGTTGGGAAACTCACAGCCGAGTATGGAAAGATAGGCGGCAACTTGAACCAGATTGCCCGCTGTCTGAACGAATACGGCGCACCTTATAACGCCCTCTCCCAAGAGGTACGAGCCGCCACAGCGGAACTTGCCGCCTTGAAGTTTGAAGTCTTGCAGAAAGTAGGTGAAGCCGTTGGCAACGTTCAAACATATCAGCTCTAAAAATGCCGACTATGGAGCTGCCGAGCAGTACCTAACTTTTGAGCATGATGAATTTACCATGAAGCCCACATTGGACGGGAACGGGCGGCTTGTTCCCCGTGACGATTACCGCATAGCTTCCCTTAATTGTGACAGGGAAGATTTCGCCATAGCGTGTATGCGCTCCAATCTGAAATACGGCAAGAACCAAAAGCGGGAGGACGTAAAGAGCCATCATTACATCATCAGTTTTGACCCCCGTGACGCACAGGACAACGGCTTGACCGTAGACCGGGCGCAACAGTTAGGCGAGCAGTTCTGTAAAGAGCATTTCCCCGGACACCAAGCCCTTGTATGCACCCACCCGGACGGGCATAACCACAGCGGCAACATTCATGTGCATATCGTCATAAACAGCTTGCGGATTGCGGAAGTGCCACTATTGCCATACATGGAAAGACCAGCCGACACAAGGGAGGGCTGCAAGCACCGCTGTACAGACGCAGCTATGGAATACTTCAAAGCGGAAGTCATGGAGATGTGCCACCGGGAAAACCTCTATCAGATTGACTTGCTGAACGGGAGCAAGAACCGAGTTACCGAGCGTGAGTATTGGGCGAAGCGGAAAGGACAAGCCGCACTGGATAAAGAGAACGCTTCCCTTGCCGCCGCAGATGACCCGCCCAAAGTCACAAAATTTGAAACCGACAAGGAGAAGCTACGGCGCACAATCCGCACCGCCCTGTCCTCTGCTGTTTCCTTTGAGGATTTTTCCGGGAAGTTGCTACAACAGGGCGTGACCGTCAAGGAGAGCCGGGGGAGATTATCGTATCTCACGCCGGACAGGACGAAGCCAATCACCGCCCGGAAATTAGGTGATGATTTTGACCGTGCCGCCATACTGGAAGCACTCACCATAAACGCACAGAACGCCGCCAGAGTCGCCGAAACACCCGCACCTAAACAGAAATACCCCCGGAGCATAAAAGACCGCTTACAGCGCAATAAAGCCACCGTAAACGCCCCGAAACAAGACAGCGTACAGCGCATGGTAGACATAGCCGCCAAGAAAGCCGAGGGCAAGGGGAAAGGCTATGAGAAATGGGCGACCTTGCACAATCTGAAGCAAATGGCGGCTACCGTTAGCGTTTACGAGGAATCCGGCTTTTCTTCCCCGGAAGAACTGGAAGCCGCCCTTGCCGCCGCCAGTGCCGGGCTGCATGAAGTGACCGGGAAACTGAAAGCCGTGGAAAGCACCTTGCGGGAGAAAAAGGACTTGCAGAAGCAGCTATTAGCGTACATCAAGACCAAGCCAGCCCGTGACGGGTTGCGGGCGCAGAAAACAGAGAAAGCCCGCAAGAGCTACCGGGAGCAGCACGAAAGCGAGTTTATCATTTCCGAATCTGCCGCCCGGTATTTCAAGGCACAGGGAATCCAAAAGCTGCCAGCTTCCAAGACCTTACAAGCGGAGATTGAGCAGCTTACCAAAGCGAAAAACGCCCTTTACAACGAGTACCGGGAGAAGAAAGAGAACGTCCGGGAATTGCAGACCGTGAAAAGCAATCTTGACAAAATCTTGCGCCGTGAGCCGGAACGGGGAAAGGGGCGGGAAAATGAACGGTAAACGCCCCTACATGGACTACCCACAGTACAGAGCCGCCCGCCGCCTTGTGCATGAGTGCTGCAACTACGATAACGGCAACTGTATCTTGCTGGATAACGGCGAGCCTTGCGTATGCGTCCAGAGTATCAGCTATTCCCTTTTATGCCGCTGGTTCATTGCCGCCGTGCTGCCATTGGACGGGAAACTGGAAGCCGCCCTACTCCACCGGGCAGACAGGAAACGCTGTACCGAGTGCGGCGGGTATTTTCTCCCCAAATCAAACCGGGGGAAATACTGCCCAGATTGCGCCGGACGCATGAAAAGAATCAAAGCCGCACAGCGCAAGCAGAAACAGAGGGATAAATGTCACGCTTTAGGATATTCCAAACCCCCGTAAATCAAGGCTTTTTTGACCGCCCTCAAAGGGTATGCGATACATTTATCCTTTATCCCCGAAAATGCCGTTTTAACTGCGTAACAGAAGCCACAGACAGGAGGTGAGAACCATAACCGAATACATCACAGCCGACACCATCATGCCGCCGTTTTTCCGATACCCCCGTTTTCTGCTGAAAATGGACTTGTCACAGACCGCAAAGCTGCTTTATTCGCT
>QXWO01000061.1 GCA_009911035.1 Lachnospiraceae bacterium
CAAGTGTTGCCAACACCTTTAGAGGACGCGCAAATGCCCTGTTTATCGGGTTTCTAGGAATTCATTCCAGCATACTTATCCTCCCCTAAGGAAGCCTTTAGAACTGCGGAAGCCGCAGTTTTAGGGGCTTCCCCTATGTTTAAGAGCTTCAGAATGGGGATTTTGGGGTGTTGCCAAGCAAAAAGTCAGTGTTTATCAGGGTTTCCAGCTTTTTATGATTTTACATAATGTTTTCTTCATGGTCTGCAATGCCAGTATTTAAGACATTTTCTGCACGTAGGGGAGGCTTATATTCCACTCCCACATAATTACAGAAAGCTTTAAATGTACTGGTAACACTTGCTCTCCTTTACCATCCTTCCGCTGTTTGCCGGGATGACATATGCGCTTTCAATCCCTGCCTGCTCTTCTGTTCCATCAGCCATTTATAGGTAAAATCGTTAATAACTATGGTTCTGCGGGAAGTCTTGTTCTTCTGAGTGCTTTCCTCATAGATTTTGGAATTGGTATCGTAATCCGTATAATCTGTCTGCGTTCTCTCAATTTTTATCAGATTCAGCAATTCTATGTTTGATATTTCGATTTTTAACTAACCTCCCAAACGTCTCCTTTCTCGATTTTTTTTAAGTATTCGTTTTCTGCTATTATTAAAAATCTCCCATTTTTCCCAAAAACCCGCCTGTCACAGGTGGCAAGGGTAATTGATATACCGGCGGTAAAACACCCAGTCCGGGTGCCTGTCTATCAGGTCATCATAATACTGCACCTGGTTCTCCAATGCTGAAAGCTGTGCCTCATGCTCTGTTGAAACCCTGGCATATATCGCAACTTTCCGTATACGCATCTGCATCCGCTCCTTTCTTTTTGGGTAGTCTCCATCCATCCCCCTCATTTATCATGCATGATTCCGTGTAGTAATTGGGCTTTAGTTTGTTATGCAACCTTACCCTCATGCATAACCTCGTACGAGATTTCTGTTCGTCAGACCAGAGATTTGCCCGTGAGTTAATCTGTTCCCCACATCCAGCTTCCTTCAGATTCGTAGTCGCCCACGACACCCTTGCTTTCGGCTATATCCTTCCCACTACCGGGCGGATTCGGGACTTTAACCCGTTAGAAACGTGCGCCGCTAGGAGCACATGAAATTTGCAGCGCCGCCCTTTCACAGGCGGCGCCGTTTCAGACATTCTTTATTTTTCCACAAAAGTCGCGCAGGCAGTCTCCCTGCAGTCGCAGGCTCCGCAGCCTCTGATATCCACATGGTCAGCCGTACATTTATAATTGTTGTTATGCATACAGTTCACAGCTTCACAATCGATGCTAATTACTTTGCTTGGATGCTCTAAGGCACTGGTGTAACGGTCCTTTCCTGTCTCTGAAAAGCTTTCACAGCAGGTATCGTCCTGACAACAGGCCCTTTTACCGCCCACCATGATATCACCCTTACAGCAGCAGTCACTTTTGTTATAAGCACAATTCTGTACACCACATTTTAACTCAGCCATCTTCTTACCTCCTTCATGATTTTGACATCTACAGTAATTAGTATGGCTTTTTTTATCCGGCTTATTCAATCGGCCAAAGCAGATTCTAGATAATTTCTTCCCCGCCGAACATCATTTTCAGATACATAAATCCGTACCAGCCGTTTGAATCCTGCAATAGATCCAAATCATAACCTGCCGGAATGGTAAAAGTATATTTCCTGCCATTATATGTAAAAATAATGGTCAAAGACAGGTTCGGATTATCCTTTAAAGTGGATAATGTTTTTTTATTAAAGCTGAACCACATCAAATCTGAACAGTCAATGGTCAGATTGCCGCCTGCACAGTTTTTGATAAAGCTGGAACAATTATCCAAAAAGTATTTAAAAGAACATCTTCTGGCAAAGTAGATTCTCTTACTGTCACTGCCTGGGATCTCATCCACGATCATATCCCCCAGACTGCCGATGTCAGCGGCCGTCTGCACCGCCTCATAAGATGGGGCAAGAGTGCTGTGTACAGTCTGCGGTTTTAAGCGTACATAATCGGCCTGGGCAATTGCCAGATTTGCCAGCGCCAGATTATGGGCATCTTTGGCTTTCTGTAAATTTTCCAGCTTTCCGGCAAGAATATCTGTTTTTTCCTGAAGTTTTTTGTCTGCACCTGCTTTTGCTTCCACTGCCGCAGACAGTTCTGCCTCCGCCTTAAGAAGCTCACTGTCAGCCGCTGCCTGTGACGCTAATGCCTCCCTATATACAGAACGCGCCTGTGCCAGCGCATCCGAAGCCTCTAACACTTCCTCCCCGTAATTATCTTTTATTTCCCTGCACAAAAGGTCATAGGCTTCCTGCTTGTTCTGTAGATCTTTCTGGATATTATCATAGCTTTTCCGTATCTGCTCAAATTCTGCCTGGGCCGTTTCGTTCTTCTTTATGCCTGCGTCATAAACGGCCTGGGCTTCATTGAATTTTTCCAGCTTTTCCTCTGCATTGGCCTTTGCGGCTTCCAGTCTGGCTGTTGCCTTATCCAGTTCCGCTTTTTTAGCGGAAACATCTGTATCATTTCCTCCTGTGACTGTTCCTGCGGCAACTGCCTTATCATAGGCATCTTTTGCCGCATTGTAGGCCGTCTGTGCATCGCTTAACCGCTTCATGACAGAATTATAGTAGGACATAAAGCGGGCCTCATATTCGTCCACACTATAGCTTTGCCCGTAAGAATAATACCCCATCAGACTGGCGCTGGAAAATTCCTGGGCGCAGTTTAAACGGATATCTCCGGATTTTTCAGATAAGTTTACTCCAAATCCCGTTGCACTGTAACTGCCATTTACGATATTTTCGTAATGCCCCGTAACACCGCCGGTTTTGTTGTCAAAGTCTTTCTTTTCCTCATAATACCATCCCTGAAAAGGATCTGTCATTCCCGGAACGTCCAGATAATACCATGCAAGATTTTCCCCCGCATTAAATACCTTGGAATGGCTGTTATAGGTTCCGTCAGGATTATATGTTGCCCAGTTTGCATTTAACTGTGCAATGGCCATCATAGCATCATTTACCACAAGAGCGCCTAGTCCGGGGAAATTCGCGTCTGCCATCCGCAGTTCATTGCATTCTCTGATAAAAGCAATGGCCCGGCGCATATTTTCCAGACTGGTAGCGTCGTTTTCATCCCCTATCTTTGTGTAGGAGGTAAACTGTTCCCAGCTTTGTGCTGTCCAATTGCTTTCATTTCCCAGCCCTTTGACTTCCGATTTGTCTCTGGCGGTTAGAATCATCACGGCTTCGCTGGCGCTGCCAGAGCCTTCCCCTGCCAGATATTGGAAAAATCCAAGGGAGCCGCTTGCAACCTTTTCCCGGGCAGCATTTAATTCTTCCTGGGCTTTATCCAAATTCAGTTTTTCTGACCCGGCACCGGCATTATCTTTCAGCGCCTGGTCATATGCCTTCTGGGCTGTCTCCTGCTCTGTCTGGGCGGCAGACACTTCTTCCTTTGCCGCCTGATTTTCTCTGTTTGCAGCATCAAGAGCTGCCTTAAGCCTCTCTGCTTCCGCTGCCGCTTCTTCCGCCGCAGTCTTCTTTTCATTATATTCCGCTTCTACAGATGCCGCTATATCTTCTGCCTCATTCAGGGCTTCCTTTTTCTCGTCAAGTTCCTGCTGTACTTCCTTATATGCATCTTTATCCGCACCGGCATTTTCCAGTGCCTTATCCAGATCTTTTTCGGCTTCCACTGCGGCCTGCTCTGTTTTGGACACCTCCGCGTCCGCCTGCTCCTTTCTGACTTCCGCATCCTGTTTCTTGTCCTGTGCCTCATTTAATGCGCTGTCTGTCTCCTGAACCTCCTGCTCTGCTTCCTCTACATCTTTCTGGGCGCTGTCAGCTTCTGCCTGGGCCTTGTCAAAGTCTGCTTTCGCCTGTTCTTCTTCCGCTTCCGCTTCTTCAAGATTTTCCTTTGCTTCCTCAAAATTGGCCGGTCCGGTTATCTGGGTTTTACTCTCTTCCGGTTTGGTCTGTGCCATATCCTCCGGCTGGTCCGGTTTCTGCTCTGCAAGCTGGTCTGACGGCTGCCCCGCTGGCTGCTCCGGTTTCTGCTCTGTAAGCTGGTCTGACGGCTGCTCCGCTGGCTGCTCTGGTTTCTGCTCTGTAAGCTGGTCTGACGGCTGCTCCACTGGCTGCTCCGGTTTCTGCTCTGTAAGCTGGTCTGACGGCTGCTCCGGTTTCTGCTCTGCAAGCTGGTCTGACGGCTGCTCCGCTGGCTGCTCCGGTTTCTGTTCTGTAAGCTGGTCTGACGGCTGCTCCGCTGGTTGCTCCGGTTTCTGTTCTGTAAGCTGGTCTGACGGCTGCTCCACTGGCTGCACATTTTCTGTCACTTCCCCGTTTTCTTCTCCACCATCAGCCTCCGCCTGGGCCCCTGCTTCTTTGCCTGAAACATTCTGCTCCGAAACCACGCCGCTTTCCTCCGGCATCTCCTCCGCGTTGGCCGCTATGGAAGCATTGGTAAACAAAAATCCGGCAGTGGCAGCCGCAAAAAGTTTGTTAACAGTTTTTCGCTTCATAATTCCCTCCTTCAGTTATCTTACTACCCCATATTTTATCCCATATTTTCATTGTTTGAATCTGTACAGAGACTGTAAATATTAAACCAGTATCTCTCCACCATAACACTTCCCTTCTCCTGCGCCCTGATTCCGGCCCGGCTCCATTTTTCCATAATTTCATCCCTTGCGTTGCCGCTTCCAAAAAACCAGACCGGCTTATCTTGCGCAAGCAGATTTTTAAGGACCTCAATTCCCGCCTCGTCGGAGAAATCTCCCTCCACCAGCGCATGATTGGCGGGAAACATTTCCTGGATCAGCTTTTCCGGCTTTCCGTACCAGAGATAGGAATCATTGTCCAGATAATAGGACAAAACTGCCTGTGTCTGGTCAAAATTGTACAGAATGATATCCTCTTTTCCCACCTGGGCAAGGGCTTCTTCTGCCGCCTCCATCTGTACCCTTTTCCACATTTCTTCCCCGTAAAAAGCCCGGTAATTTCTGGCGCCAATCACGAAAAGCACGCAGACAACAGGCAGGAAGATAAATTTCCTCTCCCGCAGCCTGTCCGTCATAATGGCAAAAGCAAGCCAGAACACGCCCAGCCCGGGCAGCATATAGCGGTATACGAAAACGGGACGTAAAAGCACAGAAGCCAGCATGCCAAACAGGATGATCCCCGCCAGGACATTCATACATCCCTGTGAAAAAAATGCCTGCCGACTCTTTTCAGGACTTTTAACGTCCCTTCCGTTTCCTGCCAGTACAGGCAGAGAGCCGTAAAAAAGGAAAAGCAGTACGGCCAGCGCCATATTGGTCTTTTCACCTGCAAAAGAAGGCTGGAAAATAAATTTGATGCATCCCGGAATCGTACGCCAGCTAAGGGGCTGGATCCAGTAATTTTCCTTCACCTGCCCCACCTGCATGGCAACAGCCGCGGCAAGCCATGGCAGATAACAGGCCACACAGCACAGCCCGCTTATAAAAAATGCCTTTAGCTCCGGCCAGCGTTTTTCCTTTATCAAAGCTGACAGCAGGTAAAGATAAATCATACAGGCCGCCACGCAGGCAAAATAATGGGTATAACAGGCGCCCACGGCATAAAGGGTCAGCGCCGCCCAGTTTCCATAAGCCCTCTTCCCGGTACACCCTGTATCCTCTCTGCAGGCCAGTTCATAGGCATGAAGCATCCCTGCCGTAATAAAGAATAGGGCATATCCATACATCCGCACTTCCACCGTGTAATCCGCCAGTTTGGGCATAGTCAGCACAAGAAAGGCAAAAAGTCCGGCGCAGGAAAGCCCGAAATGTTTCCTCACCTTGGTCGCCGCATAAACGATGCATAAAAAAAAGGGAAGCACCGATGTCAGTTTTGCAATCACCACATAATCTGCGCTTCCCGCTGTTCCAAAAAGAGAAAGGAACAATTTTACGATCATATAATAAAGAGGCGGGTGTACATCCCTTGCAGTGATAGAGATTAGTTCCCCAAGAGGCTGGACTGCCAGCCCCATGGAAAACAGTTCGTCATACCAGATATCTCTGCTAAAGCTTAAAATTACAGAAACTCCGAGAAGAAACACACTGGCAGATAGCAAAAATATTCCTATATAGTCATCCCACTTTAATCTCTGCTTCATTGACAGCCTCTTTCTCTTATCCGATATTATTTTTTCTCCTGCACAGCTTCTTCCTTACGGATCTCTTTGGTACGGATCTCTTTACAGATCTGGTCTATAAATGCATCTAAAGGCTTTACGCCCTCATCCCCTGCAAAACGGCTCCGCACCGACACGGTACCGTTTTCTTCCTCCTGCTGTCCTACCACCAGCATGTACGGAAGCTTGGCAAGCCTTGCCTCACGAATCTTAAAGCCGATCTTTTCGGAGCGGTTATCGCACTCTGCCTGCACGCCGTTCTGCCGGAGCTGTGCCCTTACCTGTTCCGCATAAGCCTCGTATTTTTCAGAGATAGGCAGCACTCTTACCTGTTCCGGGCACAGCCATGTTGGGAATCTGCCTTCATATTTTTCAATCAGCCAGGCAAGGGTCCTCTCATAGCACCCCATGGATGTCCTGTGGATGATATAGGGACGCACCTTGTCCCCGTTCTGGTCAATGTAATACATATCAAAGTTTTCGGCAATGGCACAGTCAAGCTGTATGGTGATCATGGTGTCTTCCTTGCCGTACACATTTTTTGCCTGAATGTCAATCTTAGGCCCGTAAAAGGCGGCTTCTCCGTCCGCCTCTGTAAAGGGCACGCCGTATGCCAGAAGGATATCCCTGATTTTATTCTGGGAAGACTCCCAGTACTCCTCATCCCCTAAATATTTTTCTTTATTTTCAGGGTCCCACTTGGAAAGTCTGTATGTGACCTCATCCTGAAGCCCTAAGGTGGTCAGACAATGTACCGCCAGATCCAGACACCGCTTTAACTCCTCCTGTGCCTGGTCAGGACGGATGATCAGATGTCCCTCGGAAATGGTAAACTGGCGCACTCTGGTAAGCCCGTGCATCTCCCCGGAATCCTCATTTCTGAACAGCGTGGAAGTCTCCCCGTAACGCAGGGGCAGATCCCTGTACGAGTGCTGGGCTGCCTTATACACATAATACTGGAAAGGACAGGTCATGGGACGCAGGGCAAATACTTCCCTGTCTGCTTCTTCATCCCCTAACACAAACATCCCTTCTTTATAGTGATCCCAGTGCCCGGAAATTTTATACAGGTCGCTTTTCGCCATAAGGGGGGTTTTCGTCCTTACATAGCCCCACTCATTGTCCTCCAGATCCTCGATCCAGCGCTGCATGGTCTGCACCATCTTTGCTCCCCTGGGCATCAGAAGGGGAAGCCCCTGGCCAATCACATCAACGGTTGTAAACAGCTCCATCTCCCTGCCTAATTTGTTGTGATCCCTTAGCTTTATGTTTTCCAGATACTCCAGATAATCTGCCAGTTCTTCCTTCTTATTAAAAGCAGTTCCGTAAATCCTCTGGAGCATGGCATTTTCCGACTTCCCTCTCCAGTAAGCCCCGGATGAGGAAGTAAGCTTAAATGCCTTGATGCCTTTGGTACTCATCAGGTGAGGGCCGGCACAGAGGTCGGTAAAGTCTCCCTGCCTGTAAAAAGAAATCTCTGCATCCTCCGGCAGATCCCTGATCAGTTCCACCTTATAAGGCTCTCCCTGTTCTTCCATGAGTTGAATCGCTTCCTGTCTTGGCAGGGTAAAACGCTCCAGCTTATGGCCTTCCTTGATCACTTTCTTCATCTCGGCTTCTATTTTGTCCAAATCCTCCCTTGAAAAAGGCGTATGGTCATAATCGTAATAATAACCTGTGTCAATGCTTGGCCCAATTGCCAGCTTTGCCTCTGGGAACACCCTCTTGACTGCCTGGGCCATCACGTGGGAACAGGTATGCCTTACCACCCGCAGTCCCTCCGCGTCATTTACCGTCAAGATACTCAGGGTGCAGTCCCTGTCAATGACGGTACGCAGATCCACTACCTCTCCGTCCACTTCCCCGGCACATGCCATCCTTGCCAGGCCTTCGCTGATATCAGCCGCAATCTCATAAACGCTTCTGGCACTGTCGTATTCCTTCACAGAGCCGTCTTTTAATGTAATTTTCATTCTGCTTCCTCTCCTTCTTCATACTCCTGCCCGCCGCTGCCATTTCCGTTATTACTGCCTATAACCATGTTTTTTCTCGGTGAAAAGAGCATCCCTAATACCATGCCGCCCAAAATGCATACTGCCAGAGTCAGCAAAAACTCCCGCCTGCTCATTGACGTTGTCTCCGGTAAAGATGCCTTAAAATTTTCCCATTTTTCCTTCATAAATAATTCCTTTCTGCCTCCATTTCATTCCGCCCCCTGCTTCATAAAGGCAGCGACTTTGGCGGAACATGCACTGCCACGCTCCGGGGCCGGCTACTTGCAACAACGGACAAAACGCTTCGCGAACCATCCTTATGTTGAACAAAAACCCCATGCGTTACCTTGTAATGCATGGGGTATCATATCTGTACGATTGATACAGTATTATTTTATGCTACTTTGTAAAAGATGTAAAGGGAAAAATTACTTATCCAAAGTTCTCCATGGTATCAAAGACCTCTATTCTAAACGAGTCCATCTCCGACATCCCAATAAAAACAGCGCCATATTTATAGATATTTTCCTCCACTTTTTCTGTTCTGACGATCTGGATAAACGCATGGATATTTTCTTTCATCCAGATCGTTAAAAATGCCTCATAAATAATATCGGCGTTCAGTTCCATTTCGCAGATAAAGCCAATCCCGGATTTGGATATGTTGACCACTTCGATCTGTACATTTTCCTCTGTTCCATTTAAACCTTTTATCAATAAGCTGGAGGATAATTCCATCCGTCTGTGTCTTCTTCTTTCTTCATTTATCATGTTTCTGCCGCCTTTCTTACGCATTGTGCACACCGTCAGGGTTTACAGTGTATTCTCCATAGTACCCTTTTGTGTTATTTTTCATATCATAAAGCGCCTCATCCGCATGACGTAGCAATTCTGTCATACTGCTTTCAGGGTTATCCGTCCAAGCAAATCCGGCGGAGGCACGTATTCTTTCAAAATGTGTTTCGGAAAGTCTGGTCTTATTTTGCCCAAGCTCCCTGTAAAAAATGTCCAGATACCGGACAATGGCAGCTTTATCCTCACAGTCATGAATCATCATACAGAATTCATCTCCGGAACGCCTGGCACAGAGAAAATGTTCCGGTGGCATGGATTTCATAATGTTGGAAAAATCCTGGATATAGCTGTCTCCCCCATCGTGGCCGTACGTATCATTTATGGATTTAAAGTGATCCAAATCAAGCATAACCGCTGCGCACACCTTTTGGGGCGGCATTTTTTGCAGCATTTGTTCCGCCAGAAGTTTAAAATATTCAAATTTATATAATCCCGTAAGCGCATCATGGGTGTTTTCGTACTGCATCCGCTTCTTTTCCATAACATCTTTTGTCACATCGGTTATGACACCGAGGCATCCTTTTGCCGACTTTGACATATGGATGCGGGCATACTTTTTATCTCCCAGCTGGTAGATATCTTCTTCTCCTTCTATAGGTTTTTCCGTTATTTCCTGAATGTATTCATCAAAAAGGACTGAACTTTTGTAAATCTTGGCAGCCTTTGCCGGGGGTAAATCTAAAAGTTCGCTAAGGCCTGAGGTAGTAAATACATAATTGATTCCCCGCTCGTACTCAAAAGCTGCCAAGGGAACACCGCTGTTTTCTATGATGACAGAGATATGGTCGGTAAGATTGACAATACTTTTTACCATCATATTAATGCCAGCACTGAGTTTTTCAAACTCGCGGTTTCCTCCTACCGCCACAACAGTATCAAAATTTCCATTGGTGATGGCAGTAAGATTTTCGATAATATAGTGTATGCCGTCTATCACCTTGCGCTTAACGAGATAATTAAGGAGGAGAATAACTGCTGCCTCGATAAACAAAAGGTACGCTAAAACGGCTAAAATGTTTTTCCACAATTTCTGAAAAAGAATGCCCCGGGGCAGGGCTGCACAAAGCAGGACACCGTCGTACTGCCTGCCCACAACATACATGTGCTTTCCATTTTGTCCTTCTTTATGTATGCCTTGCTCACAGTCCTTTAGCTGTTCCAACTGATAGCACGGGGCGCGAAAGTCATTTTCCATGCCGCCGGAATGCCCCAGCACCTTTCCGTCCTGGTCAATTACATACAGTTCTTCCCCGATATCCGTAGGAAATCTGGAAAAAATGTAGCTGTAGGTATTCCTTGATATGGCATCCAACTGCCTGATAGGTTTAAAGCCTACCTGCACGACTCCCTTCTGGCCCTTCCTTGCAACGCCTACATATTTCATGATCTTATTTTCCGCAGCGTTGGGCTGTGTATCCTGAATCAGAAATGCATTCTCATCATCACTTTCCAGAATAGTCAGAAATTCCCGTGTCTGTTCATGGTCAGCCATATCTATCCCCACATATTTAGAGACAGATGCCGATACAATGATTCCGTTCCCGTCAATGACATGAAGCTCATCCACGTTAAGAAGATCTGCCAGATACTGCATCTGGGATACATCCATGGAAACGCTTTTCATCCTGTCCAGCACATATTCGGCCGCCCTTGCCCTGGTAAGATAATCTTCATCCAGGCTTTCATTGAGCTGCCGCAGTTCTTCCCGGTTGCTTTCGAGGGTATGTATCATCTGCTCAATTTTTGCATGGAAGGTATCGTACTGCTGTTCTTCCAGCATATGCACCCCAAACAAAAAATGAATGCCAAGTATCAGGGAAACCGCTGTTGTCAAAATGAAAAAGGTATATTTAATGAAAGTTTTCTGCATAGAAATCCTCCATCCCTGCTCCGCCCGTGAATCAAATGCGGGTAAGGTCCGCTATGCGTAAGCTCAAATCTGCCTGTGAAAATTATTTTCCACAGTAACCAGCCCAGTATTCCTGTCATGGTTTTTTTATTATACAGCCTTTTTCATCCCTTTCACTCCCCTTTTTTGCACAAAACCTCCTAAAATTTCGCAAACACAATTACATGAAAAATCCCGTTTTCACAATAACAGCCGATATTCCCTCCTATTTTATCCGAAAAGGCGGAAACACTCTGCATCCCCAGGCCATGCCGTCTTCCCTTTCCGCTTCTTGGCAGGCCTGTGGATAAATCGAATGTCACATCTTCTTCACATTCGTTTTCCATCTGTATCAGGATATGTTCAGATGTACAATGGACTTTCACGTTGACATACCGTTTCTCTTTTTCTTTATAATCCTTGACATAAATCAGTGCGTTTTCCAGCAGATTTCCCACCACTGCCCCAAGTTCGTAGTCGCTTACCTTTATCTCTTTCGGGATCTTCACGTCTAAGATCACTTGTACATCCAAGGAGGCAGCTTTATCCATCATCTGGGAAAGAATCGAATGCATGACAATATTTTCGCAGTACTTGATCACTTTGTTTTCATCCGTCACTTTGTTCAGGTATGCCGTTACCTTTTTGATCTCCTCATATTCCTCCTGATCCAGAAGGGAGTCGATCATGTTGGAATAATGACGCATATCATGCCGCAGGATCTTCAGATTTTTTTCTGACTGCTCTATCAGATAATACTGGTTTTCCAAACCTTTTATATAGGTTTCAAACAGAACATTCTTCCAGTAAATTCCAATTCTGTTGGCTTCATTTTCTACATACCGGAACACCACCACATAGGAAACGAACATGGTTATCATGAACATACACACACCCAGACTGTTAGGAGGATAGTCATAAATGGAATTGGGAAAAATTACAAGAAAGGAAAAACCGCAGTAGAAAAATACCGGAATCAGACACAACTGCCACCAGACCTTAATGCTCTCTCCTTCGTAGCATTCGAGCCAGATATTCCTGATCCTGAAATACAAAAACAGTAAAATAGCAAAATGGACAGCCGCCCCGCCTAAGATGGAGAAAGCCATGCTGCCCGTATAAATATGTAAAATAGCCGAAATGATACTTCCGGCTATTACGTAATTAGAGGATGTAAGTCCCATAAAAAGGGCCCTCCCGTCCCGTGTCTGTGATATGAAGACCCCGGTAAACTGGGTTACAAATATCTGTAAAATGGTTACTATGACATAGCATAAGCCACTCTCCGGGAACAGATTCAGCTTCAGGCAGTCCGTTATGGTCAATATCAAAAAAGAAAAAAAGCAAATCCCTATTGTTTTTCTTTTAGAATAGCGGTGTGTGACAAATAAATAGATAAATAACATCAAAAATACATGACTGACTAAATATGATATATTTTTAAAATAATCCATGCCGGTTCCTACCTATACTGTTCGGAAACGTATAAAAGGTACTCCCTTTTCACGCCTGCGCTTCTCGCTTTGCTGATGGGAATACTCTTTCCGCTTTCCATAATCGCATTGTTTTGTGTTAATTTTTTGACGTATTTCAAATTGATCACGAAGGATTTATGAACCTGCAGGAAGCTGTTTCCTTTTAATAGTTCTTCTACTTCCACATCAAAGGATTTTCTGATAAAAATACTTTTGATGCTCTCCCCGTCTGTCAGACAGATATCCATGATCCTGGATACATTTTCAATATATTCTATCCGGCCAACGGGAATGGATACAAAACCATCCTTTGTCTTTACCAGAAAACCGGAATCCCTTTTGTCCTGTTTGTAGGACATGGCATAGTCCAATGCCTCAAAAAAATCTTCCTCCCTGACCGGCTTTAACAGATACCTGGCCGCATATACGCGGTAAGCCTCCAGCGCAAAGTCATCAGAGGAAGTTATGTAAATAATCACATTTTTACTGCTGAATTTCCTGACCTGGCTGCCAATGTCAATACCTGTCTTGCCGGGCATTATCATGTCCAGTATGTAAATATCTGCCAGCTCCTTTTTCGATATCCGGTCATAAAGTTTCACCGGGTCGGAAAATTTTTCGATCCGGACATCCGTGTCCGCGTAAAAATCCATATATTTCCGCAATAGTTTTTCTATTTTTATCAAGTCTTCTATACTGTCATCGCAAATTACTATTTTCATCGGTTCAAGCATATCACAAGAATCTACTTATGTCAAAAAAATCCCAAAATTCCTTAAAGCTGCCATGGGGATATCTTTCAATGTCCTCATGTTCCCTGTTGATCAGACAGTCTGTCAGAAGAAAAACCTGCATCCCCGCCTTCCGGGCAGCCATGTCCTCTGTCACATCATTCCCCACCATCACACATTCTTTTGGGGATACCTTCATCCTGTCTGCTATGTCCCTGTAATAGTCCGGGTCCGGCTTGCACAATCCGGTATTTTCATATGTGGTACGAAGTTCAAAATCCGACGGCTCAAGCCCTGCCCAGCGAATCCTGGCCTCCGTAGCCACAGCCGGGAAAATCGGGTTGGTTGCCAGTCCGGTACGGATTCCCATTTCTTTTAATGCATGGACGGTTTCAGCCGCTTTGGGATTGTACCCGCACAATTTCCTTGCTTCCTGGAATTCCCTGCGGTAAAATTCCTCAAACAAGGGCTTATCTGCCTCTGCCTTTTTCCCGTAATTTCCCAGAAAATTCTCCCAGAATGCCTCTTCATTGCTCCGGTTCCCGTCGTTTTTCACCATGGCGGCCATTCCTGCCCAGACAGCGGCCGTAAGATGTTCCGGGTCATAGCCATAGGGCGCCAGTTTAAGGGTAAGAAGCCTGAAATAGCCTCTGGTAAATTCATCATTGTCCATGGGCAGGAGTGTCCCGTCCAGATCAAATAATACTGTAGTCATCTTCATTTGGAATGCGTCCTTTCTTTTCTTTAACAGCCGGACATAAATAAGGGCCGGGAAATTTTACGTTCTCTCCCTGACCGTCACTGAAACTTTGTCCCCGGGTCCTTTCCCTATCCGCGTGCGGATATCTTTCCGTATGCCTATAATATAACAAATACTGCCGTCCTCATTTTTAACCCCCATGTTCACGATACTGCCGTCATAAGGTTCGCCGTCAAACACGGCATGCACTTTCACTCGCCCCTTACCGAACTCTTCCCGGATATCATAGGGGAACACCACATAAGCGCCGCCTTTTTGTTCTGCCTCATAAATAAGGGATTCAAATTCATAAACTTTCTCGTTCATGATCCATACCTCACCTTTTTTCATGTATCATATTTTTTCATGTATCATATCATAGATTTTACCGCCGGAGCGTGTTTAAAAAATGCCTTTATCCAAAAACAACTATTTAAAATATCTTTATTTATGATTTTCTCAAATTTTCACTATTTTTAAAAGTAATAAAAGGACAGATTTTATATACACTGATTAAAGAGGTGGCTATATGATGGACGAAAAATTTGTGCGTGACAGAATAACTGAATTAAGAATAAAGGCAGATATCTCCGAATATCAGTTGAGCCTGGAACTTGGACACAGCAAATCCTATATCCAGTCCATCAGCTCCGGCAGAACCTCACCCTCCATGACGGCATTTTTCGAAATTTGCAGTTATTTCGATATCAGTCCTCTGGAATTTTTCGACAGCGACTTAAAATCGCCAGACCAGATTCATCACATCGTGGATAAATTAAAACTTCTTCCAAATGACGATCTGGCTTTTATTGATGAAGCACTTGAGAGATATCTAAACAGAATACAGAAGAATTAGTTCTTCGTACGCTTTCCGTATCCGCTCAAGGGCATCTTCCACCCGGCTTTTGGGACATGCCACATTCATCCGCATAAAATTTTCGCCGCCTTTTCCATACTGACTGCCCTTTGAAAGGTATAACCCTGTCTTTTCCCTTAAATAGCGGCCAAATTCCCTGTCCTTTCCTGCCAGGCATCCGCAGTCAAGCCATATCAGATATGTAGCCTTTGAAGGGACTGCTTTTATCCCTGGCACATAGGCAGTCAAAAATTCACTGACCAGACGTTTATTCTCCCAGATATATTTCCGGAGTTCATCCAGCCAGGGGCCGCCTTTCGTAAAGGCAGCAATAGCTGCCTCCACTGCAAATGCATTGGGTTCCGCTGCTTCATCCGTATGCAAAGCCCGTCTCATTTTATGCCGCAGCGTCTCATCCGCTGCCACCACCGCCGCCGTATGAATCCCCGCCAGATTGAAGGTTTTCGTGGGGGCAATGCAGGTAACACTGATGCTCCGGCAGGTATCGGAAACGGATGCAAAAGGAATATAGCCCCAGCCGGGGGCAGTCATGTCACAATGAATTTCATCGGAAAGAACTGTCACCTGGTGCCTGTGACACAATTCCCCAATCTTTGCCAAGGTCTCCCTGTCCCATATTTTTCCTCCGGGATTCTGAGGATTACAGAGAATCATCATGGTGGTCCGGGGATCGGACAGTTTCTGCTCCAGCTCCCCAAAATCAATATGATAATTCTCCCCGTCATATTTCAACGGCGCTTCCGCCACATTCCTGCCGTTATTGACAATGGAATCAAAAAAATGATTATAAACAGGCGGCTGTATCAGAACATTATCCCCCGCCCCGGTGAGCGTCCTGACCGCGCAGGATATAGCCGGCATCACGCCTGTTGTAAACAGCATCCATTCCTTTTCCATCCTGAAATCATGACGTATCTCCCACCAGCGGATATAGGCATGATACCAGTCATCTGGTATCATGGTGTACCCAAAAATTCCATGTTCCGCCCTTTTTACAATGGCCTCCTTTATTTCCGGCGCGGTCTCAAAATCCATGTCCGCCACCCACATGGGAAGTTCCCTTTCCGGAACATCCCACTTTAAACTGTTTGTTCCGCGCCTGTCTGTTTCCACATCAAAGTTATATTTCATGCCCATCCTCCCTCTTCCGGTTTTTCTTCCCCCCACTGCTTTCCTCCAAGGCAGCTTTGACTGGCCGGCTATTGCCTATATCCCTATTTGCAGACCAGATAAAACCTCCAGACTGAATGATTTTTCTTACATCAGCATGAAGGTTTACCTATACTTTGGGATAATCCCGCCTCAAAAGGATTTATACTCTGTGAAACGGGAATGATTTCTTTTCCGTCCTATGCACAGTCCGTTGTTATAGAATTATTATATCAAAATAGATAAATCGTGTAAACCATATTCATTTTTCAGAGATTCGATAAAATTTCTGTTGACAAATTCTGCCGGAGAGAGTATGTTATGTTTGTATCTGGAAAACAGGTATCCATTACGGATACGTACAAATGTAAGGAAGGAGGTAATTTTATGTTTAATCAAGTGTTTAAAATTTTTGAAACCATCAAAACTTTATCAATGTCCAACATAATAAAATTACCTGACCACTTATGTTTTCACGATCCGGCTTTTTACAGAAAACGCCTGTTTTCGCAGAAGAACCCTTAAGTAAACCCTTCTGCTAAAGCAGGGCACTGCCCAAAGGTTTATAAGCTGAATGTACGGGGTTTCTGCGGCCTAATCATAAGACATTGCACAGTCATGGTAATTTCCATGGCTGTTTTTTTGTAAAAAAATTGTAAGGAGCAAGGTTATCTATGAAAAAAATATCAACTTACATCTGGGAACACAAACTTGCATTCTCATTTGCCATTCTGTCCCTGGTTATCAGCGTCTCCCTGGATATGCTCTCGCCCCAGCTCACCCGGCGCATCGTTGACGATGTCATTCTGGGGGACCGGACAGACTTACTGGCGCCGCTGCTTCTGGGTATTCTCGGCGTAGGAATCGGGCGGTGCATTTTCCAATACGCGAAAGAATACACCTTTGACATCACAGGATCGGCTATTTCCTCCCAGATACGGCGGGACTTATTCCGGCACATCCAGTCCTTAAGCGCCGAGTTTTTTGACCGGACAGGGACCGGGGAACTTATGAGCCGGGTCAAGGATGACGTAGACAGGATCTGGGACGGCCTGACCTTTGTGGGGATGCTCATGATCGAGGTGGTGATACATACTTCAATTATTTTATTCTGCATGTACAGTTTAAACTGGAAGCTGGCTGTCCTTCCCACCTTTTGCATGATTGCCGCCGCTTTCATTGCCATTTTTATGGAACGGAAGCTGGACGCGGTATACGAGGCAATCAGCGAGGAAAATGCCTCCTTAAATACGGTTGCGGAGGAAAATCTGGCAGGCATGCGTACCGTGAAATCCTTTGCAAGGGAAAAATATGAAATCACCAAATTCCTCTCCCACAATCAGCGGTACTATGACCTGAACATGCAGCAGTCCCGACTGTTTGTAAAGTACCACCCGTATCTTTCCCTGATTTCCCGGCTGCTTCCCGTGGTAATTCTGCTGGCCGGGGGATATCTGGTACAAACAGGGGAGATCACCCTCGGCACTTTAAGTGCCTTTACCGCATACTCCATGAACATCGTCTGGCCCATGGAAATGCTTGGCTGGCTGACCAACAGCTTTTCGGCAGCCATTGCCTCCAGCCGCAGGCTGAAAAAAATCTATCAGGAAAAGCCCGCCGTGACAGAACCTCCATGCCCGGTGCTCCTGCCGGAGGTAAAAGGGAAAATCACCTTTTCCCATGTATCTTTCCACAAGGCGGATAAACATGAAATCCTTCACGACATCACCTTTACCGTGGAGCCGGGCAGAACCATCGGTATCATGGGAGCTACCGGGGCCGGGAAAAGTTCCCTTATTTACCTGCTCCAGCGTATGTATGATACCACCGGAGGCGATGTATTCCTTGACGATGTAAACATAAAGGAGCTGACTTTAAAGCAGCTCCGGGGTTCCATTTCCCTGGTCATGCAGGACGTATTTCTGTTCTCAGATACCATCCTTGAGAATGTAAAGCTTGGGAAGAAAGCATATCTTTCCCCTGCCTCCGTGCGGGAAGCCGCAGGACGGGCACAGGCCAGCAGTTTTATAGAAAAAATGGATAAACAATATGACACCGTTATCGGCGAGCGCGGGGTAGGACTTTCCGGTGGCCAGAAACAGCGGATCACCATTGCAAGGGCTCTTGCCAAAAAGACGCCTGTGCTGGTGCTGGACGATTCCACTTCCGCTCTGGATATGGAAACCGAACAGTCCATACATGAAACCCTGCGCAGCCTGCCGGACACCACCAAAATTATTATCGGACACCGTATCAGCGCTGTATGCCATGCAGACGAGATCCTGATTCTTGAAAACGGCCGGATCGCGGAGCGGGGCACCCACCAGAGCCTTCTTGCCGCAAAAGGATTATACTACCAGACTTATGCAGCCCAGTACGGTGAACCAAAGGAGGAAATCACAGCATGAGTATCAATTCCTATAAAGAAGACGAGCAGACCATCCAGAGCGGCAAAGTGCGCACGCTCCTGCGCCTGCTCTCCTATCTTCTTGCTTACAAAATAGAGATCGCCTTTGTATTGCTTATCATGATGTTCTGCGTCGTGGTATCCCTGCTCAATCCCCTTGTGATGGAGGAGGCTGTTGACAACTACATTGCCAGAGGGGACTTATACGGCCTTACCCGTCTCATCCTCTTTGCTGTCATCTTAAACCTTCTGATGATTGGCGGGATCAAAACACACATGTACATCATGGCTAAAATATGCAACCGTATCCTGCTGACCATCCGTCAGGAGTTATATTCCCACATCCAGACACTGGATCTGCAGTTTTTTGACAGCCATCCCACGGGGAAAATACTGGCCCGCATCATTGGCGACATCAATTCCTTAAAGGATGTACTGAACAACTTTGTGACCACCCTGATACCGGATTTTGTGACGGTGGCCGCCGTGGCCGCCATCATGTTCATCAAGAACCCGGTCCTGGCCGCTGCCTCCCTGTGCAGTCTGCCTTTTATGATCCTGTGCATATGGCTGATACAGATCTTCTCCCACAAAAAATGGCAGGATTTCCGTAAAAAATCCTCCAACCTAAACGCCTTTATCCATGAGGATATGTCTGGCATGCGCATTATACAGAGTTTCTGTGCTGAGGAAGAAACCGGACAGACCTTTGACGAACTGCTCAATGCCCACCGTTCTTCCTTTATCCGTGCAGTCCGGCTGGTAGACGGCATGGGCTCCGCCATTGATTTAAGCTGGGGCGTTGGCATTGCTGCCCTTTATTTTATTGGGCTTTCGGTTCTGGGAAAAGATGCAGTTTCAGTGGGAACATTTATTGCCTTCGGAACCTACATTGGCATGTTCTGGAACCCGATCATGAATCTCAGCAATTTTTATAACCAGATAATCACCAACATTGCGGCAGCAGAACGGGTATTTGAAATACTGGACACGGACGCAGTCCTGAAAGATGCGGAAGATGTAACGCAGATCCCCCCTATACAGGGTCAGGTAACTTTTTCCCATGTGAGCTTTTCCTATGAGGAAAATGTAAAGGTCCTGGATAATGTAAGCTTTGACATAAAGCCCGGCGAAACCATCGCCCTTGTAGGACCTACCGGGGCAGGCAAGACCACCATCGTCAACCTTATCAGCCGTTTTTATGACGTACAGGAAGGCGTTGTATCCATCGATGGCCATGACGTAAAGAAAGTTTCCATAGACAGCCTACGCCGCCAGATGGGCATTATGACCCAGGATAACTTTCTTTTTACAGGAACCATCAAAGAAAATATCCGCTATGGCAGAATGGATGCTTCCGATGAGGAAATCATAAAAGCCGCCAAAGCAGTCCACGCCCATGACTTTATCTGTAAACTGGAAAAAGGCTATGACACCCTTCTCACAGAGCGGGGCGGCGGCCTTTCCGTGGGGCAGAAACAGCTCCTTGCCTTTGCAAGGACCATGGTTTCAAACCCTAATATCCTGATCCTGGACGAAGCCACCTCCAGCATCGACACCCGGACGGAACTGCTCGTACAGGATGGCATTGACGCCCTGCTGAAAGGACGTACCTCCTTCGTAATCGCACACCGCCTCTCCACCATCCAGAAAGCCGACCGTATCTTCGTCATTGACAACGGCGGCATTGTGGAAGAAGGCACTGCGGCAGAACTGATTGCCAAAAAAGGAGCCTATTACAGGCTCCATACCGCACAAATGATTCCAGCCTCCTAATAGAGGCTGGAATTCCGCCACGGGCGGGCGGAACTTTGCTGTCAATATTCTGTTGTCCACTCATGTTCGCCGCCCCAATCACCGATTAGCTGCGAAGTGGTTCCCATAGGATCGGCTACTCTGGTTTCAAAGCGGTAATTCATCTGGGGTACGTATTGTCCCCCGATTTTTACATTGCTGTAGAGGTAAACAAACTCATAGGTGGTATGGGGATAGTATTCCCCGTTTGTGCAGGGCGGTTCATAGGAAATGCATATCCGCTGGACGCCTGCGTCCTCCTGCTTTGTTCCCCAGATTTTGATCACTCCCGATACTTGTGGGTATTCCTCAAAATCTGCAAAGGAAAAGCTCCACTTTCCTTCTGTATTCACCAGTTTCATCCGGTCTTTGCAAACTGGTATGTATGTCTTGCCGTCCCAGTATTCCACGCTTCCTTCAATAAACTGATCCCGCAGGGAAATATATTCCGGGGACTGCATAAAATCCCTGATGGGCTCAAACTCTCCCGATTCAAAGATGCGGAAAGCTTCCGCAAAGGTGTTCTGGGCCCAGGAGGCTTTTTCCAGACAGGCAGTTAAATCTCCAAGGGCTCCCCCATCGTCAAGCAAAGCCGCCCGGGCAAGCAGATTCCGGTAATCTTCCAGATGTTTATTATCCAGCCACAAAGCCGGATTGGAAGGCGCTGCATATTTAAGGATTTCCGCTTTAAGCTCCGGTGCCGGGGCTGACTCATAAACGCCCAGCATCCGGTTCATAACATCCAGATAAATTTCAAAGCCGCAGGCACCGTCACTTTTCCCGTTACAAAACAGTGTCATATCTTCTGTGGTAAACAAACGGCTGTAACAGGCATCCAGCAGTTTATAGACATCCGCCCCGGCTTGATCCTGCTCCATGGCCGTAACGCATTTTCCAAGGGTTTCCAGTGTACAGTTCTGTCTATTAATATCCGCCACAGCATCATTAAGAAGATGTACGCAGTACTCCTGCAAAAGTACTTCATCCTGGGTAGTTTCCCAGCCCTTATACAAAATCTGTTCTGCTGACTGCCAGTCCTCTTTCGTCACATAGACCCCTGCCATTGCCCGGTATGCTTCCACTGACTTAGAATCAATCTCCAGCGCCTCCACACAGGAGGCAATGGCTTCCTCATAATTCCTGCTCTGGACAAAAGCATCTGCGGCTTCCAGCCGTTTTGCTATTTTGACTCCTGGAGTCAAATTCCAAATTACAATGCCGCCTGCTGCAACTATGGTCAGCAGTAATAATATTCCTACATATTTTGCCGCAGAAGTCTTCCTTCTGCGGCGTCTTTTCCTATTTCTGTTACCCTTCATTTCTGCAAGACCTCAGATTTCTATTTCTTTTTTGATAAAAACTTTTCAAAGGCATAAATTCCGCCCTTTTCTCTCTTTTCAGTTTTTCCTTTTTTGAAATCTCTTTTGTCTCTGTCCCGGCGCTCTTTTTCCCGGCGTTCCGTTTCCCGCCTGTCCATATTCCTCTCACCGCTTCTTCTGTCCCTGCGGTCAGCCTCTCTGCGCCCGCCGTCTCTCTTATCCCTGCGGCCTGCGTCTCTTCTTTCGGAATCTCTTCTGTCCCTGCGGGCTCCATCTCTTCTTTCGTCCTCCCGCCTGTCTCTGCGGCCTCTCCGGTCCCTTTCCCTTCTTCTCTTTTCAGGGTAGGGCTTTTCTTCTGCAATTTCCTCCGGCTCATCTCCCATACTCATCTGCATGAAGGCAGCCGCCAAGTCCAGCACATCATAGTCATTTTCTTCCGCCGACTGCCGGATCCTCCTTTTCATTTCTGTCAGGTCTTTGCTCTCCATCACCTCAATGGCCTCAATAAACAGCTTGCCTGCCTTTACTTTCGTAATATCCGCCGGGGTGGGGATCTTTCTCTCCTTGATGGTGGTATGGCAAACCCTTTCTATGTTGCGGATCTTGAAAATCTCCCTGCCGGATATAAGGGTAAAGGACCGCCCCGTCTTGCCGGCACGCCCGGTACGCCCGATTCTGTGCACGTAATATTCAATGTCCTCCGGCACGTCATAGTTGAACACGGCGTCCACACCGCTGACATCTATTCCCCTTGCGGCCACATCTGTGGCAATCAGGATCTCACATCTGCCGCTCCTGAAAAGATTCATGACCGTATCCCGCTGGTTCTGGGAAAGATCCCCGTGAAGTCCTTCCGCCTCGTACCCTTTTTCTTTGAGCCTAATCGTTATTTCATCCACCATGCGTTTGGTATTACAGAAAATCAGACTCCTTGATGGCTGGTAATAGTCAATCAGACGGCACAGGGCCTCTGTCTTGTCCTTCTTTGCCACTCTGTAATAATACTGCTTGATGGCCGCCACTGTAACTTCTTTGGGAGTTACCTTGACATACACTGCATCTTTTTGGTAGGTTCCCGTAATATCAAGAATCGCCTGAGGCATAGTTGCTGAAAACAGGGCCATCTGATGTTCCTCCGGCATGTCCTCCAATACCGTCTCAATATCTTCCCGAAATCCCATGTTAAGCATTTCATCTGCCTCGTCAAGAACAATCATCTTAATATGGGAAGTCTTGATGGTATGCCGCCTTAAGTGATCCATCACTCTTCCCGGCGTTCCTACAATAATCTGTACGCCCTGGCTTAACGCCTTGATCTGTCTGCCAATATCCTGTCCCCCATAAACAGGGAGCACCTTGATTCCCTGCATATATTTGGCAAGTTTGCGGATTTCTTCCGCCGCCTGCATGGCCAGCTCTCTGGTAGGACATAAAATAATCCCCTGGGGCTTATGGATTTCGGGATTGACTCCCTGTATCATAGGGATGGCAAAGGCTGCGGTCTTGCCGGTGCCTGTCTGGGCCTGTCCAATCATATCTTTTCCATCCAAAAGAACCGGTATCGCCTGTTCCTGAATGGGCGTCATGACCTCGAATCCCATTTCCCGCACTGCCTTTAAGATATCCGTATGGATTCCTGACTCGCTGTATTTCAGGCTCTGGGCCGTTCCATCCGCTTCTTCACTAATCTGTCCTGTTGTTTCAAACTTTTCTTCCAATTTTTTCTCCAATCTTTTCCCTGAAATTTCATCATTAAATTTCGTCATTTAAAAACTGTTCTATTATAAATCTGGGCCGTGATTTCGTTTCCAGATATATCTTTCCAATATACTCTCCTACTACTCCCAATGAAAGCAGAATCAGTCCCCCGATGGCCCACACCGAAACCATAAGAGTTGTCCATCCTACGATAGTAGCCCCCATAAAGTGACGGGCTATACTGTAAATAAGCATGCCTATGCTTACAATAAAGATAAAGAAACCAAGAAACGTAATCATTCTTATGGGCTTTGTGCTCAGGGAAGTGATGCCCTCAACGGCAAAAGAAAGCATTTTTCCAAAAGGATATTTACTCTCCCCCGCAAAGCGCTCCCCGCGCTCATAATAAACCACATCCACGGGATAGCCGATCATCGGCACAATGCCCCGCAAAAACAGATTTACCTCACCATATTGTGCTAATCCTTCCAGCGCGCGTCTACTCATAAGGCGGTAATCCGCATGGTTGAACACCGTATTTGCCCCCATAGTATTCATGATCTTATAAAAACCTTCCGCCGTGGCTTTCTTGAAAAAGGTGTCTTTCTTTCTGCTGCTGCGCACACCATACACGATATCCGTTCCGCTTAAGTATTTGTCAATCATTTCATCCATGGCATTGATGTCATCCTGTAGATCCGCATCCATGGAAATCACCATGTCCGCATAATCCCTGACCGTCATCAGCCCGGCAAGCAGGGCATTTTGATGCCCTCTGTTCCTGCTCAGATTGATGCCACCAAAGAGCTTATTTCCCCGGTGGAGCTTTTCGATCAGCTCCCAGGTCCCGTCCTTAGACCCGTCGTTTACGAAAATCACACGGCTTTTTTCATCAATCTTATTTTGGCTGATTAGGCTGACCATCTTTTCCCGGAGGCGTCCGGCAGTCTCCAGCAACACTTCCTCCTCATTATAGCAGGGAATTACAAGATATAACTTATTTTCCATGACTCCTCCTTGCCCCAGTCCGCAGCCAAGATGAAACCTGCACCGCAGGGCACACGGCACAAATTCAGCAGCGGCATTAATGCCACTGCTGTAGTATGATATCCACATGAAAAGCACAATTATTACTATAATAAACCATTTCATTTTAAATTACAATAAAAATCCCTGATTTCCGTTCTGAATTTTTAGAAATTTTAGAATTTAAGAGAATTAGACAATATCTTCTTTTTGGAATCTTATGAAATTGGCGCCTATACCGGACACGCATAAAAATAAAATGACGGCCATTCCTTCCAGACCGCCCGCGCCTGCCTGTGCCAGCCTGCCTGTCAGCAGCAGGTAAGATGCCGTCCATGGATAGACTCCTGCTATAGGGGAGCCTGATAATACCACATTAAACAGACTGATTGCTGCGATGGCTATAAAAGGGATCAGTGCTCCTTTTGTACACAGGGCAAGATATACAAAGGGCTTTGGCTGCGCTCCGTTTGATAACAGATTCGTTGTATAAGTGTATCTTAATGTGTGGAAGTGGAATCCTTCTAATTCCGGTACTTTCCTTGCCGCTGTCCGGCAGGCTGTTTCTACGGTGACAGGAAATTCAAGACAGCCATCTTCCCTCAAGCATACAAAAGAGAGTTCCGTATAATACTCCGGCACATCCTCTGTCATTCCCAAGTTGTAATACTCATAATATACCCGATTTTTCTATGTGACTTCACGGTAAACCCCCGGCCTGTCCAGCTTAGAGCCTTTATCGTTATCCCCGTCCTTCTCCTTGACCGTCAATATGTACACGCCCCTTTTCAGCACACGTCCAGGATTATAAAAAATCCCCTTTTCTCCCCAGCTCTCCACAAGGACGCTACCCTCCAGATTCTCCAGGCAATACTTCAATATCTCATCCGGCTTCATATCCCACCCCTATACTTTCCAGATTCTTTTTATAAATCTCCAATTCATAAGTTTTCCCACTGCGCTGGTCTGTCCTCCGCTCCGAATGCTGATAAGTCAATCCACAGGATAAGGCCAGTGCCCTTGAAGCAGTATTCCCTGCCCGTGTAGAATAATAAAACTCCTTCCCGTCCAAAGAAATACAGTATTCCATCAACAAACGCAGTATCTGTTTCCCATATCCCCTTCCCACATACTCCGGTCCCAAGGCAATACCAGTCTCATGATAAATATGCGGCTCTGTTTCCTCCACTCCGGCAAAACCAATGGCCTGCCCGCTGCCCCTCTCATAGACCAGCCACGCATCATGGGTTTCCTGCCATACGATCGTCCTCTGTATCCTCTCCCTGGCCCCATCCTCATCAGCCGTCACTTTCCATACCATATATTCTGCTGTTTCCGGCCTTGACCAGACATTCTGGTATATCGATCTCCAATCCTCATATTTTGCCTTTCCAAGAATAATATCTTCTGTCTCCATCCTTCCTTCATCCCTCATAAACACCCCCATCATAGCCAGACCGCCCAGTCTCCGTAATCAAAAGTCCCGCTCCCATGACGCAGTTTCCCGCTTTCCTTCAATCCCTGGAAAGCATCTCTCATACGGCCGATAATCTCCGGCTGGATATCCAGGGAATGGTGCGCCGGAAACACCCTTTCCACAGGAAGAAGCGCCATCTCTTCCAGTGAGGAAAGATAAGCTCCCGGATCTGTAGATGGATAATACACAAACAAGGTATCTTTGTAGATCAGATCCCCTGTAAAAAGATACCCCCGCCCCGGTTCCTCTTCATGGGCATAGAAATCCGGAAAATATTTATGCCCTCCGATATGGTCCCAATGGATATGCGTGGCAACAGCCGTAACCGGCTGGTCTGTCAGCTTCACCACCTCGTCATAAATATTGCAGATCCCAAGCCCCGTATCGATCAGCAGGCTCCGCCCGGAACCATTCAGCAGATAACAATGTGTTTCCTCCCAATACCGGTATTCACTGATGATATAAGTATCCTCATCTATCCTGTCAACAGTAAACCATTGATCCATCTGTTCCCTCCTGAAAATCTTTATCCCCTTCCACCTGCCGCCTTTTCCATTGTATGGTAACAGAGATAGTCCCCGCTCCCTGTCTCAATTTTCTCATAGGTTTTTATCTGGTATCCCCGTTTCAAATACATACTTTCCGCCGGAAAAGACGCATCAATATGTACTGCATGATATTTCCTGAAAACCATATCTTCCAGGAAATCCATCAGCCTGTTCCCATAACCCTTTGCCTGGTATTCCGGTAAGATAAATAGCCTGCAGATCTCATTCCCCCGGATACTCCCGGTTCCCACAATTTCCCCCTGCACCTCCGCAAAATAAATATCTTCCCTGGCAAGCGCTTCCCATATCCTCTGTTCGTTATGCAGATCCAAAAAAAACTGTACTGCCCCAGAAGGATAATAATGGGAATAGACGGTCCTTATTGTCTTCTCCACGATCTCCGCAACCTTTACCGGACATTCCGCCCGCTTCAACTCCATACGAAAATCCACATTCCTCATCTGGCTGCCTCTTTCTCTCCAATTTCTATCATTTTAATATATTACCCTTTTCATCCAGCCATCTAAAAAGGCAAGCTGTTCATCTGTATAAAACCAATGCTCCCCATTTTCCATCACAGTAAGAGCCGCATGATGACTACTAACAAACATATCTACTGTCTGACGGGATATAAGAGTATCCTGCAATGCGTGCATTGCAAAGTAAGCTCCTATACTATTCGCAATGATATAAATATGGTTGTATCTTTCACATGCTTTATCGTATGCCGCCCGGATCTAATCCTGCACAACCCACGGGACATCATCCTGGTAGTCTATCCCAACCATATCAAAGCCCATACAATTTTTCTTGTACTGTTCAACTTCCATATAACTTCCATTTTTTCCATGAATATATAAAATTACTTTTTCCATAAAATCGCCTCCATATAGCCAGGATCATCCCTTTCTCTGCTTTAATAGTTTCATTCCTAATAGAAAGCTAAACCCACCAAGCAATACAAAGAATAACCATACCGCATTCCAATAAATTGAATCTACGTCAAACATCCACAACAAAAGTTTATTCCAAAATTCCAATCGAGACGCAATCGCATATAAATCAAATAGCACATAAGCGCCGCCAAATAGATATATCCATCTCCACCAATAGTTGTTACCCCGGCATTTCGTAAAAGTAAAGATTCCTAAAACGCACAATCCTGCCAATACTCCCATCAGCGTAAAGTAAAACGGCCCTTTACTTCCTAACATGCCCATCCAAAACCCGGCATAAGAATCTCTGTCTATCACTCCCCATATCCTATGCAGATGAAACAGCCCAAAAGCCATGAAGAACCATGGTTCCCATATTAACACTTTTTTCTCCATTCTATTCTCCACAATGTCCAATCCAAATCCTAAAATTTATATTTCCTCTTTCAACAGAGAATACATTTTCATATCAATCACTTTCCCGTTTTTTACCGCATTATTTCTTAACGTCCCCTCATACTGAAAACCTGCTTTTTCCAGGACATGACAAGATGCCATATTATACGCAAATGGCTCTGCATAAATGCGGAGAATATCACTTTTCTCAAAAACATATTCGCAGACCTGTTTTACAACCTCTGTCATGATTCCTTTTCCCCAGTATCCTTCCGCAATATAATATCCCAGCTCGGCCGTCCGCCTGTGGATATTCCCCTGACGGAAAACACCGATACTTCCCACCACCCGTCCATCTGCAGTTATGGCAAAAGCAAATGTTTCATTTTCATCCGCAGACAGCATAGCAGAAATAAAGTCCACCCCGTCTTGTTCCGTATAAGGATACGGCAGCCCATCTCTAAGATTATCCTGTACTTTTCTATTGGAAAGAGCCGCCGCCAAATCCGCCGCATCCGCCAAATCCCATTTTCTTATTTTACAAATCACTTTTCCGCCTCCCTGATGGATCGTCTTCTATAACAGACTCTATTATACAGCATATCCCCAGCCAATGGAACGGACTTTCTAAGAACTTACCAAAAACAAATCAATACATACAGCTACAATATACTTACATAAGAAAACTCCGACATATATCAATATGCCAGAGTATTCCCTATTTTACCTTCAAGCCATATATTACGAACGCTTCCGCCCATTCATCTGGAACACATCAGGCCCCATAATGTTCCGTACCGCCTGTCCCAGACTCCTGGCCCTCCATCCACACCGTCATTGACTGCGATGTAACGGACATAGTGCTGTGGGAAAAACACTTCTGTATAATTCCATTAGAGAACATAAAGGGAGATACCCCATATAAAGAATGAGTGAAAAGTCTTCGACCTCTCACCCAACATCTCACAGAAAACAGATTTCATTATTATAAGATTTTCCGCAGCTTCTTACGCAAATGGGATAACCTTGCATAGACAGCCCCTGCTGTCAAATGCACAAGCGGGGCAATTTCTTTTGTGGAGTAACCCTGCATTTTCATCAGGACGATTTGTAATGTACGCCTGTCCACTGTGACTAACGCAAGATACAGAGTTTCGCTCTCAATCTCATCTGTTTTTTGTCAAGCACTTTTCCCTAAAAAAAGCGTCTAAATTCCCTTTTTTCAGCAAGGGATATTCCCTACTTTC
>QXWO01000062.1 GCA_009911035.1 Lachnospiraceae bacterium
AGTCTAACTATCTTTCATTTACAATGATAGAGGAATCCAGGGAATTAGAAAATCCGCAGGAATATTTGGCGCTTACCCCTCTTTGTCCAATATCTCATAGTTCTTCTGTCTGCATCCAAGCAGCACCTCCACTCCCAGAAAGATCAGTATCAGGGGCCAGAACTGTAACACCAGCCTGTAGTCCAGTCTGGGAAAAAACAGTCCAAAAAGGAATACCACCCCAGTTGCAACAAGTACCAGCCCGAAGGTCACAGAACCTACCCGGTGTATTCTGATTATCTGTTTTTCCATGATCATTCCTCCTGCTTCCCACTGTCAGAGGGCATATCTATGATTTCCTTTTCCGGTATCCCTATCTTGTCTGTCCTTTCCTTCTTTCCCATGATCATCCTTATGCCAATAAAGATAACACCGATTCCCACAAGGATGCTTGGCATATAATCACCGACTCTCCACATAAGCTTTGCCAGACTCATGAAGGGATTAGGCAGCACATTATATAAAAGCTCTGCTGTGGTATTCCACAAAAAGCTGATACCGATGAGAATAAGCCCGTAAGCCACCCACTTATTATATTTTTCTATAAAATCCTTCACTCCAATCACTTCATCCAGTTTCAGGAGATATTTATCCTCCACCTGTGCAAACTCCTCGTCATCTAAAGAGGCAAGGTGGTTGGCATGAAAGAAGCTGTAGAACCATTCCACCACACAAAAAACGGCAATCGTACCCTGGTGGAGGGACACTGCAAAGATGATCGTCAGGGCAAAAAGTATCATCAGGCTTACACCCGTTTTCATAAATCCCATGTACATCTCTCCTGCCCCAGGTATACAGGACATGCAAAAAGTAAAAAATCTGTTCTTTTTCTTAGTTTTCATTGCTGCTACCTCCATTATCTGTTTTAAATAAATTTTCAAATGATAAATTATTTATTTTTCCAATCCATAAATTAATTTTCTGGTCTGCCCTGCGCATTCCTTCATTCAGCACATAATTTACATCCACTTTATTCTGTTCTTCCATCTCCCATTCCTTTACCCGCTGGTCCGCCCTTTCTTCCCAGCTTCTGTCCTCCCCATACCTGCCGCTTCCAAGGATACCGGGCAGAAGCATCAGCATCACAAGGGCTGCTGCCATCCCGGCGGCAATTTTAAGACGATACGTAAAGAGTCTGACCTCTCTCCCGCTCCCGGACTTTGGCAACACCTCCACGGTTTGTCTGGGAAACGCCTTTTCCAGTATCTGCTCTTTCATATGCTTCGGCGCATACAGTTCCTGCTGCTCCATCTGTTGTATAAAAAGTTCCAGTTCTTCGTCTGTAGGATATTCCCTCATGCCGGTTCCTCCTCTCTGTAGATCTTCTTAAGCATCTGCCTGGCCCTGTAGATCTGGGTCTGTATGGTTTTAATACTTTTCCCCTGCTTCGCTGCGATCTCCTTAGGACTTAATTCCATCAGATAATAATCTCTGGCCACCTGATTGTAAGGAGGTTTCAGCCCGTCACACCGCAACGCAAGCTGGTTTTTGATTTCTTCTTCCATGCAGATATCCTCCGGGGAGCCTCTCTTTTCTGCCTCCAGCTCAAAAAACGTATCTTCCACAGGCACGCTCCTGCGGCTGGCACTCCTTAAAAAATCAATGCTCTTGTTGGTCGCTATCCTGCATATCCATGCTTTTTCATTTTCCCCGTCAAAAGTCTCATATTTCTGAAATGCCGACAAAAAAGTTTCCTGTGTCAGATCCTCCGCTGTAAAGTAATCACCGGTCAGCTTGTAGCAGATGGAAAAAACAAGTTTGTCATACATATCGATCAGATCGGCAAGCCTGCTTTCCGTACAGCCGGCCGTTTTTACCATGGTACTTATCTCCTCCACCCCGCTTTCTTACTTTCATCCAATATAACGTGAGCTGTATTCTAATGTCTTCAAAAATATAAAAAATTTAAAAATATTTCCAAAATAAATTTTTATTGGCACAGGGGTGTCTTACACATATTTTGGGTTCAAGATTTTTTTATAACTTGTCATATAGTTTTAAATACTATATAATGTATATCACAGGTATCATCATAGATGCTTCTATAAAAACTATCACATAGCAGAAACAGGGTGAAAATTTATATGACAATCAATAAGGAAGATTTGCTGAACAGCATTATAGAAAGTCTGGGGAGAATACAGCATGTGGAGCTGGATGACATCCCTAATATCGATCTGTACATGGATCAGGTGACAACCTTTATGGAGAAGAAACTAAAAAGCACCACCCGGAATCCTAAAGAAGACAAGATTCTTACCAAAACCATGATCAACAATTATGCCAAAAACGATCTGCTTCCCCCTCCCGTAAAGAAAAAATACAGCAAGGACCACATGATTCTTCTGATTTTTATTTACTATTATAAAGGAATCCTCTCCATTGGCGACATACAGACCCTCCTAAAGCCTCTTACGGAAAAATATTTCCATACAGGCGGGGAGTCTGGCCTAAGTTCTGTTTATGAAGAAGTGTTCAGTCTGGAAAACGACGAAATTGTTGACCTTAAGGATAGTATCATCAGGAAATTCAATATTTCCCGTAATACCTTTAAGGATGCGCCCCCGGAAGACCAGGAATTCCTCCAGCTTTTTTCATTTATCTCCATGCTTAGCTACGATGTTTATGTGAAAAAACTGCTCATTGAAAAAATGATAGACGCCTTTCACACCGCTGCTTCCCCTGCCGAAAAACCAGGAAGCCCGGAAGCCCGGTCAAAGACGCCCTAGAGCATTGACGGGAAGTTGGAAATCTATTTCCCCGCTTCCCGTTTTCTTACAATAAGCTGGCTCGCGTAGCGTGGCAGCGTTTGTTATGATTCTAAAGTAATAAGCAGCCGTATTTTATTTCCCTTAAATCTTTCTGGTATACCGGCATCGGGGAAACCCTTCACAGCCGTAAAAATACCCGTATCTGCCCTTGCGCTTCACCAGCAGGCCGCCGCAGGAAGGGCAGCTTCCGTCATCCTCATTTTCCCCGCCCCCGTTTTTTTGCTTTTCCTTTTCCGTTTTTTTCATCTCCAGAAAAAGCCTGCCTATTTCCTCATAACATTTCTGGTTCATGATGCAGTCAAACAGCGCCCGGTGAGCGCCCTTTGTTTCAATCTGAAAGTAAGAAGCCACATCTGTAAGCTTGTGGTGGGAAAGCATGGGAAGGCACCGCCTTGCCATATACAGGGTATCAATATAATTATTTTTCAGTTCTTTCCCCATTTCTTCCCATACTGCATCATAAATAAAATTCGTATCAAAGGTATGGATATTGTGCCCTACCAGCACACTGTCCCCGATAAACGCCACAAATCCTTCCACAGCCTCCTTAATGCCGGGCGCATCCGCCACCATTTCATCCGTAATGCCATTGACGGCAGTGGCCGCCGCAGGTATATGCATACACGGATTTACCAGTGTGGAATATTCCCCCACAATCTCGTGCCCGCATACCTTTACCGCGGATATTTCTACAATTTTATCAACATTCTGATTGATTCCCGTTGTCTCAAGGTCAAACACCACATAATCTTTCAGATAATCATTCAGCCTTCTTCCTTTGTTCCGTTCCTTCATTCTTTTTCCTCTGTCTTTCCCGCCTTACCAGACTGTCTCAATCTCCTCTGACTCCACCCCGTAAAGCTTCATAAACCTTTCCAGATCCTTTTTTCCGGTGATCAGCATCAGTTCCTCTATCTGTCCTGTCTTCATGTCTTTAAACCCTGCTGTCTTTTCCCCTGTACAGATGCTTGCCCTGATCACAGGCCTCTTTCCTTCCTTATTATATTCCACCGCCAACGGCTCTTTTTTCTTTTTCCAAAAAAACATAGCGCTCACCCCTGCCTCTATTTTCATACATTGCAGGCCGCTTGTCAAATATATCATTATGCATCTTTACTTTAAAACTTTAATATGGTAAAATTTCTTTTGGTAATTACATATTCGGGGAGGTACTTTCATCATGAATAAAAAAATACAGACATCCGCTGTGGACCATTTGTTTGAGGCAATTTTATGTCTGGAAAATAAAGAAGAATGTTACAGCTTTTTTGAAGATTTATGCACGGTCAACGAACTTCTCTCGCTCTCCCAGCGTTATGAGGTTGCCGCCATGTTAAAGGAAAAGAAAACCTACCTTGAAATCGCTGAAAAAACCGGAGCTTCTACTGCTACCATCAGCCGTGTAAACCGCTCTCTCAACTACGGCAATGACGGCTATGATCTGGTATTTGCAAGACTGGAAACGGATAATCCCTAAGGATTATCCGTTAATGTCAATCAGCGTCATGGGATCGATATACTGATCATTCTGCATAATCTGATAGCCAAGTTCCTGGTTATCATCCCCCAAAGAAAAAATGATATAGCCTTTGCCAAGTGTCTCGCCGTTTTTTACCAGCGCGGTTCCGTTGTTGCGGTAAACAGACTGGTAGCCGTTGCCGTGGTCAAGCACCACCTTCATGCCGTATGTCTCATCCATATCCACGCTGACCACTGTTCCGGTTCCCGATGTGATCACATTGGTGCCGGGACTTGCCGTAAACACTAGCATGGGATCGCCTTCCTCTGCTTCCTTCATAGTAGCAGAGCCGCTTAAGGGAAATCCTTTGGGAAGGGCATTTTCAATGGTTTCCTGGGATAAGGCATCTTCCGCCTCTGCTTTCAGGCTCACCGTCTGGCTTAATACCCCGATTTTGTTTGTCAGTGTGGCATTCTCCACGCTAAGGGCCTCATTCTCATCTGTCAGGTTGTTGATGGTAACCGACTGTTCCACAACTTCTTCTCTTATATCCTTTATGATAATTGAATCATAAACTGTTTTGCAGGCAAGCACTATGAACGAAACAAAAAATATTGCGGCAAAAACTCCAAACACCGCGGAGTTCATGGCATGTTTATTCATGGTACCGTCACCTTTTTCCGCTATAAGAACCAGCGTATATCTGCTTTTTCTCCTAGATCGTCGCTCCATAATTTACTTGTCACCTCCGGTTGATTAACTTATTTTAACACAGGTAACAAATTTACGCAACTTTACTTACCATTTCTGGTAACAGCAGGGATTTTAAGGTTACTGGTCACGGAGTGAACAGTAACATTTTAAGTCCTCCCTGCCTGTCTAAACATGGGCCCTGCCCCCATCCGGTCTTTAAAACATTATACAGAAAGCTTCATATCCCCGTACTTTATCCAACCCTTTTTGCGCATAAATTCCGACACCAGAAGGGCCAGCAGGCCGGGAAGGACAAAGTGCATCACTGCGATTTCTGCCAGCACCACCACCGGGGAATGTCCCTGGGCCACCATAGTCTGATAGGTGTTGATCTGCCCTACCAGCCCTGCCGTCCCCATGCCGGAACCGGTAGGGTTGTTTGTCATATGAACCAGCATGGTGGATACCGGACCCAATATTGCACTGGCAATAATTGCAGGCAGCCAGATAACAGGCTTTTTCACAATATTGCCAATCTGGAGCATACTGGTGCCAAGGCCCTGGGCCAGCAGGCCGTTTACCTTGTTTTCCCTGTAAGAAGCCACTGCAAACCCCACCATATTCGCACAGCATCCTATGGTTGCCGCGCCTGCCGCAATTCCTTCCAGCCCAAGGATGATCCCCAGGGCCGCAGAACTGATTGGAAGGGTAAGAATGACCCCCATCAGCACAGAAACGATAATTCCCATCAGGAAAGGTGCCTGCACCGTGCCCCAGTTGATAATGTTTCCCAGCCATGCCATAAAAGCGGAAATAGGAGGCCCTAAAACCAGCCCCACTGCAGAGCCGGCTACAATACATGCAAAAGGCGTCACCAGAATATCCACTTTGGTCCTGCCTGAAACCAGACGTCCCACGTAAATGCCTGCCAGGGCCGCTATAAACGCCCCCAGTGGTTCTCCCGGCCCTGCAAGGACAATGGCTCCTTCCACAAGCACAGTACCCGCAATAATCTTTCCCGCAAAAGCCCCCACCATCCCGGTTGCTGCCGCAGAGAGCACAACTAACGGGCTTTCCTTAAATTTCACGGCAGTGCCGCATCCAATGCCTGCCCCGGTCACTGCCGCCGCCATTTTTCCCATCATAAAAATGTAACTGCCTACCGTACCCGGAACCAGATTCCCCACCTGCTGGATAATGGTTCCGATAATCAGTGTTGCAAACAGACCATAGGCCATGCCCCCCAGCCCGTCAATAAAAATTTCATTAAAAATACGCTTTAACTTTTTCATGCTTTCTCCTCTCCTACGCAATTTACACCTGTCTTGTCAGTTGTAAACTTCCTGTAAAGAGTATCACAAACACCCAAAAGTTGCAAGCACTATCTCACAAGAAATCCTTTCTTTTCCAGTCTCTCCCCAATCTGGTCAAGGGTCTGTTCATCATTTCCCTCCACCGTATGGAAATGAAGCCCGTCCGTCAGTGCATTTAAAGGCTTCGTACAGTTTTCCTCCACCTGCTTTACAAAATTGTCCGCGTCCTGCCTGCTGTTGATAATAAGATCCACTATGATCTGTCCATAAATGGGATGTTCCACCACTACATCCAGAAGCCTTCCCCCGCAGTCAACAATACAGTACAGTTCCTCCCTGATCCGGTCATTGCTATGCATGACTTTATAAGTCCTTTTATAAGCCTTTTTATTTTTCTCCTCATGAAAAAGAAGATATCCCTTATTCGTGGAGAGGATATTCTTGTTCACCGCCCTAAGGAGCGCAATATCCTGCACAATGACCTGGCGGCTCACTCCAAGTCTCCCCGCCAGCTCCGTGCCTGCCACCGGAAGGGTATTATCCGACAATATCTTAATAATCTGCTCTCTTCTTTTATCTCCGTCCATCTCTATCCGCTCCGCCCGCTTAAATATTTCACCCTATCATAGCATTCCTGCGCCGGTTCCGCAAGATAATGAGTACTTCTGTCATGGAAATTTTCCGAAAAAAGCACATTTTTCTTTACTTTTTGATATGTCTGTGTTAATCTAATTATATTGCATTGTATTGCAGGCTTCTGTGATATGTAATTACTTATTTTTTTGGAGGTATCTATAATGAACAAAGGTACAGTAAAGTGGTTTAACAACCAAAAAGGTTACGGCTTTATTTCTGACGAATCAGGTAACGATGTATTCGTACACTACTCAGGACTCAACATGGAAGGTTTCAAGTCTCTTGAAGAAGGCGCTTCTGTAGAGTTCGACGTAGTAAATGGCGAGAAAGGACCTCAGGCCGTAAACGTAACAAAGTTATAATCAGCCCTCGCGCTTTTTATAACTCATTAATCAGTAACACGATGTGCCTTTTCTTAATATAAATGTATATAAATATCTCATTTTATTTTGAATTTGCAATATTGTATTATGGGATTAAGGAAATAACCTATCTCTTTTTTGAGAGGTAGGTTATTTTTTTACTATCATTAAACCAAATCCGCTATCTTAATGTATCGCTGTTATTAAGCACAAGCGTACTGTATAAAAACAATACGTCGCTATTCCCAAAATCTGTAAACCGCTCCAGCATGTCCGGGTGGATGTAGCGGATGTCCGCCAGCGTAATCCGGGCATAACCGCTGATGAAATAAGGAGCAATGCCTGAACCAAAGGAATCCCGGAATATGACAAGCTTTTTATCTGTACGGGCATCAGGATTCTCTATAGTAAGAAGTGACAGAGAACCGGACAGAAACATTTCGTAGGGGTCCCGTCCCGCCGCCTTTTCCATATCATAAACGGGTATTTCCTTTCCATTCTGCCAGTCATACACCTGACAGTTATTTATGTCCTCCCCCGTCACATACCACAGTTCATCCGGCTCAAAAGGCAGTGCCGCCTGTCCATAATATACACCGTAAAAATCCTGTTCCAGCCTGTGGACTTCATAAGCGCCGGAAAGCTCCGTCCCCATTGCAGACGCCAGCCTCCCAGCCACATCCCCAATCTTTTCCTGCCGCCAGTGGGTATCCGTTCTGTAATAATCCTCCTTTTCCAGCAAATCAGAAATGGAAATATACTCTGCAAAGTCTGCCAGCCCTGCCATCACTTTTTCAAAGTCTTCGTAATCCATGGCAGGGTGACCGCTCTCTTTTGCCAGAAAGCAGTTCTTATCAGGAATGACGCAGAGGTAAACCTTATTTTCCTTAGTCAGATATTTTTCATATATATAGCGGAACCGCTCCGCCGCATGCACAAGGGAATCCCTGTTCATGGGATATTCCATGGCAGCCAGGAACCCGTCTGCCGTATAAATTCCGTTATTATCCTGCCGGGCAAAAATATTAAGCGCCGTCAGCGCCTTTATCCGCCGGAAGGAATCACGGAAGGGGAATACATCCGCCGCATAGCCCTCAAAATCAGCCATAAACCGGCCGCTCCACACATTCTCCGCCGATAATTCCGGCATAGCCGAAAGCATCCGCCGCTCACTTTCTGAGTATTTATCCTTAGGGCCAAATACACACACAAAGAAACCTCCCGCAAATAGCAGGGCAGACATAATGCAAAGTACAATATCTTTCTTTTTCACATCCATAGGCCAGCCTCCTTCAAATCAACACTCTCCCCAAATCCATAAATGTCTTTAAAAACGGAAATACAAAAAAGGGTTGAAGGACCCGTCCACCAGATAGGCCGTCATCACCAGCACCAGACCTGTCAGCATCAACGGCTCCGCAAGATTCAAAGCTTCCGCCCCCGCAGGATGTTCCGAAAATTTCTTTACCCAGAAACAGACTACAGGCGTAGCGCCAATCCCTCCAGCCAGAAGCACAACGCCAAAGCTTTGGAGCGCATACACTGCTTCGGCTGAAATCAGGGGAATTCCGCCGGCTCCCACAAGCCCTGCCAAATCTGAAAATGCCTGGCCAAGACTCTCTGCGTTAAAGATCACAAAACTGATCATGACAAAAAACAATGTATAAATATGGGACAGTATACGGCTTTTTTCCAGCCCCTTAAAAAGCCATAACTTTTCAACCGTCAAAAGCACGGCAAACATAAGCCCCCACAAAATAAAGTTCCAAGCCGCTCCGTGCCAGAATCCGGTAAGCATCCACACGATTAGAATATTTATAAGCTGCCTTCCCCGGCCTTTACGGTTTCCGCCCAGGGGAATGTAAACATAATCCCGGAACCATGTTCCCAAAGAAATATGCCACCTCCGCCAGAATTCCGTAATGCTTGCGGAAATATAGGGATAATTGAAGTTCTCACAAAAGCGGAACCCAAACACTCTGCCCAGCCCGATAGCCATGTCACTGTACCCGGAAAAGTCAAAGTAAATATGCAGGGCAAAAGCAACGGCATACATCCAGCAGAACAACACTGACTTTTCCTGCGATGCCCGGTACAGAGCACATAATTCCCCAAGCTGGTTGGCAATCAGGATTTTTTTTGCCAGTCCGGTTACAAAACGGCGTATCCCCAAAGCCGCCTCATGAAAGGAATGTTCCCTTCCTGCCAACTGCCCCGCAATATGGGAATAACGCACAATAGGCCCCGCAATCAACTGGGGGAACATTGCCACATAAGCCGCCAGATGAATCAGATTCCTCTGTGCCGCCTCTCCCCGGTACACATCCACCGTATAACTGATGATCTGAAAAGTATAAAAACTGATGCCAATAGGCAGGGCAAGGCGCAAAAGCGGAACCCCCAGCCCTGTTACGGCATTAAAGTTTTCAAGAAAAAAATCTGCATATTTAAAGCACAGCAGAAAAGACAGACTGATGCAGACCGAAAGTACACAAAGTACCTTTCCGGCTCTTTTTTCCCTATTTTTTTCAACCAGCAGTCCGAATCCATATCCAAACAAAACAGATACCCCCATCAGCAGGACATATTTCGGTTCTCCCCAACTGTAAAACAGCAGACTTGCTAAAAGAAGCACTGTATTTTTAAGTTCTTTGGGCGCCGCAAAATATAACATAAGCGTAAGGGGCAGAAAATAATATAAAAATGAAATACTTGAAAACAGCATAATACTTTTCTCCGGATAAAAATGCAAAAAATATCTTTATAAGCCCCTGTCAGACAATAGGAGATTCCGTAAGGACCTGTGCTCCCTCGAGCGCAGTTAACGCATTGTTTTTAAATATTTCCATAATACCTGCCTCTCCGTAAGCGGTTATCACATACCTGCCATCCACGTTTATGATCACCAGCGTATCCGGCTGTCCGCATATCCACTGCTTTCCAAGGATGGCAGATTTTGCCGCATCCGCAAAGCCATTCATATCTGTGCCCTCCTTAAGCCGGTAAGCAGCTCCGGTAAATGTATTGGCATTCATCATGTGCACCATGGACGCCGCATCCTCAATATTGGCAGCCTGGTCCCGGGGAAGCCCTAAGACGCTCTCAAGCTCCTCCGTTTTGGTTACGTCAAATTTTCCCGGTGCATCCATCACTGCATTATCCTGATCCCCGCCATACATGGCAAACAGCTCATTCTCACCATAAACCTTGACCACCCCGCTCAAGACCTCAAGGGCGTCCGCATATTGGGACTCCCCGCCGCCCTGCCCCGGGCCATTTTGTTTCCCGCCGCAGCCGGTGGTAACAAGCATCATTACCGCCATTAATAACATTGTCATCTTTTTCATTGTGTTACTCCTCCTTCTTGTTAAAGCCACTATTTCCAATGGAAAAACAGCCTTATACATTTGCTGGATTTATTATACACAAAATTCCTTTATTTATCAATTTCCCCTTTTAGCAATATATGTGCTCACTTTTCCTCCTCTACCTCTGTTCCCTTCCGCACAATGCGCAGACCTCCTCAAACTTCATGTCCCCTCCAAACAAATCCAGGGCACTTCCAATCGTCACGTCGATTTTTCCCTTCCCCAGCTTTTTTAATATTTCCAGATCCCGGAAATTATGTACGCCCCCGGCATAGGTTGCGGGGATCTTACACTGGTCTCCAAGCAGGGCGGCCAGCTTTTCCTCAATCCCCTGCGCCTTTCCCTCCACATCCACTGCGTGGACTAAAAATTCGTCACAGTATGCGGAAAGTTCTTCTATGGTATTTTTATCCAGCTTTACATCTGTATATTTCTGCCATCTGTCAGTAACAATATAGTAGTCTTCCCCTTTTTTTCTGCAGCTCAAATCAAGGACAAGCCTCTCTTTTCCCACTGCCCCGGCCAGATTTTTGAGTCTGTCATAGTGGAGCTTTCCGTCTTTGAAAACATAGGAAGTGACAATCACGTGGGAAGCGCCCGCCTTTAAAAATTCCTCTGCATTGGAAGGGCAGATTCCACCGCCTGCCTGCATCCCTCCCGGATATTCCCGCAGGGCTTCAAGGGCCTGCCGCTTAGTCTCCTCATAGTACTCGCTTTCAGAGGAGTTCAGCAGAATAATGTGGCCGCCAGCCAGCCCCTTTTTCTTATAAAGCCGGGCAAAAAAAGCGGCATCCTGCCTGGCTACGAAATTTTCCGCCGCCTGGTTTCCCTTATCCTTAAGGCTGCCCCCCACGATCTGTTTTACTTTTCCATTATGGATATCTATACATGGCCTGAATTTCATTTTTATACCCATGCCTTTCCCGCATGGGCCCTTCCCATGTGGGAATAGGCCCAAATACGTAGATTGAAAATTTCAATTTTCAATCTTCTCTCCTGTCTCTTTTTTATTTTATCGTTTTTCAGTATAACATATTTTTCTTATTATTTAAAAAAAGTACCCTAAAAAATTCTTCCACTTATTCTGAAGTATATTTCCATGCACACTGTACATAATAGCAATAGAGCTGACAAAAATGCAGTTCTTATATAAAGGAGGAAAATTATGAAGAATATGAGAAAATTTATTGCGGTATCTCTTGTCCTTGCAATGCTCTGTGTCTTCACGGCCTGCGGAACTGACAAAAATAAAAATGCAGACGACATGGCAGGAAATACCAACACAACCACCCAGGAAGGTACTGCCGGAAATAACACAGCCGGCGGTACTGCCGGAAACGGTACTTCCACTGACGGCAGCACAGACACAAACAGCACAGCAGGGGTAGATAATGCAGACTCCACAAACGGCGGAACCGGAATGGACAACAATAATACCACAGACACCGGAAATGTAAATGATGCCACAGCCGGAACAGACAGTACAAACGGCACTGCAGACACTAACGGCGATGGAGATTCTGTTTTAGATGACGCCGGCAATGCTGTAGGCAACGTAGTTGACGATATTGCTGACGGCGTTTCCGACATCACAGACGATGTGGTAGGCGATGACAGCAGCACGGACAACGGAACCAGCACTGGCAACACAACCGGGGCCACTGCCAGAAGATAACCTGGCCTGGAGCAAACAAAGCCCTTTGAAAAAGAGAGGACAGGTTTTCATTGCCTGCCCTCTCTTTTGCTCCTTAAACAAGCAGAATATTATTTGATTTTCAACGAAATAACACTTTGCTTTTCTATGAAAAATGCTTTACTTTTCTATGATTATACCGTCCCTATATGCCTGCAGGAGGTGTTCGAGCTGTTTAATCGTCTCCCGCAGTTCAGCGCCTGCATCGGTATCCGCCACCCGGATTCTCACAGGAGCCGTCTCCACTACGGTAGAATCGGAAAAAATATCGGACTCCCTAAGAATCGCCGCCTCGGTGGATTCAAAGGGCTCATGGGCTACCAGACGCATCCCGTGGGAATTGGCTACCAGCGTATATCCGGCAATTCCGGTCTTGTTCTGGTATGCTTTGGAAAAACCGCCGTCAATGATTAGGAGCTTTCCATCACATTTGACAGGTGTCTCCCCTTTTTTCAGTTCCACAGGCACATGCCCGTTGATAATGTGGGACTTTTTCGTATCCAGACCGAACTCTCTTAAGATACGGTTTAAAATCTCCTCATTGTCCAGCAGGGAATAGTAAATGTTCTTTGTCTCCTTATGGGTCTTTTTATCCTCAACAAAATACCTCTCGAAAGTAGACATCTTGTCTTTGCCAAATACCGGAGAGTTGGGGCCTGCCCAGATATACCAGATATAATCCTGGGCTTTGCGCATTTCTGCCGGCTCATTTTTGGCATAATATCCTTTTCTGGCCAGATTGTCAAGCACATCGTACAGCTCTTTACCGCTGTACTTTCGGCCGTCCACTTCCACTGATTTGAAATTTCCCTCCTCGTCCAGCGGCATACAGCCATGATAAAGAAGATTGGAATTATGTATTTTGTAAAGTCCTCCGTTGGAAAAAAGAAAGCGCACGTGCTTCTGGAGCTTCTCACACTTAAGGAACGCCTGCCGCAGTCTTTCCATGACCTGTTCCTCATCGGCGGTCAGACCATAGGGGTCTGCCGGGTCTATGGTGGGCAGATCCATGTCTTTCATGGAATATTCCTTTCCGCAGACTGTCACCGTCTTTTTTTCATAATCGATCTTATCCAGAAGAAGCCGGTCGTCCATCTCAAATTCGGGATGTCTTTTAATCACCTGTCCTTCCAGCTTAAGCTGCATAATGGCAATTGCCTTGTGGATTTTCATATCCATACTCAGATCTTTGGTATTGTAATCTGTGTTGTACTTGATGGCAAAAGCATCGCAGTTCACATCTTTATACACGTCCAGGGCAAAGGTGGCAAGAGGGATCAAGTTGATCCCATAACCGTCCTCTAAAGTGTCCAGACTGCCGTATCTGGCCGCGATCCGGATGACCGTGGCAATACAGGCTAAATGCCCGCAGGCCGCTCCCATCCACACAATATCATGATTTCCCCACTGGATGTCCACAGAATGGTAATTCATCAGTGTATCCATAATTACATGCGGTCCAGGACCTCTGTCATAAATATCCCCTACGATATGAAGATGGTCAATAACCAGCCTCTGTATCAGATTGCTGAGGGCCACAATAAAATCAGGCGCCCTGCCGATCCGTATGATTGTATGGATGATTTCATTATAATACCCTTCCTTGTCGGAGATATCAAACTTCTCTGTGATCAGTTCTTCTATAATATAAGAAAAATCCTTTGGCAGCGCCTTGCGCACCTTGGAGCGGGTATATTTCGATGCCACCCGCTTAGTAATCTGTACCAACCTGTGTAGGGTGATTTTATACCAGTCCTCGATATTGTCCTCCTCCATAGCCACAATATCCAGCTTTTCCTGAGGATAATAAATAAGCGTTGCCAGCGACTTTTTATCCCTGCTGCTTAAAGTATTCCCGAATTCCTCATCGATCTGCCTGCGCACCGCCCCGGAACCGTTTTTCAGTACATGGTTGAACTGCTCACATTCCCCATGAATGTCCGTCATAAAATGCTCCGTACCCTTGGGCAGGTTCAAAATTGCCTGGAGATTGATGATCTCCGTGGACGCCGCCGCAATATTGGGATACTGGTTGGCAAGACTTTTCAGATATTTCAGTTCCATCTGTTTCAGTTCGTTCATTATGCTTCCCCTGCTTTCTGTTATCTGCCTGCCTCAATCACATGGCTCATGTCATAAAGCCCGGCCGGCCGGCCTTTTAAGAACTTCGCCGCCTGTACCGCTCCTTTTCCGAAAACAGCCTTGGAGTACGCCCTGTGGGAAAAGGTGACAACTTCGTCTTCCCCTGCAAAAATCACATCATGATCCCCGACAATGGTGCCTCCCCGCACAACTGAGAAGCCGATTTCCTTTTTCGGCCGCTTTATCCTTCTGCCGCTTCTGTCATAAACATATTCATATTCCTCTGCAAGGGCCTCCTGAACAGAATCCCCAAGCGCCAGGGCAGTTCCGCTGGGGGCATCCACTTTCAGCCTGTGATGTTTTTCCACGATTTCTATATCAAAGCCCGCCGGGTCCAGAACCGCTGCCGCTTCCTTCAAAAGCTTTAACAGCATGTTGATGCCAAGAGACATATTGGCAGATTTTAAAACCGCCACCTTCTTTGACGCTTCCTCCACCTTTTCAAGCTGCTCCTTCGTAAGACCTGTAGTGCACAGGACACAGGGCACCTGCTCCTTCACGCAATAATCCAGCAGTCCGTCCACCGCTGGAGCCGCGCTGAAATCAATTACCACATCAGCCCTGACCGTACACTCACTAATATTTTTAAATACCGGAAAAGGATTTTTGCCCTCGTCAAAAGCATCCACCCCTGCTGCCAGCGTAATTTCATCATCATTTGCAATCAGATTGGCAATGGTCTGGCCCATCTTGCCGTTACATCCATGCATAATCACATTCGTCATAAAAAATCCTCCTATTGATAGTTCCGCATCTGCTCTGCTTGTAACAAACGCAGCCGCGCTTCGCGATCCGCTTATTGTAATATAAGGTCTTTCCCGGGTTCTGGAAAGACCTTGTTTTAAAATTTCAGATTCTATTTATAAAATTCCGTACTCTTTCATTGCTTTCTCAAGTTTAACCGCATTTTCTTCTTCCATATCGGTAAGGGGCGGACGAAGAGAACCTGCTTCTTTCCCCATCAGATTGAGGGCCTTCTTTACCGGGATGGGATTCACCTCGCTAAACAGCGCATTGCACAGGGGAATGGCCCGGAGCTGTTCCTGGCAGCTTCCCTCAATGTCCCCTGCGAAGAATTTCGCGCAGATATCATGGGTCTGTCCGGGTGCCACATTGGAAAGGACAGAGATAACGCCTTTTCCGCCAAGGGCCAGAAAGGGCACGATCTGGTCGTCATTGCCTGAATACAAATCCACTTTTCCCTCTGCAAGAGCCATAAGTTTAACTACCTGGCTGATGTCTCCGCTGGCTTCCTTGACGCCAACGATATTTTCCACTTCGGTGCAGAGTCTTACCACCGTTTCCGGCGCGATATTGCAACCCGTTCTACTGGGAACATTGTAAAGAATACAGGGAATCTTTACAGAATCCGCAATTGCCTTGTAATGCTTATATAGCCCGTTCTGGGTAGCTTTATTGTAATAGGGGGAAACCAGAAGCAGGGCGTCGACACCATGCTTTTCCGCCTCTGTGGAAAGATAAATTGCAGTTTCTGTGCAGTTAGACCCGGTTCCTGCCACTACCGGAATACGCCCAGCCACCTCTTCCACGCAATATTTGATCACGTCCAAATGTTCCTCATGGGTAAGAGTGGAAGACTCTCCTGTAGTTCCGCATACGATGACCGCATCCGTCCCCCCTGCAATCTGATCCTCAATCAGCTCTGCAAATTTCTCGTAATTCACTTCCCCGTCTGCCTTAAATGGTGTAACAATTGCAACACCTGCGCCTGTAAAAACAGCCATAACTTTTCCTCCTTCACATCAAACGCCGCTTTGCCCTGCAAACCGTCTTATTGTATCAAACGCCGCTTTGCGGACCAGCTTTACTGATAAAAAAACGATGCACATTCCGCGCACCGACTACTTGATTATTTTCACCGGATAGCGCACCATCAGTTGCTGATGACAGTCATACAGCTATTAACTGTATGCCCAAGAATCCAGCCGCAGGAAATCCAGACTCTTTCGGCGTTTTTTCCTTTCATTTTTCTTCTTCTGTGCCTGCCACATCCAAAAAATTACTCATAAAACACGCAACCTCTATCTCTTGCTTATGAAATTGTTTTCCCGCTTCCGGTCAACTGATATAAAAACATCATAGCACCCTGCGCAAAGGCTGTCAACGCATAGATGCTATGATTTCATGCTTAAAATCTTGCAAAATGTGCTTACTGCTTCCGCTTCACCGTCTCAATTCTGGAAACTTCATCAGCCAGCATACAAATCTCCTCATTTGCAAAAATCCCCGTCAGGATAACGCTGGTGTCCTCGTCCCTGGCATCCAGCAGATTTTTCAGTTCTTCCACCGTAATGATCCCGTTGTCAATCAGGCCGAGGATCTCATCCAGTATCAGCAGGTCACACTCGCCAGTAGCCAGAACCTTCTTTGCAAAGTTTATGCCGTTTTTGATATTAAAATTTTCTTCCGCCTTTTTTTCCTGGGTAAGCTCCGCATAGTCCAAATCTGCTTTTTCAAAACGGAAGATCTTGATCTCCGGCTCAAGCCTGCTCAAAAATGCAGGGTCGGCAACCCCTTTTCCTTTAAGAAACTGGATAATTACAACACTTTTGCCGGAAGCCGCCATCATTACTGCTTTCCCCAGCGCTGCCGGTGACTTTCCATGCCCATCCCCACTGTATATATGTATCAATCCCTGTTTCATCATACACCTCATATGTACATTCTGCCAGGATTCAGGCGGTACTTTATTAAATCACGCCTTTATCCCACATGCAAAATCCTTTAAAACCGTTGCCCATGGGATCTTACACGCCAGAAATCCTTACTTACAGTCCCTGCAGTAAATGCACAGACCTGTCTGAACTGTTGCTTTATCATACCATAGAAATGTATAAAAATCAATCCTTATCGGCCGGCCCGTTTCCGTGAAAGGTAGTATCCCTTGCTTTATTCTTCCATAAGTTCCAGTTTACTTACGGAAACCTCATAGGCGATCCTCTTTTCTGCATCATCCTCGGAAAGTCTTTTCATGTACTCCCTGCTCTGAATCCTACCCCAGATCTCGCATCTGGTGCCAACCGTAAAGTTACTTGCAAATCTGGCATTTCTGCCCCAGCAGATACAGGGAATGTAATCACTTTTTCCATACGGCCTGTTTACCGCCAGCAGTAAATCAGCAATTTCCCTCCCAAGCGGCGTTTTCCGGTATACCGGTTCCTTACAGATATAACCGTCCAGATAAATCTGGTTAGTCTTGGAACTTTCCGGCGTTTCATCCACAAACTCTATTTCCCTTGCAAAAACGGAAAGCACCAGTCTGTTCTTGCGCTCCTCGTGGCGGTTATAAGAGCGGAACTGCCCTTGAACCATAATGCTCATTCCCTTATAGTCCTCCTCCACATTAAGCAGACGCTCCGATACCATCAGCGGAATTATATCACTGGAATCGCTTAATCTCGGCACGTTTACATCAACTATGTAAAATCCTTCCCCGAAAATTTCATGACTAAATACGAAATCGCTCACGATTTCTCCCATGATTACCACCTGGTTGTTCTCAATTACCTTATCTGTCATTGTTGTTCTCCCTTCTTACACTTTAAGAATTTTTTCCTGCCATGTATTACTATTTTATGAAGGAAATACCATAAAAGAACTGTTAGTTACCGCAAATTCCGACAATCAGGCAAATGCTTAAGTCCCTGCCGGGCTAAAAATCCGCACCTTCCGGCTTAAAGGATGCTTGAAAGCCAGCCTCACTTTCTATATAATGGGCATAAAGCAAGGAGGTCAGTTTATGAAAATCACAATGCTCGGAACAGGAAACGCAATGGTAACAGAATGTTATAATACCTGCTTTTTGATCAGCAGCGGCGGCCGGAATTTCCTTATTGACGGGGGCGGCGGAAATACCATACTGCGCCAGTTAAAATATGCCGGATATGAATGCATGGATATTGATGAAATCTTCATCACTCACAAGCACATAGACCATTTGTTAGGAGTTATCTGGGTAGTCCGGGCCGCCTGCCAGTGCATGATCCAGCGCCACTTGGTAAAAGAAGTGAATATTTACGGCCACGGGGAAGTCATTGCCCTGATCCGGGACATGCTGGACAAACTCCTTTTGAAAAAACAATTGAAGCTGGCAGAAGAACATATCCATATGATTACCGTAAACGACGGGGAAAGCCGGAATATCCTTAACAGGAAAGTCACTTTTTTTGATATACAGTCCACAAAAGAAAAGCAGTTTGGTTTCTGTATGGAGCTGGATGACGGGGAACAGCTGACCTGCTGCGGCGATGAGCCCTATACTCCCTGCATACAAAAATATGCACAAAACAGCAAATGGCTGCTGCACGAAGCCTTCTGTCTGGACGCACAGGCTGATGTGTTCGATCCTTATGAAAAACATCACTCAACCGTCATGGATGCCTGCCGGATCGCAGAAAGCCTGCACGTTGAAAATTTGATCCTCTATCATACCGAAGATAAAAACCTGCCCCATAGGAAAAAGCTTTATGCCGGGGAAGGAAGCCGTTTTTTTCACGGGAATCTGTATATCCCGGATGATTTGGAAGTTATCTCCATTTAGATAAATCAAAAACACAGTCCTTTAAAACAGATTTCCACGCCGGATTTCGTAAATATTTGCATTATGGAAAGGTTGGTGCTATACTAATACGGTTTGAGACGTGATAAATACTGGATATGCGCAGGCACCTGCGCTCATTATGAGGAGTAAATTATGAAACAGAAACGAGAAGATGTAAGAAACATCGCAATCATCGCCCATGTAGACCATGGAAAAACCACTCTGGTAGATGAACTTTTAAAACAAAGCGGCGTCTTTCGTGAAAATCAGGAGGTTGCCGAACGCATCATGGATTCCAATGACATTGAGCGGGAACGGGGCATCACGATCCTTTCCAAGAATACTGCCGTCACTTATAAAGGAACCAAAATCAACATCATCGACACCCCCGGCCATGCGGATTTCGGCGGGGAAGTGGAGCGTGTCTTAAAAATGGTAAACGGCGTCATCCTTGTGGTAGATGCCTTTGAAGGGGCCATGCCCCAGACCAAGTTTGTGCTGCGCAAGGCGCTGGAGCTTAAGCTTCCCGTCATCGTGTGTGTAAATAAGATCGACAGGCCTGAGGCCCGCCCCATAGAAGTGGTGGATGAAGTGCTGGAACTTTTTATTGATCTGGAGGCGGACGAGGCCCAGCTTGACTGTCCTTTCGTATTTGCATCGGCCAAGACCGGAACGGCATCCCTTGATTTGGAACAGCCCGGCACAAACATGGTCCCCTTATTTGAAACCATTCTTGATTATATCCCTGCACCGGAAGGAGATCCCCAGGCCGGAACCCAGATGCTCATCAGCACCATTGATTACAATGAGTACGTGGGAAGAATCGGCGTCGGCAAAATAGACAACGGCTCCGTCAGGGTCAATCAGGAAGTGGTCATTGTAAACCACCACGATCCGGACAAATCAAGGAAGGTAAAAATAAGCAAACTTTACGAATTCGATGGTTTAAATAAAGTGGATGTAGCCCAGGCAGATATTGGCTCAATCGTGGCGATCTCCGGCATTTCTGATATCCGTATCGGAGATACCCTCTGCTCCCCGGACGCCCCTGCCCCTATCCCCTTCCAGAAAATTTCAGAGCCTACCATTGCCATGCATTTTATTGTCAATGACTCTCCCCTTGCAGGGCAGGAAGGCAAATATGTTACCAGCCGCCATTTAAGGGACAGGCTTTTCAGGGAGCTGAACACCGACGTATCCTTGCGTGTAGAGGAGACAGACACTACAGAAGCTTTCAAGGTATCCGGCAGAGGCGAACTCCATCTGTCTGTTTTGATTGAAAACATGCGCAGGGAGGGGTACGAATTTGCAGTAAGCAAAGCGGAAGTCCTTTATAAAAAAGATGATAACGGCAAGAAACTGGAACCTATGGAGCTGTGCTATGTGGATGTGCCGGAAGAATTCTCCGGCTCCGTCATCGAAAAGTTAAGCCAGCGCAAAGGGGAACTGCGCAGCATGGGCGCTGCCTCCGGCGGTTATACCCGCCTGGAATTCTCCATTCCCTCCAGAGGACTTATTGGCTACCGGGGCGAATTTATGACAGACACCAAGGGAAATGGCATCATGAACAGCATTTTTGACGGCTACGGCCCCTACAAAGGGGATATCCAGTACCGCAAGCAGGGATCACTGATTGCCTTTGAGGCCGGAGAAGCCATCACCTACGGTCTTTACAATGCACAGGAACGGGGTGTCCTGTTTATCAGCCCCGGCGAAAAAGTTTACTCAGGCATGGTGGTGGGCCAAAACGGCAAAGGGGAGGATATCGAACTGAATGTATGTAAGAAAAAACAGCTCACCAACACCCGTTCTTCCAGCGCTGACGAAGCCCTGCGCCTGACACCGCCCAGAATACTCAGCTTAGAACAGGCTCTGGAATTTATTGACACGGACGAGCTTTTGGAAGTCACGCCTAAGTCCCTGAGGATACGGAAAAAAATCCTTGATCCTACCATGCGGAAACGTTCCGCCATGCGCGCCGCTTCCTTAGAACATGCCTGATATTCCTTTTATTATAAAAAAAGGCGTATCCTATCATTTCACTGTTTTGAATGATAGGATGCGCCTTATCAGCATTTAAAAGCAAAAATGCCAGATACTGCAGACACGCTCCAGCCCGTTTCCCGAAAGAGCGCCGCTTATCCTGCAGCGTGCATGGATATGGTTACAGGGACAGGGAATCGAAAAAATCCGTCTCCCCCATCTGCCGGGACTTGTAGCGCATCAGGTACCCTTTCATCTCTGGAAAGTGCTCTCCCATCTGGGAGAGAATGGCATCATAATTTTCCTGCGTCAGGCACCCGGCTCTGGTAAATGCCGCGTAGTAATCCTGTTCGCCTCCATGCTCCCTAAACACTACCTCCCAGGCAGCTTCAGAGTCACAGCCGCTGGTATGTTCTGCCAGATAAGCGCTTAATTCTCTGCGGAATTCTTCCCCCAGCCCTATGCTGTTTATCAGGCGCAGAAAACACAGCCTTGACTTGGCCCGCCGCCGCTCCGCCAGATAGTTGTCCATATTTGCCACAATATCCTCTTCACCGCAGTAAACCATCTTCGTATAACCATCCTCGTCTGGCTGCATGAGAAATTCCCGCAGTTTGTCATCATATCTTCTAAGCCATTCATCCTCCCCTGCCTGCTCCGGCGTAAAAAGATAATCCGCCTCCAGTTTCATGGGTATCGTACCTAAAAGTTTTCCGATCTGCGCCCCTTTGTCATCCGTCTCTCCCAAAAGCCTGATACTTTCCAGATTCCCGCATTCTTTAAGAATCCCTCTTCCGAAAAAAATCTTCCGTCTGGGAATCCAGATGCTTTCCAGACTGCTGCAATAGGCAAAAGCCCAGTCCCCTATCTCCCTGATTCCTTCAGGGAGCCAGATCTCTTTAAGGATCTTACAGCTTAAAAGGGCTTTCTTATCCAGCTTCGTCACAGGGAAGCCTTCCGCCTTCCCGGGAATCCTGACTCTACTGCCCTGCACATGGCAGGACACCACCGTCGCTTCCTCCCCGCATACCCGGATAACCATCCTTCCCCCTTCGATTTCAAGTTCCTTATCCTGTATCATCCTAATCCGTTCCTTCCCGTTTTACAGGTTTCCTGACTCATGACATTATTCCCGTATTTTTCTATCAGCTGACTCCGTCCAGATCAAGCGCCGCAATCTCCTCCTGCAGGCTGTTCTGCCGCTCTGAAAGCATCAGTTCCTGATTATGCCGCTGGTATGCCGGACACCCAAACTGCCCGATAAACCGCGCACTGTCATTATTCACTGTAAGTTCCGTCACCAGGATCAGCATCTCATTTCCTTCCACAAAGGCCTCCTCCACAAACCGGAAAAGGTTCTCAAGGCGCTCTTTGGTTCTCTTTGTATGCTCTTTCAGTCCCATTGTCTGGCTGTCAAAGGCTTCTTTCAAAAGCCCAAAAGCTTCTTTTTCCCCGGCAGTCCCTTCCAGAAGGATCTTCTTTTTCCCTTCCTCTAAAAAACGCACAAGCCGCCTGCACCTGCGGCGGTCCCTCTCTGAAAGGCTGCCTGCCATCCTTGCAGACTCCATCTGCCTCATGCGCCCCTGTATCTGGTAATCCAGCATCTTGGCCACCGGAACCTGTTCCCTTCCCGGATCTGCACCGCCTTCTTTTCCAGCCTTCTCCAGGGCCGCTTTCACGGCTTTCAGATTCTTTAAAAGTTCCACCAGATAATCGCTGCGCTCCATGTCCTCACGGATTTCACTGATAACCTTGTCCGTCAGCATCCCAAGCAGGGAAAGCCTCTCATCAAAGGCCGCAATCCTTGCCCGCTCCAACGTCTGGGCCTTTGCAGTACCGTCCAGGATTTCCTCCGTCTGGTATTCCTTTTTGTACTTATTAAAGAGATCATAGTAAGCGGTAAATTCCCTAACCACCCTGTCATTTCTGATATACTGGCCCACCAGATTTTCATCCGTCTTCATTCCTTCTTCCTCATAAAGGCTTAAAATCTCCGACAAATCCTCCCATCCTCTGGCGGTTACGTAACTCCTTCCGTTTACGGTAGTTTCTATTTTATAAAAATATTCTTTTTTTAATTCAAGGAAATTCAGTATTGCCGGGTGAAGCCCCTTCTGCCGGGCATATTCCTTCCAGGCCTTGTAATCCGCCTCCACTTCCAGCACCTTGAGCCTGTCCATGGTCACCACGTCAAACTCCCGCACGGATTTGTTATACTCCGGCGGATTTCCCGCCGTCACAATGACCCATCCCTCCGGCACACTGTTACGGCCAAACACTTTATACTGCAAAAACTGGAGCATAGAGGGCGCAAGGGTTTCCGACACGCAGTTGATCTCGTCCAGAAAAAGTATGCCTTCCCGGATGCCGCTTTTTTCCATCACTTCATACATGGACGCAATGATTTCGCTCATGGTGTATTCCGACACGTCAATTTTCATGCCCTGATATTCCTTGTGAGAAATAAAAGGAAGCCCCAGAGCTGACTGTCTTGTATGATGAGTCATGGAATAGGAAACCAGGGCAATGTTAAGCTCCTGGGCAATCTGCTCCATAATGGCAGTTTTTCCAATGCCCGGCGCTCCTAACAAAAACACAGGCCGCTGACGCACCACCGGAATCCTGTATTCTCCAAATTCATCTTTTTTCAGATATAAACGCACCGTATTTTCTATATAATCTTTCGCCTGCTTAATATTCATCCTTTCCCTCTCCTTTAGCTGTATTCTCCCTATCGCCGCAGACGGATCGTCTTACTCTGTCTCGTCCTCCAGCGTGACTTTCACTGCCCATGGCGGCACATCCGGCCCCTCATCCCCATTGTCGGGGAACACAAACATGACGCTGTAATGGGGCATGGCCTTTGGATATATCCCGTATCCATCGGTAAAATATAAAAGTCCTTTCAGATTCTCGAACTCTCCCTTTTGGAGCAGTTCCTCCACATGAGCAAACACAGGTCTGAAATCCGTAGAGCCAAATCCCGTCAGCTTTTCGTGGGACAAAAAGTATTCCAGATCATCCCTGCAGGTGATCTTCGTATCCTTCTGCACCTCATGGTCACACTGGATAATGTGTACATTCATTTTGCGGAAAAAATTGTCCTCCCCGCTTAATATCCCATAGGTTTTTTCCAGAAAGGACTTGACCACTTCCCCCCGGCAGGAAGCCGAAGTGTCTATGGCTATGACAAATTCCTTTATCTTTTTGGCATCTTTATATTCAAGAGGCTCCACCAAAGGCATGTTCCCGTATGCAGCAAGCCCGTATGTATAATAAATATAGTCAAACTCATCGTCGTTTACCTGCATGTCCTCATTCATCACCGTAAACTTCCGAAGCAGGTCACGATAATTATGCCTGTCCCTGACTGCCTCCAGCAGGCTCTTGTCCATGCTTTCTGATTTGGTTTTCCCGGCAGAAAAAGACTTTAGATCCGCCCGCACTCTTTCACTTAGCTTCTTCCACTGTTCGCTGGTTATGGCCAGTTCTTCCCGGGGCTGCCAGTACCTGTGGTCGTCCATAAAAAAGAGCCGCGAAAGCTCTCCTCTTTCCTTTCCGCTGACCGGAAAATTTTTTAGGTACCGGTAGACCTTTTCCGCGCTAAGGGCGCCAATGTCTTCCTTTATGGCACGGAGCTTTCTTCCTGCCTCTTCATCCTTTCCAAGGTCAGTCCCCGGCATTTGCAGCTCCATCACCGCCGCTTCCGCCGCAATATCCGCCGACAGGCTCCAGGCTTCCTTGTCCACCTTGTCAAACCGGAAGCTGTGGGAAAAAATGAGATGGAACAGAACATGCAGATACATACGCACCGCAAAAACCGGTTCTTCTTTATACTTTTTCAAAAGAAAGACCGGATCATAGTAAAGATTCACGCCGTCAGAAGCAAAGCCCCCAAGCCCATTTTCAGGCTTCGGGGTAATAGCCGAAAGTGCCACATCCAGAAAACGCATGTTGACCAGAATACTGTCCCGGGCATAATTCATGATTTTCCCTGCCAGCGGCACTGCTTTTTCATATATACTGTCCATGTTATCCTCCATGCCGGAAGGCGTCTTTTAAACACGCTCTTGCACAAGTTTAATATCCTCTGGTTCCGTCCAGAGACTCGTCATTGTCGATCCATTCCTGCACCGCTATCACCCGGTACTCCTCTTTCGTGTCCCTGATGTAAACCTTTTCAATTCCTGCGTTGATTATCACACGCTTGCACATGGAACAGCTATTGGAGCCTATAATATATTCCCCGGTCTGTGCGTCCACACCTGCCAGAAACATGGCGCTTCCAATCATCTTGTCCCTTGGAGCGCTGATAATGGCATTCATTTCCGCATGGACACTTCGACACAGCTCATACCGCTCCCCTCTTGGTATATTCATCTCCTGCCTGATGCACACCTGTGTATCTGTACAGTTCTTCCTCCCTCTGGGAGCCCCCACATATCCGGTAGAAATCACCTCGTCGTTTTTAACGATCACCGCGCCATATTTTCTCCGAAGGCATGTGCTCCGCATGGAAACCGTTTCTGCCAGATCCAGATAATAATTCATTTTATCTCGCCGCTCAACCATCTTTTTCTCCTTTTATTTTTGTTACGATATGCTTCCCACAAGCCTGCCTCCCGGAATGCACAGCCTTTTGCAGGGGCATTACCGCATATGCACTAAAGCAGTAACATGCAGATCACCGACACAGACACCACGATCTGAATGATTGCAAAACGGCATACAGTCTGGGTATTAGACCACCCCATGGTCTTTCTCACATGGTCATGGAGGGGTGTCCTGACATTTTTAAGAATATGGATATGGCAGAACCGGATCAGCGCAACCTTTAAAAGCCCCAGCCCGCCGTCCAGAATGAATACGACTGCTGCCGGAATATACAAAACCGGGCTGCCGCTCTTAAGGGCCGCAATGCTGATGAAAATCCCCATTGCCCGGCTTCCCGCATCCCCCATCAAAAGCCTGCTGGGGGTTGCATTATACCACAAATATCCCAGGATGCAGATAGAAAACATTAGGATCAGAAATGTAAACTCGTCCTGATTCCCCTTGATATTGTCAATCACATAAAAAGTTGACAGCGTAACGATGGCAAGCGTACCGGAAAGCCCGTCCACCCCGTCGGAGCAGTTGGTCACATTGATGGCCCCCCACACCAGTATCACAGTCAGAAGCCCGAAAACCAGCGGCGGCAAATCAATCCGTATTCCCAGCGTGGCAATCTCTATAGTGCTGGTGTTAAAATTCAGATATGTGACTGCCAGGATCACCGCAATGGCCAAATCCAGCAGCCCCTTTTTCAGTTCACCCCAAGGGTGCTTTGCCGCATCATCCAGATATCCGGTGAGCATCTCCGCTGCAATCAGTATCAGATAAATTACAATTTCCAGATTGACAGGAGCAAAAATAAAAGTAGCAATGGCAAAAACCAGTATGAATATAATTCCCGCGCCCCTTGGCTTGCCCGCAGAAAGCTTCCCGTCATGGGCAAATTCCCTTCCCGCATCCCTGGGCAGCAGGCCGCTGCATACCGACATAAAATAGCAGGTACATGCAAACGCAATCAGCAGCCCCATGGCCGCTATCACAGGCTGGTTTTCTTTCATTAATAAATGTATCACAATATCTCCTCCCAATGTCCCTTTTAATGTCTTTTCGGCAGTTTCTTACTTTATTCCAAGAGCCTCTTTGGCAAGCTCGTCCGCCATATCGTTGTACTTGTCATTGGAATGGCCCGTCACTTTTACAAAGGAGATCTGTACCCGCCTACTGGCCTCATCGTAAAAGGCTTTGTATGCTTTCGTTCCCTCTTTATTGGTCTTCCATTCCCCAAGACACCACTTGGCAATCCCTTCATAGTCATGGTAAATCTCAATGGCAGGCAGACTTTTATCAATGGCATACTGCATGGCAGCCTCTGCCCCCTTGATTTCCCCGGCCACATTGCGCATGGACACTAGTTCCTTGTCATCAGACTTCCCACTGTACTTCTCTTCCCCATCCCCGCAAAGGACTACCATCCCGTAGGAAAATTCCTTTGTGGCGCTGTTATAACTGCCGTCTACATATATTTTAACACAGTCCCTGTCATTCAAAACATTTTCCGTCTGAAAATTGCTGTCTTTTCCAGTACCCAGATATGCCTCCGCCTCTGCTTTTGTCTTAAAACTCTTATAGGAAGCGCCGGAATAGCCGCTTACATTTGCTTTACATTCCTCCCATGTCCTGAAAATTCCTGTTTTCAGGCCCTTTTTGACCGCATAATATTTCCCTGCCATAGCTTAACCTCCCTGCCAGTCACGGCAATTTCATACAGTTCCTATAAATATAAATAGGAAACCTACTAAAGAACCCAAAACATATTCTCTCTGTCAAAATCTTTCGCCCTTAAAGCATCCAGACACAAAAACCCTATTGTTCTGCCCTGCTACAAGTATAGTCCATTTCCCTTCCCAAAACAACTAATATATTTCTTCTTCCTCATCTATTGGCATCAGAACATGGCTTCTTTTAGATTAATTTTGTGATTTTCCGCCGAAAAATACATTTTGCGTGAAATTACCATCTTTTTTTCACTTTTACGCGACAACTGAATCTTTACAGGCTTATTGTTGTTCTTATATACTAAAATTGTAAAAGGGGTTGGCGGTGACAGTCTTAATGGCTGCCGCCGCTTCGTGATTTCTGTCAGCGGGAAATTTCCTCACAGATATGAAAAGGATGTGAAAAGAATCTATTTTCTGCTTGCAATCATATATGCTTTTGTGCTATACTAAAGCATACGCAGATGTAGTTCATTGGTAGAATATCAGCTTCCCAAGCTGAGGAGGCGGGTTCGATTCCCGTCATCTGCTTTTTGAAAACCTTGATTTATAAGATTTTTGAGGGTTTCATATCCAAAAGGTAATCAGACATATGTTTGGTTATCTTTTTAGTTTGCTCTGAACTCTGGAATTTCACTGATCATCTGGTTTTTCGGTAGTGTAAAATAGTTTGTAGCACTCTAATAGCCAGCTCATTTATCAGAACTGGCTTTATTACTTCCACTATAAGCAGTTCACTAATTTAAATTCCGGTTAATTTTGCTATTACTTTTACAGGTTCCATTTCAAACTGCTCTTTGATATTCGGGTTCTTAGAAACCCCTTCTACAATCTTATTGATTTGTTCTTTAATATCCATCACTTATTTCTCCGTAATTTGTGCGTTTTTATAACGATTTTATCATACAATTCTTCTGCCTTAAAGGTATTGGTTCTATGTCAAGATTTAGTACAAGTTAAAATGAGAAATTTTTCCCCATTTTAACCTGCCAAAAGCTCTGCTCCCCTGTGTGTTCTTTCATATACTCGTTCGAATTCATCTGGTGACATATAATCATGAATATTATCCCCCTTGGGAGCCACCAGTTTCCCGCTTCAGAGCCACCCGGAAATTTCTTTCTTGAGAGCCACCTC
>QXWO01000063.1 GCA_009911035.1 Lachnospiraceae bacterium
AGGACGTCCGGGTTTTCCAGTCTTTTCTGGAGGGAGTAAAGCAGCGACCTGTTCCCATTCCTGGTCCGTCAGTTCGTAGCGTCTTAACATAATATCAGCCCCCTTTTTCTTTATTTTATCATGAAAAAGAGGCTATGAACAAACGTTTTGTATACTTTTTAATTTTCAAACACGCTCTAACCCCTGGTTTTCAAAAATGCGGCACACCCGTCAGTGGCCGCTGATAGAATTTGATAATACCCTTTTTCGCCGTCAGACCTTGCGTCCCCCTCCCTAAAGTGTTAGGATTAACTTACGGGCAGGTTTTATGCCTGGAAAGGAGTACAGTGATACCATGAGTTATATCCGACACAAAGCCGAGGAATCCCTGGAGGATTACCTCGAAACAATACTGATTTTGAGCAGCCGCCTCTCTGTGGTGCGCTCCATCGACGTGGCGACTGAGCTGAATTTTTCAAAGCCGAGCGTGAGCGTCGCCGTCAAAAACCTGAAAAACCGCGAATACATCACCGTTTCGGAAGAAGGGTATCTCCATCTGACAGACGAAGGACGAAAAATCGCGGAAAGCGTCTATGAACGCCACACCCTGCTGACGGACTGGCTGGTCCACCTTGGCGTTGACCCCGTAATCGCGGCGGGCGATGCCTGCAAAATGGAGCATGACATTACACCGGAAAGCTATGAGGCAATGAAAAAATGCATCCTGTCCGTTTTGGAGCGTGATTGAACTGTTACAGTACGGCCGCACCATTCGTAAAGCCGCACCTGCAGTGCTTCCCGTCTGAAAGCACGGAAATCGGCATCGCCTGCTTTAACGCACAGGAAAAGTCCACCATCAGCACCGTCCTCGCGTACACATAGCCCTGCGCCTGCTTAAAGACCGCCGCGGATTCCCCTGTCAGGGACGCCTGATTGACCATCCCCTCACCCGAAAGCCCACGCCGTCAAAGGGAACCACATTGCCCATGCGCACCACAATCTCATCGCCAATCTTAATATCTGACACTGATGTCAGTATCTCCTGTCCGTTTCTGTGCAGCCACACTTTGCTGATATTGAGTGACATGCTCCTTGCCAGGTCGCCTGCCGACTTTTTATGCGTCCATTCTTCCAGAAGCTCGCCGATTCCAAGCTGGAACATGATGGAGCCTGCCGTTTTCATATCGCCGCGCAATATCGAAACGCCGATTGCCGCCGCATCCAGGACTGGCACATCCAGTTTTCCGCAGCAGAGCGTCTTGAGCCCAAGCCCGATATAACGCAGTGATCTGACTGCAGCAATCCCCGTCCTGACAGGATAGGGAACAAACAACATGCCGCCATATCTGAAAAGCGCTTTGCCAACCAGCTTTTCCTTATACTTTTCATTTAACTCCATGCCTGAATGCTGCTGGAAACTTTCCGGGACTTCCACATTTTTATTAGAAAATGCACGCAGATTTCGGATAAGCTACGCCCTGTTACCGCCATAGCATACCGTTACGCCGGCAGTCCGCCTCTGTACGGATACCTTCGATACATCTGGCAGCATGGACAGTCCATACTCCAATGTATCCGCTTCGCTGCAGGACATTACATTTGACTGATGCACCCGTATCCGCAGACGCCCCGGAATATCGCGGCAGATTACGAACTTCATATGCTGTCTTCCCCGGAAATACCAGTTTCCGTGAAATGATCCTTTCCTTCAGAAACTGTTTCCTCGTCCAAGTCCTCCTCGTCGGAAATCATCTGCTCCGCCTCCTGCCTTGCCCTTTCCTCGTTCATCAGGACGGCTTCCGCGTAGATGTCCTCCGCGTTTTCCTGCACTGCCGCCAACTTCATGCAGAAATCTTTTGCCTGGAGCGCAGCAGCCCTTGCTGTGAGCGGCTGGAAGTTCTTTTCGCGCTGTTACTGATATTGGTAACCGGTATATAACGTCATAAAAAGGCAAGCGACCATCGCCCATGCCCAGAATCGGTGTTTCTTCACATTTATAAACCTTCCTTTATCTTTACGTCCTTATTTTCTCAAAGTTTCCGGCTTTGCGGATGGCAGGCTCCATTCATGGCGCAGCCCGCGCACCCGCAGCCACAGGATGATTTTCCTTTTCTCTTACCACGTATCATATTGACAATAATCGCTGCCACCACGAAAACCAAAACCGCACTGATGATGATTGTCGCCATATTTTCCATAAGCCATATAAGCATCGAAATCCCTCCTGTTTCCCTGTTACAAATCTAAAGACGAAGCCCGGCGCCCCGTATTATGGCGGGACGCCTTTAGAAACGCTTTCCGCGCCGTTACTTCGCCATTTTCAGTTTCATATTTGTTGTCAGCTTTGTTGCCTCTTTATACGGTCTGAACAGCATATAAATCATGCCGCCAAGGATTACGATGGCTGCAAGCAGACCAATGACATTCAGGTTTCCTGTAAATGCCAAGCCAATCTGGTAAACCATCAGAGCCACCGCATAAGCCAGTCCGCACTGATATCCGATAGCAAACCATGTCCATTTCGCATTGTTCATCTCCCGCTTGATGGCGCCAATTGCCGCAAAGCAGGGCGCACACAGAAGGTTGAACACCAGGAAGGAGTATCCTGCAACCTGACTGAAGTTTGCACCAATTTCAGGCCATCCACCCGGATAGAGGATACCCATGGTGCCGACGATATTTTCCTTTGCCACAAGACCTGTGATAGAAGCCACTGCCGCCTGCCAGTTGCCCCAACCAAGCGGTATGAAAATCCACGCAATCGCACTGCCGACCGCCGCAAGGAGCGACTGGTCCATCTCCTCCTCACCAAGCATTCGGAATCCTTCCGCAGTAAATCCAAAGTAGGTCGTAAACCATATCACGATAGTGGAAAGCAGGATAATCGTGCCCGCCTTCTTAATGAAGGACCATCCGCGCTCCCACATGGAACGCAGCACATTACCCACCGTGGGCATATGGTAAGCCGGAAGCTCCATAACGAAAGGAGCCGGGTCACCGGAGAACATCTTCGTTTTCTTTAACATAATACCTGAAATGATAATCGCCGCCATACCTACAAAGTACGCACTCGTTGCAACCCATGCGGAACCGCCGAAGATTGCACCCGCAACCATGGAGATAAACGGCACCTTCGCGCCACAGGGAATAAAGGTTGTCGTCATAATCGTCATACGGCGGTCACGCTCGTTCTCAATCGTCCTCGATGCCATGATACCTGGAATGCCGCAGCCGGTACCGATGAGCATCGGAATGAAGGACTTGCCGGACAGTCCGAACTTACGGAAGATACGGTCCAGTACAAACGCGATACGCGCCATATAACCGCACGCCTCCAGAAAGGCAAGAAGCAGGAACAATACAAGCATCTGCGGCACAAAGCCAAGCACCGCGCCCACGCCTGCCACAATACCGTCATTGATCACCCCCGCAAGCCAGTCTGCCGCACCCACAGCTTCCAATGCGTTCCCGACAAACACCGGAACGCCGGGAACCCATACGCCATAAGCTGCCGGATCGGGCTCATCGCCATACTGTTCCTTCACCGCAAGCGCACCTTCATAATCTGCAAGTGACGCCGTTTCCACCGTCACCTCCAATGTTTCATCATCCGCCACTTCATAAGGGAAGTCGCCTGTAGGAGCCGCACCGTTTTCTTCCACATAAGCATCGTAGCCATCCACAATCAGCGCTGCATCTCCATATTCCTCAGAAGCCTCTCCATAAGCCACGGAACCGATGCCAAACAGATGGAAACCATCGCCGAACAATCCGTCATTTGCCCAGTCCGTAGCGTTTGCCCCCACTGTCACCATGGAGATGTAATACACAAGGAACATAATCGCCGCAAAAATCGGAAGCCCCAGAAAACGGTTTGTCACAATCCTGTCAATCTTATCGGAATTTGTCATCTTTCCCGCTGATTTTTTCTTTAAGCATCCCTTGATGATACTCCCGATGTAAATATACCGCTCGTTGGTGATGATGGATTCCGCGTCGTCATCCATCTCCTCCTCGGCCGCCTTAATGTCCGTTTCAATATGGGAAAGCACCGACTCGCTCAGGTCCAGCTGCTCCAAAACCTTATCGTCCCGCTCAAACAACTTGATGGCGTACCAGCGCTGCTGTTCCTCTGGCAGCCCGTGTACTGCAGCCTCCTCGATATGGGCAAGGGCGTGCTCGACCGTTCCCGTAAAAGTATGCATGGGAACCGTCTTTCCGTTCTTTGCCGCATTGATTGCCGTTTCCGCAGCTTCCATGATGCCGCTGCCTTTCAGGGCGGAAATCTCGACAACCTTGCAGCCCAAAGCCTTCGCCAGCTCCGCCGTATTAATCTTGTCGCCATTTTTCTCTACCACGTCCATCATATTGATGGCAACGACAACAGGGATGCCAAGCTCAGTAAGCTGTGTGGTCAGGTACAGGTTTCTCTCCAGGTTCGTGCCGTCGATAATATTTAAGATGGCATCAGGGCGCTCGCTGATGAGATAGTTTCTCGCCACTACTTCCTCCAGTGTATAAGGGGAAAGGGAATAAATACCCGGAAGGTCGGTGATGGTCACGCCGTCATGCCTCTTTAACTTTCCCTCTTTCTTTTCCACCGTAACGCCCGGCCAGTTCCCGACAAACTGGTTGGAACCTGTCAGGGCATTGAATAATGTCGTTTTCCCGCAGTTCGGGTTGCCCGCAAGGGCAATTCGCATACTCATAGTTTTCTTCTCCTTCTACATATTAGTTTTCACTAACTATCTGTCTGAAAATAAAGGGGATAAACCCCTGCACAAACTTTTTCATCTTATGCGCTTTCAACTTCAATCATTTCCGCATCTGCCTTCCGGATGGAAAGTTCATAACCGCGGACGGTCACCTCAATCGGATCTCCCAGAGGCGCCACCTTACGAATCTGCACAGACACTCCCTTCGTCAGTCCCATGTCCATGATACGGCGTTTGACCGCGCCTTCCCCGTGGAGCTTCACCACCCGGACGGTATCGCCGACCTTTGATTCTTTCAGTGTCTTCATTTTGATATCTGCACTCCTTTCTCTGTGTGGGAGTTTGTGCCGTCTGGCGCAAATTCCCGGTTGAAAGTTTCAAATTTCAACCTGTCCTCCTCATTTCATAATAGAATTTTGACCATGGAATCCTGTCTTGGATTCCATAGTATTAAAAACATTTAATAACTCTTTGCAGCGTTCTTTACTGCCAAAAGTTTCTTAATGTTTTACTCAGACAATAATCTTCTGTGCCATCTCTTTGCTGACCGCAACACGGGAATCTTTCACATTCACAATCACATTGCCCCCGATGGCGTTCACTACTGTGACCGTCCCTCCCACAACGAAACCGAGGTTCTCCAGATGTGCCTTGACCTCCTGTTTTCCCCCGATTTTTCTGATGATGTTTTCCTCTCCTGTTTCTGCTAATGTAAGCGGCATCATTCATTCACCTTCTTCTGAATATGTATTAGTTTTCACTAACCTTATGTGTTAAATATAAGTTAGCACTCGCTAACCATATTTATAATATGACTTCCCTTCTTCCTTGTCAACGTTATTTTCATAACTCACAAAACTTTCATCATACTAACCAATACGTTAGAGAATCCTAACTTGCTGTTTTATGCAAAATTAATATAATTTACCAGCCCCAATGATACGCACACTATCTTAGTCTATGTAAAGTTCTTTCACCGTATCACCTCAACCACCTCAAACCCGGCAAACTCCACAACTTTTTCAGCGACATTGAATGCCCCCTTTCCAAAAGTTACCGCTATGCAGCCGGATATCCCGTCTCAGACAGCAGAATATCCGGCGTGAAAGCAATCAGAAAAACACCCCCGCGATTGTGGTACGTCAGGCATGAAAGGAGTTGCGCCGCACCGATTTCATAAAGAATGCTGCCGTCCACTCCGCCTGCGGAATAGGAAAGCATCCAGAATACCACCGCAACGACAACCGCAAACGCTTTTTTAAACAGATCCCACACACGGTTTAACGTGGTGCGGCCCTCTGCAGCCTTTCCCAGCATTTGCGCAGTATTCCCATTTCTTCTGGGACTTCCGTTTATCAAATAAAACATTGATATTCTCAAAATCTTGCAATAAAACACATGATATGATTGGTCTATCCCAAATCCTAATATTAGGGTTAATTTATCACAAAGCAATTACATATTACAAGACCATCTCTCACTTGCAATATGTCGGATTATTCTATTTGAACTGCCCTGTCTTTTAACTCTTCTCTAATCCTTGAAATATCTTTCTCCACATCGTATCTCGTGGACAGTAGCAAGGAGAACACACAAATCAGCAGCGGTACAAGATTAAAAAGCACCATAATTCCCGTCAGTGTACCCTTAGACTGCGCTTCTGCCGTACCCACATATCCAATCGGAATGAGAAGGATTCCCTGCAATGCGCCTGATACTGCACTGGCAAGCTTTGCCATACAGGAATTGACAGACCCCATAATCCCTTCCACACGGGTTCCCAATTTCCACTCCCCATAATCCATACATTCAAACAGATAGATATTGGTCATAAATGCAATCGGAACAGAACCTGCTATAAACATTAATGTTCCTACCATCAGCATTGCAAGGCTCGTACCGCCCACCCAGCGCACTACCGGACCAAGCGCCATGATAATAAGTCCAATGCGGAGCGTCTTGGCAGTACCACATTTATCCATAAATTTGGGAATGACAGCAAGAATAGGCAATGCAAAAAGTGCAGCCGCATTCAGCCATGTGCCAATACCCAGATCCCCCATATTCCATTTTGTAAAATAAGTAGCCATTCCTCCGGAAAATCCGTTAGCAAAATGGTAAAAGAAATACATGACAGCAAGAATCCAGAGATACTTGTTCCCTTTCAGTGCATTAAGCGCCTGACGGACTGAAATTTTTTCTTCCTTCTTCTCTTCCACCGCATCCTTCAGTTCCGGAACAAACAGAAAGCGAAACATACCAATCAGCGCACAGGGAACTGCAATACACAGTGCCAGCATCGACCACTTATGGCGTTCCGTCCCAATCCGAGCCACCATCTGCGGAATAATCATCCCAAATGCAGTCACAATAACCATCTGGTAGATTCCTGCTGCAGAAATCATTCGTGTACGGTTTTCGGGATACTTCACAGCACGGACCAAGTATACCGGCTCATTTCCATAAAGAACTGTAATGCAGATAGAATTCTGCATAAAATAAGCAAAAAATACCCACACATAAGTAGCAACAGGACTCATATACGGTGTTGAATACATCATAAAGATAAACAGCCACAAAAATACAATCGCAAACTCATAGGGACGTGCCTTGCCCCATCTTGTCTTTGTCCTATCGACAATATATCCTATCATAATGTCCGTCACTGCATCACTGATTCTGGACACCATCAGCATGATTCCAATTATTGCAGGATTTAAGCCAAGAACATCTGTAAAATATAACGTCATGAAAGCTGTCAATGACATATTCATTGACAATGCCACAGCACGGCTGGACCATGCCAGTGGAAACCAAAACGGTAGTTTTTTTCTTGCACCTGCAGGCAATTTCTTTTCGTTCATTATTTTCTCCTCCTGATCAATTAATATTTTATGATTCACTCTTATGTATCAGCTTCCAGACTTTCCATTAAATCGCTTTCAGTGATCTGCCGGATTACCCTGCATGGATTGCCTGCCGCCAGCGAATGTGCCGGAATATCCCTTGTTACCACGCTTCCGGCGCCAATCACGCAACCTTCCCCTATTGTCACTCCCCCACAGACAGTTACATTAGAAGCCAGCCAGCAGTCACTTCCGATTTTGATTGGCTTTGCATATTCAAGGTTATAGAACTCCCTATTTTCTCTTACCCTTACATTTCTCTCCTGCGGGCAAAGCGGATGCATGGGAGCCGCCAACGTACAGTTCGGACCAAATATTACATTATCTCCAATTGTTATTGGACAGCAGTCTAATACCATAAAATTGAAATTAGCCCCACACATTTTCCCGAAAGTGATAAAGCATCCATAGTCGAAATGCACCGGTGCCTGAAAAAAGGTTCCTTCCCCCCTGTTAGGCACTAATTCTGCCAAAATTGCATTCAGCTCTTCCACATTATCTTCGTCTGTATTGTTGTACCTGCGGGCAAGTTTTCTTGCCTTGAGCCTCAGTGCGCTCAGTTCTTCGTCTGCCGGGTCATATAGCTGTCCTGCCAGCATTTTTTCTTTTTCCATCACTTAATTCCTCCTAAAAAAATTTATTGTTAATTTTACATTGTAGTGCCATAAGGGCAATTCCCTCTTTCCCCGGCAGACGCACCTCTATATGTCCATTCACCCTGCTTTGCACGGTTTTCCTTGTCATTTCCCAGACATCAATTACTTCCACATCATAGCAATTATCTGTTGGAAGTTCCATGACACCGACTGCGTTGCAATGGTGGCTGTAATAAATAAGATAAGCCTCTTCTCCTGCCTGCCCGCCGAAAACCTTACCCTCCAACATCATCTGCTTTATCTCTGGCCATGTGATTTCAGATGCAAGCCTTGCAAAAGGACTGTTCTTTAACTCTTCCGGCGGATTTTCCATAAGTTGTACGACTTCTTCCTCTGTCATATCATGGCCGCTATACATAAGCGGTCCCGGAAGCGACTCTATGATATTTCTTAAAAAAGCGATTCTTTCAGGACTTTCTCCTTTCAATACACCGCCCTTACTCCACCACAATACTTCGTCATCACATAAAAAAGTCTCCCCATGCGTGCAGTAAGCTCCCTGCACACAAGTCTTCCAAAAACGGTCAACCATCTCAAATGCCGAAATATTCCCCCATTCAAAGGAAATATTTCCCTCATAACAGCATTCATCTACCATGCAAGGCTTTTGAAACTCCGCAATCTGTCTGCTAATCTCATCCAGTCTTTTTATCTGCAGGCAGACATGCGTCGTATCCTTATTGGAAAAATCCCACTGTTTGATCATATTGTGGTTACTCAGCAAATGACCGTACACATCATTTTCATGCAGATATGCTGCAAAATACTCCCAATCTGCTTTTTGATATGCCATAATATCATATTCATTGGCAAGGCTCCACCACAGATTGGGCAATGCGGAGAGCCTGCGTACCAGATACTCAAGATATACTCTCCCCTGTTCCCTGCTAAGTTGTGAAAATCCCCATTTATCGTAAGGATGGAACAAAATCAAGTCACACTGAATCCCCAATCCGTCAAGCTGTTTTATGATATCATCCAACCTGTCCCAAAATTCAAAAAACGGTTTCTGGACATCCCATTCCCCATCCGCATTCCTTTCAAATGGGAAGCATTCCGGTTCCTCATGATTGAAGTCAAAATATTTAGGGAATACACAAATACGTATTTTATTAAATGTCGCTTCCCGAAGCGTTTCCAACGTCTGCCTGATCCGTTCTGTCGGCTGATGAACCAAGGCATATACCGTTGTCCCAAAAGGATAATACCAGCTCCCGTCACCATACTGAAAGTGGGTTCCATGAGGATACACAATGCCATGTGCACCCTCGGCAGGTTTACACTCTATATCCCCTTCTGCCTCTGCTATTCCATGAACCTGATAATGATAGCATCCACATTTTGACGGGTAGAAACGAATCTTGTATGTGTCATTCCCTGCATAAAAACCTTTTACTGTAATGGTTTCATCCTCTATCCTGAAATCCGCCTGCAATTCCACCTCCACATAAGAATTTTCTGGGGCGGTTCCTTTAAAAGCCATCTCATACATCTCATATTGTCTCATTATTGACCTCCACAGTTGCCACAACCTTATTCTACTGATTGAGCATCTGGACAATCCCCATAACCGCTTCCTCAGTAAATGCACCCTCTGACATATCCGCTACTTTTGTAAGAGGCATATCCATACCCATAGCAGCATAATCCATTGCTACATCTTCCACGTTATCTTCATCGTTTAATATGCGTTCTTTTTCTTCCGGGCTTATCTCCGGCATCTGATATCCCGCCATCATCCCGTTTACAATCTGCTGCCCCGCAGGAATCTCCATCAATTCCCCCATCGTGACATATGCATCATAGGTTTTCTTTATCGTTATTGTGCTTTCAACTGTAACCGCTTTCCGCAGCCTGATATCATCGCTGGATGCACCTACAAGAATTTCATATGTACCGCTCTCCGCATACCAGTCAGCGATTTCAGTATTATAGTAGGCAAAACTTCTTTTATTTAGTTCAAAAACTGCCTGTTTCATCTCTCCCGGTTCACAGAATACCTTTCTGAATCCTTTCAGTTCCTTCACCGGCCTTGGCACACTGCATTCCGGATCCCTTACATAAAGCTGGACAATTTCTTTTCCTGCCCTGTTACCCGTATTGGTAATATCAACAGTTACAGTCAGAACCTCGTTATCTTTCATGCTTTCCTTATCCAGACACAAATTACTGTATTCCCATGTAGTATAGGAAAGTCCATGACCAAACGCATACTGTACCGGCAATTCCTTCTTCTCATAATAACGATACCCTACAAAAATTCCCTCTTCGTATACTGCCCTTTCTTTCTGAGGATAAGTCAGGCTGCATGGTGTATGGGAAAGCTTAAGCGGATAGGTTTCCGAAAGTTTCCCGCACGGATTTGCTTCCCCGAATAAAAGTTCTGCAATTGCTTCTCCTGCTGCCTGCCCTGCTGTGTACATTGCAAAAACAGCGTCCGCCTGTTCTGCCCACGACATTTCAACCGGTGCGCCGGTAAACAGGAATACAATAACAGGCTTCCCGGATTTCGACAGACATTTCAGCAAATCAATCTGGTTATCCGGAATGCTCAGATGGGTACGGTCAAATCCCTCGCTCTCCCAGCCATTCGGAAGTCCCAGGAAAAGCACGACCCTGTCTGCCTCTCCTGCACACTGCAACGCTTCTTCTACATATTCTTCGTCAATCATATCCTTTTTCAGGCGATAACCCCTTGCATAGCAATAGCTTACTTCCGGGTAATCATTATCCAGCACTTCCAGAAAATTCCTGTGCATGGTCGGCGTGACATGACTGCTTCCGCCGCCCTGAAAACGCATAAACTTTGCAAGACTGCCAATGACCGCAAGCCTTTCTGTCTTTTCTACCGGCACTGCATTTCCCCTATTTTGCAAAAGCACTGCGCTCTCTGCTGCCGCCTGTCTGGCAAGCGCATGGTGCTCCAAAACATCATATTTGCTCCCCGGCTTTTTATTTTCCATTCCCCGTAATACCATAGTGAGAATCCTGCGCACGGAAGCATCCAGCACTTCTTCCGACAATGTCCCGTTCTTTACTGCATCCACAATCTTCTGGTTCTTTACTTCCCCTGCATAAGGCATGCGCAGATCAAAACCTTCCTCCATTCCTTTCGGATGGTCATTTGTTGCACTCCAGTCAGAAACTACTACTCCTTCATATCCCCATTCGTCACGCAGGATTTCCTTCAACAGGTGATGGTTTTCACAGCAGTATTCCCCGTTCACCTTGTTATAGGCTGCCATGATAGTCCATGGCTTTGCTTCCCTTACCGCAGTTTCAAAGCTTGCCAGATAAATTTCCCGCAAAGTCCTCTCATCCACCACCGCATCCACATTCATTCGGCGTGTCTCCTGATTATTAACTGCAAAATGTTTTAAGCTCGTTCCGATTCCTTTGCTCTGTACCCCGTTTATATGGCTCTTTGCCATATTGGATGACAAGAAAGGATCTTCCGAAAAATACTCAAAATTCCTTCCGCACAAAGGGCTTCTTTTAACATTGGTTCCCGGTCCTAACAGGACAGACACCTCTTCCTGCTGGCATTCCTCACCAAGCGCTTCCCCTATCTTTTGTATCAATTCTTCATCCCAGCTGTTACACATAGCTGCCGCAGAGGGAAAACAGGTTGACGGCACACTCTTATTGATTCCAAGATGATCGCTCTCCCCTGTCTGTTTTCTAAGTCCGTGCGGTCCATCTGTCATCATAATGGCCTCTATGCCCTTATCCGGATACTCCTTTGTAAACCAGAAAGAGGCTCCCTGACATAAAGCGGCTTTTTCTTCCAAAGTAAGTGACTGTAATATTTTTTCTACTTTTTCCATACGATTATCCTTTCTATCATGAAATCTTAAACTACTGTAAGTTCTACCTGCTGCGGCTCACAATCCCCGGCCGTAAATGTAACCATAATTTTTCCTGCCTCCATCCCGCTGCGGACCGCCGCCATGATTCTTCCATCATAAGTTGCTGCAGTCTGATTCTGATAACTTCCCTCACAGCTTGGATTTGCAGAGCCGAAACCACAGAGTATTCCTGCCCCTTCCAAAGACACTGTAACTTCTTTTTCCTCAAAACGGTTCCATATTCCTTCCTTATCAGTCAGATCCACAATCAAAAAGGCTATCTCCTGTCCGCCTGCTTTCAGTCTCTGATTATGCACAAGGATCTGGAATTTTGATGCTGCCATTGCCGTCCTAAGTACATCCCTTCCTGCTTCTTTTCCTTCCACATAACCCACCGCAATAAGTTCTCCCGGCAGATAATTTAACCGATAGCTCACTGTATACGGTTCCTGTTCTCCGACCTTTTTTCTTCCAAGGCTCTCTCCGTTTAAGAACAGCTCTACTTCATCACAGCCGGAAAGTATATGTACCTGTGTCTCCCTGTTCTCATATCCGTGAAATGTCCAGCTGTGGATCGTATCCTTATACTTCCAGTTGTTCATGGCACATTTTTTACCATATTTATCCACCCTCTCTACCGCAAGATAAGGTTCTTTCCGCAGTCCATAAGCAATCTCCCTCAAATAGCTGATTGTTCTCCTGTTTGCATTCAGATCAATATCACCCACATACGCCAGCCTGTCCGGATACCAGCCCTGTTCCGTGCGGTCTGTGTCATAATGATAAATACCAATCCCTGCTTCTCCAAGATAATCATAGCCGGTCCATGTAAAGTCCCCGATTACATGGGGATTTTCCTCTACAATCTTCCACAATCTCGGAATTTCCGGCGGATAAGTCTCGCTCCCCACCACAATACGATCCGGATGAAGTTCATGCTCCAGTACATGGCGCGCTGTCAGATAGTTATATCCCACTACATCCACCTCTGACGCAACAGGTTCTATACACTCCGTCAGAATCGGGCTGACAGAAAACGCGTCCAGCATCTGCTCCCCTGCTGCACCCATGGCATTATTAAGGCTCTCACTCCCTCCGGCGCTTTCAGGCGCCTGTTCCATCTGCTCATTAGCCTGACTATATTCCTGCATTGCAGCCGCAAATTCCTGCATACGGTGTGTCACCGCAAGGAATCCGCTGATAGAGCTGTTGACATACCTTGTCGGGTCTTCCTTCCTCAAACACGCTGCAATCTTACGGTTCATCTCTGCACCGGAAGCCCTTCCTATTTCCGGAATTTCATTCCCCGTGCTATAAAGGACCACACATGGATGGTTATAGTCCTTTGCGACCATTCTCTTTACTTCCTGTTCCCAATCATTTGAAAAATCTATTGCATAATCATTACAATTCTTGGGTTCATTCCACATATCTGACAGTTCATCCATTACCAATATGCCATGCCTGTCACATGCCCGCAGTAATGCTTTTCCTGCCGGATGATGCGCACTGCGTATGCTGTTAAACCCAGCTTTCTTTAATTGCATCATTCGGAATTCTTCTGCCTGATACAGCGTTGCCGCACCGATGATTCCGTTGTCATGGTGAATGCAGGCACCCCTTAGCTTGACTTTTTTTCCGTTTATCCGAAGCCCATTTCTGGCATCTAACTGTAAAGTCCTGATTCCAAATTCCTCCAGCGCCTCATCTGACAGTTCTTCTTTGTCATACAACGCCAACCTGCACTGATAGAGTATGGGGTTCTCTACATCCCATGCTTTTGCCCCACTGACAGTTACACGCATTTGTGTCACTGCCTCCTCCTGTGCGCCTAACGCCACGAAGCTCTCTACTTTAGCTATCACACCGCCATCTGCTTCCAGCACTTCTCCACAAAGGCGCAGTCTTACGGGAAACGCTTGTGTATTCTTAATCGTACATTCTATTTTTAAAACAGCATATTCCGGCTCCATGTATTCCGTTGTGATACGCACCTTTCCTGGCACTATATAAGTCTGACCGCCCTGCCACAATACGGCATCCCTGTAAATACCGCTTCCGGGGTACCATCTGGAAGCCTGGTCCTGATTGACAGCAATTACCTTTAACGTATTTTTCTCTCCATAAACAAGCCGCGGCGACAAATCTATGGTAAACCCTGAATATCCATATTTATTGGATGCCACGAATTCCCCATTCAGATAGACAAATGCCTTACTCATCACTCCCTCGAACTCCATGAGCTGCTGTCTTTCCCTCCACTCGTCCGGCACGAAAAATTCTTTCGTATAAGTATAGGATTTCGCAGGATAAAATCCTGATTGGCTTTTACTGGCGCAACCCTGTTCTCTTTCTTCCTCAATCATTGCATCATGAGGCAAAATGACCGCCTTTTGTTCTTCCTGCTGCCCAAATATCGCCGAAAACGGATCCGCCACCCCATTTCTGATATACCATCCATCATTAAAATTAATTGCTCTCATAGATTGCCTCCTTTTTCCGATTTAATTTCAACACTGTACGCAGCATGTACCATATATTTTCCCTCAACTGTAAAAGATCAAGGCTTCCGTCCTCTGCCGCTTTTTCTAATATGTCCGTATAGGTATTGTCACTCCCGCCCGGTGTGATCCATGTATTCCCGGCATTCTCCATGCAGACGACATCTGCGGTATCGTAACTTCCCCAATCCGTCATCACAAAGCCTTCAAATCCGCTTTCTTCTCTCAGTAACCCTAATATCAGATCCGGATCCTCCGACGTAAACTTTCCATTGACCGCATTATAAGCTGTCATGATACTGACCGGTTCATACTCTTCCAATGCGATTTCAAATGCCTTGAAATAGATTTCCCGGAAAGCTCGTTCTGAAAGGATACTCTGATTTCTTTTCCGCGATGCCTCCGCATTATTTGCCGCCAGATGCTTGTAACAACCGCCGACTCCTGTTTTTTCCAGTCCCCGGCAATAATACGCCGCCATTGTCCCTGCAAGATAAGGATCTTCAGAAAAATATTCTGGCTGCCTTCCGCACAGGGGGTTCCTGTGAATATTGAAAGCAGGCGCAAGAATCAGATCCACTCCCAGCTCTTTTGCTTCTTCCCCTATGACCTGCCCAATCTGCGCTGCCAGTTCTCTGTTAAAACTTGCACAAATGGTTGCACCGGAAGGCATCCCTATGTTGGGTTTTCTCAAATTCACACCGCTGTTGCCATCTGCAACAACAAACTGCGGAATGTTTTCCTCCTCTAACTGATAAATCCTCCCGGCCTCACCGATTCCTTCCATTCCCCAGCCATCACCGGCACAGACAGCAAGCCTTATCAGTTCTGGAACAGTAAGACCGGATATGTATGTTTCGAGAAGTTCTTCATTCTTTAAAACATCAGAAAAGGTCAGTTTTGTACCTGCTTTTTCCGTCTCATCTTTCCAACGGACCGGATAGCTCATAGTCTCCCTTTCCGGTTCCAGTTTTTTTGCATTTTCTTTTATTCCGGAAACACATTCTTCCAATGGGAGCACTGGCTGCATACGGTTTTTAACCTGCCTGATGATTTGGTCATCTTCCAATATAAAGTTTCCCACTTCTTTAAGATTTTCACTGCTGTTTCCTGCTAACAGAGTATAAGTTCCATGTTCCATGACATATGCCGCCATTTTCTCATCATACGATGTCATATGCCCTTTGGGGATCTCAAATGTAAACAGCTGGGTTTCTCCGGGTGCAAGTTCTTTCGTTTTGGCATATTCGACTAATTCCCTGTCCGCTTTCTTTAAATCTCCATCAGGTTTTCTCACATAAACCTGCACAACCTCTTTCCCATTGTATTCTCCTGTATTTTTGACTGATATAGTTAATCTCACACCTCTTTCCTTCTCATAGGTAAAGGAACCAGGAACAATCTGAAAACTGCTGTAGCTCAACCCAAAACCAAACGGATAGGCGGAAGTTTTATGAAAACTACTAAAATATCGGTATCCCACAAAAATATCTTCCCGGTAAACAGTGTCAATCCATACTCCACTGTCCGCATTATATCTGTTTTCATTTCCGCTGCAGTCATAAAAATCTCCTGCTGATGGCAGATCATCATACTCTTTTACCCATGTATCCGGAAGCCTTCCAGAAGGGTTCACCCTGCCGCTCAATACATTTAAGAGTGCTTCTCCGGCAAGCATCCCCCCAAATCCACAGTAAACTACTGCATCCACATCATAAGTATCCACAAATTTCATCGCAACCGGATATCCCACATTTAAGACGACAACCAGTTTTGCAAACTCTCTCCTCAGCCTGCCAAGCAGTTTTTCTTCCTCTTCTAAAAGATAAAACTCTCCTCTGGCAGTGCTGTTATCCATATTTTCTCCTGATGCCCTTGTGAAAAGAAAAATAGCGGTATCCGATACCTGCTTTGCCCGGTCGATCACTGCCTGTCCAGGGATCTTGTCTTCATCGCACCGGTAAAATTCCTCCAGTTCATGGTTTAATGCATATTCCTTATCTGCATTTACCGCTTCTCGGAAGTCTACGGTATACCGGGGATTAATTTTCCCAGCGCCGACTGCGTCCACCCGGAAATCATAGATTCCTTTCCCAAACACGTTCCATATTTTATCCTGTTCCAATGGCAGCACATTGCCTTTATTCCTTAACAGCACTATTCCCTCTTCCGCAGCCTGTAATGCAATCTGCTCATGGACGATATACTTTGGATTACGTTTCGGCTTTTCCTGTGTCTTTGCCGTAAGCTCAAGCGGCTCCATCGTATTACCGTCATAATCTACAAAACTGCTGATCTGTACAGTCACTTCCTGCCCGTATTCCGTCAGTTTCCCCCGCAGCCTGATACCGAGCATGACAACTTCTATAAACATTTTTACCTTTTTTACAACAAAGTACGCTGGCTTGCCATCTATTGTAACTTTTCCGGTTTCCGGTCTGACTGGTTTGGAAAAAGCCAGCTCCACGCACCCTTCAAAATCATGATCCAGCATATATAAATGGCCGCTCCTGTCATAGATGTCATATTGTATGACAGGTCCCGTTTTCGGGTCGATAAAAAGAAACGGTTTATCCTCCGGTCCGTTTGGAATCTCATATCCTGCTACATTCATCTTACTTCCTCCATTATCCGTATATTTCCGCTTATTCCGGATGCACATTCCGGAACCTTTTTCCCAAGTCCAAGATATTCCCTGACCGGATCCGGCTGGCCGGACATTGCGCGTTCAAGAGTTGTCGCAACTTCTATCCGAATTTGGTTTGTACCCTCTTTTATCAATCCTGTAATGTCATAAAGATATGGCGCTGTAATCTGTATACCGGCACTTACTCCGTTTACAAAAACTTCCAGTCCTTCAGCGGCATCCTCGATTTTTAAAATCAATTGTGCGGGCTTATTGTCACAGAAATATTCCTTTTCATACCGTACAAATCCGGAAAACTCCGGCTGCTCCTCTGCCAGTCCATCCGGCAGTATAATTTCCTGTTCTCTGCAAAAATGCGGGTAATCTATTGCCTCACAGATACTCCGTTTCCAACCGGTATTCCACTCTGATGTCTTCATTCTTTTCGCCGGAGCTGCCGGAAGCGGCAGCGCAACGTCTACATCATCAAAAACAACAATAAAACTCTTCCCCGGCCAAATCTCCACAGACAATGAGGTTTCCTCTTCCTCACGGCTGCTGTCTACTCGTTCCATACGGTTGTCCCACGCATTATACGCATAACATCCGCCAACACACGGCACGCGGATCATACCTTCATAGCACTCTGTTCCCTCATTTACAAAGAGGAAGATATCGTGTTTCCCGTTTTCGTCCGTATTTATATAATGCAGGCATCGGATACGGCTGTCCGCCGGATTCAGATGAATCTCTGAAATTCCTTCCCGCTCCAGTTCCTCTGCCAGAGCGTCCAGTGATACCGTTTTCGCTCTTTCCGGATTCTTCCATACAAATTCCGGAGCATCGCAGGCTCCTTCCGGCATCTGCTCCAAAAACCATACCGGAAATCCGGCTTCCTGCAGCTTTTCTATTGCCCTTGCAGAGTTTTCCGTAATGAATTGCGCCCCCGGAACCAGCAAAATGGAATACTCCTGCAGATTCACAGTCAGTTTTGATCCTATCTGCGTCCTGAATTTATCGGATTTTGCAAAAACATCTTCCGGTATCAGGTCAAAATCAATCTGTCTGTCATATAACCGCATTGCAGGTTTTGACAATTCCATGTATTCCCCGGTCCATTCTGCCTCTGCATTGTAAAGAATCGCCACAGGCGCAATATGCCTGCCGTCGCTTATCAGTTCGCATACCCTGTTCATATACTGCATCAACGCCCCAAAATGGCGGTATTGCGGGTTATGCCCATGTGCGTAAAAGTGTGGCGGACAATCCGGATCTGGAAATTCCTTTGGACTGAATGCGTGTGGTACAAAATGGTTCACACCCCTTACGAGGAAATGGTCTGCAAGATATTTTTCCAGCCTTACGCCTTCCTCCCAGCCGTAATTCCCGAAAATTTCACACATAGTCCTTCCCTTTTTCAATGGGTCAATTGCGGCAAGGGAAGTCCCCAACTTGCCAAGCACATAATGATAAAATTCTCCGTCACGCATCTCCCCCATTAATCCATACGGTCCGCGCCATTCGCCCTGCGGCAATACCTGACCTCCTATGTCATCAATCCCTGCCATATCCTGTCCTGCAAGACCGCGGAAATAATGCCCAAGGCTGCTTCCTGTCCTGGTATGCTGATTATTGTCTTCTATCAAATGTCCAATATAAGAAACCCCATGTTCCCTGCACCAGTTTCCAAGTTGGTTTGAAAAGCACTCTTCCACTTTACGGGTAACAGCATCCATATATTCATAACGCACTTTCGCTTTTAACTTATCACCAAAATCCTGTTCCCATAAAAGCGGAAGATAACACCTGAAATTCTCCCGCCATTTTTCTTCGAGCGCTTTCTGCAGGGGAGTGCTCCATGCCTGATCCTCCAGCTCATGAATCCGCTTTCCGGTATCATACAGATGCCCATTTCCAATCTCCGGCTCATCTGAAAAAAAGCCTGCAATCGTTGTACCAAAATCCGCATGGTATCTTTTATAATGAGGTTCATAGACCGCATCTATCAGCATTCTGCATGAATTTTGATCCATCATGTTGATATAGTTGCGGTGCGGCCCGCGGTTTCTGGTAAGCTGGCATATATATATATTCCAACTTCCTGCCGGAACATCAAAAACTAACTGATTACCTTCTATTCTTTCCGTCAGGTCAATCAAATCCTGTCCTGCTTCCCCATGTACCTTCACTGCGGTAATGCTTATAATCCGGTCATCCTCATAATGCCGCATTTTCTCTTCCGGAAGCTGGTACGTTTCTATCATATTCGGTGTCCATGGCGCCGCTTTCTGATATTGCTCTAAATCTATGACAATCCGTTCTTTGCCCTCAGGACACTCTATTGTCTGATATACCAGACTCTGTCTGCAAAGTTCCGGCAGCGCTTCTTCCAACGCCCCATTGGCATACCCTGTCGGGAAATGGCTGTCATCCAAGATCCACACTTTCATGCCAAGCCTTCTTGCCTCTTCTAAAATAATATCCATATCCCTCCACCAGCCCGATCCACAAAAGTCCGGATGAGGCCGGCTTTCTATGCAGACAGCCCTGATATTGGCATCATATATAACTTGCATATACTTTCTAAGTACCTCTGCCCTTTCCCCATGCATCCATAAGAACGGAAAGATATAATTTTTACCACTATTTTCAAGTAATTTTTTGACCTTTTGAATCATATAAAATTCCTCCTTTTTCTACTTACATACTTTTTAGGCTACCCCAGAGTAAAACTATGCAGATTCCATCTGCATCTCCACTGATTTCTACTTTTATTTTTGAATTGTATCCTTCAAAATCACCCACGATATACAAAATCCCTGTCCGGATACCTGCTTGTACAATAATTTAATCCTGTCATATTCGTTGCGCAATAAACGAAATAGTATAACTCTCCTATTTTTCTAATCGAACTTTCCTCAAAGAAATATGGCTGTCTGTATATACCGTGTTTCCTATATGGCATGACTTCCAAATATATACAATCTGTCATGAAATACTCTCGGCTCCCCGTCCGGAATATACTCATAACTTGGTAAATATAGATTAAATACTTTTTCTGCCATAAATCTGCCTCCCTTTTACGATGTATTTCGCAATCTTAGCAAAAAACAAATATTTTTGATACATTTCATCTTTTATGCTATAATCCAAAGTATTACTTATATTACACATAAATGAGGATGGGATATATGAATTTTTCAGCACTTACTGACTTTCTGGTTCAACAGCTTCATACACATATCCGTACTTATTCTTCGGAAAAGAAGTTCACTAAACTCTTAACCCGACGTATCGACTTAAAGGACATTTTTTTTGATGACACCAGAATACAGTCTTATATACTCGATAACATTTCTGATGAAACTCCTACTTTGACCAGTATTAATCGGAAAATTGTTTATGCAACAGTTTCTTGTCCGGATTGGATTTATATCATCGGACCGGTATGTATCCAGGAATCACCTGCCTTTAGATATAATCTGAATCTTCCCAACCTCACTATCGATCCCGACTTTACTGACCAGCTTTTTTCATTCCCGCTTATATTCTTTTTAGATTACATCCTGCTGGCTCACAATCTGTTCCATGAAAGTTCACTAAATACCCATGATTGCCTTGCCCTGAATCATGTATATAAAACATTTGAAGACAGTACCCAGACACAATTTTCCAATCTAATTTTCTATAACCATGAAAATAGCAAACGACATAATCCATACGAGCAGGAACGTCGTGAAATGGCCAGCATCGAATCCGGTAATTTGCAGCAACTAAAAGAAAGCTGGAATGAGGAATACAGCGGATCCTTCGGAATAATTTCCAAAGATCCTGTCCGCAACGGAAAATACCTTTCCATTATTGTCATCGCACTGGCAACGAGAGCTGCAATAAAAGGTGGTATTCTTCCAGAAATCGCTCTTTCTCTTGGCGACATCTATATGCAACAGGTAGACGAAGGAAAAAATGTATATGAAATCGGTCCCCTTACCAAACGTGCTGAATACGCCCTCACAAAATTAGTACAGGAAAAAAATACAGCGTCCGCCAACCAGGTCTCTTCACAGGATAATCTGATTGTTGAACGTTGCAAAGACTATGTATTTACACATCTGCACGAAAAAATAACTGTTCAGGAAATTGCCGTGCAGCTATATCTGCATCCAAATTATCTCTCTGCCCTTTTTAAAAAACATGAAGGAATTTCTTTGTATCAATATATCTTGAACCAAAAAATCACTTTGGCAAAAAATTTGCTTACCTACTCATCCTATTCCTTTATTGAAATTTCCAATTATCTTGGCTTTTCTTCCCAAAGCCACTTAGGAAAAACCTTTAAAAGGACAACAGGGTTCACTTTAAATGAATATCGAAACCTATACGGTAAAACTAATGATTTTACAAATTAATGCCAGATTACAAATGTGCTTTCACAGTTATGTTCGTTTTATGCAAAATCTTTATTTTATCACTGCGCATTTTTTTCATACTCATCACCCCGTACAGCACATAAGTCAGCACCATTTGTTTCTTTTACTTTCACAAGCAATAAAATCAACCCAAGTACCATCCCCGGCACTGATACGATAAAGCAAATCTTACCAATTGCTGTATCGCCCATAATATTACTCAATACCGTCAAGGATGTGCTCGCGATCATATAGATCATTCCATTTACCACCGGCTGAACAGCAGCAACAGATACCCGGACATTCGTCGGACATGACTCCGCACACATCAGTGTGATCAGGCTGGCTCCATTCCAGTAGCTTCCTACACTGATTCCACAGAACAATCCGACAATATATGGATTCCACGCCTGATTAGCTCCAAAGAAGAATATAAGGAATGCTGCAAGATTTGTTGCACACATAGCAATAACTGCCGGTTTCCTTCCCACATGGTCTGCCAGTACACCTGAAATAAATGCCATAATTGCACTTCCAATGGCAAAGAGCAGCAATGCCTGTGTTACAAATCCAATGGCATTTGTTCTTGCCACCTCCATCGTAGCCCCGTTATCCAGAAACTGTTTCGCATATCCAAAAGTCAGAATTGTTTCATAGTTATAGCACACCAGTTGTGCAAAAGAGATAAATCCTCCTGCAACAAACGCCCATCTGATCTGTTTATGAGAAAAACAAAATCTGATTGCTGCAATTAGCCCTACTCCATTTTCCTGCTTGTTATGTTCTTTTTTCTCCGCCTTTCTTTCCTCGTCAGTCATTCGAAGATATCTTAATCTGCTCTCCACAAACGCATCTGACTCCCTGACAAAAAACAGCGCAAATATGGCAACTGCCAGTGCAACCACAGCCGGAACCATGTACACCATTCTCCATTGTGAAAGGTCATTGCCCTTTAAAAAGAGGTTTCTTAATATCGGAATCAGCATAACAGATAAAGATGCGATGCCTCCAATACTGTTAGTAAGAGTTGCCCTGTACTTTGCAGGCGCACATTCCTGAATATAAACCTGCTGCATATCATGTGGAATAAAAAACTGGATAATAATCACACCAGCCGCATATACAGGAATATTAGTACAGATACCAATCAGAAACAGTCCTATTCCAAATCCTAACGTGTTGAAAACAAGAAATATTTTTCTTCCAAAATGGTCTGCTAATGTTCTATACAGAGATGCAATGCCAACTGTACAGCCTGCAATCGTTGCAACAATGGACATTCTCGCAACTGCATATTCCTCCCCCACTATTGGGGCAAATAGCTGTGATGCCACTACATTCTGCATCTGAAGCCCGATTTGGGTAGCAAGTTCGTCCGCAATACAGACAATGCTTACAATAATAATGAAATATACCAAATACCCTGATCTTTTAGGCTTTGCTTTCTCTCTTTCCAGACGTTCAATTTCCCTCTGGACTTTTTCTGTTTTTGTTTTTGCCATATACCTTCTCCTACATTTCATCGACATGTGATATTTTTACTGTCGTTCCATAAAATAAATGTTAAATTTAATTTATCGCGTTGTATGTTGCTTTTATATCACATTTCAAATATCTTTGTTATATTTCAAAGATGAATTTCTTTAAGAATTATGTGATTCTTCTATATTGATATCTCTGTCAAATCTAACTAAACAGTAAAATCAGCTTCGCTACCTCCACGTATTCTCTACACAGTTGCTTACGGAATGTGCTCCGTTCCTCCGCACATACCGTATCCCTTCCGCTTCGCTCCGGGAGCGCCCTTATGCAAGCGTTGCTTTGCACCCCTTGCCCGCTGCCTCTACATTTCCCTTCTCTTCCCATTTACTTTTTCTCAAAATTTTCTTTTCCATGCGGTAGCATACGTTCTCTCAAATCGGCTTTTATTATAGAGGGGCTTTCAGTTCTCGAAGAGTTATACCGAAGAATGCCTTATCCCGAATTCTGTATAGCTTCCTTGATTATTCAAGATTCCCTGCTAAAAATTCGGGATAAGATTTTTTTATTTCAATCCATACAGGCGTTTCAGGAAAGCATCATCATTAACGTCATAAGGTGATTCCTCTGCTGATACTTTTGGAAAATAGTCACCTGTTGCTTCTTCCATAGCTTTGCGCTTCATCTCCGTATCCGCATGTGCGTAGATCAATGTCGTAGAGAGATTTGCATGGCCGAGCCACTGGGATACCATTGTCAGCTCCATCCCATGCTGGTATAAATGCATGGCACGGCTATGAAGGAAAATATGCGGGTGGATCCTCTCCTGCACTTCCAGGTATGCCATATGTGCAGTTTTTGCATATCCATTCATAAAAGCCCTAATCGTATCATCGGAAATGGGGCTGCATACATTCTTCCGTATTGTATAAAATAACGGCTTCCGGGAGTGCCCTGGCTCACCTGGATGAAACGCCTGCATGTACTTAGTTTTACGGTGATAAGGAAGTATACACAACAACTTATCATCAACGCTGACAAACAGGGTGCAAGCAAGAGCAGAGAACACGTCACTTTCATTAGTGGTTAGTTCTCTGCTTTTCTGCTACGCAATAGAACGCTGTTTTTGAGGACAGACATATAAAACCCTTGCCCCATCATTTCAACGCCCGCAAAGCCGCATAAATCAAGGACAAAATAACCCCTACTGCGTAACAATCCCTATAATAAATTGAGGGCGAAAGCAGTCTGCTGATTTCGCCCTCTTGACAGCTTTTCCTGTCTTTGCTATTCCCTATCGGTCGAAACGGAATTTCAATATGGCTTCAACCAATTTTGCCTTTAATCTGTCCTGTATGTCGTCATTGATATACCCCTTATACATAGATAGGTATTTGATGTGTGTGGTATAGTGCCGCAATACTGCGTTTACCGCTTCCGGCTTTCCGACAACAGCTTTTTCGATTACTTCAAAAGGTATCAGCTTTTTGTTCCTCATGTTCCAATCTCTCCCATTCTTTCCGCAACTGTTTCAGCGCAACATTTCTTCTGTGGTTTATCGTACTTCTGCAACGCCCGTACAGTCTGCCGATTGCTTCATCACGATAACCGACAAAATAATACAATAGCAAAACTTCCCGACGTAATTTCGGCAATCTTGACAATGCCCTTGCTAACCGTTCATCATCAACGGTAACTTCCTTTCCCAACACAAGAAATACGGTCGGCTTGTCCTGCTTTTCAAAGTAGCTGTCCATAGCAGACGGTTCAAAATATCGTTCTGACATCAGATAGTCAAGGGATATTTCACGTTCCATTTTCTGCTTCAAATCCCGCCATGCGTTCATGGCGCAAGACAATCTTGCAGAACGCATGAAACGCATATTCGATATGTTCCATGAACTGTTCAGAATATCTCATTTTCTTTCACCCCCCTTTCTTCCCAGCAGAGGGCTATTACAGCAAAAACCCATGCAGAATATATCCACATAGGTTCTTGTGTAATATGAGTTATTCAGACATACTAAATGATATGTGTATTCATATTCATAGGCGCGATAATCCTCGTTAATGACTTGGGTTTTTTTGACAGGTCAATGACCGTCGGATTTTGTTGATATGGTTTATGCTTCATGGCGGTACCTCTTTTTAGCCATCGCGTCATAAGGAACGTGTAAAAAGCTCTCTGCTGAACAACAGTTTTTTCTTTGCCGTCGTTCAGCAGATTGGATTGAATTATCAAAAAAGGAGCCGATAACAGCAGTTCAGAATCTGCGTGTTATCGGCTCTGCGTCTGTGCGTCTGGCTCTTTGATAACCGAAATATGAAATTGTGTTACACTGATTAAGATTTCCTGCTTACATTTGGGGCAGAACAACGGGAAATTCCGAAGCTCTGTATCTGACCGCATTTTAATGCGTGTCTTGCTTCCGCAAACAGGGCATAATAACCATTTGAATTGCTCGTTCCCGTCATGATTCATGGTTCTTATTCTTGCTTTCTTTTCGCAGTACAACGCTGCTGATAACGCTGATGCCGCCCAACAACGCACAAGATTTTGACGGGAAAAGGATTCCTGCCGCCACCAGACCAGCACCGACAACTAAGTTACAAGCCGCAGCCGTTTTTAACGCTTTCTTTTTCGGGTTGGGAAGTTCTACGGAAATCCCCAATCTACCATTCAGCTTTTCGCAAGCCTGATTTACTTCTTTAATCATTTTGTCCTCCTTTAAAACAATAACTGTATGCCGTGATTTACAATAAGCAACACGCCAACGCCTATGACAATCCATAGGGCTGTGGCTTTCTTTTCTTTCCCTTTTCTCTTGTTCAGAAACAGGAAAATCAATCCCACACCCACAAGGCAGATACCAACAATCAATGATACGATTGAAATAGTCTGCATGATTTCCGCACTTGGAACGGGTACAAAATCGGGAATTGGAAAATTCATGTTATCGCCCCCTTTCTTTTAATTGCTCAAATCTGATAAAATCATTTTTCTCATTGCGACTACTGAAAAAATGATTCCTATGATACCGAAAATAATTGCCGCAACGGGAATTGACAAAAGTCCTGCGCTGCTTCCCTGTGAGTTTGACGCTATGGCAACAATGATGATAGACGAAACAACGGTTGCAATCGTTGACTTCTTTATCATTCCAACATACAGTGGGAGAAGCCCCAACAGGATTGCGGATATTGTTGTAACTGCCTGTGCCAGTATGTTTCCAAAGCTGAACGTGACAAAATCAAAACATTTTGCCGCAAGAAAGATTGTGGCATATTGGAAGATATTTGACAGCACATGGAACGTAAAACTAATGCAGCATATCAAAATGAGTTTTGCCGTAATCAGTTTCGTGCGGCTGATCGGGTAAGTGAAAAGCAAGCCGATTGTCTTGTTTCTGTATTCTTCAATCACAAATACGGAAATCAGTACCGCTTCCCATACAATCAGAGTAGCCCTTACAAGCATTGCCGCTAACGTAACCGTATCTAACTGGACTGGGACAAATCCCGGAAGCATGGATATATTGCCGCTTGCAGTTAAAAGGCTGGACGTAAAGACGGAAAGCAGAAAAATGATAAAGTTAGCGATTAACAATCCGGCGATATGCGGCTTTAACGGTACTTTCTTAATTTCCATGCGGATAAGATTCCACATTTTTTCCACCTCCTCCCAATAAGCCTAAATAATAGGATTCAAGGTCTATCCCTTTCGCCGTAAGCTCTTTCATAGATACTTCCGCAAGCATAGCCCCGTGGTCAATAATTCCGATTGTGTCGGCAATTTTAGACAGCTCGTCAAGGATATGGCTGGATATTAAAATGCTTGCGTGGTATTCATGGTTGATTCGCAGTAGCAGCTCCCGCACTTCAATAATTCCCTGTGGGTCTAAGCCGTTTATAGGTTCGTCTAAAATGAGCAAATCCGGCTTTGTGAGCATTGCCCTTGCAAGCGCAAGCCGCTGTTTCATTCCCAAAGAGAATTTCCCTACAGCTTTATTGCCCGTTTCTGCAATTGATACAGGACAAAAACATTGACAGGGGTATGCTTGACGAGATTGTTTCCCTCATGCTTGAAACCGTCTACACCCGCCGCAAAGTGATACGCATTGCCGGGGACGACTACCCCGCCGAGCTTGTGAAGTCTAAGTTTATGAAATTAAACAGCAGCCATATCCAGTTTGTGATTGACTGTATGCACCAAAACACCACCAAGATACGCAACATCAAGAAGTATCTGCTTGCGGTTCTTTTTAACGCACCAAACACCATTGACAGCTATTATACCGCCCTTGTCGCACACGATATGGCAAGCGGCGTATGCTTATCACAGGAAAGGGAGGACGACACCTTATGAAACAGGGAGCATTGATTTTTGACAAAGAAAGCGGACGCTATGATATTCGCTTTGGACTGAATGAATACTACGGCGGCTTGCATTGCGGCGAATGTTTTGACGTGTTCGCAGGCGGCAAATGGAAGCCGACACGCATTGAAATGAGTACCGGGCAGGAATGGTATCTTGTCGGTATCAAGACGGACGTACTGGACGGCTTGCGTGTGCGTGTGCATAACAGAGGGGCGACCACAAAAAGCGGCTGCCCCTTTTTCCATGCCGGCTACCGCCGCACCGCACAGACCCAAGAAAGACCAACTATTAAAAGTCAAGTAGATAATTGAAAAAATCAAAAGAAATTTTTATAGAAAAAAGAGTACGACAACAA